>JBGCEB010000013.1:0-75010 GCA_045106075.1 Phycisphaerales bacterium
ATGGCGAGGTAGAACTCTTTGTCGATGTCGACGCCGGCGGCGATGAGGAGCTTGTTGACGTCGAGGCCTTCGGGGCCGGTCTGTGGGGAGACCATTTTGTTGGAGAGCATGAACTTGGCGGCGTCGGTGGCGTCTTCGGGGTTTTTGACGAGTTTGACGAATCCGGCTTTGCCGCGGCCTCCGGCGAAGACCTGGGCTTTGACGACGGCGAGGTCGGTGCCGGCTTCGGAGGTGACTTTCTTGTAAGCCTGGGTGGCGTCTTCTTTGGAGGTGATGACCTCGCCGGCGGGGACGGGGATGGTGTAGGAAGCGAGGAGGTCGCGGGCTTGGTATTCGTGGATCTTCATCTGGGAGGCTCCGTCCGTGGGGTGATGGCTGATTGAGGTGCGATTGTATGGGGTTCGGCTTGATCGGGGCGGGGCTTGACGGGAAGAGGTTTGGGCGGCATCTGTGTGGTTTGACGCGGGCGGTCGCCTGCTGATAACGCACAGGAGATGGACATGCTTGGTTATGAGCGACGGCACGCCGGGGGGCGTGGATTTGCGGATGTGAAGACGATTCTGGCGTGCGGGTTTGCGGCGGCGGGGGTCGGGCTGGCGGGATGGAGCTTTTTCTCGGGGGGCGGCGGGGAAGCCGAGCCGGAGCGAGAGAATCGCGAGGTGATCTCGACGCTGGACGCGGATGGGAACGCGACGGAGGCGGACTACGAGACGACGCGCGGTGATGATGCGACGCGGGTGGTGTCTGCGTTGGCGCAGGCTGCTTCGGTGGCGGCGCGATCGTTGGGTGGGTTTGAGTCTCGTGGTGATGATGCGGTCGCGGCGTTTGGGCCGTCGATCGAGCTTGCGTTGACTGGATTGATCAGCGGCGATCATGATGCGTTTATGGCGGCGATGGCGGCGCTTGGGGGTGCGATTCCTGGTGAGCTTGACGGGGAGCATCCGGTGTTTTCTCGACTCAAAGAGAAGCTTGAGGGAGCGAAGGTTGATCTGGCGCGACTCGAGGTCAAGCCGCATCAGAACCGACGTGGCGGTCCTCGGATGGAACAGCGACCCGAGAGAGACCCTGGTGCCGCGAGGGAGAAACGGAACTACAGCGAGCGCGTCATGGAGATCCGGTCGGGGTCGATGTTTGAGTCTGCTTCGGCGAGTCTGGAAGAAGGCGCACTGGACGTGCGGTTTCCCTTTCTGCCCAAGGGCGAAGAGAAGGAAGAGTGGTTCGGGCTGGTGCTGGTGTGGGACGGTGATATCGGGAAGTGGCAGCCGGGCGCGTTCCAGATGATCAAGCGGGAAGTGACGGTGTCGCCATGAGACGGAGGGCGCGAGCATTTACGTTGATCGAGCTCATGGTTGTGATCGGGATTGTGGGGATCTTGGTCGCGTTGTTGTTGCCGGCATTGCGGGGGACGCGTGCGGCGGCGCTGCAGACGGTGGCGCTCTCGAATGTGCGCAGCGTTGGGCAGCTGATGAATGTGTACAGCACAGAGCACGGGCGGCATCCGTTCCGTGGGGCTGGCGAGTATCCGGCGGCGATGGCGGAGTTGTTTCCGGATTTTGAGCCGTTTCCAGACGCTGCGATGTATCAGTGGTATCCGGGGGGGGTGCTGATTGGGACGACGGGGCACTTTGAGCAGGCGTGGCTTTGGCCTTCGGTGGTGTCGCCGTTGGACGAGTGGCCGGAGCATTGGGAGACGTGGGTGAGTCCTCGGAAGGATCGGCCTTTGCCGACGGCGGAGGACTTTGACTTCAGCGAAGAGAATCCGATCCGTGACCAGATTTCGGTGCGGTATTCGAATGCGTTTGTGGCGCGGCCGGAGTTCTTTGGTGAGGGCCAAGGCGCGACGCAAGAGGCGATGATGCGTCAGTTGCGCGCCACTCGGCCAAACGATGTGCGGTATCCGTCTTCAAAGGTCATGCTTTGGGACAATGATCTGTCGTACCAGACGGATCGGGTGCTTGAGCGCATTGATGGACTGCTTGATTCGGATACGCCGATGTTTTTCGCGGATGGGCACGGTGCTTCACGGAATCCAACCGAGGCGCTCGACGCGTATGAGAATCCGCTGTCTGAGCAGGGCACTACGAAACTGGCGGATACTTTGGACGGCGTGCGTGGGCGGGACTTTGAGTGAACGGACTTTGAGTGACTGGTTGTCGGCGGTGCTCCTAGGATCTTTGCGAAGGAGATGCTATGAAGGCCGAGAGAATGATCGCCGAGTTGAACCAGCTGCGCAAGGACTTGGACGAGGATAAGTCAGACATTGAGTGGCTGACGCTGCATCACGTGTTTTGCTTTGTGAGCTATCAGATGGGCGACTTCCAGAAGTACCTCGATGACCAGACCGAGAAGGGTGCGTTTGAAGAGTTCGAGGACTGAGTCGGGGGGCTGGGTTAGGAGGCTGGTTGTTGATGCGCCGGGGTCAATCGTCTGTGGGCGGTTCGGCGGGTCGGTACTGGCTTGCTTTTTCGGGCATTCCCCATCGCGTGTAGAGGGTGTTGAGGAGTGATTCGGCGACGATGGAATAGCGGTGCTCGGATCCGAGCACTTTGACAAGGTCTGCGTAGCCATCGAGTAGCGCCCGTTCGGCTGATGGGTAGTCGCCCAACAACAGTTGGGCGCGTCCGACGAGGGTGCGGTTGAGGATGGTTTTGTTGTGCTCGGGGCCGAATACGCGGAGACGTATTTCGTAGACATCTTCGAGGAGCTCGATGGCTTCGGCGTATTGCTCGACGTGCAACATCTGGATCGCGTAGTTATCCATTGCTTGAAGGGTGGATGGGTGTTCGGGGCCGTTGGTTTGGATGCGCATTTCGATGCCGCGTTGATGCATCTCGTCGGCTTCTTCGAATCGTCGAAGGCTTGTATAGACCATGGCCAAGGCTGTCGCGGCGTCTACGGTGGACATGTGTTGCGGCGCGTCGCGCTCGCCGAGGGCGAGGGCTTGGGCGAAGAGTTCAGCTGCGGATTCGAACTCGATTTTGTAGTACAGCAGGCTTGCTTGCTGTACAAGCGTGTCGATCTTGATGGTTGCTGATACTTCGGGGTGTGTATCGATGAGTGTTCTTGCATCGGCCATTCGCTCGAGGGCTTGATCGAGGTCGTCGACATCTCCGTGGAGATCGGCGAGTGAGAGCAAGCGGCTGACTTTTTCGTCGACATGGAGATCTGGGAGTGTTTTGCTGAGTTGGACGCTTCGATTGAGATGTTGGAGGGCGAGATCGAACTCGTTCATGAGGCGGAACTGCTCGCCCATGGTGTGGCTGATCGCTGCTTCGGCGTCTGGCGAGCCTACGAAACGTTCTGAGATTTTGCTTGAGGCTTGTCGCATCGCGTCGAGGAGTGAGATGTCGACCTCGCCGTCAAAGTTTGGGTTGCCGGCGCTGAAGAGATCTTCGGTAACGAAGAGGGCGGTGAGTTCTTGGGCTTTGCTTTGTGATTCGGCGATAGCTCGGTCGCGGTTGGCAGCGCGGAGGGCGCCGGAGATGATGATGACGGCTGCGATGAGCGTGAGCACGATTGCTGACACTGAGCCGACGAGCACTGGGTTTCGGCGCGAGAACTTTCGGAGTTGGTACCACGTGCTGGCACGGCGGGCGAGGATGGGTTGGAGCGAGAGGAATCGATCGAAATCTTCGGCCATCTCGATGGCTGTGGCGTAGCGGCGGTCGTGCTCGCGGGACAGGGCTTTGGCGATGATGATCTCGAGATCGCCTCGCAGAGAGCTATCAATTGCTCCGAGGGACGAAGGTTGGTCGTCGCGGATCGAGCGGATGAGGTCGTAGACGCTCGATCCGTTTGACTGATGCGGGTTACGCCCGGCAAAGAGTTCGAAGCCGATGAGGCCGAGTGCGTACACATCGGTTCTGGTCGAAGTTTCGGCGTGGGAGCGATCGACTTGTTCGGGCGCCATGTATTGCAGTGTGCCGAGAAGCTGGCCGGACTCGGTCATCGCGGTGCGGTCGGCGATGCCGGTGTCGAGTGCGATGCCGAAATCGAGTACGGTCGCGTGACCTTCGGAGTCGACGAGGATGTTGTTTGGTTTGATGTCGCGATGGACGATGCCGATGGTGTGGGCATGGCCGACCGCTTTGGCGACTTCGCAGAGGAGTTGAGCGCGGGCTTTGATGGAGAGGTTGTGTTTTTGCGCGTATTCGGTGATTGGGACGCCGTCGATGTATTCCATTGCGACGAAGGGTGTTCGGCCGTCGTCGGTTTCGCCGGATTCGTAGATGGTGGCGATGCCGGGGTGGTTGAGCTTGGCGAGGATCTGAGCTTCACGTGCGAATCGGGTTCGAACTCTGGCGTGGTATACACGATCACGGATGACTTTGAGTGCAACACGGCGGGACGGCGATTGCTGGCGGGCCTCGTAGACCGTTCCCATGCCGCCCTGACCGAGCACGCGGAGGATCTCGTAGGGGCCGATGTGCGACGGCATTGGTGCGTCAGATTGTGTGATGGCGTCATCGTTGAGAACTGATTTGTCGATGAACATTGACCGCTGGCGATCGATGTCGAGCAAGCCGCGGAGTTCTTGGGCCAACTCGGCATCGCCGGCGCAGAGTTCAATGAGCTTTGCTTCGACTGCGGCGGGATCGGTTTGCTGCATGGCGCAGAGCTTGTCGAAGATCTTTTCGGCCCGCTCGAATTGTGCTCGTTCCGCGCGAGTCTGATCGTTCATGGCAAGGCCATCCTAACAGCGCGCGGCGGTTTCCTGAGTATGGTTTGTGCGAATCGGGTCGCGGTGCGTCACGCGCGTCGCGGGAAGGTCCCGTAAAGATTTGAGTGAAGATTTCATGGTCTTACGCGGGGTTCCGATAGATTTTTCCCGACTTGGGTGCATCCGACTTGCACTCTTGGTCGGTATGTTGATAATGAAGTATCGCGGCATCGGCCCGAACACCTGGCGGTGAGAACCTCCGCTTTGGTCAAGGGAACGCCCGTGACGACCGGCCACACGATGTGGTCGGGCGATGAGCCCCGGACGACGGTCCGGGATACAGAATTCCGGCGGCGGCTTATCACCGTGGCGGCTGGGTAAACCCGTATCCAAGGAGGTGATTCAGTGACTGATTATGACTGTACCAAGGGGCTGCGCCAGTAAGGCAAGCCGACGGGACTGCCCGTTACGCAGCCCACCAAAGCAGGTGATGCTTTATGCATCTTTCCTATGGCTACCCCCCGATCTTCGGGGGGTAGCTTTTTTTATGGCTGCACTGCTGCTTCAATCTCGGTATGAATGCGAGTGAAACGGTCCGGGTGAGTAAGCGGTTGAGCTATGTGCTTCGGCATCAGCCCGACTCGGTCGGTTTGGTTCTTGATGATGCTGGTTGGGTCGATGTGAGCGCATTGCTCGATGCGCTGAGTGCACACGGGCCTGAGGTGTCTGCGGAGATGTTGCGGCACGTGGTTGTGACGAACTCGAAACAACGGTTTGAGTTTGATGCCAACGAGACACGCATCCGTGCGAGGCAGGGGCATTCGGTGGAGGTGCGATTGGGGTATGAGCCGATATCGCCGCCGGCGGTGCTGTATCACGGGACACCTGATCAGAGTCTTGCGTCGGTGCTCGCGACGGGGCTCGACAAGCGTGCACGGCATCATGTGCACCTGTCGGCGGACCAGGCAACAACGATCGAAGCGGCTCGGAGACGGGGCAAGCCGGTATTGCTTGCGATTGACGCGGCGGCAATGGATGCGGACGGGCATGTGTTCTTTCGCGCTGAGAACGGCGTCTGGCTGACGGATCACGTTCCGGTGCGATATCTGGGTGTTGTCGAGGCGGAATCTGGCGGTGGGTAGTCGATTGGCGTGGCATGTTCGAGGGATCGAGGGCATCGGGCCGATCTAGAGGTCATGAATCGCCGAACGCTGTCGTTGCTGTTGCTTGGATTGCTTGTGGTGCTTCCGTGTTGCGGGCCGGTGCCGGTGCGGGCGACTCGGGCGTGGCACGGTTCGACGCCGATTTCTGCCTCGTATCGGTTTGGGCGGTTGACGGCGGATTTGCCGCCGGGCGTGGCGGTGGAGCCGACGATGGTGGCCGTGCGGTCGACGCTGGTGCGTCAGGGGCACGCGATTGAGTCGGCGGAGGCGACACCGGCTGAGGGCCGAGTGGTGGCGCTCGCACCGACCTCACTCGGGTACGACAAGCTCGTGGTGCAAGCGGCGTATCAGGGGCAGGGGACGGTGTTGCGGATCGACGTGAAGCCGCAGAACGAGAGCCGGGCCCGGGCGTTTCTTGAGACGCTCTTGGCGGCGATGCGACTTTGAGTTGAATTAGTTCTCGGCGTCGTTCTCGGTAGGTTTGTTGCCGGCATCCTCGGGTTGGCTCACCTGGCGTGCGAGGTCTCGCATGTCGATGGTTTGATCGGTTTCGTCGACGATCTCGGTGCCGAGGATGGATTCGAGGACGTCTTCGAGTGTGATGATGCCATCGGTGCCGCCGTATTCGTCTGCGACGAGGAAGATGTGCTCACCGGACTCACCGAAGCGTCGCATGGCGTCGAGCAGGGTGGCGGTTTCGGGGACGACGGTGAGTTCGCGTGCAATCTCGGCGAGGGTCGCGTCTGCCTTGCCCGCGGCGAGTGCTTCGTAGATTTCAGTGCGAAGGACCATGCCTTTGACGTCGTCGACGGTGTCGCCTTTGAGTGGGATGCGGCTGAAGACCATCTTTGGGTAGGTTTCGACGGCCTCTTTGATTGACATGGCCGCGGGAAGCATGAATACGACGGTGCGCGGTGTCATGACTTCGCGGACGCGGACGCGTCGCAGGCCGAGCATGTTTTGGATGATGCTGGATTCGGATGAGTCGATGGCACCGCCGGAGCGTGCGAGCTCGGCCATGATTTCGATTTCTTGGCGTGTTGGCGCGTTGCCGTGGCTTCCGGCTTTGAAGAGTCTGCCGATGACTTCGAGCGCAACGACGACGGGGTAGGTCATGAGGATCATCCAACCGATGACGGTGACACCGAGGGATGCGAGCCGTTTCGCATGGACGGCGCCGATGGTCTTGGGGATGATTTCGCTGACGACGAGGATGAGGAGTGTGAGGATGGCGCTGGTGACGCCGACCCATCCGCCGAAGACGATGGCGGCTTGTGCGCCGACGCCGGCGGCGCCAACGGTATGACTGATGGTATTGAGGGTGAGGATGGCTGCGAGGGGGCGGTCAATGTCGGTCTTCATCGCGCGGAGGCGATTGCCGGCTTTGGGGTTGCGTTGGGCGAGTGCTTCGGCGTCGGCGGGGGTGAGTGTGAGCAGGACTGCTTCGCAAAGGGAGCAGAAGAAGCTCACGCCGACGGCGAGAATGAGGTAGAAGATCAGCAGTGATACGTCAAAGGGCATGGGCGAGCTTATGCCGGGTTCGGTCGGGTTTATTCGTGGCGGGAGCGGATAGGATCTTGGATGCGGGCACACCTGGTACAGACGGACATTGTGTGGGAAGACCGGGAGGCAAATCATGCGCTCGTGGGGCGGATGCTTGATGGCGTGGACGCGACGGAGGGCGACCTCATCGTGTTGCCGGAGCTGTTTGATGTTGGGTTTTCACTGGATTTGGACGCAGCGCCGGACCATGAGGCTGAGACGCTGAAGTTTCTGCTTCGGCTGGCGGATGATCTGGGCGTAACGGTGCATGGCGGGCGGGCGGTGCAGCCGTGCGATTGCGACAAGGCCATGAACATGGCGACGATCACGGCGGCGGGCGGTGATGACGGGCGGCTGGTGTGCGAGTATGCGAAGATGCATCCGTTTTCATTCGGGCGTGAGCCGGAGAGCTACAAGGGTGGCAACTCGGTCGAGTTGTATGACTGGGTGAGCGGGGAAGAGTCAATCAAGGTTTGCCCGGCGGTGTGCTATGACCTGCGGTTCCCCGAGCTGTTCCGGATCGGTGCGAAGCGGGGCGCGGAGTGCTTTGTGATTGGGGCGAACTGGCCGAGCGCGCGAGCGGCGCATTGGCGAGCACTGCTGATCGCGCGGGCGATCGAGAATCAGGCGTTTGTGCTTGGTGTGAATCGGGCGGGGGATGATCCGTATTTGTCGTATGCGGGCGGATCGATTGCGGTGTCGCCGATGGGCGAGGTGATCGGTGAGCTTGGGGACGAGGCGGGGGTGCTGAGTGTGCAGATCGAGCCTGGCGCGGTGCGTGAATGGCGGGTGAAGTTCCCGGCGCTGCGGGACATCAAGCTCTTGCGAGATTGATTAGGTTCTCGATGCGATTTGGCGGAGTGCGGGGAGTTGGTCGAGATCGAGGTTGCCGCCGGTGATGATGACGGCGATATTCTTTCCCTTGATTGAATCGGGGTCGCGTTGTGCGTCTTGGAGCAGGCCGGCAAGGGCGAGGGCGCCGGTGGGTTCGACGACGATGCGCATGCGTTCGAGGCAGAGGAACATGGCGCGGGCGAGGGATTCGTCGGTGACGGTTTTCATGCGGTCGACGCGGTCGAGGATGATGGGGAGTGTGTAGCGCCCCGGGAAATGGGTGCGGGCGCCGTCGGCGATGGTGGTTGCGGTTTCGGCGTGGTCTTTGACGTGGCGGAGGACGCCATCGAGGAACGAGCGGGTGACGTCGTCGCCTTTGGCGGGTTCGACGCCGGTGATCTGGCAGTCGGGCGCGAGTGCTTTGAAGGCGGTGGCGCAGCCTGAGAGCAGGCCGCCGCCGCCGGTGCAGACGTAGGCACGGTCGAGCGGGGCGATGCCTTGTTCGATGGCTTGGTCGATGAGTTCGAGGGCGGCAGTGCCTTGGCCTGCGATGATGTTGGGGTGGTCGTAGGGGGGGATGAGGGTGAGGTTTTCGTCGCGGGCGATCTGCGCCCCCACTTCTTCGCGTTGCTCTTCGTTGCTGTCGTAGGCGACGATGCGAGAGCCTTTGGGAGCGCAGGCCAGGTATGCCTCGGTGGCGGCGCGCTTGGTCTTGGGCGCGTTGGTTGGCATGACGATGACGGCGGGGATCTGAAGGAGCGCGGCGGCGAGGGCGATACCCTGGGCGTGGTTGCCCGAAGAGAACGCGATGACGCCGTTTGACTCAGACGGAAGCTGCGACAGCGCGTTGTATGCGCCGCGGAACTTGAACGCGCCGACGCGTTGGAGGTTTTCGCATTTGAAGATGACGTTGGCGCCGGTGAGGTTGTTGATGGTGCGACTGGTGACTGCTGGTGTTCGGTGGGCGACGCCGGCGATGCGTTTTGCGGCGGCCCGGACGTGATCGAGTGTGACCGCTTCGAGCAATGAGAAATCGGGCTTGGCGCCTTCGCGCCAAGACCGGGATGGGTTTGGAAATTGGTTATTCGCAGCCAGCACCGTGATAGTTTAGGAACATGGTGATATCGAAGAAGTCCCACGACCCAAATGGAGCCGCAATGTCTGCCATGGGGTCCAACGCCGTAGATAACGCGAGAAACGCATTTAGATCGAAGAAGTTCAGCGCTCCATCACCACCTTCGGCTGGAAACAGATCCGCTCTGGAGCAACCAGCGCCGAACCACCAGCGAGGACCCGGATCATCTACAGCAGCCACAAAGCTTGAGTGGCGATAGATCATCTGCTTCATTGCACTATCACGCATATCAATCGCGTCATCTGCCGTCGACTGATCTGAGAGATAGTCGATGTATTGAGCACTCCAGTCATTGGCGTCGACACCGCTAACGCCGTCTTGATTGCTCAGTGACCCGGCTGCAACAAGAATCGCTATGTGATCTGCGAACGTGAAGGTAGCATCTTGGAGTTGGGGGTCTTGAAAGACGGTTGATGACTTGATTGCGGGCATGACGGATGAGAGCCCTGTTGGGCCATGCAGTGAGTCGTAGGTGTTTGGGCCATCAACGTAGGCTCCAGTTTCCAATCCGTCCGTACGCCACAAGAGCGTGTCGGTCATTTCGAATGAGATTCGCTCGGCGGCTCCGACAGGGGTGTGAGCATCGAGATACAAAATGGATGTATTCGAGCCGTTGCCACCGGTGATCAGCTCGCGCGAATCGTCGGATGAATACAGCACCGAGTTTTGCACGAAGTAGTCGTGATAGCCCTGCGTGAACGGATCACAGGTTTCGTTGATCACATTACAGTCATACTCGTCTGACACGGTGTACTTCGGTCCAAAGAGCGAACCAGAAGCGACAAGGGTGACGTGATTTACGCCTGACCGGTAGCCATCAGCTGCATAACGCCCTCTCAACAACTGGCATGCAAACGGGTCATTGCTGTTGTCTCCATCATTATTTGCATCTGGACGGCAGTTTTTGTTGTTGGCGCCTGTTCGATGCCTGAATGATACTGCTGATTTGTTTGACAACGGAGCAATCACAAGACCATCTTGCATCACACTGTCATCAGCGTTCGAGAAGATCAAAATCAAACCGTCTGTTCCAATCGAGTCAATTACGAAGTTCTCAAATAGATTGTGGCGAGCGCTAATCGCACCACCTGATTTTTCTGATCGATCAGTGCGCGGCAGCAGATTCGTCTGGCCATTCACTTCGATATTGAACCCTCCTTTCCGATTGAATGAAAGAACATCATGAACCCAGAGCCCTCCCATGGAGTCCGCTTTGATTGCCGCACCTGGTCCTCCCGGAAAGACTGCTCCGTTGATCTCGACATCTTCTGACAGCCCTTTGATGTACATGCCGTGCGCTGCACCACCGGACGGATTGAAACTATTGAAGTAATAGCCGTTCTCAAAGTACACTCTTTCCACGCAAACTTCGTTGCTGGGCGCGTCGATCGTGACGCATGCTCCGGCCCCCTGCGTTGCCGATACGCCGTCTATCACTGAACGAATGAACACAACACCAGTTGCCCCGGGATTACTCGGTGTGTTCATGTTTTGCATATGGATACCTCGGTTTGCAAAATCACGAAGCACGATCGAACCAAACCAAAACCCCTCATAGGTACGGTTGGTTGACGCCTTCATCAGAATTGCTTGTTGACGCTCGTCTACTGACGTATCAGGGTCATTCACTGTCGTGGGATCACCGAATGCTTCAAAGACGTCGCCTTCGACAACCCAAAAGTCTTGACTCGATTGATCGAACTTCATGAACTTGATGTCATTGGTTTCACAGTCAAAGAACACACGATCTTCGAACGTATCTGAGGCAGATCGATACGTACCGAGCACCAACGGATTTTGGCGATCTACGCCTGAATACTCAATGTAAATCAATGCATCTGGATCTGCAGAAAAATCCATGATGGTCGCGCCTGATCGGAAGAGAACTGCGACCTTGCCAGCATTCACGGATAAGTCATCGATGTCTTCAATAAGTTTTGGACCGCTTGCATAAGCCATAACAGCGCCCGGCTCTTTGGTGTCTCCGATATTGGGGAGTAGTTCTCGGTCATCGCCGGGCGCCATCGAGGCTGTTGTGTAGAGGTCGCCTTGTGCCTGACCTGCGCCTGGGTCAAAGTAGAAGATGGTGTAGTCGTCGTCGATGAAATCGTGGGCGTCAGATTTGTACATCGAGTAGTTCGTGACGGTCAGCCCAGCGTCAGCTGTGCTAGATGCGCCGCCTGCCTGGGATACGAGATCCACTGCGAGGTTCATCGTGGTTGCTGAATGGGAATCAATTTTTCGTGACACAGGAGGATTACCACATCGCCGTTGTCATCGATGTAGGGGTAGCGCTGGGTGTTTGCGACTTTGGTCATGGCGTGAGACATTGATGTTGTGCTGTCGGTGATGGTGGTCGCTAAAAGTGCGGTTTGGCACACTGTTAGCGGCTGCGCCGGATCCCAAGCACCGGTGATGGTCAATCTGGTGCGGTTGCCGCTTTCGTAGGCCAGGGCGGTGACGGACTGTTGTGCGAGGGCGCTCACACTTGATAACACAACGGCGAGCACTGTGGTGCCCAGCAACTTTTTCTTTAACATGACGGCTCCTGTTCATTGATGCCAATGGGGTCAGGAGAGCCTACTTGTTGATGTGAGTTTCGCACACCCCCACAGTTGGCGAATCCTCACCCTTTCACACGAATCTGTGCGAGGATCCATGCTGCGCATTGGGTCAGCGCGATGGTGGCGCCGGGTGGCCAGTTGAGCTCGATTGAGAGGGCGATGCCTGCGGCGATGGTCACGACTGCGATCAGCACGCTGGCAACGAACGCGGGAACGAGCGAACGGGTGAGGCGGAGCGCGGTGGCACCGGGTAGGACGAGGATTGCGGTAGCGAGAACGACGCCGGCGACTTGGACCGCGAGCACCACAGAGCCGGCAAGCAGGATCAGCACGATGGTGCCGAGGCGCGTGGTGTTCATGCCTGCGGGGGCGCAGGCTGCTTCGTCGAACGCCCAGAGCAGGATTTGTCGGCGGTAGAAGAAGAGGCCGGCGATGATGAGCAGCGTGGCAGCTGCGGTGGTCCAAGCGGCTGCGGTGGAGATAGAGAGAAGTTCTCCGAAGAGAACACCTTCGATAGAGGGGAGCGGGCCGTTGCCTTCCGAACGGGCGCGGTTGGCAGCGAGGCGGTAGAGAACGAAACCAATCGCCATGCTGGCGGTCATGACGATGCCGATGGCGGTGTCGGTGCGCCTTTGTGTTCGATGTGAAAGGTGGGAGACGATCAGGCCGGCCGCGATGGAGAAGAGGGCGACGATGATGGTGCGTGCGATGGGGTCGGTGCCGGTCGTGGAAGCGAAGCCGAGGATTGCGGCGAGCCCGACGCCTCCGAACGCGGCGTGGGAGACGCCTTGCCCAACGAAGGCGAGTCGCTTCATAACGACGATGACGGAGAGCAGGCCGCCGAGGATGGCAACGAGGAGGGCGACGACGACGCCAGGCAAGAAGAGTTGAAGTTGATCGAGGAAACTCACTTCGTGCCTTCCTCGTGTTCCGGGTTGTGGCTGTGGTCGCACGCCCCGGTGTGGTGATGGTGCGTGGGGTCGTCGCAGTCTTCGACGGTGTGGGCGTCGACGTGGAGCTGGCCGAAGAAGGGCTCAACGTCGTGGGCGAAGACTTGTGCGAGGATCGCGGGGGTGAGGCCTTGGGGTGCGTCGTGGAAGTGGACGGACCGGTGGAGGCATGCGACGCGATCAGAGCCCGCGGCGATCGCGCGGAGGTCGTGAGAGACGGTGATGATCGTCATGCCGAGTTGGTCGTGGAGTGTGTTGATGAGATCGGCGAAGCGTTGTTGTCCGGCGGCGTCGACGCCGACCGTGGGTTCGTCGAGGACGAGGAGCTTTGGTCTCGGTGCGATGGCGCGGGCGATCATGGCGCGTTGGAGCTGGCCGCCGGAGAGTGCGCCGATGGGTCGGTCGGCGAGTTCGGTCATGGCGACGAGTTCGAGGGCTTCGTCGGCGGCGCGGTTGGCGGCGCGATCGCGGAACTTGAATGGGCTGGTTTGGGCCGCGAGCGGGAGGGCGACCGCTTGGCGGACGGAGATCGGAAAGTCGGTCTCGGCGGTGATTCGCTGGGGGAGGTAGCCAAGCAGTGCGCGTCTGCGCGCGTCCGCGGGGGTGTGACCGAGTACTGTGATGTTGCCTTGGTCGGGCTCGAGTAGTCCGAGGATGAGTTTGACGAGTGTGGACTTTCCGCCGCCGTTGGGCCCGAGGACACCGAGGCGTGTGCCGTGGGGTACGAACATGTCGATGCGTTGTAGTGCGGGGACGGCGTCTTCGCCGACGGCGCGGGGCGGGTAGGCAAAGGAAACGCCTTGGATTGCGACGGCATGCTGTGGCCCGTCGGTCATCCTTCGGACTCTGGGGCGGTCTCGGGTAGCGCTTCTATTGGAGCGGGAGGCTCTGAGAGACCTTGGACGAGGCTTCTTAGGTTGAAACGCATCATGTCAAACCAATCGGTGTTTCCGACGGGATCGAGCTTGTACATTTTGACGCCGAGCTGATCGGCGATGCGGCGGGGGAGTGCATCGGAGAACTGGGGTTCGATGAAGATGGCACCGGCGTTGTGTTCCCGGATGGCTTCGACCGCCTCGGCGAGATCGCCTGGGGTTGGCTCGACCGATGAGACCGGGCGAATGACTTGGGCAACGGTCAGCCCGTAGCGATCGGCAACGCGACGGAAGGCGTCGTGATGGGTGATGATTGCTTTGCCTTGGAATGGTTCGAGTTGAGATGAGAAGGAGTAGTCGAGGGTGGTGATGGTTGCGATGAGCGTTTTGAGGTAGCCGGCGTGGTTGGGATCGACGAGTTGGCGGGTGGCGAGATCTGCGTCGATGGCTTGGACGAAATCAAGCATCAGTATTGGGTCGAGCCAAAGATGGGGGTCAGCACCTGGGGCGTGGTCGTGACCTTCATGATCTTGTGAGTGGTCGTGAGCATGCTCAGGGTGTTCGCAGGCTTCGGCGTCGATGCCGAGTGCTGCTGCGATGCTGAACACGTTTTCACTCGGTGTTTGACGCTGGATCGCGCGGGTGATGGCGGGTTCGAGCGATGGGCCAACGGTGATGACGAGTGATGCGCGTGCAAGATCGGCGGCGTCTGACGGTGTGAGTTGATAGCCGTGCGGTGAAACGCCGGCGGGAACAATGGCGCGGATCTCGATGTCACGCGCGAGTAGGGGCTCGACAAGGCTTACGAGCGGTGCGACTTCGACGAGGACAAGCTTTGGTGCGTTGTCGGCCGGTTTGGAGCACGCTGCGAGCACAAGGAGGGCTGCTGGTATGAAGGCAAGCAGCACGTATCGGAGGGTCCGAGTGTGGATCGACATGATGAGAGTGTATTCTCAATAAGGGTGTCTTGTTCACGGATTCTGATCGGGAATCTGGGTTTTGCCACGGATTGTGGGCTATCCCGCGGGCGGATGGGGGCGTACGATCTCGACTTGTCGGGGCGGTAGCTCAGTTGGTAGAGCGCATCGTTCGCAATGATGAGGTCGCGTGTTCGACTCACGTCCGCTCCACTCGACACTGACGCCTCGGGCCGCCTGCCTGGGGCGTTGTCGGTTTTCTGAGGTGTTTGCGAGTGGCGAGCTGAAAGGCAGGCTCGAGCCCTTGCGAACGCCTTGGGAAACGGCTGTCGCAATAAACAGATAAACTTATGTGTTATATTTGCAAAGCCCATCTGCCTATCCGTTTGCGATGAAAGCGGACGGTGGTTATACCGAATTGTGGCGTATAAGGCTCAAAATGGCACTTTATCGTTCTTATTTCGGATAACTTGATCTTTCTATCATGTATTGATAGGATGAATCGGACAAGGAGATCCGTATGCTTTCACAAGCCGTTGGATATGCAGCACTGAGCCTTGGTTTTCTCGCCGGACGTCCGGACGGAACGGCTCTCGTGCGCGAGATCGCGGCGGCCTGTGAGATTCCAGCGCCGTACCTCTCGAAGATCGTCAATCAGCTAAGCAGAGCCGGGCTGGTCAAAACCCAACGCGGGGTGGGCGGGGGTGCCCGTCTTTCTCGGGAGGCCCCGTTGATCTCTCTATACGACTTGTGCGAGGTGTTGAACGACCCGGCAATCCAATCTCGCTGCATGCTGGGGGTCGCAGATTGCTCGGATCAACGCGGGTGCCCGGCGCATGAGTTTAACAGTGCCCGGCGCGAGCGGCTGATCGAGTATCTCAAGTCGATGTCGATTGCTGACATCGCTGAGTTTCAGAGGACGCGTCAAGACTCGCCGTTGACCATCCTGAGCAAGGGCCAGGTTACTGTCGATGGCGAATGCGGAAGCAACTGAAGCTTTGAGCACGGATACGAACGTAAATCGAAAGAAAACGCCCGACATCATGGCGGGCGTTTTTTTCATAGCTCGAATTTGCGTTGCACTCAGGTCGGCGATCCGTAGTTCTGATCGTGGAAGCGTTTGTACTCGCCGCTGCGAACGTGATCGCACCACTCGCGGTTCTCGTGATACCACTTGACGGTCGCTTCGAGTGCGGCGGGCCATGCGGATCGGGTTGGCTCCCAGCCGAGTTCAGATTTGATCTTGGTGGCATCGATGGCGTATCTGCGATCGTGCCCGAGGCGGTCGGTGACGGGTTTGATGGATGATTCGTCGCGGCCGCAGAGTTCGATGAGCATCTTGGTGAGCTCAAGATTGCTGCGTTCGTTGTTACCGCCGATGTTGTAGGCTTCACCAGGCTTGCCACCATCAAGAACGCGGCAGATTGCTTCGGCATGATCGAGCACATGCAGCCAATCGCGAACGTTGGAACCATCGCCATATAGCGGGACCTGCTTGCCTTCGATCAGGTTGTTCACGAAGAGCGGGATGACTTTTTCGGGGAACTGGTAGGGCCCGAAGTTGTTTGAGCATCGGGTGATGCCGGTGTTGAGGCCGTAGGTGTGGTGGTAGGCGCGTGCGAGCATGTCGCCGCCGGTTTTGGAGACGGCGTACGGAGAGTTTGGGGTGAGGGGGGTGTCTTCGGTGAAGAGGAGCGATTTGGGTTCGAGCGGCAGGTCGCCGTAGACCTCATCGGTGGAAACGTAGACGAATCGGCCGGGATTGTTCTTCTTGCGCCACGCATCGAGGAGCATTTGGGTGCCGACGATATTGGTATTCAGAAACGCGGACGGGTCATGGATCGAACGATCGACGTGGGATTCGGCGGCCAGATGAAGCACGCTGTCGGCGCGTTCGATTGCGGCAGCGTATTGCTCGGGCTTGCAGATATCTGCGTGGAGGAACTCGTAACGCGGGTTGCTCTGGACATCGGCGAGGGATTCGAGATTGCCGGCGTAGGTGAGCCCGTCGAGGTTGATGACGTTTTCATCGCGTTCATCGAGGATGTAGCGGATGAGGTTAGAGCCGATGAAGCCGGCGCCGCCGGTGACGAGGATGGTGTTGGGCATCGTGTCGCTCCGAATCAGCTGTTGTTCGCGCCGGTTTCGGCGACGAGGTTGGTGGCACGGAGAAGCGAAGGGATGGTGCCGGCGTCGGTCCACCATCCGGTGAGCTCGGAATAGGTGAGCTCGCCGCGGTTGAGATAATCGTTGTTGACGTCGGTGATCTCGAGTTCACCTCGGCCGGAGGGCTTGAGGGTCTTGCAGATATCGAAGACGCGTCCGTCGTACATGTAGAACCCGGTGACAGCCATGTCGGATGGAGGGTCTTTGGGTTTTTCGATGATCTCGGTGATCTTGCCGGCGTCATCGAACTGTGCGACGCCGAAGCGGTGCGGGTCGTCGACTTGCTTGAGGAGGACTTTGGCGCCTTTGTCTTGGTTGCGGAAGTCTTCGACGGCTTGGTTGATGTTGTGCTCGATGATGTTGTCACCGAGGATGACACAGATCTTGCCGCCATCGGCGAAGTCTTCGGCGAGCTTGAGGGCATCGGCGATGCCGCCCTCGCCTTCTTGGTAGGCGTAGGCAAGGTGTGTGAGCCCGACGTCTTTGCCGTTGCGGAGGAGTTTGAAAAAGTCACCCGCGTGCTCGCCGCCGGTGACGATGAGGACCTCGGTGATGCCAGCGGAGACCAGGCTGCCGATGGGGTAGTAGACCATTGGGCGGTCGTAGACCGGGAGGAGGTGCTTGTTGGTGACCAGTGTCATGGGTCGGAGGCGGGTGCCGAGTCCCCCGGCGAGAATGATGCCCTTCATCGAGTCGCTCCTGTGTGCGGTGTCTCCCCGCTGCTGGCCAGATCCGTTCGGATGGTCCGGGCGAGACGGGTCGAAGTATAGAGGAGGGTGATCGGGCGGCGAGCCTCCTAGACTGATCACTGGGGAACGAGACAGGACGCATGTCAGTGATCAGCGGCCATCACGAACGGATTCCGGACGATTCTCCGGCCGATAGCCTGCCTGCGGCAGGGCGAATGGGCGGATGGGCCGTTGGCTTGGTCGCGCCGGTTTTGGTCGCGTGGACGCATCGGTCATTGATCGATCGGATGGCCCGGCGGGAGATCGCGGCCCGGTATCGGGGGTCGATGCTTGGGCTGGGTTGGGCGGTCATCACGCCTTTGGTGATGCTGGGGGTGTACACCTTCGTGTTTGCGGTGGTGCTTAAGGCCCGTTGGAGTGTCGCCGGTTCGGACGCAGGCGGAACCGGGGCGTTTGCGGCAAGGCTCTTTCTTGGATTGATCCTGTTCCAGATTTTGGCATCGATGATGACCGAGACTCCTGCGTTGCTCAGGCAGAACTCGGGGTTGGTGAAGAAGGTCGTGTTTCCGCTGGAAGCGTTGGTGATGATCCGGCTTCAGGTCGCGCTGTTTGACTTTTTGGCCGGCTTCTTGGTGTTTCTTGCGATTGGCTGGCTGATTGGCGGTGGGATGAGTTGGGGCATCTTGCTGGTGCCGCTCGCGGCGTTGCCGGTCGCGTTGCTGGGGTTGGGCATCGGTTGGTTGTTGTCTGGGCTGGGGGCGTATTTCAGTGATCTTTCCCCGCTTGCGGCGACGGCTGCGACGTTTCTGATGTTCATGAGCGGTGTGTTCTATCCGACGGAGATCGTGCCCGAACGATGGATGTGGGTGATTGATTTCAACCCGGTCGCGCAGGCGCTCGACGCGGCTCGTGGGCTGGCGTTCGAACCGATGCGATTCGATGCGGTGCGTTTTGGGATCTTGGTGATCGCGTCTTGGATCGTGGCGCTGGTTGGGCTGGCAGTGTTTCGGCGTGTTCGCGGGGGGTTCGCGGATGTCCTCTGATACTGGCGATAAAGCACCTGCGGTGATCGAGTGCGCTGGGCTTGGCAAGGCGTACACGATGTACGACCGGCCGCACCACCGACTGCTGGAACTAATTGGATTGCGTTCGCCCGAGCTTGCATCGAAGCGGTGGGCGTTACGCGGGATGGATCTCCGAGTTGAACCTGGCGAATGCGTGGGGATCGTCGGGCAGAACGGTGCGGGCAAGAGCACGCTGCTGCAGATGATTGCCGGCACGGTTCAAGCGACCGAGGGGAAGAGCATCGTGCGGGGGCGAGTCGCGGCGTTGCTTGAACTCACGAGCGGGTTTAACCCGGAGTTGACGGGGCGTGAGAACATCGGGCTGCGTGCGGCGGTTCTCGGGTTGAGCAACTCGGAGATCCGAGAGCGGACCGGAGACATCATCGCGTTCGCCGAGCTGCAGGAACGAATCGATGATCCGATCAGAACCTATTCGACCGGCATGCAGGCGAGGCTTGCGTTCGCGGTCGCGGCCCATGTTGATGCAGATGTTCTCATCGTTGACGAAACGCTGGCGGTCGGCGACGGAATCTTCGTGCAGAAGTGCATGCGTTGGATCCGTGCATTCCGCTCGAAAGGGACGCTTCTGTTTGTATCACACTCGACACAACTTGTGACCGATCTTTGTGATCGGGCTGTTTGGCTCGATCGTGGGACGGTGCGAGAAGACGGACCCGCGAAGGAAGTGGTCCGGGCGTATTCGGCCGCCCAGCATCAAGCTGGGACGGGCGATGCCGCGGTTCGCGTTCGATCGACGATTTCGAAGAATGGCGAGAGCGATGCCGGTGGGCAAGCCGGGTTCTCTGACGATTTTCGTGCGAAGAAGATCGAAGAGGCTGATCTTGTTGCCGCGATGGAGGGCATGCGACTCGATCCCAACGCCGCCTGGTGGGGTCGCGGCGGCGCACATGTCGAGTCCGTACGCCTGCTCGATGCGGGCGGGGTGGCGATGAAATCGATCGAGACCGGCAATGAAGTGATCATCGAGATGACCTGCCGAGCGGATGAACTGCTGGAACATCCTGTGCTGGGGTATGTCGTGCGTGATCGCAGCGGGCGGGTGCTGTTTTCGGATAACTCTTGGCTCGCGTTTGGCGCAGATGGGCCTGGATCGATTGAATCTGGGACCTCGTTTATCGCCCGTTTTCGTGTGCATTTCCCGTTCTTGCCCGCGGGTCAGTATGCGTTGGGGGCTGCGATCGCCGATGGTCGACCGGGGCATTTTGTGCAACAGCACCGGATGGACGATGCGTTGTTGTTCCGTATTGCGAACAGCCACCTCGCTGAGGGATTGGTGGGCGTACCGATGCTGGGATGCGAGATTGAACCCGTAGACCAGGAACCCGGAGATATGAGAATCACGAGCAAAGATGGGGCGCTGCGTTGAGTTGTTTAGAAAAGAGCGTCCGGACATTTGCTGATTGGTTTTATGACTTCGAGCTTCCGGGTGGAGTTCGTACCAACCCGTCTTTGCCGGATGACCTGCGGACGATCCATGAGGACCGAGCAGAGATGCTCGCGAACGCGGCACGGATTGCATACCCGCATGAGCAGGCCCATTGCCCGCTTGCTGGCAAAAAGGCGATCGACGTTGGTTGCCATGAAGGCTTCTATACACATCGGCTGCTGTCGCTGGGTGCGGATTCGGTCGTGGGTGTTGACGTGCGTGCTACGAACATTGCGAAGGCCCAGCTGGTGAGTGATGCGTTGGAGACGAAGCACGTTTCTTGGCTCGTCGGCGATGCCGAAGAGCTGGTGGAAACCGTTGGAGATGGCGTTCAACACTTTGAATTCGCGCTTGTCTTTGGACTTTTGTACCATTGCGAGAACCCGATTCGAGTGCTGCGCCAGATCGCTTCGGTCACGAAGGAAGTGATCATTGTTGAGACGCAGCTGTGTGATGAACTCGGTGCGGATCGGATCGAATGGGGGCGGCAGGGCTATTCATTGGATGTCCGAGGTGCATTCGCGGTGGTCGATGAAAGCGTCCTGCATCCGACAAACAATGAGACCGGCGTGCACCCGCTGGCATTGTGCCCATCTCCTCGGGCATTGCAAGTGGTGCTTGAACACTGCGGATTTACTGATTTTTCTCGCGTCGTGCCGCGTGGTGACCAAAATGAGCAACTGGTGCGTGGCAAACGCGGCGTGTTCGTTGCTCGGCGCTCGGGGAGCGGCGCGTGAGCTGGTGGAACGGCGGTGAAGAAGGACCGGCTTGCCTCGTTTGTGGCGGGCGCTGGTACGAACAAACGCGGGTTCTTTGGGCTGGGCTTATTGAGGAATGGGAGTTGTCTCAAGACGAGGCGGCGTTCATCGATCGGCAGCAGGGTGTACGGTGCAAAGTGTGCCGATGCAACCTTCGATCGATCTCGCTCGCGGGCGGCATTTGCGACGCTGCGTGCCGTGACGACTCGTTTCAGGATTGGCTTGGGTCGCAGCCCACGTTGCGGGCGCTGGAGATCAATCCTGCGGGTGATCTGACCGCGATGCTTGGTTCGTTGGATCATCTCACTCGGGCTTCGTTTCCTGAAACCGACATGACGCACTTGCCGTTTGAAGAGGGAAGCTTCGATCTGGTAGTCCATTCAGACACGCTCGAACATGTGCATGACCCCAATCGAGGTCTGAAGGAATGCAGGCGTGTGTTGGCGGTCGGGGGCTGGTTGGCGATGACGGTCCCGACGGTTCCTGGGCGTTTGACACGTTTCCGGACTGGTATGCCGCCGAGTTATCACGGGGGTGAGGGCCAAGACCGGGAAGACCACCTGGTGCATACGGAGTTTGGGGCAGATGCCTGGGCGATGCTCGCAGCGGCCGGTTTCGAGCGGATTGGGTGCCGGGTGTTCGCTTGGCCGAGCGGGGTGTGCTGGCTGGCCCGCCGATAACTGCGAGAAGACCGGGTTTGGGGCCGACAGAGGGGCTGCCAGTGAGGGTTTGCGGCTGAGCGTTGTTCTATGATGAACCGCTGAGGGCGGGGGGACGCCGCCCGAACGGATGCCCAGAGAGGGGAGCGCGAACCGGAATGGGCGGAACGAGTGGAGACAACTGGATTGAACGCGTGCGACCGGTCAACATGCCGGATTTGTCTGCGTTCCTTGGCGAGCGATATCTCACCGGGATCACCGGCGAAATCGAGGCTGAGCATGTGCACCGGTACTTGTTCGCTGCCGGGCTTTGCGCGAGGAAGGACGTGCTCGATATCGCGTGCGGCGAAGGGTATGGCTCGGCGCTGATTGGGCAGGTCGCGGCAAGCGTCGTCGGTGTTGACATTGATGCACAAACGATCGAGCAAGCCCGTGATTCGTATGGTTCGGATTCCATTGAGTTCGAAACCGGCAGCTGTCAAGAGATACCGTACAAGCGGGATTCATTCGATGTTGTGGTTTCGTTCGAGACGATCGAACATATCGAAGAACAAGAGAATTTCCTCCGAGAGATCAAGCGCGTTCTTCGCCCCGGTGGATTGCTGATCTGCTCGACACCTGACACCGGCGTATACAAAGCCGGCCAGGAACCCAACCCGTATCACAAGCGTGAAATGTCACGTGATGAGTTTGTAAAACTGCTTGAAAAACGGTTCACGGGTGTTCGCATTTGCGGACAGAGACTTCTCAGCGGCTCGGTGATCGCGCGTGACGGCCAATCGAAGACTGAGTTACTCAATACCGATGACGGTTTTGGATTTGCACGCTCGGATGCTTCGCATGGAGCGACCTATCTGATCGCAGTGTGCTCCGACGGACGCCTGCCTCGGGTTGACCAAAGCTTGATGTCTGACGCGAGATATACGATCGGGCGTGTGACATCGCTTGAGGCCAAAGAGCAAGAGCTGGTCGTCGCATTGAACGAAGCGGAATCGGTGGTCTCTCAGCGTGAACTTGCTCTGGCAGATGCCTCTAACAGTCTTGATGAACTGAAACGAGCGATGGAATCTGCTTGTGCGGAGCGGGATCGGTCGACGGCTGCTCGTGAAAAATCAGATGCCGAACGAGCCAGACTTGCGGAGGATCGTGGCCGGCTAGTTTCCGAACGCGAAGCGGCTGAGCGTGAGCGAGACAGCGCCATCCGGGATGCTGCGGCTGCGAACTTGGAGTATGAACGTGCGGTTTCGGTGCTCGATCGGGTGCGGACTGAGATGATCGAGGCCCGTGAAAAGGCTGCGGCTGCACAGGCATCTGAAGCGGCGTCTCGGGCGGAGCGTGCGACGCTCGTTGAATCGACTGCGAGATCCATCGAAGCGAAAGATGTGTCTGAGAACGCTCGGCGTAAAGCAGAAGTTTTGTCAGCCCGTGCAGATGAACGGGCGAAAGCTGCTGAGCGTCAAGCTGCCGTCGCGATTGAACAAGCGGCGGATTCCGCGTGCCGTGCGCAGGCGGCCGAGTTGGACCGGGCAAAGGCCGAGTCACTCATGAACGACGCGAATGAGGCGCGTACGAACGCAGAGTTGAATGCGGAGCGCTCGCGCGGAATCGCGTCCTCATCAACGCGCGAACTCGAATGGATGCGACACACCCGATCCTGGCGCTGGTCATTGCCGCTGCGAATGGTTGCGGCTGCTGGACGCGCGGGAAGAGTGAAACTGCTCGGTCTTTCGGCACGGTTCGTTACAGCAGTGGGCCTGCCGGGGCAAGATCGCTTGCGGACCGCACGGCGGGCGGCGATGTTTAAAGGCTCAAGGCTGTTCGATTCTGGTGCGTACCTGCGCGCGAACCCTGATATCGCGGCGTCGGGAGTTGATCCCGTATGGCACTATGCCGCGATGGGTGGTGTCGAACGCCGAGCAACTGGTTCCGGATTCGATACGGCGTACTACTTGGATAGCAATCGAGATGTTGCCGAATCTGGCGTGCATCCTTTCGAGCACTTTCTTGCGAGCGGCTTGCGTGAGGGGCGATCGCCAAGCCCTGGCGGCGTGGCTGAACCTGCGACGAAAGAGATTCGGGTCGCGCCTTCAAATGAACAGTTGGATGAATCGAATCGCCCTGACGAGATCGAGGTTGCCGTACGAGATCCAGCACCGTTGATCGATGTTGACGCAGAGCAGTTGTCGAGAACGAAAGCGCTGGCGTTTTATCTGCCGCAGTATCACCCGATTCCTGAGAATGATGCTTGGTGGGGCAAAGGATTTACCGAGTGGTCCAATGTATCGCGCGGGCGGGCGATGTATCGCGGGCATGCGCAGCCGTTTTTGCCGGGGGAGCTCGGGTTTTACGATTTACGATTGCCGGAGGTTCGTGAACGACAGGCGGAGCTTGCGCAGGCTGCCGGCATTCATGGGTTTTGCTATTACCACTATTGGTTCAATGGGCGGCGGGTATTGGAACGGCCATTGGACGATGTGGTCGCCAGTGCGTCGCCGACGATGCCGTTCTGCGTGTGCTGGGCGAATGAGAACTGGACCAGGCGGTGGGACGGGCTCGAGCAAGAGATTCTGCTTCGGCAGCAACACTCTTTGGCGAGTGATCGTCGGTTCATCTTGGATCTCCTGCCGTATCTAGAAGACGATCGTTACATCCGCGTGGATGGACGGGCGGTCATCCTTGTGTATCGGCCGGATTTGATGACCAATGCGGCTGACACCGCTGCGGTTTGGCGTGACGAGTGCATGCGTGCTGGAATCGGTGACATTCATTTGTGCGCGGTGCAGTTTCGCACAGGCGACCCTCGGCCTTTGGGATTTGACGCGGCTGTCGAGTTCCCCCCCCACCATTTTCCTTCGCCTGAGATCACCAAACGTGTTGCCGGCTTGGATCCCGCGTTCGAGGGAACCATCCTGGATTATGAAAGAGGCGCACGCGAACTGATCGCGTCCCCGAGAAACGTGGACTACCGGCTGTATCGCGGCGTCATGCCAAGCTGGGACAATACCGCACGGCGTATGCATCAGGCGACTATTCAGCACGGCGCAACGCCGGAGCTTTACGAAGCGTGGCTTCGGAGCGCGATCAACCAACGCCAGCCCGATGACGGCGTGCGTGAGAACTTGGTGTTCATCAACGCTTGGAACGAATGGGCTGAAGGAACGGTGCTCGAACCAAGACGCGATACCGGAGACGCGTATCTCCAGGCAACCGCTCGGGCACTCGGTAGAGTAATGCCGAGTAGCATGCCAGGAATCGCGGTGAACACGGATGAGATGGTGCCTGCCGATGGTGCAGCGGGCGAATCAGCCGCTCTGAGTACCGTTGGCGTGAATGGCGTACGGTCTGCATCGTCTATCGAAGCAAAGATCAAGCGGGCAGTTCGCACCAGTCCTGCGTTGAACTCGTTCGTGAACAAGCACCCCGAACTGAAGAGTCGGGCTGCAGGATTGCTGCGTGGGCTGGGCGGGAACGAACCGGATGCACCGCCGTTGCCTCCAACCGAAGTTGTTCGTGCGGATGTCAAAGTGCGTTGGCGGGGGAAGGCGAGCAACGCCGGTGGGCCGAAACTGGTTGTGGTTTCGCATGACGCAGCGCTTGCTGGCGCACAGCTCATCGTGCTTGAGAATGTGAAGCACTGGGCGCGAATGGGCGTTGATTGCCGGGTTCTGCTCTTGGGATCTGGCCCGCTTGAAACCGCGTTTGCAAAGGAATGTCCGACCGCGTGCATCGACGACCTGCCTGGCGTTTCACGATCGAATGCGATTCAGATCGTTTTGGATAACTTGGTTGAAGACGGCTGGAGTCCGGATGCAGGATTCTGCAACACCGTGGCTTCGGTTGATGCGATGGATGCTCTCCACGCACGGAGCGTCCCCATCGTTTCGGCGGTGTATGAGTTACCCACATCGATCGAGGATGGATTGGGCGGGAAACGCACCGTCGCGCGGGTGATGCGGGCCAGCGACAGAGTGATGGTGGCATCTGCGTTTGTTCGCGACAGGCTCGCACAAACTTATTCGATTGGCACGGAGTTGCTTGAGCCGGTTCATACGGGTGTATTGACGCGGCCGCTTCCCGAACGACCGACATCGAGGGCTGCGATCCGGCGTGAGTTGGGCGTCGGAGAAGACGCGATCGTGGTGCTTGGCTGCGGATCGATTCACCATCGCAAGGGCACGGACTTGTTCGTGGCGGCTGCAGGCGAAGCGAAGCGTCGAGCAAACGGTTGCGAGATTGTGTTCGCGTGGGTTGGTGAAGACCAGTGCAACGCCACGTTTCAGAACTGGTGCAAGCACGATGCGGAACGTTTGGGCGTGACCGGAACGGTACGGTTTGTCGGACGGAAAGATGACCCAGGTGCTTGGTTTGCCGGTGCGGATGTGTTTGCGCTCACCAGCCGCGAGGATCCGTTCCCGATGGTGAACTTGGAAGCGATGTCGGCGGGACTGGCTGTGGTTGCGTTCGACGGCGGCGGCGGGTCTCCCGAAGTGTTGACCAAGGAACTGGCGGGGCACACCATGGGCTTGGTCGTTCCGTACGCGGATGTTTCGGCGATGGGCGCCGCAATCGTCGGGCTTGCCGAAGACCGGGACGTTCTCGAGGGTTATCAACAACGAGCCAGTTCGTTTGCCCGTGAGCATCTCGGTTGGGAACGGTACATGCATGACATCGGCGAGTTGCTGGCGTCGTGCCATCCGTCGTTTGCTTCGTTGAGCGGAGTTGAACGATGAGCGGTTCAGCTGACGGACGCGTTGGCGTGGTCATCCCAAGTTACAACCATGCCGATTACGTCGGGCAAGCCGTTCGATCGGTGCTCGAACAATCGCATGATGATGTCGAACTGGTGGTGGTTGATGACGGCTCTTCGGATCATTCCTGCGAGGTGATCCGTGACGCATTCGCTGCGTTTCCAGGTCGAGAAGCAGCGTTGATCGAGCAGGAGAATCGCGGCGCGCATTCCGCGATTATGCGTGGTATTGAGAGGCTTGACACCCCGATGTGCGCTGTGCTCAACTCGGATGATCTCTATGAGACCGATCGGTTTGAGACGATGCTGCCCCAGTTACAGAACTCGAAGCTGGGCATCGCTTTCAGCGGATTGCGTGTGATCGATGAACTGGGAGACGAACTCCCGGCGGATCACGCGTGGACTCGCTGGTATGCCGGGGCATTGAAGGCTGTTGAGTCCGAGCCCACGATCGGGTTCGCGCTGCTATTGCACAACTTCTCGGTGACGAGCGGGAACTTTGTGTTTACTCGCGCGTTGTACGATCGGCTGGGCGGATTCGGCGATCAGAAGTTTGCCCATGACTGGGACTTCCTGATCCGAGCCACCGCGCTGACCGAGCCAGTGTTTGTGAGAGATCCGCTGATGCGATATCGCATCCACGGTTCAAATACGACCGAGTCGGTGCGGAGTTTGCTGAGCGACGAGTGCTGGCGTGCGTTGAAGCAGTTTGTGAACATCGTCACAACTGATGAACAAGCCAACTCGGTTGCGCCGGGCGCTAAGGCTTGGCCAAACTACTGGAGAAGATTTGGCGAACGGCACCTTTTCTTCGACCCAGAGACGTGTGCTCGGCAAGCAGATTGGTACCGGAACCTGAGTATCGAGAACTCGAACGGCTAGTTTGATTCGACTTGGTTCGAATGTCTTGGAAGATACAACTTCCCGTTCGCAACTGCGTCGCGAACCCGCTCGACGGTGTGTTCTCGGCCTGCGGAAACTCTCTTGAAGAGAGGAGTGTTTTTATCAAACAAGTCTGGTACCGCTTCGAATGCAGCACGGTCGGACGCCAAATCCGGAACGTGCGAAACATTGAGCTTTAGCGCGATGCCTTGGCGGGAATTCATCGAGATCTAGAGACGACTCACCTTCTGGTGGACTTGCTGTCTCGCTCGCGCACCGATCTCGGTCCGCAAGACTGGGCCCATCACGATCTGGGCCATCGGGTTTCGCCAAACTTTTCGGCACACCTTGTATGCAACGGTTTCATTTGGCCATGCGATGGAATCCGCAGCAGCCTGGAGATGTATGTCGGGCTCGATCGCGTTGGACCACCGCTGATGAAACAGGCGGCGGTTGGCGGTATCGGTTTCGAAACGGCGTGGCGAAGAGCCGCCGTGGTGCCCGATGACCGATGCGCCGGTGCAGACGACCGCACGCCGTTGCTCGCGGGCGCGGAAGCAGAACTCGAGGTCCTCGTATCCGGTGCGATAGGTCTCGTCGAGCCCGCCGAGTGTGCGGTAAAAATCGGTGGGAATGATACAGCACGCGAAGATGACCGCTTGCATGTCGCGCGGGCGGCGGGCGTTGGTCAAGGATTCAAGATCGAGGCCCTCGTACAGGCGTCGATCGCGGTGCTGGTGGTCGAACACCACCCCGGCGTGATTGACCGTCGTCGCGCCGGGAACGGTGTGCCAGTTCGCAACGACCCCAACAGCTGGCTGATCGGCGAGCTCAAGCATCGGCTCGAGCCACCGCTTGGTCAGGACGGTGTCGTTATTGAGCAAGACGATGTGCTTGCCTTTGGCCTGCTCGGCCATGGCGTTGTTGTTCCGGGCGAACGTGCCGCGGGAGTTGGCACCGAACACGCGGATCCGGTGGTCCTGCGATGCGAGATAGTCCGGCGTGGAATCGGTTGAGCGGTCGTTGTAAACAAACACTTCTGCATCGATGCCGTCGGGCAAGGTGTCGAACAGCGAATCGAGACAGGCCCGTGTCAATGACACGCGGTTGTAGACCGGGATGAGGATCGATACGTCCATGTGTGTGGGCACGCCTGTTGCGTGCAGAGCCCCCTCGTGAGCTCAGTATAGGTTCGGTTTCCGGACCGATTGGGCGGGATCTTGCCCGGCCACGCGGACGGTGCGGGACATCGGGGTCGGGCAGGTTCCCTGATTGGGGCTTCTGGCAATCGAAACAGGAAGGCGATTGCCAATCCGACGATTTACCTGGGATGACGAGCACGAACAACGCTGTGGGCCAACCCGCATTTGCAATCGGTGGCGGGGATCCCCTCGGGATCGAGGACTACCTCCAGGTCGCCCATGGGTCGCGACTGCTCAAGGGGGCCCGGCGGGCTGAGCGAGTCGCGGGTTGGAGCGGAGCGCTCATGCTGCTTGCCGGGATCGCGACGGTGCCGTTCGCGATGGGATCGGGGATCACGATGGCGCTTGGCGTGGTGCTGATCGTGCTGGGGTGTCGGGAGATCTCGGTGCGGGGTGGGCTGCGCCGGCTTGATCCGTTGGCGTGCGGCCGATTGGTACGCAACCAGATCGCCTTGGCGGTGGCCATTTCCGTGTACGGGGTGCTCAAGTTGATGGAAGGACCGGGCTCGATCGCGGACGTCGGAGGGAGCGCGGGGCTCAGTCAGAGTCCAGAACTGGCCGCCACGGCCGAGCGGATCATGGTGCTGGTGCACTACGGCGTTGGGCTGGGCCTCATCGTGGGTGCCTGGGTCATGCAGGGGGGACAGGCGTTGTATTACGCCAAGGCGGGGCGATCACTTCGGAAGGCGTATGCCCGTTCGCCCATGTGGGTGATGCGGGTTCACGCAGCGTCTTGGGGCGGGGTGGTGCCGGAGAAGGCGCTGGACCAATGCCTCGAAGAGGCACGAAAGGGTAAAAGTGCGGCTTCGAATGGCGATTTGGGAGGCCTTAGCCCGAGTTCCGGGGATGCGAGCCATGCAGCCTGAAAGCATCTGGGCGGTAGACGTGTTCGAATTCCTATGATCGTGACGTGGGAATGGTCCCTTGAGAGGTGAATCAATGCGTCGAACGCTGTGCTGCATGACTGTTATCTTGGGTGCCGGGCTTTTGGCGCTGCCTTCGTGTTCGACGAAAGAGGTGGTCGCGGAGACCCGGGGGACCCCCGGCAAATACCTAGCCGACTTTGATACCTCTTGGGATTTGGTGCGGGACACGCACTATGACACCGAATACAACGGCGTGGACTGGGACGCAGTCCGCGACGAACTCCGTCCAATGGCGGAGCAGGCGGGCACACTCCGGGAGAGCCGCCAGATCATCAACGAGATGGTCGGGCGATTAAATCAGAGTCACTTTGGCGTGATCCCCGAAGCGGTCGAAGAAGTGTCGGCCGTTGAGGAATCGGCAAGCGATACGGCGGGCGATATGACCAGCGCTCCGGTCGAGGTCGGAACGGGCGACGGCGAGGGATCGGCGGGAATCGGTGCGGACTTCCGCGTCGTCGAAGGCACCGCGATGGTGACGAGTGTTCGCTCGGGTGGACCGGCCGATATGGCGGGTGTTCGCATGGGCTGGATCATTGAAGCGATCCGTGATACGGAAGTCGCCAGTATTGTTGAGCGGCTGCAGGAAGCTGTCGGCGAAGAGAGTGCTCTTTATGCCAAGCAGTCGATCGACAGCATGATCATGGGAAGCGCCGGCACGCCTGTTTCGATCACGTTCCTCGATGGTTCGAATAACGAACGTACGTTGGATATCTCGCGCGAGAATGACCCGGGTTCGATGGTCAAGTTCGGCAATCTGCCGCCGATGAGCACGAATCTGGAACACCGTTGGCTGACAAGTGAAGAAACCGGAGACCCAAGCGTGCGTGTGGGATACATCGCGTTCAACATCTTTATGATCCCGATCGCGCCGCAGTTTGAAGCCGCGATGGTGGAGTATCAGGATGCGGACGGGATCATCGTTGATCTGCGGGGCAACCCCGGCGGTATCGGCGCGATGGCAGGTGCTTTAGGACGGTTCTTTGTGACCGAGACGGTGAACCTTGGCACGATGCAGATGCGCGGCGCTAAGCTGGAGTTCAACTCCGAGCCGATCGTGGTGACCCGATCGGGCCAGCGGCTCTCGCCGTTCACCGGACCGGTCGCGATGGTGCTTGACGGCACGAGCGCGAGTACGAGCGAAGTGTGGGCCGGGGGAATGCGGGCGATCGGGCGTATCAAGACGTTCGGCTCTCGCACCGCGGGCATGGCGTTGCCGGCTTCGATGAGCAAACTGCCTTCCGGAGACGTGCTGCTGCACGCGATTGCTGATTATGTGAACTCGGACGGCACACGACTCGAAGGAGACGGCGTGCTGATCGATGTTGAGGTGCCATTGAAGCGGGATGACCTGCTTGATGGTGTCGACGCGCCCCTGCGTGAGGCGGCGCGATGGATTGTTGGAAAGACCGCGGCGGTCGTGCCGACGGAAAACTGATTCTTTGGAGGACCTAGGTATGGATCGCAAGATTTGGCTCAGCGGGGCGGTTGCCGCCTTCACCGTTTTCTCGGGCGGCGTGATCGCAAATGAAACTGCCACGACCAGCCTCGTGAGCATCGCAGGGCAACCCGCGACGGAAACAAAGCACGACGAAAAGGCAATCGAGATCCTCGATAGCTATGTCGAAAAGATCGGTGGTGAAAAACTGATCGGTTCGATCGAATCGACCAAGGTCACCGGAACCATCTCGGTTCCTATGGCCGGGTTGAGTGGCACGATGACCATGCAGAACAAGCTGCCTGGCATGATGAGCATGGTGATCGAGATCGCCGGCTTTGGGAAGCAGGAATCTGGCTACGACGGCCAGGTCGGCTGGAGCAGCGACCCCATGAGCGGGCCCCGCTTGATGACCGATGAGGAGATCGCGGGCATCGCCGACCAGACGGACCCGACCGCGGCACTGAAGTACCGCGAGTTGTATCCGATGATTGAGTATGCGGGCGAAACGAACTTCGAGGGCAGCAAAGCTCACAAGATCAAGATGGTCGATGAAACTGGCAAAGTGCAGTATCAGTTTTACAACATCTCGACTGGCTTGATGGTCGGGCAAGAGAGTACCGAAGCTTCGCCGATGGGCGAGTTGAACGTGATCGCGGTGATGTCAGAGTACAAGGAGTTTGGCGGCATGAAGATGCCGACCAAGATCGTCCAGAAGATGGGCCCGCAGCAGGTCATCATGGAGATCAAGACTGCTGAGATGAACAACGTGGATGATTCCGCGTTCGAGCTGCCCGCTGCGATTCAAGCGCTGGTGGAAGCTTCGAAAGACGGTTGATTTCAGAAGCCTGAAATCGGCAGAACAAACCAATGAAAGACGCGGCTTCGGCCGCGTTTTTTCATGCTGCGTTTTGTGCTGTGCTTCGTGTGTGAATATCGGTCAATCCGACCCGGACACACTGATCGAGCCATTGCTGGTCCGGACGGCGCTGATTGTTTCGTCGTCGCCGAACTGAAGCTCGACGTGATTCTTGCTCGACTCAATAAGTCGGGCGTTCTCGAAGTTTCCGGCCCGGATCTTCGCGTTCGAAGTGTTGAGCTTCAGGACGCCGCTGAAGCCATGCCCGAGGTCGAGTTGAACGCGTCCGTTGCTGGTGCGAACACGGACTGGTCCGGGGTTGTGTTCGTTGGTTTGGACGGCGACCGAGCCGTTGCTGGTTTCGACGAGTACCGGGCCGATGGCTTCTTCTACGACGACGCTGCCGTTGGAGGTATCGATATCAATCGGGCCTGCGACGTGCTCAGCGCGGATCGATCCGTTCGATGTGTCGGCGATCAGATCTCCATCGTGGTGACGGATGACGATGGAGCCATTGCTTGACGTGAGGTTGGCGTGGCCGGCGAGTCCCTCGGCGTGAATCGAGCCGTTGGAAGAGCGGATCGAGACGCCGTTGGCATCGGGCAGGTTGATCCGGACTTTGGCGCCCTCACCCTTCTGCCGGCCGGGTGCAGGCCACTCAACCCAGACACGGAGGGATCCGTCGCCGGCACGTTCAGCTTGTACCTGTGCGAATGCGAGGCGCTCGAGATCTTTCGAGTAAAGGCGGGCCTCGATGTGGACTTGATTGTCGATGATTTCATTGTCGGCTTTGGCCGTGACCGAGCCATTGGCGGTGACGACCGAGAGCGCCGAGCCCGAGACATGGGCGACCGACATGGCGCGGTCTTCGTGGTGGGTTGGCGTGTTGAAGACGTTGTAGTGCGAGCCGCAGGCGGTCAAGGTGAGTAGCGCAACGGCTGCGGGTGCGGCTTTGGCGAGTGTGAGCATGGCATTCTCCCGTGTGTGTGGTGCACAACGATACCGCTCGATCTGAGCGGGGTTGACTTGTTTCTTGGGCGACGGCGTCAGGTTTTTCAGTGTGACCACAAAAAGCCCGCCTGAGCGGACCTTGAAATCAGAAAACAGAGAGGTTTAGATGATTTCGAGGATTTCGAACCGTTTGACGCCGCGGGGCGCATTGACGCGGACCGTCTCGCCAACGCGTGCCTTCATGAGGGCTTCGCCGAAGGGGCTGGACGCCGTGACCTCGATGATGTCGCCGGTGTCGTTGTCGGACATCTCGCCGACGAGGCGGTAGGTCTCGATCTCGTCGTCGCCGACTTCTCGGATACGGACGGTCGAGCCGATGAAGACCACCCCGTCTGCCATGCGGGTGTCATCGACAACCTGGGCCGAAGAGAGACGGATTTCGAGTCGGCGGATTTCCGCTTCGTCGAGACCTTGCTGCTCTCGGGCGGCGTGGTACTCGGCGTTCTCCTTGAGATCGCCGAGTTCGCGTGCCTCTGCGATCCGCTGGGTGATGACCGGGCGGTTGCGGATGAGGTCGTCGAGGCGTGCTTTGAGTTTGATCTGTTCGTCTTGGGTGATGACGTCCATGCGCGAGCCTCCGTGGCGCTGAGTGAATCGGACGGTAACTCTAGGGGTTCCGCCGACGGGAGGCCACATCGCACGCGCGGGCCAGGATGAGTAATGCCAGTCCGAAACACGCGGTCGCGCCGATCAGCCTCCAATGGCCGGGATAAACGGGCGTTGGGTGGCCCATCTCGTCTCGGCTGCGGGTTAGTTCGAGCATGGATGTCAGCGGCGAGAACATCCAACCCAGGCGCGGTACGTCTGGACGCACGATGCCGAGCGTTCCGGTGAGCGTGGCATAGAGCGGGAAAAATCCGGCGATGGCGAGGATGGCGAGCATCCACCATGATCCAGAGACCCGTTGGCGCGTCGAATCGCCGATTGCTATGACGCCGCCGATGACCAATGCCCACGCTCCCATCGAGGCCGCGATGGCGAGCAACAAGATCAAAGGCCAGCTTGCGAGCGCGGACAATGCATGCGGCCAGATCACCGCCTGCGCCGGAACCAGAATCACGAACATGTCACGGAAGACGGCGCGGATCGGACGGTCAGATGGCTGCTGCGACAATCGCAGCGCTGGCCAAAAAGCGACGATGCCGAGTGTGGTCGCGACGATCATGCTGCGGGCTGCGGGTCGTGTGATTGAAGGAGAGATGCTCAACGCATTCATGAACGCGGAGAACATCAAGATGGTGACGCCCATGAGGAACAACATCCAGATGAGCGCGAAGACGCGGGGCTCGCCTCGTCGGTGTGACCAATCGGGATACCCGACTGGCTCGCGTCCAAAGATGTCGCGTTCTTTCTCAGGCTTTGCGGATCGCGGCGATACCTCGCCGGGCAACGATGGCTCGGCGGGTCCGGGGATCGGGTTGAGGCGTTGCTCGGACACGCGGAACGATACGGGGTTAGCCCGACGTGCGCTCAAGCAGAATCTGTGGGCCCCGAAGATCAATGCGATCGACCGAGCCATCGATGCGGCCGGTTCTCTCGAGCAGTGTGCGGAGGCGGTTGAGTTTCACGCTCGTTGGCTGCTCTGCCGGGCGGAGATGGTCGGGGCCTCCCCCCCAGATCACGCGTGATCCACGGTCCGTGATGATCGCTAGCCTCCCCGCATCGCGTCCAGAACCGAGATCGATGCCTGCTACCTGTTCGAGGAGCTGTTCCTTTTGCAGGAGCAAGATCAAATCAAGCGAGGCGCGGAGATCCTCGCCAGCCCAGGATGAGTCGTTGCGTGGCTTGGGTTGGGAAGGATTGAGCAGGAAAATTTGATTGGATTGACCGACGGGATAGTCGAGGGGAAGGACGCGTGCGTGGTAGTCGATGAGGTGCTCGCGCGGGCCGTTGCGAACGGCGGCTGCGGGCGTGCGCCAGGTGCCCTCGACCTCGATTTGACCGTCGTAGGTCCAGCGGACCGAAGGGTCGCCATTAAACCAACCGGTCGCCAGCAATGCGGCGCCGATCTCGGCGAGCGGTTCGCCCGTGAGCGCCTGCCCGCCCCGCACCGCGTTGACCATCAAGCCGGCGAGTCGCTCGCGTTCCGCTTGCGGCATCCAGGTTTGCCCGTCCGGGTTTCTCGGCCAAACGATGTTGACGGCCGGGCCCGATGCGGGAGCGCCGGATGTGTTGACCAACGCCGATGTCGATGCCAAATGGTCGGCCGCCCGTTCGTTGATGTGGCTGAGTCCGATCGTTGCGCCGACGAAGGCTGCGATGCCGGCAGCGGATACGGCGACACCGATCGCGATGCGCCGGTTTCGATCGGCGTTGGCTGAGATGGCCTTTTTGGTCTTCTTCTTGGTCTTTGCTTTGCGGGCCATGGGTCGTTCTCTCAGTCGGAGTGCGCGAGTTGCACGAGGTGTTTGATCAGTGCGGGCATGTCCATGCCCTCGGCGAGGGCGGCCATGGGAAGCAGGCTGGTGGGCGTAAAACCCGGCATGGTGTTGAGCTCGAGCAACACGGGATCGCCCTGCTCTGGAAGGATGAAGTCAACGCGTGCCAGATGACGCACGCCGAGCGCTCGACCGACTCGCAACGCGAGATCGCGAATCCGCTCATCCATACCTTCGGCCAAATCGGGTGAAACGGTGTACTGGGTGTCGTTGCGTTGGTACTTCGCATCGAAGTCGTACACCCCGCTGGCGGGAGCGATTTCGACGAGGGGAAGGACCCGGAGAGATCCGTCGGGATTACCCAGCAGTGACGCGGTGAGCTCTCGGCCGGTTATCATGGGCTCGACCATGTAGGCCCGGTGCGGATTGTTGATTTGATCGAGGCGTACCGATTCGATCGCGTCTGTCCACTGGGCTTGGGTCTCGCAGATGTGCAAGCCGACGGAAGACCCGTCGGCGACCGGTTTGATGACCGCCGGCAGATCGAGCGGTGACTCAACATCACTCGGGTCGATGATCGATGCCGGGGTAACGGGCACAGCCATGCGGGCGGCGGCGAGTTTGGTGCCCATTTTGTCCATTGCCATGCGGGCGCCGGGTGCTTGGCAGCCAACAAACCGGAGCCCGGCGATCTGCAACATGCGTTGGAGATCGCCGCCTTCGCCAAATCGGCCGTGCAGGATCGGCAGGATCGTCTTCCCGGTCCAGGAATCAACCTCGGGTTGCTGAGGGTGATCGATGATTCTGAGTTCGGCGTTGAGTCCGGCTTGAACGGCGGCGACGTGTACCGCAGTGGCGCTTGTGATCGAGATAGCCCGCTCGGCGTCTGGGCCGCCGCCGAGGACCAACACCGGATGATCGGGGCTCATGGCGCTCGTTCCCAGACGACGACCTCGCGATCGAGCGTGACGCCGAACGTATCGAGCACGCGTTGTTGAACACGGGCGATGAGATCGATGACATCGCGGGCGCAGGCGTCTTGGTTACAAACGAAGAAGTTGGCGTGAACTTCGGAGACGGAAGCGCCGCCAACGCGCATGGATTTGCCGCCCGCACGATCGATGAGCATGCCGGCTGATACGCGCTGACCCTCGACGCCGATATCCATCAGATCATCGGCCAAGGTTGGGTTCTTGAACACGCAGCCCGCGGATTTGTCTTTGAGTGGCTGGGTGCTTGTTTTGTAGTCCATGCACCGTTTGAGTTCGGCTTTGCATTGTTCGACGTCGGCTGCTTCGAGCTGGAGTTCGACGCTGGTGATGATGAGGTGGTTGAGGCGAGACTGGCGATAGTCGAAATCGATCTGGTTGCGCTGGTATGTATGTTCGCGTCCGGCGCGATCGATGGCTGTGACGGTTCGGATGGCGGTGGCAAGTTCGCCGAACGCGCCGCCCGCGTTCATGATCACTGCGCCGCCCATCGTCGCGGGGATGCCCGCAAGCGATTCGATTCCAGACCAACCGCGCTTGACACATTCGTTGATTAGTCGTGGCAGCGAAACGCCTGCGCCTGCCCGCACGATGCCGGATGGGTCATACTCGATCGACTTGAAACCATTGGACTGGAGCGAAACGACGAGGTTGTCAATACCGGCGTCGTCCACCAGGAGATTGGCACCTTCGCCGAGGATGAACAGATCTGAATCGAGCTCGAGGCATTGGCGAAGTTCTTCGGTGCCTTTCGGGCGTGCCAAGCGCTCGGCGCGCCCGCCGACGTGGAACCACGTTGAGATCTCGGCGTCCGTTTCGATCGCGATGGTGCCTTGCGAAGTGCTCACATGGAACCGCCTTCGAGATCAGATTCATCGCCAGCGAGGAAGCCCCTCGCGACTTTCCAAACTGGGCCTGCGCCCATGACGACAAGTAGGTCGCCCGGGCGGCAGAGGTTTTCGAGTTGTTCGACGATAGCTTCGAACGGATAGAGATGCATCGCACGGATGCCGCGTTGGCGGAGGCGGTCCACAAGATCCGCAGACGAGACTTTGTGCTTCTCAGCCTGCGAGTCACGGACAAAGTAGATGTGCGGAACGATCACGATGTCTGCATGACCAAAGCTGGTTGCGAACTCTTCCATGAGGAATCGTGTGCGAGAGTGCTGGTGGGGTTGGAACACGCAGATAAGGCGCCCGCCGTTGGTTGCGGGGTCTTCGGACTGTCGCAGGGCGCGGAGTGTTGCTTCAATTTCGGTTGGGTGGTGCCCGTAATCGTCGAACACACGGACTGAGTCACGCTGGCCCAGGAACTGCAGGCGTCGGTCCAAGCCGCGGAACGCGCTGAGCGATTCGGCGACTTTGTCGGGTTCCGCTCCGCATGTGCACGCGAGAACAAACGCCATCGCACTGTTGAATGCGTTGTGCTCGCCAGGCATGGCCATCGTCCAAGATCGCTGATCAACCTCCGGACCTTTGACCGTCACAACCCGCGTCGCGGGGTCGTGGGAGATCACCCAATCGGCGCTGGGGTTGAAACCGATGGTCTCGACATCGCAGGTCAGGCCCGCGGTGACTTCGCGCCGGTGGGCGCCCTCGTGGGCGATGATCAGCTTGCCGCCTTGGTCGGCGGGCGGGACCAGTTTGGCGAAATCGGTGAAGGCTTCGACGATGGCATCGAGCGAGCCGTAGATATCGAGATGGTCAGCTTCGATCGATGCGATGGACGCGATGGTTGGACGAAGGTGGTGAAACGAGCGGTTAAACTCGCATGCTTCGGCTAGCAGCAGGCCGGGCTGCCCCGCCAAAGTTCCGCGCGGGATGGCGGCATCGCCAACACGGAATCCAACGCGATCGCCTTTGGGCTTGGTGGCGCCGTCGGCCAGTTGTGTGCAAGTCGCGCCAACGATCACGGTTGGATCGAGTTGGGCGTCGGTGAGGGCGCATCCGAGCATGGCCGTGGTGGTCGACTTACCGTGGGTGCCGGCGAGCGCAACGCCGGTGTGGGCGCCCATGGTCATGCCGAGGGCTTCGGCGTAGGTATGGACGGTTGTGCCGCGGCGTTGGGCTTCGAGGACTTGCGGATGATCCGGCTTGATGGCAGCCGAGGCGATGACAACATCGGCGTCTTCGGGCAGCGTCTCGGCGGTCTCATTGAACGCGATGGTGATATCCGCTGAGGCAAGCGACTCGGTGGTCGGCGAGGGCGTGGAGTCTGAGCCCCGGACGGTCAGCTCCCGAGCATCGAGAACACGGGCGAGCCCGGACATGCCGCAGCCTCCTATACCGAGGAGGTACGGGCGCACGCCCCCCACCGGCGAGTTGGCCCTGCTGAGGGGATGGCGCTTGGATTCCGTGATTCGATCGGGCTGGTCCACAGCCAAGCGTATCGACAAGCGGGGCTCGATCACGTGAATCGTCCGGTCGGGCGGGGGATTCTCGGGCATTGGTTCTCGAAAGGACATAAACCCTCGCAGGTGCTAGCCTTCCGTCTATGCCCGATGCTGCCAATATCTTGCCCAACATGCCGAGCGGCTCGGACGCGTTGCCTTACAAGATCGCGTGCCTGTGTGATCTTCGGGACAAAGACGGCCGAGTGCTCTTGCTGCACCGCATCAAGTCCCCGAACAAGGGCCTCTGCTCTCCGATCGGCGGCAAGCTCGAGATGGCGACGGGCGAGAGCCCGATGCAATGCGCGGTCCGCGAAATCAAAGAGGAAGCCGGAATTGATGTGCCGATCGAACGGGTCCATCTCGGCGGCCTGATCGCCGAGACTGCGTTTGAGGGCAAAGGACATTGGCTGCTGTTTTACTTCCGGGTCATGGGCTCGGTCGAGGTCGAGACCGGGGACATGAACGAGGGTGAGCTGCGTTGGCATGACCCGGCGACGATCGAGGATCTGCCATTGCCGGCCACGGATCGGGAGATCATCTGGCCGATGATCCGGAAGCACGAGCACAGTGGACCGGGCGGCGAACCGGGGTTCTTCTCGTTGCACATCGATTGCCGGGACGGCGGGCTGACTTGGACGGTCGAGCAGGAGACGCCGGTCCCCTGAGTAACTCTGAGGCTCGACATTTAGTCAAGGTGTTTTAAAAGGTAGGATGCAAGAATACGATTGGTGTTCGACTTTTGGTTGTAGTTGCCACCGGTCATGACCACGATCGCATCCTGGGCAGGCAAGTGGATTATCTTCTGCCCGCCGTTGCCTGACACTTGGTGGATCTCGTAACGATTTTGCCCATCATTGAGATAGCGCAGCCAGAAGTAGTACCCATAGGGCGTACCGGCGATTGTCGCCTGTTCTGACATCAACGCATCGATCCAGCCGGCGCTGATGATTTGTTGCCCTTGCCATTCACCGCGCCGACTCATCAGCATGCCAATCTTCAGCATGTCACGCGGGCGCATCCAAGCCTGCGTGAAGTTATCGATGTTCGATCGATCGGGTCTGAAGTCCCACTCATAGTCTGTGATACCCATCGGCCCGAACAAAAACTCGTCCGCGAAGTCTTTGAGCGCCATGCCCGAAGCGATCTCAATCATTCTGCCCGTGATGATTACATTTCCCGAACAGTACGACCCGTGCGTCCCCGGCTCGTGCTGCATCGGTAGGTCAAGTGCGAAACGAGCCCAGTCGTCCGACTGCGCCATGCGACCCTCGTTGCCCAGAGAATCCGCATCCCAATCGTTACACGCCAGACCCGACTGCATGGAAAGTAGATCACCAAGCGTGATCGCGCGTTTCCGAGTATCGACATGCTGTAAGTTTGTATAGTCATCAAAGTAGGGAATCACGGGCTCGTCGATGGACTCGATCAGTCCTTGATCGATGGCAATGCCCGCGAGCAGAGCAACTAATGTCTTTGTCGCTGAACGCAACTGGTGGCGAGTACTTTGCTCGTACTCGTAGAAGTACTCTTCATAAACCAATCGATCTCTTTGAAAGACCAGCACGCTCTGTGTCCACGGATATTCGTTATTGTGAATGTTCCGCGTCATCTCCACGAGGCTCTGCCGCAGCGGATCGCCCTGCATTCGTTCGCCGATCTGGATCCCGTCCCCTAGCGATGCTGGTCGTCGGTAGCTGTAGAGGGCCGCGTCATCCGGGCCGGCGTGCCAGAACGAACGCGGTAAGCGTTTGTCGCTATCGAGCATCCCGAAGATGCGCGGCTCTCCATTGCCCTCCTTGGACAACTCTCGATAACCGATCACAGCTCCTGCGTCATCTCGTACAAAGAGCACGCTTTGATCATTTGCGTTGAGAAACACATCTTTCGCCGACGGTCTCAATGGGTACCGTGCGCCGTTGATGACGGCATAGAGCAGCTCGTTCTTCGGTCCCGAAGCGATGATCAGGCTTGACTCGTTCTGATACTCGTACAAGCCTTCATAATCCGAGAGCGGCCCATCTCTAGCGATCGTTTGGCAACAAACCAGAACCAAAACCGTTGCGATCGCCAACTTCTGAAACATCTTGAACCTCTAAGTAACTTGCCCGGATGGGACTCGTCGGCTTACTCACTCACCCAATGACGGTTCTTGGGAAACTGGAATGGTCTTTCCGGGCGGGTCTGGCCATGTGCCGCACAAGGGACCCCGAAACCAGACCCAACCGTGCGAGAGCATATCGATCGCACGATTACAGGTCATCCTTGTTCAAAGCGGGATCGGCCCTGCGACGTCCATCGCACCGTCTTTGCCACCTAGTTGTGTATACTCAGTCAATGACGCAACTTAAGCATCAAAACGTCGGCTCTATCAACCCGTTTCGGACTGTCGCGCTTATCGCAGCGTGCATGTTGCTCTGGTCGAATGCCCTCGCGGCGCAAAACACCCCAAACGCGATCCCCACGTTCACCCAATCCGTGCCGGCCTATCGGCAGGCGGACAAGGTTGTGGTGATCACCCTCGAAGGTGCGATTGACTCCATCACAGCGATGTCGATCGCTCGGCGGGTTGAGCTCGCAGAAACTGGCGGAGCTGACGCGATCGTGCTCGAAATCGACTCCCCCGGCGGCGAAGTCGGTGCGGTGCTTGAGATCACCAATGCGATTAAGGGCTCATCGATTCAAAACACGGTTGCATGGATCAATCCTGACGCGTATTCGGGCGGCGCGATCGCGGCGCTTGCCTGCCGCGAGATTGTGGCGAACTCGCCGGCATCGATGGGCGATGCGTTCCCCGTGACGATGACGCCCGTGCAAGGGCAGAACCGGATGGGGCTGCGGAGCCTGACGCCCGACGAGCGGACCAAGATCCTGCCGGTGCTCATGACCGATGTGACCGACTCTGCCCGGCGTGCCGGGTGGGACGAGTATTTGGTCCAGGCGATCATCATCGACGGCGTGGAGCTTTGGTGGGTGCAAGACACCCGGACCGGGCAGAAGCTTGCGGTGAACGAAGCTGAGTATGAAATGCTGTTCGATCGCAAGCCGGTGCGGGGCAAACCGATCCTTGCGGGTGTCACGGGCGGTGTGTCGACCGCACCACCTCAAACCCAAGACGGTTCGCCGACGTCCTCGGACGCGGACAGCAACGCAACGACATCGGACGATGCCCAAGAATCCGATCCGGGCGACACCGATTCTGAACCGTCGCCAGAGCGAGACATTGATGCCGGACAAGGTGAAGAGCCCGATACCTCGGACGATGTGATCGAGCCATCAGGCGAGTTGAACGAGCGTGCGTTTCAACCTGCGAGCGAATCGCTGCGTGATATCGAGCGTGAGTTCAACTCGCCGGAGCGAACCGACCTTCGCATCGAACTGCCTTCCGGACGCCCGGTTTTGACACCAGCGGACGCGGGATCATTCCGAGACCTGGGTTATCTGTGTGATGGTTCTTCAGCGGTTGTGATGCGTGAGGATCAGTTGGCTGAGTTTGGTTTCTCCAACGCAATCATCCGGAACGATGAGGAACTGAAAGCATACTTTGGGGCGATCGATCTGATCCGGGTCAACGAGAGTTGGTCGGAAGGGTTCGTGCGATTCATGACGGGCATGGCGGTCCGCGGGGTGCTCATCGCTGTGATGCTTATCGCGTTGTTCCTTGAGATGATGAGCCCAGGCTTGACGGTTCCTGGGGCGGTCGCGGCGTTGTGCTTGGTGCTTTTGCTTGCACCGCCGGCACTGATCGGCATGGCCGGGTGGTGGGAGATCGTGGCCATCGTGATCGGGATCTTGCTGATTGCGGTTGAGATCTTTGTGATACCCGGGTTTGGCGTGTTTGGTGTGCTCGGGATCGTGGGCTTGTTCGGCGGGCTGCTTGGCACGTTTATCCCAGCGGGCGGCTCGCTTGCCGATCCCGCGACGCAGGCAGACTTGGCACGCGGCGTGATGGTCTTGGTACTCGCGTTGGTCACGGCGGGCATCGGGATGTACATGATCTCGCGCAACTTCGATCGAATCCCGATCTTCGACAAGCTCATCCTGGATGACACGCCCAGCGAGCAACAGTCAGAACTCGATGTTCTCTACGCGGCCGGCCCCGAAACGACGGAGCGGCCCGAGGTCGGCATGACCGGGGTTGCGATCACCGTGCTGCGTCCGAGCGGCGAAGCGGAGATTGATGGGCGGCTTGTTGATGTTGTTGCCAATCTTGGATACCTCGAAGCGGGCACCAGGGTGCGAGTGGTCAAAGTCGAAGGGATGCGTGTGGTTGTTGGCGAGGTAAAGCAGAGCGTTGAAGACAGGCCGCCAGCGGAAGATCAAGAGGGAACTGCCTGATGGAGATGTTGCTTTTTGTTGGAATCGGGCTGCTCGGGTTGTCTTTGCTGTTGATCGTGATGGAAGCGTTTATCCCCTCGGGCGGGATCATTGGGATTGTGGCCGCGGTGTGCGCGATCGCGGGTGTGATCGCGTTGTGGCGTTTTTCGATGATTTGGGGTGTTTCCGGCTTGCTCACGGTGGCGGTGCTTGGGCCGATGTGTTTTATCTGGGCGATGCGGATCATGCCGCACACCGCGTTTGGTCGCCAGCTGCTTGGTCCGGACTCTGAGGTCTTGGCCGAAGCCCAGCGGGAGGCCCGTCAATCCGAGCGGGACGCACGATTGGCGTTGCTCGACGCCCAAGGCGTGGCGCTCACGGATCTCCGTCCGGTGGGCACCGTCGAGATCGATGGCGAACAGCACGAAGCCTCAGCAGAGGGCGGATTGATCGATCGCGGGCAGGCCGTGCGTGTCACGGGTGTGAGTGGGTTAGAAATCCGAGTCCGCGAGGCATGAGGCCCGCCGCTGGCAGGCGATAGCTGCGTACACTGTTTGTGTTCTGATCGCCCGGTGTCCGTGGCCCGAGACGCTTGGTCTTGCGGTGCGATCCCAGGGCTGATTCAAAGGGAGATTGTCAGTGCCTAACGGATTATGGATTGTGGTCGGAATCATCGCGCTGGTCGTGGTCATCGCGCTCATCGCGATCATCGGACAGTTCGTGAGCGTTTATATCCAGGCGCTGGTTTCGAAAGCGCCGGTTCGCCTGCTCGAACTCATCGGTATGCGACTTCGGAAGGTCAACATCGGAACCATTGTCGCGTCACGCATCCGTGCGGTGAAGGCCGGCATGGAGCTCTCGACCAACCAGCTTGAGACGCACTACCTCGCGGGCGGCAACGTGCTGCGGGTCGTGAGTGCATTGATCGCGGCACAGAAAGCGAAGATCGAACTCGACTTTGACACTGCTTGCGCGATTGACCTCGCCGGCCGTGACATTCTCGACGCGGTCAATACGTCCGTGAACCCCAAGGTCATCGACTGCCCGAACCCAACACAGGGGCGTTCGACGATCGATGCGGTCGCGAAGGACGGCATCCAGCTCAAAGCCCGCGCTCGGGTGACGGTGCGGACCAACCTGCAACGCCTGGTCGGTGGTGCGACGGAAGAGACGATTGTTGCTCGCGTGGGCGAGGGCATTGTTTCCGCGATCGGTTCGGCTGAGAGTCATAAGCAGGTGCTTGAGAACCCGGACCGGATCTCGAAAGCGGTGATGGGCCGCGGGCTCGACGCGGGCACGGCGTACGAGATCTTGTCGATCGATATCGCCGAGATTGATGTCGGCGAGAACATCGGCGCGAAGCTGCAGGAAGATCAGGCAGAGGCCGACAAGAAGGTCGCCCAGGCGAAAGCAGAAGAACGCCGTGCGATGGCGATCGCCGAAGAGCAGGAAAATATGGCCAAGATCGAAGAGAACCGCGCCGTGGTGGTTCTCGCCGAAGCAGATGTCCCCAAAGCCATGGCCGAGGCGTTCCGCTCGGGCAACATGGGCATCATGGACTACTACCGCATGAAGAACATTCAAGCGGACACGACCATGCGGTCAACGCTCGGCGAGCACGACAAGGGTGCACCAAAGAGCTGATGCTCTACCGGTAAGGCCAAGAAGATCATGATCGAACGAAGCGGGCCTTTGGCCCGCTTTTTTCATGCGCGTGATTGAGCACGTCGCCACCTGTATCGAAACCAGAAACTATGGTCGGCGTCGATTGCCTGACAGAATCATGCGAATCGAGACCACGATCTCGGCGTTTGGGTCTGCGCGATCGAGCGATTCGATCCGGGCGCCTTTGGCGGTCCAGCGGTAGACCGCATCGATGATGGGGCCGTCGACCGCTCTGATGCCCGTGCCCTTGGCGCCGTTTGTTTCGCGGAGGAAGTCGACACGTTTGACCTTGCCGTTGGCGCCAAAGTGGATCAGTACAACCGGGTTGCGCGGGCGGAACGACTGACGCACGATCACGGGCCAATCGGGGCGCACCGTTTTGATCTCGAGACCTTCTGAAGCGAGCGGGCGGTTGGTGTCGGTGTCATAGTCGAGCGCTTCTCGCCGAGCGAGATCGGCTTGGCGGTCGGAGAGTTCTGCGGGCTCGCCCGGAGCGGTTGGTTGTTGAGTGGGTTGGGGCGGCTCAGGTTGTACAGGCTGCGGCGAAACTGGGCGATCGATCGGCGGCGCGGGCGGACCCATGGGTTCTGTGGTTGGCTCGACGACGGGCTCGTTGACAGGCTTCGTTTCTGTTTCCGAGTCTGGCTGGGGTTCAGCTTGGTCTGGTTGAGTTTGGTCTGGCTCAGACGGCTTTGGCTCGGCCGGGACTGGCTCGGCCCGGTCCGGTTCCGCAGGATTTGGCCTGCTGACCAAAGATGGCCCGACGGGGGGAAGCTCGATCGGTTCCTGAGCTGGCGGCGACGTTTCTTCGACGGGCTTTTGGGGCGTTGTTTCGGCGGGCAGAACCGGCGCAGGCTCTGTGATAGGTTCTGAGTCAGGAGCTTGTTGAGACTCGGGCTTCGGCTCCTGTTGCATTTCGGGCTGTGCGGGCTCGGAGATCTCGGGCGACGCGTTAACTTTTTGCGGCATCGGCGGCGGGTTTGCAACCGACTCGAGCCCGGGCAGCGGGCTGAGCGCCGCTTGGTCAACCTCGGATTCGGGCGCTTGCCCTTCGGTTGGATTCGATTGGACGCCGAGCCATGCGATCGAGGCTTGGTTGGCGTCGATTTTTCCCAATGGATCTGGGGGCGGCGGAGGTGGCATCGGCATGCTCGGATCTTCGTCGATGTCCTGCGATGGGTTTGCTTTCGCCGCATCGACCAGCCACCATGCCACTACGCCGTGCGCGAGCAAGCTGATCACCAAGCCGGTCGCGAGCCCCGGCCAAACGTTTCGTTCTGGCTGAATCACGGGCGGCCGCCTTCAGGCGTTGGCTCCTGGTTGCGGCCCAGTACCGAGAACTGCGTGATGCCTGCCCCGACCAGACGATCGGCAAGCTCGATCAATGCGCCGGCGTCCGCGTCGGTATCGGCGGCGAGTAGCACCGGCGCATTGGGGCGTTCTTCGCGAAGACGACTGACCGCGTCGGCAAAATCGTCTGTTGAGATCGGATCGCCCATGAGCGCGAAAGTCCCATCGGCAAGGAGAGTGACCGTGATCGGTTCGGTTCGCTCGGCGGACGAACCGCTCGTGAGCTGCGGAAGTGTGACGCCTAGCACGTCGGCGCGGATCATGAGCACCATCGCAAACACGAAGAAAGTCAATAGAAGAAACACGACGTCGATCATCGGCGTCAGCTCGAGGCGGGTCGTCGTGTCGATTCGTCGGACGCGGCGCATGCTACTTCCCCGAGGGCTGACGCACGTATTGGCGCCCACCCCACGATGTTGGTGTGCCGGAGAGAAGATCTTTGTTTGCTTCGCTGTAGATACCCGCGATCAGCCAAGATCCGACCGGATACGCGACGACGTCGCCGAGCTTGGCTCCCGAGCTTTTGTACACAAGCAGAAGCGACACGAACCATGAAATGAGGGCGCCACCGAACAATGCGTAGGAGATGATCCGGGTGCTTGTTTCTTCATGTGTTGCGCCAAGCGCCAGGCCCGCGACCGCGACCAGCGGCAATGCCACACCGAGTAACCTGGCTCGGCTGGCGTACCGACGAAGGCGTTTGGGTTCGCGATTCGCTGCTTCGGTAAAGATGCGTTTCCAACCGGCACGGAACTGCTGCCAGGAGTCGTACATGTGGCACGCCACGATGCCGTCGGCGAGCAGCAAGCCCGAGCGCATCCCGCGAGCGGTGACAACCCTGGAAAACGCGATGTCTTCCAGCAACGCGTCTTTGACCGCTTCGTGCCCGCCGATGGCGCGATAGGCGCTCGCATCAAAGAGCATAAACTGCCCGTTGGCGAACGGTCGGCGGCGGGTGTGATCTTCAAGGTTGGCCCGAACGAGCGGGTACTGGCGTGCAAGTTCAAAGCCGGCGGCGGTTTGAGCGACGCGTTCGTACCAACGCTCATTGCGGAGCGTGCAGTACAGGCTGAGCATATCGAGGCGACGCTTGCGGGCGAGCGCGAGACAAGCTCGAAGACAGGACGGATCGAAGACCGTATCGGCGTCAGTAAACAGAACTGAGTCGGCGTTTTGGGCTGCGGGCGAACGCTGGAAAGCGGTCCAGGCTGCGTTGACCTTGCCCGCCCAGTCATCTGGGCAGCTGGTGATCTCGATGATCTCGAATCGCGGATCGCGATCGATCGCACGCTCGGCGACGCCTTTGGTGTCGTCGGTACAACGGTCGAGCGCAAAGACCACCCGCATGCGGTCGTAGTCTTGGGCCTTGAGTGATTCGATGAGGGTGGCGATCGCGCCTGCTTCGTTGTGGGCTGGGATGATGATGCAGGCTTTTTCGGTTGGTGGGTTTTCGTCCGCTGCGGCGATCCCGGCTCGCGCGGTCGGAAGTGTGCGGTTGGTCCGTATGACTTCAAAGCAGACGACGAGCGCGTACACAAGAAGAATGGCAGCGCAAACGCCAAGGACGAACAACACGATGTCTTGGGGGGTGGTTGGCACGGGCGCTCACAACACGTTGTGCGGGCTTGGAGCAGTTCGCGGCTGCTTCAAGCTTGGTGGTTTTCTTCGTCCAGCAATCGTAGGGGATTGCTCGCGTAGACTTGGGTGATGGACGGCAAGGGGCCCAAGTTCGGGGATCGAGAGGGTTCTGGGCCGCCTATTCCGGCTCCCCGGGTACCCCCAATCTACGAGATGAGCGTCAATGCGGTTCGCACGCTCGATCGTCTGGCAATCGATGAGATTGGAATCCCGGGCATCGTTTTGATGGAGAATGCGGCCATGGGCATGCTGCCCATTGCTCGTCGGCTGATTGACCGGGCGATTCCGACGCGGGCGAAGCGCGCGAAGATCGTATGCGGTTCGGGCAACAACGGAGGAGATGGGCTTGCGCTGGCTCGCCATCTTTTGAACGCGGGCATCGAAGTTTCGGTGGTCCTGCTCGATAAACCAAGCTCGTTCCGGGGTGATGCGTCGATCAACTTACGAATCGTTGAACGAATGGACATCCGGATCGATGGGACAGATCTGAACGGAGAGGACGATTGCTGCTTGGTGATAGACGCGATGTTGGGTACGGGATTGAACCGCTCGCTTGGGGGGGTCGCGGCCGAAATGGCGGCGTGGATGGAAGCACAGCGTGCTGAGGGCGCCTTGGTGCTGGCGGTGGATGTGCCTTCCGGGCTGAATGCGGACACCGGTGTGCCGGCGGGCAGATCCTGCGTGGTCGCGGATGCCACGGCGACCCTCGCGGCGGTCAAACCCGGGCTGGCACGGCTGGAAGCCCAGCGGTATGTGGGTGAGTTGAGTGTGATTGATATCGGGGTGCCTCGGGCGTTGCTGGAAGATTTGGGGCAGCACTGGACGCCGAACGATTCAGCAGGCCGGGGCGTCTGATCACGGCTTGGCGTGCGAGAGGCCGGGTCTGAGTGGGTGAGGGGCTTGATGGCGGCAAGGGTGGCCCGGAGCGCTTGAGGGCCCTTCAATAGAAGTTACGGGCGTGTGGGCCCGTGAAAGGACGCCCGATGCCGGTTCGCATGGACCTGAGCCGAATTTTGATCCGAGAGCTGACCGATGTGCAGCTCATCGAGCTGACGGAAGTCGAGACCGACGACGGGGCGGCCGCTCGGTCATTTCCAATCGTGATCGGATTGCCCGAAGCACAGGCGATCGAACGTCGACTGGCAGGCATCGAACCAAGGCGGCCCCAGACCCACGATCTGCTCGCGCATCTCATCCAGATCATGGGCGGAGAGCTTGAGTCGATTGAAATCACCGATCTGAGCGAGGGAACGTTCTTTGCGTGCCTGAACATCAAAGACATCGGCGGCGATGTCATCCGTGTTGATGCACGCCCCAGCGATGCGATCGCGGTTGGCATCGCGTCCAGCGTGCCGATCTTGGTTGCTGAATCGGTGATTGAACGGGCAAGCACCGCGGTCTCGGATGAAACGGAGCTTTGATGGTGGCCGCGGACGGACATGCTAAGGCGAGCTTTGCAGCCCACGTGGGAGCGCCGCAATACCTGACGGCTGATGTACCAGGCACCGGCGGTGTGATCAAAGAACGCAACGAGGATTTTCTCGTCGATGAGATCCCGCTGTATGAACCGAGCGGGCAAGGCGACTACATCTATATGTATGTCGAGAAACGCGGGATGAGCACCATCCAGATGCGCGATGAGCTCGCGCGTCACTTCAAAGTGCCGCAACGCGCTGTCGGGCATGCAGGGCTCAAGGACAAGCATGCAATCACGCGCCAGGTCGTTTCGATCCACGCGCCGGGCAAAACACCCGAAGACTTTCCGAGTCTCAAACATCCCAAGCTGGAAGTGCAGTGGATCGACTTGCATAAAAACAAGCTCGAACGCGGACATTTGGCAGGCAATCGGTTCTCGATCAAGATTCGTAACGTGTCGCCCACGGCAGCGGTGCACGCGCAGCGATCACTTTCGATGCTGGGCAAAACCGGGCTGCCGAATCGGTTCGGGGTGCAACGATTCGGATACTTGCTCAACAATCACTTGATCGGCCGGGCGATGATCTTGGGCGAGACCCAGAGCGCAATCGATCTCATGCTCGGACTCGGAGAAACTGTCCCCGAGCTGCAGCGTGAGTCTCGCGAGGCGTATGTCCGAGGAGACTTCAAGGTCGCGTATGAATCGATGCCCAGGGTGTTTAAAGGCGAAACCCAGGCACTCCGTGTGCTTTCGAAGGGCGGCGATGCGGTTGAGGCGCTCGGGGCGATCGACCCAACGGCGGCCGGTTTTTATATCTCCAGTTTCCAGAGCGCTGTTTTCAATTCCGTATTGAACCAGCGGATCAAAGATCGAACGCTTGATCGTTTTGTCGAAGGTGACCTCGCGTTTGCGATCAAGAGTCGGGCGACGTTCCCGGTGCGAGCCGACACACTGGAAGAAGACGAGTTGAAAGATCGAATGAACAAGTTTGAGATTGCGCCGTCGGGCCCAATGTGGGGCACGACGATGCTCCGTGCGAGCGGCGAGATCGATATCATCGAAACACGGGCACTCGGATCGGCCGGCGTCACAGTTGACGATCTCCATCGATGTGAGGCTCGGGACGGATATCTGATGATCGGTGGTGATCGGAGGCCGTTCCGAATCCCGGTCATCGATCCAGATGTAGAGGGCGGCGTTGACGAGCACGGCTCGTATGTCCGCTGTGCGTTTGAGTTACCCCGTGGCTCGTTCGCGACGATCGTGATGGATGAGATCATGAAAGCCCCGCTTGGGGAGGACCCTGGTCATGAGTGATGTGCGTGTGGTATGTTTCGATTGGGGCGGAGTCGTCCTGCAGATCTGCGGCAGTTGGGCCGAGGGCTGTGAACGTGCCGGGCTGCCCGTGCGTGGCAAGAGCACCCAGAAGAAAGCGATGGATGCGCGCGAAAAGCTCAATCGACGCTACCAAACAGGACAGATGTCCGACAAGGCGTACTTCCGTTTAATCGGTGAAGCCAGCGATGGAAAGTACGACGCGGAAGAAGTCGAGAAGATCCACCATGCCTGGTTGATCGAGGACTACAAAGGCGCTGAAGAGTTGATCGAAGAGATCAACGATGTGCCGAAGGTCGCGACTTCATTGTTGAGCAACACGAACAATCTGCACTGGGTGCGGCGCGAGGAAGAGTTCACGGCGGCCTCGAAAATCGAGCACCAGTGGGCGAGTCATCTGTTTGGACTCGCCAAGCCGGACGAGAAGATCTATTCAGCATTCGAGCGGCGTGTGAGCGCGACCGGGGCCCAGATTCTGTTCTTCGACGACCTCGCCGACAACATCGCCGCTGCCAAAGAAATGGGTTGGCAAGCCGAACTGATCGATCCCACCAAAGACCCGGTCAAGCAGATGCGAAAGCATCTTAAGAAGCAGGGTGTGCTTTGAGGTTTGACCAGAGCGAACTCAGCCGTCTTTAACTTCGACCGCGATTTCAAGCTCAACCGTGCGGGGTGATTCGCATTCGGTGTCGGTGCATGCTTGGTACGACACGCCCAACACGGGCGTTCCGGGCGAAGCTCCGACGCCTGGCTTGTGCTCCAGCACAACGTCAAACTCGATCCGCCCGTGATGGACGTTGATCTCACCGACTCCCTCAACGCCGAACGATTCACCGTCAGGATAATCGGCGTACACAGCGACTCCCGAGCCGCGCGTGAGCCCAACGCGGAGTGGGATCACAGGCAGGCCTGCACGACCCGGGTCGGACGCGACGATGTGATAGCCGTTCCGAATCTCGATCGCAACGCGAAACACCGCAGGCGTGCCAGGGATCACTTCAACCTTTTCTGTATTTGCGAGCACCAGCACAGGCGACTCTGGCTTCGATTGAACTGGCGCCGGAGCATGTCCCGATGCAAACTCATAGCGTTCGCCAACCTGATCACGCATGACCATCATCGCCAGTAACGCACGAACAGGATTCAGCGTACCAACAGGAGCTTGATCGACCGCACCAGACAACGCGTTGAGCGTATCAACCGCCGATGCGATCCATCGATCTTCACCTGTTTGACGGAACATCTCGAGCTGGCTGGCGAGCAACACACCGACCGCGGCGGGCGTGGCGCCGTCGTGTGTCGATCGCGACCGAACAAACAAATCGGTGCGATCTTCGGGCGTGTCGAAGAAGACTCCCCCAACACTGCCGAAACGTTCGACCGCGATGTTGTAGAGTTCGTTCGCCGCTTCAAGCCATTCCTCACGTGCGGCCGGTTCTGCATCTACAAGCACGAGAAGCGCACGGATCATGAATGCGTAGTCTTCGAGCGGTGCATCGATCCCGGCGGTTCCAAGGCGTGATGTTCGCCAGAGCCGCCCATCGCTTTGCCGCATGGAAGTGAGGATGAATCGCGCCGCCCGTCTGGCTGATTCAATGTACAACTGGCCTTCTTGGCCAAGCGATCTGCCTGTTTCTGCAAGCCCCTGAATCATCAGCGCATTCCACGAGACCAAGACTTTGTCGTCGGTGCCGGGCTGCTTGCGTTTCATGCGTTCTGCTAACAGAAGTGAATTGATTCTGCCCATTGCCAGCTGAAAGTCTTCGGCTGTCATTTCAAGGCGGGCGGCCATGACTTCAGGGCGGGCATCCATGCGAAGGACCCATGCTGGGTCATCGTCTGGGTGATGCGGATCTTGAAAGTTTGCGCTCGCGTCAAGATTGTAAATGCGCTTTGCGAGCTCAGCATCTTGAGATGAGAGCAGGCGATCGAACTGCTCTGGACTCCAGAGATAGTTGAGCCCCTCTCGATGGTCAACTTCTGCGTCTTGTGCCGAGTAGAAACCGCTCGCGCCTGGGTTGCTTGGATCTGAGATCATTTCTCGCAGCACATAGTCGCAGGTGCGCTTGGCCACACCGCGGTAGAACTCGTCGTTATAGATGGTGCCGGCGCGGGCGTAGAGCGCCGCGAGTTGCCCGTTATCGTAAAGCATCTTCTCGAAGTGCGGCACGGTCCAGTGTTTGTCGACGCTGTACCGATGAAAACCGCCCGCGATCTGGTCGTTGATGCCGCCGGTGGCCATCTGATCAAGAGTTGTTCGGATGGCAGTATCGATCGCATCTTTGGTCTCGTCGTCGGTGCGCTCGCGGACATCGAGAAGAAACTCGGCAAAGATGGGTTGCGGGAACTTAGGGGCGCCGCCAAATCCGCCATCGGCTCGATCAAAGATCTGGAGCAAGCTCGCCACCGCTTGTTGAACATGGCGCTCGCCGAGCGGTACCGGATCCGGGGCGTTGCCGAGTTGTTCTGTGACCGCGTCTGCGAGGGTCTTTGCCTGCTCCATAATCTCATCGCGTTGATCCGTCCAAGCATCCGAGAGCGCGATGAGCACCCGAGTGAACGACGGCAATCCGTGCTTGTCTTCGGGCGGGAAATAGGTCCCCGCGAAGAAGGGGCGAAGCGAGCCCGGCTCGAGGAACACCGAAGTCGGCCAGCCGCCGCGTCCGGTGAAGGTCACGGTGGCGGCCATCGAAAGTTCATCAACATCGGGGCGCTCTTCGCGATCAACCTTGATGCAAACGTAGCGTTCGTTCATGATCGCAGCGACGGCTTCACTCTCGAACGACTCGCGTTCCATCACATGGCACCAATAGCAAGTTGAATAGCCGACCGACAAGAAGATCGGAACACCACGCTGTCGGGCTAGGGCAAACGCATCTTCGCCCCAGGGATACCAATCCACCGGGTTGTGAGCGTGCTGAAGAAGGTACGGCGAGGATTCGCTCGCGAGTCGATTGGTATGCTTGGGTTCTTGCATCGCGGGATGGTAGAAACCCGCCCGCGCTGCGTAGCCGTTACTTGCCGACAAGACGGATAATGATCGATCTTGCCGTCAGGTTTTCGGGAGACGCCGGCGCGAGCCCCTGCCTCGAAACACGCCTGGCAGCGAGCGCCGAGCACGCGAGGGCATGATCAGATTCGTGCGCAACGCCGGTCAGAACGATCTCAGCGGATCTGACCATCGGATCGGTATCGTCTTCTTCGGGGCGTTCGATGTGCTCGCGGCTGCGGTCGTATGCGTTCGCGAAATCAGTGGCGGCATCACGGACTGCAACCTCTTCGGCAAATCCGTCGAGACAGGCTTCACACGCGGCCCGGAGTGATTCGAGTTCAGGCTCGAGCCGGCGGCGGGTTTCGAGCACACGCTCTGGGCTTGCTTGCACCAACGCAGGGACAGAACAACCAAACAACATATGTTCACGGGCTCGCTCGGCGCGTTGGGCGAGCGAAGGGCCATCGACACGAAGCACGGCATAGGCATGGCGTTCTGCGAGCGCGTCGAGTGCGGCGGCGAGGGGAACGGAGATCGATGGATCCGGGCCGTCCCGTGTAAGATCCCGTGCAAGTCGCTCGATCGCGAGCTGCGGGTCTGGCTCGGCGCGGGTTTCAACAAATCGACGAAGGGAAGAGAGCGCGGGCTCGCCCCCGATGCGATGGCGCGCCCGCGCGAAGTCTTCCGCGCCGTCTTCGCCTTCGATCGAAGTCGCCAGAACGCCCTGCTCGAGCATCGGCGTTGCCCAAGCAACGGCCGACATCACCCGGCGGAAACCGATCGAACCCATCACGACATCCCTTGAAACCGCGGCTGGTTCGAGTGAACGCGGGAGATAGGTCAATGCTTGTCCAGCGAGTAGCATCGCAGACATCGCGGCGGCATCGCGCGAGCACAACGAATACGGGCTGACCACCAAGTGCAACGCGGTCATGGGCGATCGGCACCTGCGCCTTGCACCGCGCCATCAATCCAACGCTGGAGTCGATCCGCTTGCGTGGGAAGCAAGACGAAAATCAACTCGTGCCCAACGTTGAACACCCAACGTTCGGGCTGGCCGAGCCGGCTCCAGAGAACATCGCCGAGCATTGACGGCACCGCTTTGTCTTTGGTGGCGTGGAGCACCAGTGCGGGAACACCAAGCTCGGGAGCGGTGTGCATGGGATCAAGGCGGGACGCCGCGAGATAGGACTCAGACAGCAAACCCAAGCGTTCGGGGGTCGCTTTGCCCTCTGAATCGGGGTTCTGTGGCTCCCAATCGATCGAGACGGCATCGATCCACTCGGCGTAACTGGAGGTCGCACTGATCGACAAGAAGTCAGCACCGCCCGCGATGAACACCGCGGCATCGTACCGCCCTGGGGCGTACGCCGCGACTGTTGGTAGAACGATCGCGCCGCCCGACATACCTATCAGCACGACCGGCAGCTCGGCGAGCTCGGGACGGAGTTCAAACATATGCGTCAAGCCCGCATCGCAGGCATATGCACACTCGGCGATTCGTTGATCAAAGATCGTCGCGAGTGACGCGCCAACTTCTGATTCGTCACCTCGCTCGATCTCAACTTCGACACGCTCGGTAAACCGCGAAGGATGCGAGAGCAAACGCACGACTGAATAGCCAGCGCGTCGCCAATAGCGGATCATGCCTTCGATAATCGGTTGGGGTGTGCCGAGCATGCCAGGGATGAACACAATCGTCCCTTTGGCTTCGTCTGTCAACGCGTCATAATGAGCGATCCAAGTGCGTTCGATCGCGATTTGGTCTTCATCGTTCTTCTGTTCGCCGAGCGTGCCGGAGATGAACACCGACGTTTCGAATGGGTCGTCTCGGTCGATCTTCTCGGGTTTCGACTCGGGTTTGGTTGCCCGCTTGACCGGCCGCTGAAACACCAGCGACCCTGGACCCTCGGGTTCAAAACGGAAGCCGTCTTCGATACCGACCGCTTTGGCAAGTGCATCGGCGTGGCCGTATTCAACCTCGCCGACCCGAAGATTGTGAAACCGTCCAAGATGGGCAGAGCGGAGCAGCGGAGCGGGGTCCGTGTTTTTGACGACCGCGCCGCGCGGAGCACCCGGCGCCCCCCACCGCGCGGGCCAGCGGGTGGTTGGAGTCGCGTCGGTTTGAGCTGGCGACTCTATGGACTCGTTGGGCGGGACAACGCCGGTTTGGCTGTTGGAGGGGGGCGATTCGGGCCGATGTGTGAGCGTCGGAGAGGCCATAGAACGCACGCGTGCCGGTTGAACGGATACACAGGACGGGATCGCGGACAAAGCGGCGACGAGGACAAGCTGAAGAGTGATTTTCGTGGGCACGGTGCCATGATATCGGTTGGATCCGTTGCACTCTGACGATTCTTTAAAAGACAGCAGAGGAAACCAATGCCCGACCACCCGCCGCCCAACGACAACCTGAACGAGATCTCCCCGGTTCCGGTCGCCCGAGCGTTCATCGGCGGCGTTCTGATGGGCCTGGCCAACCTCGTGCCGGGCATCTCGGGCGGGACCATGCTCGTGGCGTGCGGGATCTACCGCCGGTTCATCGATGCGATTTCGAGCGCGACCCGACTCAAGCTCACACGCAATACGATGCTGTTGCTTTTCATCGTCATCGCGGGCGCTGTCATCTCGATTGGTGGGCTCGCCGGTTTGATTTCATGGGCGCTGACCGAACATCGATGGATGATGTACTCGCTGTTCATCGGGCTCACGCTCGGTGGGCTGCCCATCATCTGGAAGCTTGCTCGCCCGATCAATATGCATGTATGGATCGGCGCACTGCTCGGTGCGGCTGCGATGGGCGGGCTGGTGTACCTGCAAGAGTCGGGCACGGGCAACGGCGGGCTGTCTGGACCCTTTGGGCTTGTCGTGGGTGGCGCCGCTGCTGCTGGGGCCATGATTCTGCCCGGCGTGTCCGGCGCGTTTCTCTTACTACTCCTTGGTCAATACGAGCCAATCATTGACGCGATCAAAGAGACGATCTCGGCGCTCAAAGGCGGCGACATACGCGGTGTGCTCAGCCAGATGCGCACCGTGATTCCTGTTGGCATCGGCGTTGTCGTCGGTGTTGTTGGTGTCGCCAACCTTTTGCGGTGGTTGATGCACCGTTTCGAAAGGTTGACGCTTGGTGTACTGATTGGCCTCTTGGTTGCTGCTCCGGCGGGCCTGTATCCGTTCCGTGAGGGTGTGCCACCTGAAATCGGCGACATCATCAAGGGCTCTGTCGTCACCGAGGAAAATCTTGCCGAGCAACGTGAACCATCGAACGCAAAGGATTGGGCTCAGGCGTCGTACGCGCCCAGCGGGGGGCGAATCGCGGGTTCACTCGCGCTGATCATCGGCGGGTTCGGCGCGACGATGGGTATCGCCAGGATTGGGCGCGACAAAGTCGCCCCAGCAAACGGAGCTCAAAGCGACTGACTCAACCAGCCACCTGAGTCTGCCGCAGACTTTGATCGGTTCGCTAGAACGAGCAAGAAAACACCGGCAATCAGCATAATCCCCGAATACAGCTGCCCGCGGGTCATGCCGCCGAGCTGGGTGATGCCCGCGTCTGGCAATCGTACAAAGTCCATCAACACACGACCGATCGCATAGGTGATCAGAAACCACGCACCGATCACGCCCGGCTTGCGTGGTTTCATCGCAACAACCCAAACAACGAGGCCGACCAACAGTCCGTCGAGCGCGGCCTGCATGAGTTGAGTGGGATACCGCGCGCTGATCAAAGGCTCAATCGATGCCTTCGCCACGCGATCCCCTGACTGGACAGCGGTCAAAAGTCGCTCATACGCGCCCGTATAAAATCCCTCATCGGGTAACGCGTATTGCGACGCCAACTGCCGGAGCCCCCTGAACTGCTCGGTTGTTTGCACGAGACGATCGTCTGGCTCGGTGAGTATCTCCTGAGGATATCGAACGGCCCACCACGGCGCGGATTCGCCTGGACCTGCGATGATTTTTCCGAGTAGCTCGCCGTTCACAAAGTTCGCCAATCGACCAAACAACAGACCGGCGGGAGCGATGAGAGCACACACGTCCATCGCGTGCAGTGGCGGGCAACGACCAACACGTTCGCCGGACTCCTCCTTGAAGCCCCGACTCAACCACCAAGCGGCGGCGATCACACCAACGATGCCGCCATGCGATGCCATCCCACCGTTGTTGACCGCGAGCACACCCCAGAAAGGAAACCCATCGATCAGCCCAAGCAGACGCGGCTCGTAAAGCAGCACGTAACCCAATCGCCCCCCCACCACAACGCCGACGACGAGTGTGAGGATCGCATCGAGCGCTCGTTCGCTGGGGATCGCGGTGGCACCGCGCTTAGCCAGAAACTTCAAAAGCAAGTATGCAGCGACAAATCCCATGAGATAACTCAGGCCATACCAACGCAATGAAAAACCTTGAGTGATTTGCCACGCGATCGGCGAAAGATCGTGTAGCCATCCGCCAAGGTGAGCTTGAATGTTCGCGCTTTGCGTCGTGACGGTCATGAGATCGTCTCCGTGAGCGATCCAGGCTGCGGGCTGGGAACATCTATCCCAAAGAACCGTTCGGTGTTGGCGTCAATCTGTGTGTGGAACACATCAAAGGGAACACCCCGGATCTTTGCCAAGCACTCAGCGGTCAGTCGTGCGAAACCAGGCATGCAGGGCCGCTTGCCCCGCACCGGCTCGGGTGACAAGAACGGTGCATCGGTTTCGACCAAAATACGATCTGCCGGAACAAGCTTTGCGGATTCCACGACTTCCTTCGCATTTCGATAAGTCACAACGCCCGTGAACGAGATCAATGCCCCAAAGTCGAGCACGAGCCGCGCATGGTCGGGTGTTTCGGTGAAGCAATGAAAGATGAAGCGGTCGGGCCTGATCGTGGTTTCACGGAGAACGGGAAGCAGGTCTTCAACCGCTCTCCGGCAATGAACAACAATCGGCTTGTCGACACCGTCTGCGATACAAGACTCGATGAACGCCAGTTGGGTTGCGAGTACACGATCTTGAATGTTTCGAGGCGGACGGTTGTGATGGTTGTCCAAACCGAGCTCACCGAATGCCACGCATTTTGGATGCTCGGCAACTCGGCGGATCGCGGCCCAATCATGCGGGCCCTCATCCGCGTACAACGGATGAACACCCGCCGCGCACCAAACATTGGCGTGACTCTCGGCAACCATCAACGCAGCCTGCGCATCCATCGATTGTGTTGAAATGGTGATCGCCCCGGTGACCCCGACGCGGGCGGCGTCGGCCATAACCTCATCGATTCGGCCTGCGTAGTCTGGAAACGTAAGATGGCAATGGGTGTCTATCACAGCCACAATATAGGTTCGCCGGTTCCATAGAATGAATGATGCACGAGCTGATTCACCGTCGACCAAGTTTGCCACCGCGTCGAAACGACGGTCACAAGGGTACCTTCGGGCGTGTCGGGATCATTGGAGGCTGCGCGTCAGACCAAGCACGCATGATCGGGGCGCCAGCGTTGGCCGCCATTGGAGCCGTGCGTTCTGGTTGCGGGCTCGTTCGATTGGCTTGCCCAGAGCCGACGCTGAACGAAGCCCTTGGCCTGGTGCCCTTCGCGACAGGAATAGGATTGCCTGTTGACCGATCTGGTCATCTTGAAGCTTCTGAGTCCGCTCAGTGCTTTGATGAACTCGCCATGGGATCTGATGCATTGGTCGTTGGGCCCGGGCTTGGGCATTCGACGGGCGCTTCGGCACTCGTGCTCAGAACTGTGATCCAAGAAGACGCACCGGTCGTGCTCGACGCCGACGGCATCAATCTATTGTGCGCGATGCCCGAGTTTTGGACAGACGTTCGGGCAAACATCGTGTTCACACCGCATCCTGGCGAAGCTCGTCGCTTGACCGAAGCGCTCTCCATTCGCGGATATCCCGCCGGTGATTCAGAACAACGAATCGCGGTGTGCGTCGCCCTGGCCCTTCGGCTCGGTTCAATCGTCATACTTAAGGGCGCAGGAACGGTTGTATCCGATGGAATCCGGGCATGGGTCTGTGATCGCGGGCACCCTTGCATGGCGACCGGTGGGACCGGCGATGTGTTAGCAGGCGTGATCGGCGGCCTGATCGCGCAGGCAAGGGCGATAGGCCGGGCAGACTTATTCGAATGCGCCAGGGCGGGCGTGCTTGCGCATTCACTCGCTGGCGAAGCATGGGCACGCGAAACAAGTGCCGCGGGCGGCATGACACCGTCAGAGCTCGCCGAACTGGTACCGATCGAAGTTGATCGCCTGCGTGCGAACTAATCGTCGAAAGAACGAGGCGATGCAGACGCAACCAGACGAATCGTGGGCGCCTCGACATCAGCAGCTCCGATCGCTGCATCTTGCAGATCGTCAGGCTGGATGATCAGATCGATCGTGGCCCGCTTGAGCCGAGGCCCAACGTCATACTCAAGATCGAATGTCACGTCGTTCAATCCGACGAGCAGCGGAGCTTCGTCTTCGGCGGTGACTTCGCCATCAACCGTTTCAGTGACCATGTACCAGAGTTCAAACGGACCAACATCACCATCATCTCCGCCACCACGCCGTTCGAGCCGGATGACTCTTTCGGTGCCCGTCGAAACATCTCTGAATGCAATAAACTCGATCCAGTTGCTCTGGATACTTGGCGTGGTAATCGGATTCGCCGGGTAGGGCCCAAACGAATCACCGGTACGAATCATCGCCGTGACACGCTGCATGACGATGCGAGCTACAACATTCGTCGACGCGCTTTCCGAAGTATATTTGTAGCTTCTAAAGCTTGAGTCCAGAGCGGCCATCGTGGCAGTAAGCAACGTCGCGGTAATCGTCAGGGCGATCAACATTTCGACGAGGGAGAATCCACGCCGAGAAACGGATTTATAAACTTTGGCATGCATCAGAGCGAGCCTTCCTGGTAGGTACCAGTAACCGAGGGCATAGACAGCGGGAGCATCAGCCCGTCAGGCAAACGCATGTTGGGATCGTGGCGGAGACGGATCTTTCCAAACCCATTGAACGGGATCGCAACAGCGCCCGCAGGCGGCGTTTCATCGTGGGGAACATCGACGAGTCCATCGCCATCGGTATCCCATCCAACGATACGAACACCGTCCACAATCGGGAGTGTTTCAGGATCGATGGACTCAAAGTCACCGTCCGCAGAACCGAAGTACCCCAGCGAGGCGTTGAAACCAGCAGGATTTCCGACGGGATTGCCGAAGACATCTTGCAACGGGCCTTCGCCGTACTCAGGGTTGAACGTCAACAACAACGTGCCAGTGATCTCCGTGTTGCCGCGTGCGTCGAGCACTCCCGCAATAACAGCACCTTGCAAACGAACGTCTTGCTCAGCGGGACTGTTAAAAGTACCAATATCAACCGAGTAGTTCGGCAGCATCATCGAGCTGCTGAGAATGTCTTCAAGATCCGATTCATCAGGATTCAAGAAGCCGTTGTCTGGCTCGGTCGGGTGAACGGTCGTAAAACGAGTCGCGCCTGTGAACTGCACTTTGTTGCGAACCTGGGTGTAGTTGCTGGGCGTATCTGCCACGATCGAACCGACAAACAAGCTGTCGTGGAATCGAACGTTATTGGAAATCTCTTTAGTATCCGTGATGCGCGCTCCATCGATAATGATCGGATCCGGGAGCAAGTCGTAGCTTGCACCGTACGAGGCAATCTCGTCGAGCGGTACGTCACCCGTGTCCAGCGGTGTTTCGCCCGGGATGGTCATCAGGATTAACGAGGTCGGAGGAATAGCCGAATCGGGCAACGAGTCGGGTGCATTGTCGCCCGTTTCTCCCGCGTCATCGCCGTATACGTACCGTTGATACTTGGGCTCGGGTGTTCCCGAGCTGCTTAGAACGTTTGATCCCAACTCGGTCCACATTGGGTGGGTGTTGTCGCCGTAAGCGCGAACATAGGTCACTCCGACGAATGTACAGTTTTCGAAGAGTCCATTCAGACCCATCGGGATCTCCACATTACGAAACACAAAGTTCTTGAACACCGGACGCCAATAGACATCTGAGAACGCCGGCGAGTTAAAGGGGGATTTTTCCCAATACGCCCAACCGCTGTTGTCGGGCAATCCATCAAGATTGTCATCAGACCAGACCGGAGTGAACGCCGGGTCGGAGTCATCGCTGGAGTTGTCTTCCAACTCCCAAGTTTCAAGATCGTCAACGGTTGTCCCAAGTTGGTCTGCGACTTGAACCCAGAAATCATCGCCATCAGCGGCTGCGATCAGAGCATTCTCCGTGTCCGCAAAGCTCGAAGAGTTTATGTCGGGAAGAAGATCATCGCTTGCGTTGAACGTCAACGGCGCATCCTCATCATCTGGATCGATCGGACCACGCAGCCGCTCACCGATCGGGCCTTGACCATTCTCCCAGTCCGAGGCACTCACGCGGAATCGAAGCCCGCCCGAGACCTTGGCGTACTGATCGAGACGGTCGAGATAGCCATCGCGCCAGCCCAGTTCGACATCGCCGTAGACTTCAAGAAACGCGTCATAGTCCGCGGGAAGTTCGTTCACCGGGTCATACTTCTGATCGGGATCGGTATCCAACCATCCGGCAATGCCGTTCTTGTTCCGGTCAGGGACTCGTGCATCGATCAAGATCGCAAGATCATCGTCGATGGGGTCACCACTTGCGTCAACAAACTCAGGCGTGGCCAACGCTTCACCGGCGGGTGTTCCTTCGATCAGACCGGCCGACATGGTCACGCGGCCGTCGTTGTTGTCATCAAAGTGACGAACAAAGATATCAAACTCATCAAGAAAACCGTCACCGGTTGCGTCAGTAAAAGCACTATCGCCGGAACCATCGCCGTCATAATCTGCCGTGTTGTCAAGCCCTGAAGCGCCCTCGATTGGGTGTCCTACACGGAGGCGGTTGTCGCCATCAACGTCGTTGGTAGACAATGACACCCAAAAATCCTGGATCTTCAAATCAAGTATGGGATCAAGCCCAATGAAATCTGATCGCATAACGATCGGGTCGCCATTCGCAAAGTCGACTTCATCAAATCGTGCACCCAGGTCACCCTCAATCGAGACGTTTTTCCCGATGAGGATTTTTGAGTGGGCGATCAATGCCTGCCGGACCGATTTGCTCATGCGATAGTCACGCATGATCGTTCGGCGAATGGGCTGGCTATTCCGCTGAAAGTCATGCACCACGCCTTCGACGATCACGCGGATGTACTCACCGCCTGCGAGGGGCGCATACCGAATTTGGTATGCCGGAGGCGGATTCTGCCTTCCTTCAGGCCACTCCTCGATCATCACCGCAGGCGTAAAGACCCAACTCTCGTCTTCGTAAACAGAATCTGGAAGACCAGCGGGAGCACTACCGATCGAAGGCTCATCAATGAACCCACTGCCGGTGTATAAGTTCTGATCCGAAGCATGGGCATTGAGCAGCGCCTCGGCGATCCCCGCGGGAAGTGCATCCTCTGAGAATCCCGACGGTGGTGGCATGACTTCGTGCACGCCGATTGCGCCATCGTCACCAGTCCACAGCGCAAAGGACATCGGCCCATCAATATCAGATTCGGCTACCACAAATCGCGACGATGCCTCGTTGAGACGGTGCTCAGCAACCGCCAAACCCGTCTCCGCGGCGCTCATCGCACGCATCACATGCAAGTGCATGTTCGCCGTGCGGATGTTGCCTGTCGAGGTGATTGCCATCGCTGCAACCAATGAGCCGAACAAAATCAAGAACATCATCGCAAGCACCGACGCAACCCCACGCCGAGAAAGTCTGCGCAGCGAGACTCGGCGCTTGCGAAGACCTGCATGCTTACGTTCAACCGATGCTGTTTTGTCTGCTCGACTCATGCTTTGCCTCCGCGATCCCTTGATCAAGGAACGATCCATGTCACCTCGGTCACGAGGGTCGCTTCGATGTCGTTGGCGCCCTGATAAGTGACCTGCACCGTGACGCGCAATGGGTACTCGTCGACTTCTCGCCCGGGAAAGTCGCCGTCGGGTGCTTCCGCAAATCCGTTCTCGACTTCAGTCCCAAAGTCGAACGGACTCACTTTGCTCACGAGCACGGTCTGTGCCCAACCGAACATGGCGCCATCTTCTTCTTCGCCATCCACTGCCAGGTCAGGGATGACCTCGCGATAGGCATTGATCGGGCCGGGCAGGTCGAAATCCCCAAGCCCGGCGGTACCCACGAACGAAAACGTGATCCCATCGAAATCATCGATATCGTCGAAGTCACCGACGGTTGTCTCGCCCGCGTCTGGGCCCCAACCGAACAGCTCCAAGTCGCCGTCGTCGTTATCAGCAGAATAGAGGCCCACCACCGGATCGTGCTTTGGGAGGTTTCGCGTGAGTTCACGGACCTCGTTGGCAAGGAACGTGGCGCTGGCAGCGTGCGAGGACCATTGATTCGAAACCAGGAATGCAGTCTGGGCGTCCACCATCGCGAGTACCCCGATGCCCACAATTAGTGTGGCCAGCGAAGTCTCGATAAGGGTGAAACCCTCGGCGCCGGCACTTGATCGCACGGTTCGAGCTGTCGGTTGATTACGGCGCACGGCGTTCTCCTCCTGCCCGCCGCCGAAAGTCCGGGAGCGGGCCCGGTTCAATCCTCGATTACGAAACGATCTGGCTCATCTTGAAGATGGGCAGGATGATCGCCATCGCGATAAATCCGACGACTGAACCCATTACGATGATCATGACGGGCTCGATCATTCCGGTAACCGTTCTGATCTGGTCCTTGAGTTGGCGGGCGTAGTAGTCCGAGACCTCATCGAGCACCTCGCCAAGCTTGCCAGATTCCTCGCCAGCACCGATCATCTGCACCACGGCGCGGGGCAACAGGTTGTTGTCCTGCAAGGGGGCAGCGATCTTTTTACCCTGTTTCACCGAGCCGTGGACTTTCTTCCACAACCCCTCAAACAGCTTGTTGCCGGTTACATCGCCGGTGATCGTCAGCGTGTCGAGCATGGGCACACCCGCGTTCACCAGCTGCCCCATGGTCTGAAGCGAGCGGGCAATGTAGAGCGACCGGAACATCCCACGAACAACCGGGAATGAGATCTTGAGCTTGTCAAGCCAAAACGATCCGAGCTCGGTTCGGAGGCCCGCGATGAGCGCACCCATCAAGACCACCGAAGCCCCGATCAGGTAAGGCCAGTTCGCCACCAACCCCTGCGACAACCCCATCAAGAAGTTTGTCGCCCAAGGCAGCACGTCTTCCTTACCCTCGAACACGGTGTAGAACTTGGGAAGCACAAAGGTCAGCAAGAACACCGTCACACAGACCGCCAAACCGCCGATGATCGCCGGGTAGATCGACGCGCCGATGACCATCTTTCGGGTCTCGATCTCTTGCCGGATGTAACCCGCTATACGTTCGAGCATGTCCGAAAACGAACCCGACATTTCTGACGCGCGGACCATATTGATATACAACGGCCCAAACAGCTTGGGATGCTTCTGAAGCGCCTCTGAGAACTGCTTGCCTGATTCCACGTTCTGCTTGATCTCGACGATCACTTTTTTGAACCCAGCATGATCGGTCTGATCTGCGATGCCATCGAGCGCCGAGCGGAGGTTGATACCCGCCCGGATCATGACCGCCAGCTGAGTTGTGAAGTCGAGCACATGCTTCTGGCTTGGCTTGCCGCTGTTGAGCTTGCGGAATGTCTCCAGGAAACTCTCGCCCTGCTTGTTGCCCTTGAGCGTGTCGATCGAAACGACGTGAACACCCTGGTTGCGCAGCACGGCGGCCGCGGCACCGGCCGTGTCCGCCTGCATCGTTCCCGTTTTGACCTGTCCGTCCGGCGAACGGACTTGGAACCTGTAGCTGGGCATAGAAGCCTCCAGTATCGTCTCGGCCGACTTCGGCCAGTAATCAGATCAACAACTCACGCAACGAGCTGACGCTCGAGCTTGTCGGGATGCACCGCCTGCGCGATCGCGTCTTCCTTGCTGATCGTTCCGTTGAAATACAGCTCCGCGATCGATGCATCGAGACTGGTCATGCCGATCTGGCGTGAAGTCTCGATCACGTTCGGGATTTCATAGATCTTGTTCTCACGCACAAGGTTCCGCACCGCCGGCGTACACAGCAACACCTCAACCGCGGGCACCATGCCCGGCTTGTCGGCGCGTGTGAACAACGTTTGCGATACCACAGCCTGCAGCGTGGTCGAGAGCATCGAGCGGATCTGGTTCTGCTGACCGCTGGGATACATATCGATGATACGAGACACGGTCTGTGATGCGTTGACCGTGTGAAGCGTGGAAAGAACCAAGTGGCCCGTTTCCGCCGCCGAGATCGCCAGCGAGCTGGTCTCAAGGTCACGCATTTCACCCACGAGAATGATGTCAGGGTCCTGACGCAGGGCGTGCTTGAGACCCGACGAGAAACTAATCATGTCGCGACCCAACTCACGCTGCTCGATGAGGCACTTGTCACTCTCGAACAGGTATTCGACCGGGTCTTCCAGCGTGATGATGTGCTTGCGGTACCGCTGATTCATCGCCTGAATCATCGCCGCCAGCGTGGTCGACTTACCCGAACCGGTATCACCAGTCACGAGCACCAAGCCGCGAGGCAAATAGGTCAATCGGGCGATCACTTCCGGAAGGCTGAGGGCCGCGAGCGGCGGAACCTTGCTCTTGATCGCACGCATCGCCAGCCCGATCACGCCCTTCTGCATGTGCGCGTTCACACGGTAACGGGCCAAACCCTCGACCGCGTACGAGAAGTCCGCATCCTTCGTCTGGGCAAAGATCTCACGGACCTCACGGATCGACATCTCTTCGAAGATCTTGGCAACCGCATCGGGCGCCATCGGTTCGTCGCTGAGTGGCGTCATCACCTGGTGAACACGGGCGGTCGGGGGCTCACCGCTCACGATGTGAACATCTGAGGCGTCGGCTTCATGTGCTTGACGAAGAATGGTGTCCAGGTCCACGGAGATCTCCTCGGTTGCGTCCGCATTGCATTCGGTACCCGATGCACGGATACCCAAGATCGCTATCGGCCCGCACGGACCTGCGATTCACCCCGTGCGATCGCGGGGCGATCACCCTGCATTTCGCTGCCCGCACAGCCCCACCGCACCGAATGACTGCGCAGCGAACCGCCGTATGCACGCCGCAGAAGCGTCAAGGTCTCGCAGTTCACTTGATTTTCGGACGCGGAAAGCTCCGCTTTGGATCAACGCTCGGCGGCAGCCCGGTCGCGCGCCTCGACCGCGAGATCATCCACCCGCTCATTCTCGGGATGCCCTGCATGCCCGCGCACCCAGTTGAAACGAATGTCGTGACCATTCTTGAGTTGGTCAAGCTGTTTCCAAAGATCCACGTTTTTTACCGGCTGCTTGGATGCCGTCTTCCAACCCTTCTTCTTCCAACCGGTCATCCATTGCTTGAGTCCGTTGAGCACATACTGCGAGTCCGAATACAGCTCCACTACGCTCGGACGCGTAAGCACCGTCAACCCTTCGATCACCGCCGCCAGTTCCATTCGGTTGTTGGTGGTCATCTTGTCGCCGCCGGATCGCTCGATCGATTTTCCGGTCTTGGGGTGGCGCAGCAGGAAGCCCCAGCCGCCCGGCCCGGGGTTGCCCGAGCACGCACCATCCGTAAACAGCTCCACGATGGGCATCGCCGAGTCGGTCGCGTCTACAGAATCAGAATCGTTCGGTATGGAATCAGTCACGCGGCATCGTACGCCCGGCGCGCCGCCCGCCAAGCCGCACCTACTCGGACCTACGATCCCTTATGCCGACCGCAACCGCCGCCGACGCCGCCCGATCCGCCACCGTGAACCGTCGGGTGCACCGCGTGGAAATCCGCCCCAGGCCCAACGCTGGCGATCCCCGCGGTCGCGACCTCGTTCACAAAGCAGCGTTGATCGGGCACACGCTGTCAGCAGCCCATTCCGCCCGCGTTTACCTCATCGAGGGTGGCCTGACACCCCACCAACTCGACCAGGTTGTCGCCGGACTGCTGGCCAACCCCGTGACCGAAGCCGCGACGATCGGCTCAGGCGACCCCGTCGGCGTTTCCGTCGAGGTGCACCCGTTGCCCGGCGTGATGGACCCGCCCGCACAGACCGTCCGCGACGCGATCGAAGAACTCGTGGGAGTTGACACCTCTGTCACCACTGGCTGGCGCTACGACCTCGAAGGGGCGACTCCAGAACATGCAAGAACCATCGCCGAACGTCTTTTGGCAAACCCCGTGGTCGCTGGCGTTCACACCCAGCCCTTCCACCCCGAGCACCTGCCCACGGGTCACGCGTACCAGTTCAAACTCGGGCACTTCGCGATCCGCGACCTCGACGACGCGGGGCTCGAAAAGCTCAGCCGCGACGCCCACCTCTTCCTCGATCTCAACGAGATGCGTGCCATCCGCGATGAGTACCAGACCCTCGGCCGCGAACCCACCGACATCGAACTCGAGACCCTCGCCCAGACCTGGTCCGAGCACTGCGTCCACAAGACCCTCAAAGCGACCATCAACTACAAAAGCGACGATCCGAACGATCCCGTGCTCAAGCCCGGCCGCCCGGGGCACGTCGCCAACCCCGACGGCTCGGTCACCATCAACAACCTGCTCAAGTCCTCCGTCGCGGCCGCGACATTCGAACTCATCGACGAAGGCATCGACTGGACGCTCTCGGTGTTCGTCGACAACGCCGGCATCGTCCACTTCGACGACGACCACGCCGTGTGCATCAAGGTCGAGACCCACAACCACCCTTCGGCCATCGAGCCCTACGGCGGGGCCGCCACCGGCATCGGAGGCTGCATCCGCGACATCATCGGCACCGGGCTGGCCGCCAAACCCATCGCCAACACCGACGTCTTCTGCGTCGCACACCCCGACACCGTTGACGTCCCCGCCGGCTGCCTGCACCCCAAACGCATCCTCAACGAGGTCGTCGCCGGCGTCCGCGACTACGGCAACCGCATGGGCATCCCCACCGTCAACGGCGCCGTCTGGTTCGATGACCGCCACATCGGCAACCCGCTCGTCTTCGCCGGCTCGATCGGCGTCATGCCCCGCGACCTGATCGCCGGCGACGCGAACCCGGGCGACCTGATCGTCGCCCTCGGCGGGCGCACCGGACGCGACGGAATCCACGGCGCAACCTTCAGCTCCGCCGAACTCACCGACACCCACGCCGACGAGTTCAGCCACGCCGTCCAGATCGGCAACGCGATCGAAGAAAAGCGCGTCCTCGATGCGATCCTCCGCGCCCGCGATGCCGGACCCAAACCGCTCTTCTCAGCCATCACCGATTGCGGCGCGGGCGGGTTCTCGTCCGCAGTTGGCGAGATGGGCGAGAAGATCGGCGCCGACGTCCACCTCGAAAAAGCCCCCCTCAAGTACGACGGGCTCTCCTACACCGAGATCTGGATCAGCGAGGCCCAGGAACGCATGGTCATGGCCGTGCCCGAATCAAACCTCGCCCAGCTCCAAGCTATCTGCGACGAAGAGCACGTTGAACTCTCCGTGCTCGGCACCTTCGGCACCGAAGGCCAAGACCTCATCCTCAACTACAACGGCACCGAGGTCGGCCGCCTGCCGATGTCCTTCCTCCACGACGGCATCCCCATGCCCACCCGCGAAGCCGTTTGGTCTTCTCCAACAGGTAGCCCCGACCGCAAGGGAGGGGATGGCAATCAACCCACGACTTCCGAGGCCCTCCTCAAACTCCTCGCCCACCCAAACATCGCCAGCAAGCACTGGATCGTCCGACAATACGACCACGAGGTGCAAGGCAATCTGATTGCCAAGCCCCTCGTCGGCCCGCAAGGTCGAGGCCCGGGCGACGCCTCCATCATCGAACCCGTACCCGGCTCGGGCAAGGGCCTCGCGGTCGGGTGTGGGCTCGCAACAGGTCTCGAAGCCGATCCCTACAAGATGGCACTGGCCGCGATCGACGAATGCGTCCGTAACCTCGTCTGCGTCGGCGCTGATCCAGACCGCATCGCGATCCTCGACAACTTCTGCTGGCCAAGCTGCAAAAAGCCAGAGAACCTCGCCTCGCTCGTGCGGGCTGCCGAAGGTTGCTACGACGGCGCGAAAGCATACAAAACGCCGTTCGTTTCGGGCAAGGATTCATTGAACAACCAGTTCACCACCGAAGACGGCAAAACCATCGAAATCCCGCCGACCTTGCTCATCACCGGCATCGCGCCGGTCGCCGACATCGACCAATCGATCACGATGGACGCCAAGCGCGCCGGCAACACGATCTATCTCATCGGACAACCGCAGTCAGCGATGGGTAGCTCGCATTACGCCCGCATGTTCTACGCCAACAATGACATGCCAGCGATTGATCCCACAGCAAACGCGAAGACTGCACAAAGCATCGCCAACCTCATCAAACAAGGCGTCGCGCGCTCGGCGCATGATGTTTCAGACGGCGGCGTTGGAGTTGCGCTGGCTGAGATGCTCATCGCTGGCTCGACGCAAGCGTCACCGATCGGAGCGTCGCTCAACTGCAGCAACCTTGCTGACACAGAGGCCGCATGCCATTTCGCCGAGTACCCCGCCGGATACCTCATCGAAGTTGAATCGACGCAACACGATCTGATCAGGCACTCTTCAGAAGTTGGCATCGACGCCTCACAGATCCACCAAATCGCGGAACTTGATGACTCGGGAGTGCTCAAGCTGTGCGATGTATCGGCTGGCGAGAACAGCATCCCGGTCGAAGAGCTCGCCCGCGTTTGGCGCTCGCCGCTTGACTGGTAAACCAATCACCTCGTTTACGCTGCCGCCTTTTTCTCCGCTTTCATGATCACATTCACCCATTGCCCGATGTTTTGCACGAACTCTTGCTTCGGAATGAAATCAGTGGCGCCGAGCCGCAGGCTTTCTGTGCGTGACGGGCCCGCCTCCTCGGCACTGAGAATGTAGAACGCACTGTTCTTCATCACATCAGACGAACGCGCGATCTTGAGAAGCTCAAATCCATTCGTGCCGGGCAGATTGAGATCGACAAGATACACATCCGACGGCGGGGTCTCGCCATCAGCGATCTTGCCCAACTCGGTTCGGGCCCGGGTTCCGGACTCGATCCATTGCACATTCACGCCGGCTTTGCGCTTGAGTAGCGTCGTGATCAAGGTTGCAGCCAAGGGATCATCTTCAACCAACATCACTCGGAGTCCGGCGGCTTCAACGGCATGCGGCGCCGGGGCTTCCGCTGCGGGCTGCTCGGTGCTGGGGCGGTGCACAAAGACACGGTTTCGGCCGGCACGTTTGGCGTCGTACACACAGGCGTCAGCATCACTCAATAGCGTCTTGAACTCTTCGTACCGCTCGGGTGTATCGCCGTCGGTCGATGCAACACCGACCGAGACGGTCACCGGCAGCTCGTCCGGAGCCTCTTCGATACTGCGAAGATCAAACGGCGTATCAGCAATGCACGTCCGGATCGTCTCGCCGATCACCGCACCCGTATCGATGCCGCAGTTTGGCAAGATGATTGCAATCTCTTCGCCACCATACCGGCAGACGATGCCATCGTCACCCACCGCATCGGTGATTCGACGGGCAAGTTCCATAAGCACCATGTCGCCCGCCGCGTGCCCGTATGTGTCATTGACACTTTTAAAGCGGTCCGCATCGGTAAAGATCACTGTGCAGTGCTCACCATCCGAAGCAAAGCGTTCTTGCCCGGCTTGAAGATCGGTATCAAACTTCTTTCGATTCGCAAGCCCGGTCAGACCATCGGTGGTTGCGGCCTTCTCGAAGGACTCCGACTGACGCTGCACGGAGATTTGATGCTCCATGTTCTTTTCTTGTGCTTCAGCGATGAGTTTGGAAGGATCTTGCAATCCCCCGATGTCTTGATCGAACATCTTGGCCAAGGTCTTGGCATCTTCAGAAACGCAATCGAGGAGCGCTTGGGCGTCTGGAGCCTTCTCGCCGAACCATGTCTTGCCCATCCGAGCGACCTTCTTGATCGCTCCGGGCGGGAGGGGTTCACCGAGCACCTCAGCCGAGATCGCGCCGAGCGCGACCACATTGGCGAGTTCACGCTGTTCTGGAGTCAGCTTCTCGGGATCGTGGTGACCTTGAATGCCATAAATCACAGACACGGGAAGCTTCCACTTTTCTGCCAATGCCACGCCGACTTCGATGTGGTCAAAGCCGAGTATTTCCTTTTCCTTCTTCGACCAAGTAGAGTGCACCGCACCGGCGACAACTTCGATGTAACGACGCTCAAGAGCTGCAAAGCACGCGAGCACACCGATGTCTTGGAACAAACCCGCCGTGAACGCCTCGTCGGGATCGCAGGTGCGAGTCTGCTCGGCGATGATCCGCGCCGCGGTGGCACCGATGATCGCCCGTCGCCAGTGGCCCATCAGATCAAAGTCCGTACCCTCGGCCATCTTCGTTGCATCAACCAAGCTAAAGCCCAGGACCAACGACTTGACGGTGTTCATGCCGAGGTACGCCATCGCACGATCGATCGACGCGCACCGTTTGGACAAGCCGTAGAAACTCGAGTTGACGGTCTTGAGCACTTTGCCCGCGAGTGCTTGGTCCTGCTGAACAACGCCGGCGATCTTTTTGATCGGTACATCGGGATCGTCGGTCAGTTCGAGAATCTCGATCGCCACCGCGGGCAGCGAGGGGAGATTCGGGCACAGCAAGACTTCGTCCATAAGACCTTTGGTCGACATCACATTCCCCATGAGGAGATCAGATCAGAATCAGCGTCCAACTGACGCAAATGTGATATCGGCACCCAAACTTGGGGAGTTTACCCTGAGAGCACCCCATCGCCCTGTTTCACCTGTTTCGCCGTACAAACGATCTAAATGTTCCGTCTGTGTGGGCAATCTGAACGCGGGTACGGCGTTCACCGCAAGCCATATTCCTTAAGCTTCCGGTAGAGCGTCCGCTCCCCGATACCCAAGAGTTTCGCGGCTTTCTCCCGGTTGCCGCCGGTCAGTTGCAGCGTTTCGCGAATCGCTCGCTTCTCGAGCTGCTCGAGTGGCGTACCCGCCAGCGAACCTCCACCCGTACCGGATCCGAACACGCCCTCACCGCCGTCATCATCTGCCGAAACCACATCCGACGGGACATGAGACGCGTCGACCCGGATCGGGCCCGACCCGTCCGAACCACCAATTGCGGTGACGACGGCGTTTTGCACCGCGTTGAGCAGTTGCCGCACATTGCCCGGCCAACCGTACGTTGTCAGCCGCATCATCGCTGCATCAGAAATCTCTGGCACGCCACGACCCGGTGTCAGGGAATCGCTCAGCTTCGCCGCCGCGTGCCGAACAATCCGAGGGATGTCCTCCCGCCGATCACGCAGCGGAGGCAGCTGGATATGACTGCCATTGATCCGGAAGTACAAATCCTGGCGGAACGAACCTTCATCAACCATCTTCTTCAAATCTCGATTTGTCGCACTGACAAACCGAACGTTGGTCTTTCGAACTTCATTCGCGCCGACCCGGACGACTTCGCCGCTTTCTAACACGCGCAACAACTTAGCCTGCATGGCCAGTGGCATGTCACCAATTTCATCGAGGAACAGCGTCCCACCGTCCGCGTATTCGAACACGCCGTCACGGTCTTTGTCCGCTCCGGTGAACGCGCCCTTGACGTGCCCGAAAAGCTGATCTTCAAGCAAGCTCTCAGCCTGTCCGGCGCAGTTCATCGTCACATACCGACGGTCTTTGCGGGGCGAGTGATCATGCACCGCTTTAGCGATCAACTCTTTGCCCGTGCCCGATTCACCCGTGATCAAAACCGGAATCTGTGAGTTTCCGACCGTCTTGACGGTGTTTAAAATCCGACGCATCGATTCGCAACCCGCGACGATCCCTTCAAAACCATCGTGCTGCACGAGGCTCTTGAGTTCACCAGATTCGGCCCGTACCACCGCTGCGTCTGCTGCCCGATTGACCACCGAACGAAACACGGCGAGATCGATCGGTTTTTCGACAAAGTCGAATGCGCCGTGCTTAAACGCACTGCGAGCCGTCGGCACGTCACCGTGCGCTGTGACCATGATGGTCTCGGCGTCTGGCTGCAACTCCTCCGCCAACATCAGCACGCGCATTCCGGCGTCGGACCCTTCGTCATTGACGCCCTCTTGCCCGGCGCTCTCGGGCATGCGAAGGTCCGTCACAATGACATCGAACGATCCGCCCCGCAGCTCCTCGGCAGCCGCGGCGACCGAACCAACGATCGTGCACACGTGCCCAGGGCGACGCAGCGCCTCGGCCATCACGTCCGCGTGCTCGGGCTCGTCCTCCACAATCAGGACCTGGGCAGTGACTTGTTCTTGCGCTGATTCGGCGGGCTTGCTCATACTCCAAACAGCATATCGCCCGCCCGCCCACCGGTCTCAGCCAAAGCCAGCCCTGATCACGGGCACCCCGCGTTGAACAGCCCGATGTACGCCGACACATCAAAGAAGTTGAACAGCCCGTCCCCGGTCAGATCCGCCGCCGGGTCCTCGGCGACATACAACCCGATGAATCCGGACACATCGAAGAAGTTCAGCACCCCATCTCCGGTGATATCAGCCGAGCAATCAGCAGCAGTCACCCGCAGCACCACCGTCGCCGGCTCACTGACCACGTTTGGATCACCGATCGGGTTGGCCGGATCGCCCACCTGCGCGATCAACCGGTAGGTAAACGAGTCCGTCCCCTCGAACCCGGCATCAGGCGTATACACAAACGAGCCGTCCGGATCGACCGAGACCGTTCCGTTGGCTGGCCCAACGTGTCCGGGCGAGCCAAAGAACGCCAGATCCACCATCAGATCCTGGTTATCGATCCGCCCGGGCTGACCGATGTCGTTGGCCATCAGACCCGCCGCGGCGTCGAACGAAGCCGACCCAGCCGCCGAGTATGTATCGTCGGTCGCCAGCCCGAACGCGTTGTCACGCAACGCACGAAGATCCGCCAGCATGAACTCGACATACGGGAACGACGGCGCGTCATTCGCGATCGCCAACGCGACCTCCGAGCCCAACGCCGCGATGCGATCCGCAAAGGACGCGTCGATCGCAGGCAGGCTGATGCCCGGCGTCCCGCCCAGGGCTCCATCATCGCCATCCGACTCGGCCAGCAGCACTTCCAAGAGATCGCCCGACCGGAACCCCAGCCCGTCCAAGCTGGGCATCCCGCGGAACGCCGAGCGGAGCGCCTCTCCGCGGTTCATCGCATCCGACGCACCGAGCGTGAGATACCCATCCAGAAGCGCACTGGCGTTATCGAGACCCTTCGCAGCAAGACCCAAGGGCGTGCTGGGGCTGCCGAAGTCGGCGAACACCTTGGATCGAACACCCGATCGGAGATCGCTGAACGCATTGGTCAGCAGTTGCGTCTGGACGTTGTAGTAGTTTGCGCCACTCGAAACATACGTCGACGTATCCGAGATCACCCGCAGCCTGGCATCAACGCTGTAGAACCCACCAAACGGATTAGGCGAGCTGAGCGTGACGTCCTGCACAGCAAACGTCTGACCCACAAGGTCGCCCTGCCCCACAGGCATGGTGAACTGAAAGTTCCCGGCGCTGAACGAAATCCATGCCGAACCCGCCATCTGACCCCACTCGCCCCCGCTATTCACCTGATTGACCGGCGGACCCCAGACCTGGCCCTGACCAAACTGGTCATCGAGCACCTCGGCGACGACGCGGATTGTTCGGACGCTCGCATTCGGGCTATCGAGCCGAATGCTGATTTCCATCGTGAACTCATTCGATGACCCGGGCGACATGACCGCACGACGGTCTTCGAGTACCACCACTGGCCGGCTGGTCGTGCCGCGGATCAACCGATCGAGCACATTCCGGCCAATCAACTCATCGCGGGTCGATGCCGCGGACGTCCCCACCGGGTTGTCGCTGACCGACATCTCGTACCCGCCATCGCTCAGGCTGATCAGCTCGAGCCGCGCCCGGCTGGCAGAGAACCCGCTCAGATTGACATCCACGATCGCATCGATCAACGGCGAAGCCGCCTGCCCCAGCGGGCCCCACGGGTCGATCCGGGCGTTGCTGTTCATGAACCCGCGATCGGTG
>JBGCEB010000014.1:0-105575 GCA_045106075.1 Phycisphaerales bacterium
GTCCATCTGCGGGAAGGGAATCCCGATGCCGGCCTCGTCGAGCGCGACCTTGATGTTGCGGTTCAAACGGTCTGCGACCGCGAAGTAGTCCGGTGTCTTCGCCCAAACCCGCACAGACCAGTCGATCGATGACCCACCCAAGCCGGTCAGGACGGCAGCCGCCGCGGGCTCGTTGATGTTGCCCTCGACCGAGTCGGCGACCTTCTTGAGCACTTCGCGGGTCTTGTCCAAATCCGCCCCGTAGTCGGTCCCGACCGCAACATCGACGCGGCGTGTGTCGTGGTAGGTTACGTTTTCGATGTTGCCACCGAAGATGCCATTGTTGGGCACGATGATGCGGCGGTTGTCGGGCGTGTCGACCATCGTGGTAAACAGACTGATCTCAAAAACCTTGCCGGTCACACCGGCGGCGTTCACGACGTCGCCGACCTTGAAGGGACGGAAAAACAGCAGCATCACACCGGCAGCGACATTGCCGAGCATGCCCGAAAGTGCCATACCGATCGCGAAGCCAACCGCCGCGAGAGCAGCCGCAAAGCTTGCTGTCTCGATGCCAAGCGTACCGAGAATGGCGATGCCGCCGGCAAACAAAACTGCGTAGCGGGCGATGTTTGAAACGAACCGCGCCAGCGTTTCTTCAACCTGCGCTTTTCGGCAAACCTTTGTTGCGATCCGACGAGCCCAGCCAGCAACAAAGAACACCGCGATGATCAGAACGATCGCCAGAGCGATCGGCTGACCGATCGATTGCCAGAACAGGATCCAGGTATCAGCGCCCAAGTCGCCTTCTGAAATCCGCTTAACAAACTCACCGAACCCAGAAGAGAGCTCGCTCCCATCGCTGACTGCATCTGTAACGGCGTCAGCCGGTACCTCAACGCTCGTATTCGGTGTCATATCTTCTTGCATCAAAAACACTCCTTGGTGTCTTGCGGGGGTTAAAAAACCGGCGGAACAATACGTCCCACCGGCCTGCTTGGTCGAACTGATTCGTACTCGGTTTAGAACTTCCAACCCATGCTGGCGTAGTACTCGACATCGCTTCGCTCGGCGGTTGCGCCGGGCTCGGAGTCGTAGCGATGCGCAATGCCTGTCTTAAAAGTCAGGTTGCTCTCTGCATCGAGCAGCACTTCGTATTGAGCGTATGAGTTTGCACGGAAGTTTTCGGTCTCGGACACGTCAAGGAAGACCTCAGTGCCGGCGGTGAACTGCTGGCCATCCTTGATGTTCCATGTGTAGTCCAAGCCTGCGACTGCTTCAGGACGGAAATCCTCGTCCATGTCGCCGAAGGTTTGTGAGCCACCAAAGCCGAGCCGACCGATCAGCGTGTGCTTGTCGTTCTTGATGATCTCATAACCGATTCCAGCCGCACCGCTCACGCGCGAGTCCCACTCTTGGAACTCGTCAAACTCGTACGAACCCTGCGCCCACCAGCGGATCTTCGATCCTTCTGGTGGCAACCAGTCGTTACGAATGTCAAAGCGGAATCTATTCTCGGTCTCATCGCCATCAGAAGTCGTCAGGCGGTAAAGAGCTGAGAGGCTCGTTTCCATCTTGTCAGTGTTGCGCTCTGCGCCGAGAAGAATCCGAAGATTGAGATTCTCAGAGTTACCCGAAGCGCCGTTGATTCCGACGTCGACTGACTTCTCCCAAGCGTTCCAATCAAAGAAACCGGGCTCGCCTTCGGGCTGGGCGGCAATCGCGCTCACACCTGATGAAGCACGCGCGGTTTCGGTCGACTCTTTGCTGTTTTCAGTCTCAGTGACGAGTTCCGCTTCCGCGGCGCGGAGCTCCTCAAGCGCCGACTCGTAGGCCGCACGAGCTTCTGCGAGCCGCGCTGCCGAGCCAGTCTTGCTGCCTGCCGCAAGTGCTTGCCCCGAAAAACCAACGATCATGAATGCGCTGCAAACCGCGCCCGTCATCACACTACGAATATTCGATGCCAAAGCTTTTCTCCTGCTGAAGTTGCGGGGAGAGTAGCCCGTTATTGGACCGAGAGCAAAGCGAGTGACTGATGAAACGGCTATAGGGTTTCACCTGAATCACGAACTAAACCACGATTTGATCTGGACTTACACAATCACGTGGTGACCAAGCAATGATCCGGAAAGCACACAAACACGCCCGCCTCCCCCACATAGAGCCACGGGGAAGGGCCGAGTTATAGACAAGTCGCCCAACCCCCAGAACGAGTATTCGAACAAGCACCAAGCTCGGATCTCGTTCAGATGGCACACAGCCAACAGAGTTTGACGCTTTTACAAGGCAAGTCCGTTCCGGTGGTCATTTTTGCGCGAGCATTCGGATTGCTAAATGGATGCACTGTCAGCGGCCCGGGATTGCGGGCCCAACATGCAGTCAGCCGATGTATGATCGGTGTGCCACGAATGTTACGGAGAGCTTGATCCGATGACCCAAGACGCTGAACGAAACATACCTGATCCAAACCTGTCGAACTCTTCGCGGCGCGACGCGTTGCTTGCGATTGCACGTGCGGGTTCCGTCGGAGCAGGATTGCTCGGCATTAGCAGCCTGTTGATAGGGTGTGCGACGAGCGCGGATCGCCGTGTCAAAGCCAAAGGCTCAAGCCTCGGCCAGCCACTCCCAAACGATCCGACCGTGATCTCTGAACCGTGGACGCCTGATACACGCCCAGCAAGAATAACACAGCTTCCGCCACAACAGCAGAATGCGTTGCCTGCGGGTTTGCGTTCTCGATCGACTTGGGCAAAGGGTGCTCCTCGCCCGTGGCTTGCCGACAAGATGAACTCGGTTCGCCGCATTACCGTGCACCACGACGCGATTGATCCGATGCCTACCGGCACGAACCAGCAGGTTGCAGCGCGGCTTGACTCAATCCGTCGCGGTCACCTCGCGCGAGGCTGGGCGGATATCGGTTATCACTATGCCATCGACCCATCTGGGCAAGTTTGGCAGGGACGGCCGCTGCATTTGCAAGGCGCCCATGTCGCGAATCAAAACCAAAACAACCTCGGCATCGTGATGCTTGGAAACTTTGAGCGTCAACGCCCCACTGATCGAGCTGTCTTTGCACTCGATCGCTTGATTGCTTCTGAAATGCGTCGGTACAGCATCGGCCTCAACGAGGTCCGCACCCACCGCGAGATGGCGCCGACCGCCTGCCCCGGCAAGAACCTGCAGCGTGCGATGGACCGCACACGTTCAAACGGTGGAAGTCTTGCTTCGCTGGCGATGGGCGATATCCGCGGCTAAACACGACCAAACGAGATGCCCGTTACAAAGCTCCTGCTCACTCGGGCGAGCTTTGAAACAGTCGCTAAAGACCGGATGCGTCAGCGTGCTCCACGGGTTGTTCTGTCGAGGCTCCGAAGATCGCACTCCCTACGCGCACCAGGTTTGCGCCTTCTTCGATCGCAACTTCATAATCGCCTGACATACCCATCGAAAGCAGGTCAAAGCGGCCGTCGCCATAACCCTCGTGCCTTAGTTCTTCAAACAACTCGCGGCAACGCACAAAGTATTCACGGGCATCCTCTGGGTTTTCCGAGTATGGCGCCATCGTCATAAGCCCGCGGACATGGACGTGCACCATGGTGTCAATCTGTTCCGCGAGTGCCGCGGTGGCTGACACGGGCAAGCCTTCTTTGGATTCCTCGCCTGAGACATTCACTTGGATGAGGACATCAACGTCACGGTCAAGTTTGTTGGCGCTCAACTGAAGCTCTTCAGCCAGCCGGAGAGAGTCGACCGAATGCACCAGCCGGGTCAGACCCGCTATCTTGCGGGCTTTGTTCCGCTGCAGATGCCCGATCATGTGCCAGCGCACTGGTTTGTCTGGATCGAACGGCGCTGACTCGGGCGCACTTCGGCTGAGAAGCTTCTGGCGTTCATACCACTCTTCTACGATCGATGCTCGCTGGACGAGTTGCTGAACACGGTTTTCTCCGAAGTCCCGATGCCCGAGCTCGACCAGCTCGCGGATGTCTTCGGGCTCGGCGGTCTTGGTGACCGCGATGAGATAGACGGACTCTGCGGTCCGTCCGCTCCGGGCAGCCGCATCGGCGACCCGTTGCTTGACCTCGGTGTATCGCTCCGCGAGTGGTGTCATGGCGCCTCCGTGCCTGCTTGAACCGAATGGAATGCACTAGGATACACGACCGCGAACAGTCTTGTTCAACCAGAACCCGAAATGCTGAGGAACCCCCAAATGCCCCCCACCGCCACCCTCCCCACTCGCGACTCGCTCATCCAGGCCGGCGACACCGCTCCGGACTTCACCCTGCTCGATCAGAACCGAAGCGAGTGGACGCTGTCCGAAGCCGCCGCGAAGGGCCCGGTCGTGCTTTGCTTCTATCCACTGGCGTTCACCGGGGTCTGCTCGACCGAGATGGAATGCGTGCAAAAAGAGTTCTCCCGCTGGACCGAGGGCGGCGCTCAAGTTGTTGGAGTGTCATGCGACAGCTTTGCCACGCAGAACGCCTGGGCGGAGCAAATGGGCTTCAAGCAGCCATTGCTGGCCGACATGCACCGAGCAGTTTGCAAGGCATATGGGCTGTATTGGGGCGACCTGAATGTCTCGAGCCGCGGAACCGTCGTCGTCGAGCATGCCGATGGCCAGCTCAAGGTTGTCTGGTCTCAGTCACGCGAGCCGGGGGATGCGATGAACTTCGACGAAGTACTTACCGCAGCCATGAACGCATAAACCATGAACGCATAAACCACGTTGCGTCGGATTAACCGTTCGGCGCACCGATTTTTCGGCGATCTGGCGACGTCGGGTCTTCCGTTCCGTCTGGCTCGGGTTTGGCCCGCCAACGGTAGTACCCCTTATCGATATCGCTTGCCGTTGGATCGACGGCGTCTGAACTCAACCCCAGACGCTCGGCCTGCGCGGGATCGATCTTTGGACGTGACTCAGTGCGAGCTTGTCCACAACCAGTGATCAAGAAGAGGGTCAGACCGATCAACAAAGCGAGCTGAAAAGTTTCGCGTCGTGCCATGCCCAAAGTGTACGCACGATCGGTCAAAGTGGGTCCCTCGGAATATCAGGGCCAGCGCTGTGCGGCGGGGGGACGTTTGGCGGGGCATCGGTGACGGCATCAGTCAGATCAAGCAATCGACGTTCGAGCGATTGCAGCCGGCGTGCCATCACAGAAACTTCTTTGCTGATCGAAGCGATTTGCTCGCTGAGCTGAGTAGAAGTGTGATCGATGAATCCGACGGTCTCTTCGAGTCGTTCGATTCTGGATCCGTCGCCGGAGGTTTGGTTTTCTGGGGAGTCGGGCACGCCCGATGATAGGGCTCAGGAAGCCTGCCGCAGCGGTTCTGGACCGAGATCGATAACTTCGACCCGGTCTCGCCCGGCTCTTTTCGCGTCATAGAGCTTCTTGTCAGCCAACTCAAGCCATTCAGAGAATGGGTGGCCTTTGACATCAGTCGCCCCGGCGATGCCGACCGACAGCGTGACAAGTCGATCTGGGTGCGCCTTCCAGACGAGTTGCTTGCAGTTCTCCCGGATGCGCTCGCAAAGCATGGTGGCATGCTTTGGCGTGGTATCTGGAAGGATCACCGCGAACTCTTCGCCGCCGAAACGGCACGCGACATCCGCGATCCGAATGGTATTCTGGATCATCGCGCTTACGCCGATCAATACGGCATCACCCGCGGGATGGCCATGGTTGTCGTTAACGCTTTTAAACTCATCAAGATCGATCATCGCCAGCGATAACGGCTGACCAGAGCGAGTCGCACGTTCGTACTCCTCGGCCCACCGTTTGTCGAACAACGCCCGATTGCAAAGCCCGGTCAATCCATCGATTTGTGCCTTCAAAGCCAGCATGCGGACCAGCGATTGCATCCGCAGCGCAACCCGTACGCGTGCGCGAAGCTCGGTCATGTCAAAGGGTTTGGACACAAAATCAACGGCACCAAGATCAAATGCGCGAACCTTGTCTTCGGACGTGTTTTTACCAGAGACGACGATCACCGGGATGTCATGCGTTTCGCTGCTGTCTTTTAACTTGCGAAGAATTTCGAATCCATCGATGCCGGGAAGATTGAGATCAAGAAGAATCAGATCAGGCTGGAAAGTCACAGCTTTGAGCACTGCATCTTGACCGTTGAGCGCACCATCGATATTGATGGATTCCGCGCGAAGTCGCGCTTTCAACAATCGATGTACAGCCGGGCAGTCATCAACAATTAAGACCGTTGGATCGAGCTGGCTAATCGGGTTGGCGGTGATGCTGGTCAAAGATCGGTCTCCGAACGAGATTCAATCGTTGCGAAAGTATGAACGACAAAGGACAATGAGTTCGTTAACGTCTGAACGCAAAGCGTCGATCTCGCACTGATCAGCACCCGTCTCGAGGATCGCTTGCTCAATGTTGGCCGCTGCATTGCCAACCGCTGGAAAGCCGAAGCTGGGAGCACAACCTTTCAGTCTGTGCACCAACACCTGCAACATCGCCACGTCACCACGATTGGTCACTTGCTCAAGCTCGGTGACCCGTGCGGGCAGTTCACCGACGAAATAATCGACAAGCTCCTGGAACTCGGGATCGTCGGTTGGGACGGAATGAGGTTGATTTTGATTCGTCGCCATGGCCACTCCTGTTGGCATCATCGGTCGAAGTTTGAGCAAAGTTCAACACAGGCCACCCACCGGTAGAAGATCATCACGGAACCCGAGATCGCACCGGGCTGGGGGCATTTCTGCCTGAAATCAGCACGTCCGAAAACCGACAGCAACAACATTCACGCTTTATTGGGCGCAGAAAATCAGCCAACTTCCGATGGCGGGGGATGGCCCCAGCGGAATCTGAACCCGCGTTCCCAGTATGAAAACCTAGTGTCCCGGACCAGACGAGACGATGGAGCCAAACACCAAAGAATGGATATTCATCCAGCAAGTTCGTCAAAAATCAGTCAACTGAACTACCGGCATCTCAGCACGACTTTTCATAACCTTGCCGCCAAAGCAACGACCGCGAGTCATCGGTCGCAAATCTGCTGCTCGGGGCGACCCGCAAACTGCAAGCAGCCCAAAGCACGGGCCCGAAGCGATACGACGATTTAGCCAGCATCATTCGATGCAAATCCGGGCATAACCACAATCACCAAGAGGTCGTACAACGCGTGTACCCCCACTGCGATGCCCAAGCCTCTTGCGAGGAAGAGCACCCCGAAGTACACGCCAGCGAGGAAGTAGAACGCTGCAAGCCGCCAGTTGATCCCGCCGCTCATGGTCGCAACGTCGTGGTGCAACGCAAACAGAAATGCCGACACGATAACCGCGATGACACGGGCACCCCGCTCTGGGATCCGTATCAAATCGGCGGCAACGAAGTGAATCGCGGTGATGATCACAAGACGGAACAGGACTTCTTCGTACAGACCGGCTCCGAGCGCAAGCAGAATCCCCGACCCTCCGCCGATCGAACTGTCTTCGGTAAGAGCGAATGCCGCGGGCACGGCGCCCGGCTGGAGCAAAAGCACCAAGATCAAAAGCGGCCCGGTAAGAAAAGCGGATTCAACCAACATCGCTGCGGGTACGATGGGCTCGATGCGCCAGCGATCTTTCGATATCAGATGCTGCATGAACAACGCGACCACAATTGCGATCGCGGGTACATGCAGCCCAAGCACACCGAACGTCTCAAAGAACCGGACCAGCATCCGATGTGCTGCCAGTTGTGTTGCGATCGATTGCCCTCCGAGCGCGAATGTTCCAAGCTCGGCGGCTACAACGACTGGCATGAGAAACGCAAGCACATGGAGGGGGCGCGTAGACAACCCGAAGTAGCCACGCTGAATCGCGCGAGTGCCCGTTCGCTCGGGTCTCATGATGTCGGGTGTTGGGGTTGTGCCCATCGATCATCCCGCACAAGATCGGTGTTTCAGCGCTTCACGGTTCTATGAAAAAACCCGGCCGATGATAACGGCCGGGCTTGGTTAGATCAGTTCAGAGCGTGCGTCATCGCGTGATTACGCGGTGACTTTGGCCTTGAGGGCCTGGTTCAGACGGCTCTTGCGGCGGGCAGCTTGGTTCCGATGGATAACACCCTTCTGAGCGGTGCGATCAATAATCGCCGAGGCCGCACGGAACGACTGGGTCGCGTCCTCGTTCGAACCGGTGGCGACCTTCTCGGAGAAGTCCTTGAGCGCCTCGCGCATCGCACGGATACGCCAACGGTTAATGGCGCGGCGGGTGATGTTCTGGCGGATACGCTTCTTCGCCGAGTTCGAATGAGCCATCGTCGATTTCTTCCTTGCTGACTGGAGACGGACGCCACGTCCGTTTGAGAACCGGTCAGTCAGACCGGGTGGAGATTGTTGCCACCTGAGCCCACAAATCAAGCCCCGGACCCGCCAGACCGTCAGATCGGAACCCAAAGAGGCTTGCCCATCACGAGGGCCCGGCGTATCCTAGAGGCCGCTCACGCGGGCGTAGCTCAACTGGATAGAGCACCTGACTACGGATCAGGAGGTTGAGGGTTCGAATCCTTCCGCCCGTGCTTCTGCAAACCCTGCCTATGGTGGGGTTTGCGTCTTTTTGGCGTGTCTGGACCCGTCTAAGGGCCCCCTATCGACACCCAAGCACACAAACTGGGTCCAAGCCCCTTACTAAACTTGGGCTTCTTTCGCCGCGTCAACGCCGATTTCCATGCACCCAATGCGGTCACCCAAGCAGTTCCGACCCCTTGAGGGATGCAGAATGTCTCCTCATCCGTGCGGGGACGTTGGGTGATCGGCCGCCAAATGAGCCCGATCGTTTCGCTGGGTGAAGCAATCTCTCTAGAGTCTGGATGTGCGGCATGAATGGCAAGTTCCGGAGCAGGGAATCGCCTGCCATTCCGATTTCCCGCGAGATCAGCAACATTGCCTGAGTTCCGCTGGTGAATGCTTCTAGATTGCTTCGGTGGGTCATCCTGGTTTGGCTCTTTGCGTGCTTCAAAGCAGATGCCGTGAGAAAGCGAAGGAAGCTCCGGCGATTTCTGTTCCGCCAACTGGTTGCGAGCGCGGCAGTCGATCGAAAAAAATCACCCAGCCAACATACGTGGCTGGGTGACATCGATTGGACGAGTTGCGATCTACCCGGGCTGACTGCAATAGTGCGGGTGTGATCACCCCGCGGCGGTGTCGAAGCGATCGAGCATCATGACTTTGTTCCAGGCTGCGACGAAGTCTTTCACCATTCGTTCGTGCCCGTCGGCTGCCGCATACACCTCGGCCAAAGCGCGAAGCTGTGAGTTCGAACCAAAGATCAAGTCACAACGAGTGGCGGTGTACTTTGTATCACCCGAGGCGCGATCCTTGATGAAGAAACCCATCTCTGACTTGTCTGCGGGGACCCATTCGTAATCCATACTGGTCAGGACGCTGAAGAAATCGTTGGTGAGCTGTCCCGGGCGATTGGTGAACACACCGTGCTTGGAGTGATCGAAGTTCTGGTCGAGCACGCGCAGACCGCCGACAAGCACCGTCCACTCTGGCGCAGAGAGCGTGAGCAGGTGCGCGCGGTCAAGGAAGATTCGTTCGGGCGGAACGTTAAAGCCAACGTTCTTGTTGTGGTAGTTGCGGAAGCCGTCCGAAACCGGCTGCAACCAATCGAAGCTTTCTGCATCGGTATGCTCTTCCGCGGCATCTGTTCTGCCCGGGGTGAACGGGACTTTCACTTCAATACCAGCATCTTTTGCTGCCTTTTCGACCGCGGCACACCCTCCAAGCACGATTAAATCTGCCAGCGAGACCTCTTTACCACCACTCTGAGAGCCGTTAAATGCGGCCTGCACTTCGCCAAGCCCTTGGAGCACTTCGGCGAGTTCTTCGGGGCGATTCACCGCCCAGTTGCACTGAGGATTCAACGCGATACGTGCGCCGTTCGCACCGCCACGCTTGTCGGAGTCTCGGTAGTTGGATGCCGCCGCCCATGCCGCAGACACGAGCGCCGAAACAGTCAGCCCCTTGCTCATGATCGCTTGCTTCAGATCAGTAATGTCGGAATCACCGATCAGTTCATGGTCGGGTGCGGGGATCGGATCCTGCCATATGAGATCCTCGCTGGGTACCTCCGGCCCGAGATACCTCGACTTCGGGCCCATGTCGCGGTGGGTGAGTTTGAACCACGCGCGAGCAAAGCAGTCGGAGAAGTAATCAAAGTCTTCGAGGAACTTCTCGCAGATTTTCCGATACGCCGGATCAACTTTGAGGGCGAGATCGGTTGCGAGCATCATCAGTTCATTCATCTGACCATCGACATGAGCGTCGGGGGTTTTGGGGGCATCGGTGGTCTTTGGCTTGTACTGGATGCCGCCGGCGGGACTCTTGGTAAGTTCCCAGTCGTACTTGAAGAGGTTCTCAAGGTACGCGTTGTCCCACTTGGTGGGTTCTGGAGTCCAGGCCCCTTCGATACCGCTGGTCATGGCATATTGAGCGAATCCGGTGCCTTCGGAATTTTGCCAGCCCATGCCCATGGCTTGGATGGGGGCGCCTTCAGGAGCTGGGCCGATTTTGTCGCCGGGGACGGCACCGTGGCTTTTCCCAAATGCGTGGCCGCCGGCGATAAGGGCCGCGGTTTCCTCGTCGTTCATCGCCATGCGTGCGAATGTCTCGCGGATGTCGCCCGCGGAAGAGAACGGGCAGCCGTCACGGTTTGGACCTTCAGGATGGACATAGATCAAGCCTTGAAAGCTTGCACCAAGCGGCGCTTCAAGGTCGTAGTTTGCGTCCCCGGGCTTGCCGTTCCATCGCGTGGTTCGCGTGACCATTTCGCCGGTTGCTTCTCCAGAATGCTCCGCGACGGTTTTGCCATCCCAGAACTCGCTACCAAAGTAGATACCCCGATCAGGCTCCCAAGTGTCGATGCGCCCGCCACCGAATCCGAAGGTCTTCAAGCCCATGATCTCGAGGGCACAGTTACCCGTGAGGATCATGAGGTCGCCCCATGAGAGGGCCGCTCCGTACTTCTGCTTGATCGGCCACATGAGGCGGCGTGACTTGTCGATGTTCCCGTTGTCGTCCCAGGAGTTGGTCGGCGCGAATCGCTGCATCCCGGTACCTGCACCACCTCGGCCGTCGGCAATGCGATAGGTACCTGCCGCGTGCCATGCCATGCGGACCATCTGAGGGCCGTAGTTGCCATAGTCGGCGGGCCACCAGTCTTTGGAGTCCGTCAACATGTGCTTGATATCGGCTTTGACCTGCTGATAGTCGAGGCCCTCGAAAGCCGTCGCGTAGTCATGATTGCCAAGGGGGTTCGCCATCGCCGGATTCTGGTGCAGAAGCTCAACCTTCAGCCGGTTCGGCCACCAGTCGTCAATCTGGGGCGCAGAACCCATGGCACCACCAACTCGAGAGCCACGGAAAGGGCACTTCGAGGCTGTTTCGGGATTGGGATTTGTCGTGTGATCCATAGGTTTTTCCTTTCTGGAAGCAATGCTGCTTCAACAGAGGGGCGATGATTTACCGAGAAATCAGCCTAGGAGACCACACGCGTTTTTTTGACCAAACACGCCGGTTTTTGTATGGATCGCACCCATCTCGCCAGATGATCGCAGCATGATTCCGCTGGACAACGAAACGCCGAGAAGGCGACCCACTGATACCCGATTCCATGAACAAGCAAGCCGGACAGGATCGCTTGCGCGAGATGCCAAACGAGCTCTTTATCCAACTGAATACTCGACCCAGCGGTCGTGACATTCGCCGGGCAAGGCCAGCCGTGCGGCAACCATTACGCTGCGGCGACTGCTTCGGGCACCTTGAATGCATCTGGTTCCCAAGCCTGACCGGCGGGAACAACTACGTAAACATACTCGGTATTGGAATGGTGGCTGGCGACCCCTACTCGTTCCCCGGCGGGGCTGTAGATGCCAATCCTTGATCCCACGTACCGACGATGCCCTCGCTCGACAACGTGAACATCCCCGCGAGTTCCAAGGACTTGCTCGATATCGTTGCGTGAGAGATATCCCTCGCTGCTGAAGGAAACCATGATGTACCGGCTATCGACTGAGTCGATCATCGAAGCGAATGCTTCGGTACAGCGGCGCTTGCTATTGAAGTCACTTTTTCGTTCTCGACAATCAACTCGTTTGCACGCCACGCCGTAGACCTCGGGCTTGTCCCAACGAACAAGCGATTCCCAGACGTGGTAGTTGCCCAAGTAGGCATGCTGGTTGTATGGGGGATCTAGATAAACCAGGTCACCGCTTAGGGTTGACGCTGCATCTCTCGCTTCAAGGCAATGCGCCTCACACTTTCCATGCCCGACCGCGGGACGTACGTTCGGCACGCGCATTTCAAGCTTTTTGAATGACCGGGATGCCCAGCTTTTCAGATACGCCATCTGCACGCCCGTCGTTGAATCCACGCGGTCGGCAGCCTCCATAAGAGAAACAAGACAGACTGCCTTTAGCTCAGGCGCAAGATCTTTTCGCTCGATCGCCTCGCGGATGGCATCGACCTTCTCACCGTTTGCCGGCTGAAAAAACCGGCTCCGCTCGCAGAACGTTTCCGTGAAGTAGCCAGGCTTACCCGCAATCTCATTCAGTTCAGCGATCAAACGCTCTGCCTCCGGCAGCATTCGCTCGCGATCCGCTTGAACATAGCACGTGGCGAGGGTGTGGGCGTACTCGGTGAAGTCGTTCGAGATCACCCGGTAGCCTTCACCCTTGAGGGCGTGTCCGACGCGTGAGGTTCCTGAAAACAGGTCAACCACGGTGCGCACTTCGGGCAACGAACGGACGATGCCGCAGAGCGTCGGTAGCAGAACTCGTTTGGAACCGATGTATTTGATCAATGGGACACCTGGTGGGTCTATCGGCCAAACCAAGGTTCCAAGGTCAGTTTCAATCAATCAGCCAGAAGTAGACCCGAGTTCGCGCCGGATCTCGGCTTCAAGCAGTTCTGAACACTGTTGGTGCAGTACCCGGTTGTGTTCCACGTCCATTTCGACGACGCGGATGTTGCCCCCCACCGCTGCACGCCACCCATTGACTTTGTCGTCGTGGTGAAATCGGATCCAATCAGGCTGCCGGGCTCGAAACAAAAGCACATTGCCCTGGTATTGCTCCGCCGGTCGGTATGCGTTCAACGCGACTCGGTTTGCCAAGATTAGACGCCTGATCGATTCGAGTGATCGGTCCGTTTCGTAAACCCCACCAAGTCGTCGCACCTTGCTCTGAGTCTTAAGACGCTTGGATAAATAGGCTCGTCGGCTCCCACCAGATCCCTTCAGGAACTCGAGCGCGTGCACCACTGCCCTGGATCGAGCTCCCTTCCTTTTGAGTCCTGGCATGAAGTGGGCATCAATAAAAATCACGGGGCCCGGCCGAACTCCTCGTCGTTGCCAACGCAAGGCAACTTCGAGCGCCAAACTTCCTCCATAGCTATAGCCAACCAAGGGAGGCGCCACCCCTAGTTCCTCAACACCCACACTCTTTAGAAAGAGCTCCGCCTGAGCTTCAATCGACTCGAGTGGTTCAAGTTCCCCCAGCACCCCAGGAAGCTGGAATCCGAGACAAGCATGATCAACTGACAATCGATCCACGACCGGAGCGAACGAATGAGGGTTGCCGCCGATACCCGGAAGAAAGTAAGCGGCGTCGCCATCAGGGCTAGACAACGGAACAATGGCACGCTCGCCTCCAGCATCAGGATCCGACCGGATGATGGACGCGAGTTGCTCGGCCGTCGGTGCACGGAACATGGTTATAACTGGCAGGTTCGTCCCCAGCTTTTCGCGCAGCTTCGCGAACGCTCGGAGGGCCGCGAGCGAACTTCCCCCGATGGCGAAAAAGTCATCGCTTGGACCAACGCTGTCTCGGCCCAGCACTTGAGCAAATACCTCGGTGATGACTCGGACCATTCCGACAGGTGCATCGCCGGAAACTTGAGATACATCCCCGGACTGCTGACAAAGGTCTCGAACTGCATGGACATTCACTTTGCCACCGCCGGTTCTTGGAAGAGCTTCGACAACTACGATTCGCGTCGGGAGCATTGCTCTGGGCAGTTGGTCCGTGAGTGCAGACCGTATTGCTGATCCATCAAGCCCCCGCCCACGCTCTTGTACCACGGCGGCACACAAGATCTGCTCTGGCTCTGCGTCCGTGAACCTACGCCGATAGTCGGTCACGATTGCTGCGTCTTGTACACCTTCCATGTTGCAGATAGCTGCACGAACTTCCTCCGGTTCTATCCGAACTCCGGAGACCTTAACTTGCTGATCACACCTGCCAATGTGTTCAAGCATCCCATCTGGCCGAACTCGGACTAGATCACCCGTCGCAAATCGCGTGGTCCCTTCTGAAGTCAGACGACCAATCGACGTGACGTCGCGAGATTGACCTTGCAGAACACCACGCGCAATTCTGCGCGATTCAATTTCAAGCTGACCAACGGCATCGGTTTCCTCGCCGGCTAGATCGAGCAAACGGATGGAGACACCAGGAGTTGCCGCACCGATCGGAAGCCGGGTGCTTTCAACTGAAGCTCCCGGCCGCCCTCTCCACTGAACGGTCAATGAGGATTCTGACATTCCCATTCCGTTCACAACCAAAGCGCAAGCTGGAAAGTGTGTTTCTATCCTCACCAAATCGGCGCTGGATGCAGGCTCTCCACCAAGCACAACCCCTCGCACCATTTCACACCGGACATCACCACTCACAATGGTTCGCAAGACCGAAGGAGCGGCATGAAGAACAGTGATACCTGCTTCATCGATAGCCTGCATAATCCCTGACTCATCTGCAGACTCAAGCGAGATAGGACACCAGGCAGCTCCTCGGAACCATGCCCCAAACATGTCCATCACTGCCGAGTCAAACGCATGGGAACTCGTCATTCCAACTCGATCATGCTCAGTCATGCCAACAGAATCTGCAAAGACCTCCATCTGTTCACACAGCCCTGCGTGAGTTTGAATCACTCCACACGGCGTTCCGGTCGTCCCAGACGTGAACAAGATGTATGCATCACTGATCTGGTCTGAGGCTTGATCAAACGCTGACTGAACTTCGCCTTTGGAATCCGTGTTACTCTGTAACTCCAATAGCGAAACTGTCTCGCACCCGAGATCTGGAGCCGGGTCATCAGAGAGCATGATCTTTGCAGACGTGACCGACGCGATTTCCTCTATCCTTCTCGCTGGCCACGCCATGTCGATCGGGACGTAGCACGCTCCACAGGCCAGCACTCCGAGAACGGACTCTGCCATCGAAGAGGATTTACCGCTTCGGCAGAGAATACGATCCCCAGCCAAAACACCCCGAAGAGCAAGCCCTCTCGCGATTCGTTCAGCTCCTTCTCGCAACTCTTGGTACGAAACAACCTTCTCCGGCGTAACACATGCTTGATGATTTGGGAATCGGTGGGCGATTTCCGTAAAACGAACCCACGCATTACTGGAACCTTCGTATGGAATCAGCGGGTTCGATTTTTGCTGTTCGAACGCCATTGCCTCAGAGGCTGAAAGAAGCCCAAAGGAACCGATCGGAAGCGTGGTATCTTCAACGAGCGACTCTAACACTCGCATGATTTGATCAGCCCATCGCCGAAGAGCGAGTTCGTCAGCGACACTCGCCCGGGCATTCAGCTTGATGCGGAGGTCAACATCAGACTCAAACACATAGCAGGTGAGATCAAACTTCGATGTCCCGTTATCTACTTCAATGTTCTCGATCGATAACCCTTGATCGCCTGCGCCGTAGTCCATCGATATATAGTTAAAGAACACCTCGAATAGTGGATTCCGACCCGGCACATATGGCAGTGAAACGGTATCCAATATCTTCTGCAGAGGCACTGACTTCCGTGATTCTGAATCGCGATACGATCGATTCACAGCCCGAATGACATCCTCACCTGTATCGCAGCTTCGAACCGAAGTTCGAATGGGCAAACTGGTCATAAAAAAACCAACTGCGTTTTCGAGCCCAGAAACTTCTCTGCAGGCAACTGGGGTTCCAACAGTCAGATCTTCGTTCCGTGATACTCGGTGCAGCCAGATGTGATACGCCGCGTTGAAAATGACGAACCTAGAAACCCCCAACTTCGTGGCAAGATCACGAATACGACGCAACAAGTAACCAGGAGCGTCAACGACAGCGTGAACACCTGAACATACCGAAAGATGTGTTCCAGCACGTTCTGACGGTAACGACACAGGCTCTAAAGCTTCGAGGTGATTTTCCCACCAATCGACTTCTTCCCTAGTGAACTTGGCTGCCAAAAGCCCAGAAGGATCCTCAGGCAAAGCCGGCAAAACAGCTTGTACCTGCTCACGAAACGATCGATACAACTCAATGAAGTCTCGCCGAATCACCGACGCCGACCAACCATCAGTGACGATATGGTGCATCCCAATGAGCACGACATGCTGATCACCATCTCGATGGACCGCGAACCGAATCAAGGGAGGATGGGCAAGATCAAATGGTTCTCTTGCGAACTGCGAGGCAAAGTCCTTCGGCGAATCCACATGACTTTCATGCCATCGAATATCGAATCCGAGCGGCCCGTCTCCATCACTCGCATACAAACGCCGAAACGGACCATCTGATGACTCATGAAAACCCGTCCGCAACGCTTCATGACGATCAATCAGCGCCCTGCACGCAAGTTCATACGCATCCCGATCTAACTCTTCATCAAATGTCAATCGAACCGTGATGGTGTATGTCGCATCATGGGGTGTCATCTGATCGAATACCCACAGCTGCTGCTGCGCATGTGAAAGCTGGGATTTCCCTAGCCTCTCTTCGACTCTCGACGATTCGATCTCATTCTTCTCTCTTTCCAACCAGTCTGCAACATTGCTGAGTTGCCCGAGTTCGAGCAGCTTGGGTGCGGTCAGGCGCACGCCAAACTGCCTGTTTAGCCGCGAACAAGTGACCATGGCACGCAAGCTATGTCCGCCGATGGCGAGAAAAGAATCTGTCCTTCGAACGCTATCGGCACCTACCACTTGCTTCCAGACGGCTGCGATCGCCATCTCAGTTGTTGATAGATCATCCATCCGTCCGTCTGATTCAGCGCTTTGCTGCTGCCGAACGAGTTCGGCGACATGCTGCCTATCGACTTTTCCATTTTCTGTATATGGCACTGAAACGATGCGACCGACCTGGTTTGGAACCATGTACTCGGGCAAAACCGAAGCGATGTGACGCGCGCTCATGGACACATCGAAATTGTGCTCAATGGACACGACCCCAACCACCACATGCTGCCCCGCGCCTTCGCCGGCAACCGCGGCTGCCGCTCGATGGACACCCGGCATACGCTCAACAACCGATTCGATCTCACCGAGTTCAACCCGATTGCCACGCACTTTGACCTGGGAATCGAGTCGACCCAAGAAGATCAAATCACCCGAATCCAGTTCCTTCGCTAAGTCACCTGAGCGATACAGCCGCCGGCTTGGATCCAACGGATCTGCCAGAAAACTCCGTTCGTTCAAATCTGGGCGATCGAGATAGCCGGGAGTGACACCGACGCCACCGATACAAACTTCACCGGCTTCACCTTGAGCAACCAAATCGCCTGTCTTGTTGATCAGGCGACAGAACAACCCGTTGAGCGGCTTGCCAAGCGGCACCGTGGGGAGCGATTCATCAAGATCGTTTGTTTGATAGGTCGTCGTAAACGCCGTTGCTTCTGTCGGGCCATAAGCGACAACGATTTGCATCTCCGGATACTTCCTTGCAGCCCGCCGAATAACACCCGGAAGCACCGGCTCACTCCCAGTGATGACTAGCTGAATCTGGTCGTAAAAGCGTGGGCAAGCATCCAAGAGTGTGCTAAACAACCCAAAGGATGTAAAGCATGCGCGGACAGATTCTCGCTCGATGAGCGAAGCTATCTCTTCTGCATCGATCTCATCGCGATCCCAAACCACCAGCGCGGCGCCCCACATCCAAGCGCCGTAGATTTCAATGGTTGAAGCATCAAAGCTCATCGGCGCAAGCTTTAACCAGCTCAGCTCGGGACCAAAGGGAGCGTAACTCTGTCCAAGTACAAGCCGGCTGATGCCGTCGTGCTTGATCGGCACACCCTTGGGTTCGCCGGTTGAACCAGACGTAAACAGGATGTACGCAAGATCGTCAGCACTTCCCGGCACTCTGGGCCGCGGCAGAGATCGTGCTGAAGCTGATCCGACATCGATGACTTCGTATCCCTGCAACCATTCGCTGGTGCTGATCGAACCGGACTCAGATAGCACCATTCGCGGTGATGCGAGATTCAGGATGCGTTGATTTCTCGACGCAGGATGCGACGGATCAACCGGTACGTACACCCCACCAGCTTTGAGTACGCCGAGCAGCGAAACGAAGAGTTGTGTGGAACGACGCATTGCGAGCGCAACAACTTCTCCGGGATTGAGTCCACATTCTATGAGATCAAAGGCCACTGCGTTCGAACGCTGATCAAGCTCAGCGTACGTCAATCGATCAGTGCCGCAAACCAACGCAATGCGATCGGGATATTGATCAACAATCGATTCGATGACTTCGTGCGCGCACCGCGACCACAGAGTGGGTTCACCCGAAGAACTCAGAGCGTGCTCACCCTCGCTGGACGTCATCCCGCGCTCGGCTCCCCGGCGTCACCGTGGGGTCAAGCTTTGACCACACGCGCATTCACCGTTCCTGTAACTCGTTTCATCGCGTTGCGAGTATCAACGACCAAAACGGCGTGCTCGGCAATAGCATTCCAGTCTGTTACACCATGATCGGTGACGATCAATACACAATCAGCTTCTGCGAGCGTCTCGGGTGTGAGATCAACCGAGTTCATCGAGAAACTGTAGTTGCGCATGTCCGGAAAACTCGGCACAAGCGGGTCGTGATAGCTCACCACGGCGCCGCGGGCTGCTAGCAGTTCGATGATCTCAGCTGCGGGAGTCTCGCGGGTGTCGTCGATGTTCGGCTTGTATGCAAGACCCACGACGATGACCTTCGAGCCCTTCACAGACTTGCTGTCATCGTTGAGTGCCTCGGCCGTCTTTTCGATGACCCACTCTGGCATCCCACGATTAATCTCGCCCGCGAGCTCGATGAACCGGGTGACACGCCCATGCTCGCGTGCTTTCCACGTGAGATAGAACGGATCAATCGGGATGCAGTGTCCACCAAGTCCGGGGCCGGGAAAGAACGGCATGAACCCGAATGGCTTGGTCGACGCCGCTTGGATGACTTCCCAAACGTCGATATCCATTGCATCGAAGACCATCTTGAGTTCGTTGACCATTGCGATGTTGATGGCACGGAACACGTTCTCAAGAATCTTGGCGGCTTCGGCGACATCTGCAGAAGAAACCGGCACGACCTCGGTAACACCATGTTTGTACGCAGCGCATGCAAGCTCCGTCGAGACCGGGTCAACGCCACCAACGAGCTTGGGGATGGTCGTGGTCGTGTGACTCTTTCGGCCCGGATCTTCACGTTCGGGCGAAAAGGCAACGAATACGTCTTTACCAACCTCAAACGTTCCCCGGCCGGCGGCATCTGCAGCCGCGATCATCGCCGGAATGAAATCACCCCGAGTGGTTCCTGGATACGTGGTTGACTCAAGCACGATCAACTGACCGGCACGAAGACGTGTACCGATCGCTTCGGCCGTCTTGATGACGTATGTCAAGTCAGGCTCGAGGTGCGGGCCAACCGGGGTCGGTACACACACAAGAATGACATCCGGTTCGTTGAGGCGGGCAAAGTCGGTTGTCGCGTCAAAGCGATCCGAAGCCGACAAACGCTCGGTCATATCAGCACCGAGGTGCTTGAGGTAGTTTTCGCCGCGCTCGAGGAAATCGATCTTCTGCTGATCAACATCGAACCCGAGAACTCGGAGCCCGCCGACATGCAAAGCGTCTGCGAGCGGAAGCCCGACATAGCCAAGCCCGACAATACCGATGACAGCGGTTTTGGTGGCAATCTTCTCGTTGAGTTCGGCTGCGTGGTTGGTCTTGGTCTGCGTCATGGGTCTCCACCCGCCCGGAGTAACCGAGCCCCTTTGGTCTGCGTCCGAGAATCGCGGATGAATCCGCATTGAATCGACTGTATCAGCCTACGTATCCCTATTTCGGCTGTTCGTGCCCGAAGATGAAGCTGCGAACCGCAGCGAGGAGCTCGGGCGAGGCCTTTGCATCGATCGTTGGGCCGCGTTGGAGGCCCGCCAACCGGTCCAAAGCACCGGGCAGTTCGGTTTCGTCCATCGCAACCTCAACCCGCCCCAACGCCTTAAAGCGCTCTGCAGTAGCAACTTGGTGATCGTTGCGTGTCTCAATCAAACGCCCGAGACGCGGCATCACCAGAACAGGGGTACCCAGCTCAAGGGCCGTCAAGATCGTTCCCATGCCGGCATGTGCGACGACTGCATCAGCCTCGCTTATTCGCTGCCGAAACTCGGCCGGACCGACTCTGTCGGCGTATGCGATGTGTTCCGGCTGATAGTCGGTCGTTCCGATCTGCGCAAAAACATCATCGCGGCTTGAACGGGCAGCCCACGCATCGACGCCCCGGACCAACCGGTCAAACGGCATCTGATGTCCAACAGTGACAAAGATCAAAGCACCGCCCCCACATACTCCGCTCCATTTTCGGTCAGGTGCTCCCATTGCGTCAAACAGCGATCAGCATGAGGCATGATTTTCTGGCCTGACATCGACAGATGCTCAACATTCGCGATCGAATCGATCCACATCGTCTTTGCGCCCACCAACTTACCCAATCGGATTGCAAAGTAACCCGGCGCTGCCCCAGTCGAAACAACCACGTCGGGTCGTTCTTTGAACACGACCCAAGCGATCTGCAGCAACATGCGTAACAGACGGAGTTTGTTCCAGCGAGTTGCATCAACCACGAGACGAAAACCATCGGCACCGACCTCGTCCCGATAGGTCGATTCCACCGTGACATAGATCACATCTGCACCTTCAAACGCCGGTGCGATGCGCCGGAGTTGCACCCAGTGCCCTCCCCCGCTTGCAACTGCCAGTACTTTGGGCGTTTGCCTGCTCACGCAGAACCTCCTTCAGAAGCCATACGGCTGATGCGTTCGTTGTAAGTCCGAAGCGTGCGACGTTTTCCTCCAAACAATGCGCTCCATTCATATCGGCGTAAGTGCCTGACATACTCTGGATCATTCATGCGTTCGACACCTGTGAGCATTGCTTTGAAGTACCCAAACGTCATCGCGATCGCTCCGATGACATAAGGCTTGTCGGCTGCGCGATAGACGGCGGTCGCTAGGAGGTACCAGGGCGACGAACCGATCCGCCACTTGCCTTGCCCGCCGCGAACCCGTCCATGCAAGACACCTTTGTGACTCGAACCCATCTGTCGCAGATGAACAACACGCAAGCCGTCATCATCAATTGATCGTGCAATCCAGTTCTTCATCCGACACATATGGCCATCGATGCCATCCCAACCGACCATGCGAACGAATCCGCCGATTTCATCGAAGCATACTTTGCGATAGAACTTGGTCGGACCGGCCGCGTGGTCATCGCCGCGTCGCTCGTGATGGAGTTTTCCTTCGTCATCTCGAAGGTACATTTTGCCTGAGACTGCACCCAATCTCTGCTCGTTCTCCATCTCTTGCAGCAATCGCTCAAAGTAGCCTTCGGGGAGCTGCAAGTCAGCATCCATCTTGCAAAGGAAATCAAACGATTCATCTACGAGTGTTTCATATCCCGCATAAAAAGCTTCGATCACGCCCGGCCCGACTTTGCGTTCGCCACGATCTTCACGCCGAACGACTCGAATGAAATCGTGACGCTCCGACGCTGTTGCCAGCAACTCGGGCGTTCGATCTGAAGAACCATCGTCGATGATCACCCAAACGAGCGGCCTGATCGTCTGAGCCGCCAAACTCTCGATGGCCTGCTCAATGAACTCTTCTTCATCGCGGCACGGCGTGATAACAACATACTGACCGTACAACGCATTCATAAACGGATCTCCGTTGGCAACACTCCATGCTCTCGCATCGCCACCACGATGCGTTCCGCGTTTCGAGTGAGATCAAACTCATCCTCGATTCGTCCACGTGCCGCGATGCCAAGCGCATCCACACGACCACGGTCATTGACAAGTTCACCCAACACCGAAACGAGCGAGCACCGATCACCGGGCGGAATCATGATGCCAGTCTCCCCGTCACGCACAAGCTCTCTGATGGTCTCTAGATCGCCCGAAATCACGCAACGCCCGCGCGCCATTGCTTCCATCAAGACGACCGGTATCCCATCTCGATCGCCCGACGACGCCACCCGGCAAGGAAGCGCAAAGACATCAATCTCACTCATCAGTTTCATCACGGTGTCATTGTCAGTATCTCCAAGCAGCTCAACCTCGGCCAAAGCCGGCAAGTCATCAATCAGTTCTTGCAATCGTGCTTGCTGCTCACCACTCCCAGCGATCCTTACGCGCAAGTTCGTCACACCGGCACGAACAAGATCCCCTACGGCTTCAACGAGCACGTCGAAGCCCTTCTTCTCAACAAGACGTCCAACACCGAGCACTTCAAGTCGCTTCCCGTTCGGTGCGCTCGTCGCTTCGTACTGGTCGGTGTCAACCCCGCATCGAACGATCGGATAATCCTTGGCGTCACGCGCCTGAATCGACTGATAGAACGCTCGGTGCCATTGAGAGATACAGTTCGTCCAAGCTGCGCGAGCAAGCTTTTCTTTGAGCAATGTCCGATTCGGAAACAGGTCGTTGGCGTGCCCGGTAAAGCTGAATGTGATGCCGAGCTGCTTGGCTGCGTACATACCGATAGTGGTCGGAACGTGCGCCATGTGACAATGAATATGCGTGATTGCTGAGCAACGAATTCTGCGTGCGAGCGCAACGCCCGCAAAGCCTTGCATGATCACTTTGATGCGCCGACTATTGGGAACATCCGATGAAAAAAGCCCATCGAGTTTGGCCCGGGTAATCGTTCGTATCGTTCGGATCGGATGCAAAATCATTTCGGCGAATACATCCGAGAGCAGCGAAAACGCACCGCGTCCATACACGCTGACGGTGTCGTAACCCATCCGCGAAATGACGCCTCCATCATCAAGGTTCATTGAGGGCGGGTGTACCGAAGCCGTGCGTACATCCAGTCCAAGGGCGCGAAGCGCGAGCACCTCTCGGTAAACAAAGGTCTCAGATCGCTTGGGCAGCGTACCAGACATATAGAGAATCACAGGATGTTCATGCATCGGCGACCCCTTTGCCGGAAGCTCCTTTGTATTCGATCAATGCCGGCCGCTTCCTCATAACGCGACGCCCCCAATAACGGATCACGCCGGAAGCTTGAGCAGGCTTGGTTAGTATGGTAAAAGTTCCGAGCAACGTTGCGTCACGCGATGAGCGCCCGCGTCGAACATTCATGGCTCGCACTCGCCACATCTGAATCGCATAGAGCACCATCATGACCAAAAGTGTTACACCGTATGTCCACCAAGCTAAACTGATCGAGAGTACCGGAACGAGTAGACCCCAAATCAACGCCGATCGCGTTCCCCGTACTCCGTGCCGATCTGGCCCGCGCCCGTGAATCGAAGCACCCTCGGCGTACGCATGGCCGGCCCGCTTCGCACGCTTCCAAAACTCCGAAAACCGCGTGATCGCAGCGTCGTGCAGTGTCATTTCATGATTGATACGATGGACTGACCAACCCTCTCCTCGCAAACGCACGCACAACTCGGGTTCTTCGCCAGCAATGAGCGACGCTCGATACCCCCCCACCTTTTCGAGACATGTTCTTCGAAACAACGCGTCGCCCCCACACGACTTTGCTTCCCCGACAGGAGTGTCCCACTCAAGATCCGTCAATCGGTTATAAATCGACGCATCCGGATATCGCTCACGCCTTCTGCCGCAAACAACTGCGCAGCCAGCATGGCTCTCCATGAAACCAAGTGCTTCATTAATCCAGTTTGGAGCGAACTCACAATCACCGTCGACAAACTGGACAAATTCGATATCTTCAAACGCTTCTATGAGTCGCTGTTGCCCCGCATTTCGCGCACGAGCTGCAGTGAAAGGAATAGTCGTGTCCAACTCGACCACCTCAACACCAACCGATCGCGCAAAGTCACAAGAGTCGTCGGTCGAACCTGAATCTACATACACAACCCGGTCGGTCTGTTCGAGTGCCGAGACGAGGCATTTCTTGAGTCGATCTCCCTCGTTTCGCCCGATCGCTACCACACCAACCGCTTTACTTAAACTGGAATCGGTCATACGTGAAACCCCTCCGAAACCCAACTCGGAGCGTTTTCTAGCGAAACAACTCGATCGCTGAAGCTGCCACAATCTAGGTCAATCCCGAGCATCTGACCGAGCTCACGGATATCTGAATCAAGCTGCTTCGTCACCCACAACCGAGCTTCTTGCGACAGCTCAGGACGTTGCTCCATGCGCCAACGCGATTTGATGCGTTCACGAACAGATTCAGGGAGCAGCGTGCGACGAAGTGTTTTCAATGCTGGAATCGAAAGGACCAGATCACGAAACGGGCTTCGTTGCGTGCGCTGGGATGAGACGTTCTTTGCTTCCGCTTCTTTGTACCAACTTCGAGTATCATCAAGACCAAGAAATCTACAGATGCGATCAAACTCTGCATCAGGCCGGTTGGTCAAACGTTCGAAAAACACCGGCAATACCTTGGCATGCCCGAATCGTTCGAGCCAAGGACGGATCTGCATGGAGTACTTCGAATAATCCAACAACTCATGGTGAGTTCTCACTGCCTCATCGATTGGAACAGAAATGTTTCGCATACTCCACTCATGGATATATTGAGAAACGAGCCGATCGATGGGATCACGCATGATGTAGATGAACTTTGCGTCGGGAACATGCGCTGAGAGTCGACTCACTGTGTCAGGGTACGCGGGAAGCTTCGTGTAATGCGTACTCGATTCGCCGCACAAATCATCAGGCTGGGCGGTCTCGAACAATGACCCATACCAGCAAAGGCCCTGCGCCCATTGCTCGTCATCACTAAAAAAGTTTGGCTCCTTTGGTGTTGACATAAAGACACCAGATTGGCGAGCTAGCTGATCGTGCAGCGTGCTCGTCGCGCACTTCATCGCGCCGATGATGACAAAGTCTGGACGCCGTGTTTCAGCCATGCGCGACCGCCGTCCGTCGATCTGCTTGGGAAGGTGCCGCCGGAACCCCAGCAGGGCGACCGGCGGCTGGATTCATCCAGATGTCCCGCCATTCGGATCGCACAGCGCGGGACTTTCCACGAATCAATGCGAGTAACCAGCCGAGCGTCCAGAATATATTGGCAAGAACAAAGCCCGCTCGTCCATACCAAGCACGAAAGTACCGCGAGCGAGCAGCGTAGTAATAGCCAGGACGCCGACGGCGCTCGATCGTGCTTTTCTTCACATCCGATGTCCCACCACGAAGATGTACGACCGCTGCGTCGGGCTCATACGCAACTTTAAAACTCGCAAGCTTCGCATGCCGACAAAAATCCATGTCCTCGAAATACATGAAGTACGTTTCGTCGAGCAGGCCAACGCGTTCAAAGACCTCAGACCGAATCGCCACGCACGCGAAGCTCACCCAATCGAGATCTTCCGAGGCAGCGTCGATTTCTTTCGCAACCACGTGCGTTGAAAAAAATCGACCAAGGAAACCAAGACGACCGGACGCGATGAGTTCAGTGAGCGGGGTCCGAAATCGGAACGTCGAAATCTGCTTGGTTCCATCGGGCCACTCCAGACGGGGCCCGACCAATCCAACATGGTCATGCTCTTCAAACTTGGCAACCACTGTCTCGATCGCGCCATCACGAACAACAGTGTCGGAGTTGAGCAAGACGATGATCCGAGCGTTCGAAGCTTGAATGCCCACGTTGTTGCCCGCGGCAAATCCGCCGTTCACCGGCGATCGAACCACACGGGCCCATGAAGACCAACCCTTTGCATCAATCGCTGTTTCGACTTGATCCGCAGAATCATCGGGCGATGCGTTGTCTACCACTATCACATCGTGACGCCCGGCAATGACTTGGTCAGACATCGACTGAAGACAATCGATTACCATTCCGGGGGTCTTGTAGTTTAACACGACCACAGCGACATCATGGCGGGAGATCCGTTCAGAACTGCCATCGTTCATGCCGCGCACCCCGAACGATCCCGCAACCACCCAAAGATCGCTTGCTCAAGACGCTCGGCAGACTGGTCCCAATCGAACTCTGTTGCGATCTCGTAACTCGCCTCGCTCATTGCCCGCCAATCGTGGTCGTCTTGACGAAGAACCTTTTCAATCGCGTCAGCCATCGCTTTCGCATCACCCACATCGACAAGAAAACCATTCCGGCCTTCATGGATGTAATCTTCTGGACCACCGCACCTCGTCGAGACCAACGGGCAGTGACCCGCAGCCGCCTCGAGCCCTGGCATTCCAAAGCCCTCCGATTGAGAGCACGTCAGCCAGCAATCGCATGATTGGTACAGCGTCGGAATGAGTCCCTGTTCCGGACGAAGATGGAACTCGAAAGACTCAGGTAACACCCAATCCTCGGGCGGCTTCTTCGGCGCGAACGCGATCACTCGGACGTTCGGAATGCGTGACTGCACCATTCGGATCGCTTCCAATCCGATATGGGTCTGCTTCACTTTCTGAGCACTCGCGAGCAATCCGATGGTCGGGTGAGACTGCTTGCCCCGCGGTTTCGAATCAAACTGATCCCAGCGAATGCCGTTTGGTACCCGCACGATGTCGTTGTGCCCATACTGTCGCATGATCTTCTCGAGCCAACTGGATATCACCGCCCTTGGCCCGGGCAATCGATACGCTGCCTGGATCTCTGCTTCGTCACCCGCAAAGGTTTCGTGACCGCGGACCATGTGTAACTTGAGACCTTTGGAGTCAGGCCAACCCGCGACTTCTCGCCACACAGCCCACCAGCTTGCGATGGTCACATCCGCATCCGGGACCTGCGATGGATCAAGCGTCCGCGATGGCAGCTGGTTGATTGGAACCGCAGCCGATTCGAGATGGTGCTTAAACCGCCCGGGCTCGAAGTTTTTTCGTATCCGTTTTGCGAATGTCCGCACCCGCCAGATGGGCGGATAGGCCGGGCTTGGGGGAAGGTGCGAGATGGTCACGGCGTGGCCTCTCCTGGCCATCGCTTCGGCGAGCAACCGGTTGGACTTCACGCCGCCCGAAAGAGACGGCCGCCCTTCTACCCAGTTGATGGTCAGTTTCCTGCTCACTCCCAACCCACTCCCGTCCCAAACGATCATTCCCAATCAGAGGCACCTAGACGACATCCAAAAAAAAGAGCATTTCGGCCCAAGGGAGGAGAAATCCCCTGAAAGTGGTCGAGATCACCCAGCATGAAGATCTATCGACCCGATATGAGTCTGGCGTTGACCAAGACAGGGATCCGCGTGCCTAGATTGACGAACGGTACTATTGCGGTCCGAAAACCGTGATACGTACGGTCTGAACGGGCGTGCCGGCTGCGGAAGATGGAGAATCTGGCTTGCACCCCCTCAGATCGATTGGCAGAGTCAGGATGGTACTCGCGAAAACGAGTCCCTCGCCGACGAACCGGAGGATGGAGATCATGCACTCAGGACGAGCTATCACCACGACCCCTTCTCGACGACGCCATGCCGTCGTTGGCATCGCTGCCTTGCTTGGGCTGGCCGGGATCGCTGGCCCCACAATGGCCGACGAACTCAATGCAGAAGGCTGGACCGTACTCCGCCCATCGCCTGATACACGGTTCGTTTTCGTTTCCTCTTCGGAAGGTGACGATCGAAACTCCGGCCGTTCACCCGCCAAAGCAGTCCGCTCGTTTGCCCGGGCCAAGGATCTCATGCGAGATAACTCGGCCGACTGGATGCTGCTCAAAGAAGGTGATGTCTGGGAGACCGGACTCGGTACGTGGCGATTCTCAGGACGGTCGGAAGACGAACGTGTCGTGATCGCTTCCTATGGCGACGGTAACGCACGCCCGAAGCTCAGCCTGACGAATCAGACCGGCATTTCCGGTGCATATGGCCAAGATATCTCTCACGTCGCGATCGTGGGCATCCACTTTGAAGCCAACCGCCAACCGGGCGACAGCAACCGCGGTATCAAATGGCAATCCGTCGGCGAAGGACTCCTTGTTGAAGACTGCGCCATCGATGGTTTCTTCAACAACGTTTCGATCGAAGGCCTAAACCAGGGCTTCGAGAATGCCAAGTTCCGCCGCAACATCATCACAGATGCCTGGTCCGTCTCAGGACATGCCCAAGGCTTTTACGCAGGCGATGTGACCGGGCTGCTGATGGAAGAAAACGTCATCGATCACAACGGATGGAACCCTGACATTGATGGTGCCGTCGCAACCACCTTCAAACAGAACGTTTACATCCAAACCAGCGTAAAAGACGTTGTGTTTCGAGGAAACATCTCGTCCAGATCCGCAGCAGCGGGTGTTCAAATGCGTGCCGGCGGCATCGCAGAGGACAATCTGTTCTACGCCAATCCAAAGTCACTGCGATTCGGATATCGCACACTTGATTGGCCAGAGGAATACGCAACCGGCGCCATCCGAAACAATGTCGTCGTCGGTGGCCCCATCGCGATGGAAGTACCCGAAATCTTCGGAATCTGGACAGAGCGTCTCAGAGATGTTGTCATCGAGGGCAATGTGATCGCGAATGCAACGGGTGAAATCTATCCCATCGCGTTCACGATGGGTGCATTCGCTGAGAATGTGGAGATGTTCAACAACACAACCTACGACTGGGTCAATGGTTCTCGAGGGGTTGCATTCAAGTTCACGGCTGTGACTGATGGACTGCCTGCAGGTACCGTGACGATCCGAGACAATCGCTGGGTGATGCCCGGAAGCGATCGCGTGGCCAGCGTGCGTGAACTGGGCATGATCGCGTTCTGGAACAACAAGTTCGAAGGAGTCTCCGCGACCGGGAGCACTTTTAGTATCGAAGGCCAGAACGGCGACATGGCAGACTGGGTCGGTACCCCCAATGTCTCGGACGACGAGATCATCAATGTTGGGTTCATGGACAGCGGACGCGATTTAGGTAGCTACGCGGAGCACATTGGGCTCGCTGACGAAACCGCCTTTATTGAAGCAGCCCGCGCCATGAGTCGCGATAACTGGAATCCGGTATTGACCGGATCGGTCGCCGCCGAGTGGATCCGGGCCGGATATGCCCCTGCAGACTAACACCACCGGGGCTGATTGCCGATAGGATAGAGATGGCGGGCGTGTCCGGTGGACGCGCCCGTTGTCGTTTCCGCTCGGAGCCCCCATGGCAGCCAACAATTCTGCTCCAAAGGTGACAAAGAAACGGGCTGCACTTGGCAGTGTCTGGGTGCTCTCAGAGTTCGGCGCCGACCAAGCAATCCGTATGGCGCGAAGCTTGTTGTTGACGCGACTCATCTCAAAGGAGCTCTATGGGCTTCTTGGACTGACCGCCATTGTCATTGACCTTATCTCGAACCTATCCGACGTTGGTATCAACCTCTCGATCATCCGCCAACGCCGGGCCGACGAGCGAGATTTCGTCAACACCGCTTGGACTCTTTCGCTTGTGCGTGGCGTCGCGGTCTGGCTCGTCGCGTCACTGGTCGCATTCCCAGCGGCACTCTTTTACGACGAACCCAAACTCGCATTGGCGGTCCCGCTCCTTGCGTTCAGCGCCATCTTGACCGGAGCCTGGTCCACCAAGATCTCAACCGCCAATCGGGATCTCAACTTCGCCCGCATCACGTTCATGAAGATTCTCTGCAAGTCGCTCGGACTTGCGGCAACGATCACTTGGGCTCTTAATGCGCCCGATCATCTTGGCGTCATCTTGGTCGGGCCGCTCCTGACGGCTGTTCTCATCTTGATCTGTTCGTTCGTGGTGCTGCCGGGCCCAAACAACTTTTTCGCATGGGACAAGGACAGCCTGAATGAGCTTGTCCGATTCGGCCGCTGGATCTTACTGAGCACCCTCATGACGTTTTTCCTGCGGAAAGGCGATCTCTTGACGGTGGGCAAACTGGAAGGAACGGCTGCCCTCGCAACGTACACCGTCGCCTATCAGCTCGGCGAAATGGCACCGCGTGCGTATCAGTTGCTGAACTCTCGGATCGTGTTCCCGGTGTACTCCGCGTTTCAAGATGAATCAGTCAAAGCACTTCGCCGCAAGGTATTCAAGCTGCGTGGCGTACTGATGATTTTGTTCCTCCCGTTAAGCTGGCTGCTGATTCTCTTTGGCTCACCACTGGTGAGGCTGTTGTACCCCGAAAACTACTCGGATGCGGGCTGGATGCTCGAGTTGTTCGTCGCCGGACGATGCCCACGCCTGATCACCGCAAGCATGGCCGGCATACTGCTTGCCAAAGGCAACTCGTTCCGGTTCATGATCCAGAAAACCGTTGGTGGCGCCCTGGTCCTGACCTGCATGGGACTTGGCGCGTGGATTGGTGCGAATCAATATGGACCACCGGGGCTTTGGTCTCAGATGGGAACAGACAACAGCCAGATCGCCGGTCTCTTGATTGGCATGGGCGCTGGATACCTTCTCACGTACCCGCTGACGGTCTGGGCGGTCAGGGGCTACAGCATTTGGATGCCACGTCTCGACATGCCGTTCTTTCTCGGGACGGCCGGTGTGCTCGCGATCCGTTACACGCTCCTCCCGTGGTAACGGCACACGAATCCCGTGGATCTGCCCAACTCGGGCACAAAAAGCTCGCGACAGCATTGGGCAGAACGGAGTGATCGGCCGATGATTGAGCAGATGAGCCAGACCCTGCAAACACCCTCTTCAAAGCCCGCTCGCTCGGCCCAGGGCACTGGCCCTGCTCGACAGGGCGACTTGCAAAAGGTCTGTGCCAAATGAACGTGCTCGGCGTTGCGATTCTGGTCTTGTTCATCCTCGGCGGCGCCACCGCCTTTGCGTTCGTGCGAGGCATCCGCGGCATCACTCTGATCGTTGCCCTCGGCTGGCTGATTGTCTCTCCCCGTGCGTTCATACCACTGAGCGGCCTGCCCGAACTGACCAAAGACGTTGGCGTGAGCTATGCGATCCTGATCGGGCTGGTGGTTGTCCGGTCGGATCTCTTGCGAAACTTTCGGTTTCAATCACTCGATCTATTCATGCTCGGCTGGATAGGCGCTCCATTCATCAGCTCGATCGCCAACGGGCTTGGATTGTGGGACGCGTGTTCGGAACTCTATGAGCGGTTCTTTATCTGGGGAGTTCCTTACCTCGCCGGTCGAATCGGGGTGCGCAGCCTCCGCGATGTGCGAGAATGTGCGATCGGCGTGATCATCGCCGGGTTGATTGCAGCACCACTCTGCTTGATCGAAATTCGGTTGAGCCCGCAGATCCATCGTTGGATTTACGGCGTTCACCCGGCACCATTTCATATGTCGATGCGCCTGGGCGGGTACCGCCCAATGCTCTCGTTTCGACACGGGATCGAAGTCGGAACTTGGATGGCGTGCGCTTCGATCGTCGCAGCATGGTTTGGATTGATCGCTGGGCGCGATCGGCTGTTCTCCGTTCCCATGCGAGCCCATGGGGTCATACTCTTTGTGGTGACGGTCATGTGTCGATCATTGGGCACACTCGCATTGCTGTTCGGATCGATTGCCGTGTTGCTGTTCACGCGTGCATCGCGGATGAAAATCGCGATCCTGCTCTTAGTCCTTGCCACCCCAACGTACATCGGACTTAGAACAACGGGCATCTGGAGTCCGGACATGATCGCCGACGTCGTCGAGACGTTTATCGATGGTGATCGCGCAGACTCCATGCGAGCCCGAACGTTCCAAGAAGATGAGATGGGCGCCAAAGCCAGCCAAAGACGATTCTTCGGCTGGGGTGGGCACAACCGATTCAGAGTCTTTGATGACTACGGCGAAGCCACAACACCAATCGATGCGCTCTGGCTCATCGCATATGGAAAGAACGGGCTTCTTGGACTCATCGGGCTCTATGGCATGCTGTGCGCCCCCGCGTTCCTCATCGTTCGAAGGACGCCCGCCAAGCTGCTTTTACATCCAAACATGGCCGGTGTTGTCGGGCTGATCCTCGCATTGATGATCGCAACTGGAGACTCTCTGCAGAACGCGTTTTTCTCGCCGCTCATGATGATGTCCGCGGGCGTGCTCGTCACCACAGCCACTTCGCTACGATCTTGGCTGCCATCGCCAAACAGAGTTTCTCAATCGCCCGCCACCGCGCAACCAAACCAGGCCAACACGTCCGTACTCATGCCGAGGACCACACCGTGAATGTACAATCTCCCCCACGATTCGAGGGTTCGATCGCGGACGCATTCGAGCTCGCCAAACGCGAACTCGAACCGGTATTCGTCCCCGCAGTTCACTTCGCAGATGACCGCGGCTGGTCGCTCATGAACCAACTCCAAGGCGTGATGTCTTCCGAAGGACAAGTCAACTTCTCAGTGCAATATCCCGGTGTCGTCAAAGCCTGGCATCGTCACACCAAACAAACCGATTTCTGGATGTGCCTGCTCGGACACATCAAGGTGGGCGTGCACGACCAAGATTCAGGGAGAGCTTGGTCGATCGTCATTGGCGAAAAGCGACCCGGCATCGTCGTGATCCCCCCACCACTGTGGCATGGTGCAGCCACCGTCGGCGACTCGCAAGCTGGCCTGCTCTACTACGTCACGCATGCATACGACCCCGCGACGCCAGACGAAGAACGGACTGCTCCGGACGCATTCGCTGGGTTCCCCTGGCAGGTTGAGCACAAGTGAGCGGGCAGGCAACGCAATCCGTCATCGCTCGTCGTCCGATGCCAACGCGTGCATTGGTACTCGGAGCGACTGGCATGGTCGGGAGATCATGGACTGGTCTTCTGACCGCGCACGGCATTCCGTTCGATGCAGCTTCCCGCCCAGAGATTGATCTCCAACGACACGATAGCCTCGCACATGCGATACGCCCAGAACATGATTTGGTGGTTAACGCTGCAGCTTGGACAGATGTTGACAGCGCCGAAACGGAGGAACCTCGCGCTATCAACGCGAACGGCGAAGCCGTGCGTGCGATCGCAAGCCGGTGCAAAGAGCTTCAAGCGACGCTGATTCACTACAGCACCGATTACGTCTTTGCTGGCGATGGTAAAAACCCGTATCCAATCGAATCGCCGATTGCCCCGGTGAACGCGTACGGCAGATCTAAAGCACGCGGAGAAGCCGCACTGCACGAGTCTGGATCTGATCACATCCTGATTCGCACAAGCTGGGTCTATGCGCCGTGGGGCAAGAACTTCGTGAGAACGATCGCGACGCTCGCCGCAAATCGTGACAGCCTCCGTGTCGTGAACGACCAACGCGGGCGTCCTACGTCTGCAGAACACTTGGCATCGACTTCACTCGCGATGTATCTGGCCGGCGCGCAAGGCACCTGGCACGCGACCGACGGTGGTGAGTGCACTTGGCATGAACTCGCGACCGAGATTGTCCGCTTACTAAACTTTCCGTGCGATGTACAACCGTGCACAAGCGACGAGTATCCGCGGCTGGCAACGCGACCGGCGTACAGCGTTCTTGATCTGACCAAGACCGACGTCTTGGTTGGTCCGCGCACTGACTGGCAAGACGCTGTACACCGAGTGATTGAACGACTCGAACGCTGAATCGCAGAACAATCGCGACCAGTCTGGGCTCTTGCTGAACATACCGAGAAAACAAAAACAACACGGGGGAGCCGAAGCTCCCCCGTGCATAAGAATCAGGATCGTGCTGCGGTCTTAGCGACGACGCAGACGGGCACCGGCGAGGCCGCCGAGCATTGCGAGACCGGCCAGAGCGGCGGTCGGCAGGGGAACGATGTACAGCTGGTCCTGTGCGTCGGGGTTCGACATTGCACGGAGGTTCTGCACGCGAGCGTTGGGATCAGCTGCTGCTGCGGCTTCGAGGGTTGCCATCGAAGCGATCACACCGCCGGTGTTACCTTCGACGGTCGAGCCATCAAAGAGCACCTTCCAGATCATGCCCTGGATCGCGGCCAACTCGTTCTGCGAAGCGGTGCCGAGCGAGAGGTCGCTGTTGAGCCAGCCGAGGCTGATGGCTGCAGCCATCACCGCGTGAACTTCTTGCTCGTCGGAGCTGCCATAAGGCATACCGCCGTTGCTGGATGCGGGGTTGGGCGCGTCCGAGATGCTGCGGATGTCCCACGGCTCTGGGTTGCGGCTCACCTGCTGCAGTTCGATGCAGAAGGTGAAGAAGGTGTTGTTGCGGAACTGACCGACCGCGTTGGTCGGGATTGGGCCGCTGTAGGTGTACTCCATGTGTCCAGCGTTCTGAGCGACGCCGTCGATCAAGATCGACTGGTTGCGACCATGGATGTCTTCGAACTCGGCCATGAAGTCAGCCGCTGTGGCTGCTCCTGCCGAAGCCGCGAGCGCAAGAAGCGCCATCTTCGATACGTTGTTCATTGCAAATTCCTCTCTACAGATTTCGAAACCTGGAAGCGATCCTGACCATGCCTGACGCTCCACTCGGGGTCGTCCCCACCCCATTGAGGGTGCCGCATGCTCTCCACCTTCCCCATGGAGAGTTCAACTCGACTGTCATGCCGGAAACATCCGGACTTTCTCCAACCACTCCGTAAGCGGAACGCTTACAGCATGATCACACGAGATTGGGACATTTCTCCCCCGATCCCGTGATAAGCATACCTCGCAGGGTGTTGAAGTCGAGTAAAAACACCTGATCAAACGTGTTTCTAACACGTGAAAGTCCAATAATCCTTATGAAACCCGAACAGAAAAATGGTGAATACTACCTGATTACGGGGATTCATGGAGTATCGAAGCCAGCTCCCGAAAGAACTTTCATGATTCTCGGGCTTGCGAGATCATCCGAGTAGACACTTAGAGCCCGTCGCCACGCCCTCTGGACGTCGGGAGCCGAGTCACCGTTGGCCTTCATCGAAGCCGCCAAACCAGCCCAGCCTTCAAAGCTGCCAGGATCTTCTCGGGTGACGCGATCAAAGTCGGCGATCGCGTTTTCCCAACGCCGACTCGAGTAGTGCAACCAACCACGCGTGCCAATGAACGCCGAGACAGGACGGAACTCGATTGCCGCATTGGCCAACTCAAGAGCTTCAGTCCGCTCGACCTCGGATCGATCGCCCCAAGTCAGAATTGCCGCGAGATTGTTCCGGATCGCTGCTTGGAAAAGGCCCGTCACACCATCGCGTGTCATTAACTCGCGGTAGTGGCGCTCCGCGTCATCAGGCCGATCATCGCGCGATGCAGCCATCGCTGCGCCAAACAGAAGATTGAGGTCCTGAGGCGCCAACTCATCCGCTTTGAGATATTGCGCCTCAGCACGAGCCAACCAATCGCCATCGGGCTCAACCTCACCCAACTCCCGAAGGGCGAAAGCCTGCGTCGCATATGCACTCGCATCTTGCGGGTCGCGTTCGATAGCGCGAGCTGCGACTTGAACCGACTTCTGCGCAAAGTCAGCCTGACGATCTTCAAACCGATCGGCAAGTCGGAGCCAAACGCCAGCAAGTCGGACCAGGTACTCGTCGAGACCAGCTTGGTCCGCGATCGCCAACCAGGTCTCCGCCTGCTTGGGCGTCGAGGTTGCGGTCACCGCAAGATCAAGCCAAACAGTTGATCGGAAACCCGCCGATGTTCCAACCAGCGGCTCGAGCCTGGCTCGTGCAGCTGACTCCCCACGCTCAAAGATTTCTGATCGCCCAAAGAACAACAAAACCTGCCGGTTAAACGGCTCATCTGGGGACTCAAACGCGCTGCTCAAATACGGTTCTAATAGATCGAGCACTCGAGCATGATTCTCTTGCCGCTGCGCTGCTTCTGCGAGATAGAGATCTGGCTCTAAGCGTGAATCGGTGACGATGCCTCGCCACGCCGTCGCAAACTGTTCTGCTTCATCGAACTCACCAGCAGCAAGCCCAACACGGGCCGCGATGCTCAAGAGACCAGGATCGCTCGTATGCCGACGGGCCGCAGCAGACGCGTCTCTGTAAAGAGTCGCTGTCGCTTCGCCGAGTGACTCTCGCTCCGCGAGGGTGTAGCGGACGACCGTTGCAAGTGTAACGTAACGCTGTTGAATCTCTGCGAGTTGCTCGATCTGCATCGATGGTGGGACATCAGCGCGTGTTTGCTCAAACGCTTCAATTTGATCAAACGCTTTCTGCAGCCGAACGACTTCTTCCCGCTGTGCATCGCTAAACCCGCTCGATGCGGCGCCGCTAGCTGAGCCATCGACCAACGTCCCCAAAAGCGATCGGACGGCATCTGCCGGACCGTCCTGAGCGAGCGTCACATAGAACAAAAGATCCGGATTTTGAGGATGCCGCTCCAATCCTTTCTTTGCAACCGCAAGCGACTCCTCTGATCTCCCCTGATCGCCATACAACTTGGCAAGCATCACTATTGCGTCCAGATTCGCAGGATTGAGCTCTACCAACTCTACCAGCATCGCTTCAGATTCTTCCGGCGTTCCAAAGCGAACCGCGAACTGTGCCTGGACGGTGGCCTGCTCGGCGTCCGTGAGTCCAAACTTGGCTGTGTCGGCAACGAACGCCTGAGCCTGATCTAGAAGACCAACCAGAACCATGCGTGCCGCAAGTTCATTGATCTCATCTACACCTAAATCACCAGTCTCTGCCAGCACACTCAAGATGCGACCCGAATTCTCGTTATCTCCCAACGAATCGTATGTCTGCGCGAGCAGCAACCCGGTCCTCGTTCTGCCTGAACCACTCGTTCTCTCAAAGAGATCTTCAAGCAAATCAACGATGGACTCTGGGTCTCCAAGCTTGATGACTTCACGAACAAACCGCAACGCCACGACGTCATTGTCGTCTGCTCGGCGTGCTACTTCGTCGAGTGCATCCCTCGCCCCTTCTGTATCGTCACGAAAGCGTGACAACCGGACGATCTCGAGCAAGTACCCAACTGATTCCACTCCATCGATCTGACTAACAAGTATTCGAAACTGCTCAATGGAAGCCGGGTAATCCGGCTCGAACCGTTGATCTTCCAAGATCGTTTCATCACACTCTTTCATGAGAGTCTGTGCAAGCATTCGGCGAGCCAACACATTCTGCTGTTCGCTCGCAACAACCGAGCGGATAATCGCAAGCGCCGCATTTCTCTCATCTCGATTTGGTGTGACTCCAAGCACTGCCTTTGCCCGTGCCAAACGAATGCGTGATGAGAGTGTGCGTCCGTCACTCGCAGTCAGCTGACGGATCCGATCGATCATCGAATCGATGTATTCCAAATCATACTGAAATGTCGGCGAATCGATCGACTCAACGATCGTCAAAGTGTTCTTTGGATCCGCAGCAATCGCTGCTTCCCACATTTCCCGATCGCCCTCGATCTTGTACTCACCCATAAACGTTGCCGTCACGAGCAACCACTCGGCGCGATCCGATTCGTTCGAGTTTTCAACACCGGCCTGGAGCATCGCCAATGCCGTTTCAATCCGGCCAGCAGGATCACCACCGGAAGCACAATACGTGATCGCTGAACGAAGCGCGACCCGAGGGTTCTCAATCCGGTCCGGCAGTGAAACCAAACCAATCTCGTCACTGAGACCCAGTCCGAATCGGCGATCGACCTCAATAGCCTGGAGCGCGAGCTCGCTCTGGCCCGCGAGCGCGATGACATTGGCAAGAACCTCACGAGCTTGTTCTGGACGACCGTATGCGGCGAGAAGCGTTGCTAGAGAAACATCAATCTCTGCAAGGAAATCATCTTGAACATAAGCCTTAAGCCGCGTTGCAAGCTGAACTGCGTTTTCGATTCGCTCACGCTGAAGCTGCCCATTTCGCGCAAGCGCCGCGCTCACCTGAACACGAAGAATGAGCAATCCGACATTCTGCTGATACCCATAGGACTGAAGTAACTCATCGAGCAACTCGTAAGCTTCCAAACCACGGTCGGATTCAAGAAGCGCACCGATCCAACGGATGTAAGGATCCGGCCAAACCATCGGCTTCACTAACAGTGATGCCTCACGCCACGACTCTATTGCATCGGCCGGAAATCCCATTTGGGCGAACACATCACCAAGCAAGACCGGCAAAGTAGGTTCAAAGGTGTGACGCTCGATCGCGGTCGTCAGCGATGCACGTGCCGTGACTAGGTCGCCCTCTTTGAGGGCACGCCGAGCGATAAGAGCATCCAACCATGACTTTGCTTGGAACTGAAAGTCAACAGATTCTAACTCGCGCTGCAACTCGCTTGATCGCTCTTCGTCTCCGACAATCTCAGCAGCCATCGCTTGATAGCCAAGAATATCAACGAACTCTACCCGCCGCTCTTCTGGTACATCAATCTCGAAAAGCAAGTCAAACTGACCAAGCACAAATCTTCTCAACGCATGGTTTTCAATCAGCTCGGAGTCACCTGTGTCACGAGCGGCAGATCCCACGAGACTTGCTGCCGCAAGGAACCGACCATTGTGATCCAAAAACTGGATGGCTCTCCAAGCAACCTCTGGATCATCAATCTTGACTTCATCAATTGTCTCGCCATTGTCTGGATTCAATCCGAAGATCGCCGCATAAGCATTGACAAAGTCTTTGTCAATCTTAGGCATTTCGCCTTTCTTGTCCGGAAGAAGCTGCATCCGCAACAACTGACCACCAAGACTGCCTTCGGGCGTGCGCTCAACTGCATCAATCACAAGATCGCTTGATACTGCGGCTTTTTCTGAGCTCATTAGACCGGCTCGCGTTTCGAATCCTCTCCGATAGGCAAGCCAGATATCACTGAACTCAGGCTCTTCCTCGGCGAGCAGACGCTTCTCGATAGCAATCGCGAACGGATCGGAGATGTCCAAACTCGCACGCGCAAAGTACTCGTCACGCATGACATCAAACTCATCGGATGTCGTCTGGGCGATCGCGGCGACGCGAAGCTGGTCTGCTTGAGCTCGCTGGGCAGCTGTGAGCGTCCCCAACTCAGCCTTTGGGAACCCAGCAATACTGCTATCCCTTCGCCTATTTGCTTGCTCGATGACCTCTGCCGACAAACCCGCCTCACGAAGAACGGAAATCAACTCGCGCGTTGCTTTGTCATCGTCTGGCACTCGGCGTAGATAGGCGCGATAAAGTTTGGCCGCGACAGCGTACTGCTGCCGACGCGGAGCTTCGAGCTCTGCTCTTGATTGCGCTTGAGCCAGCATGGCATCAGGGTCAGCAAACTGCTCCCCGACCGCCCGGCTATAGCGCCCGAGCAATACGACCGCCTGCTGATGGTCTCCCACTTCATGGGCTGCAAGACCATCAGCTCGAAACGATTCTATTTTCCGTGTGCGCTGCATGCCTGGAATTGTCAGCGCTGCAATGCCGCCCACGACGAGGATAAGGAATAGCGCACCGATCAATGCCAAACGACGAGCGGTCTTTGGTCTAAGCCCCATGGATCCTCCTCGGGTCAACGCCGCGTGAGCGCGTTGAATACCAACGCAATGGTCTGCCAGATAATATAAAGGTCAAGACGAAAGCTTGCACGTTCGACGTATTCAATGTCGTAACGGATCCACTCCTGGAAATCAGCGCCATCCGCCCGTGTTCGACGGATCTGCCACAAACCCGTAACACCCGGACGGACACTCAATCGAGCCTCGCGCCAACCGGGACAGTACTGATTTTCTGAATACGGACTCGGGCGGGGTCCAACAACCGACATTTGACCAACCAGTACATTCCAAAACTGCGGAATCTCATCGAGTTGTAGTTTCCGAAGCACCCTACCGACACGTGTAATGCGCGGATCGTTCTCCATGAAGAACTGAGGCCCATCGGCTTCGTTCTCCATCGCCAGCTTCGTTTTCATTTCTTCTGCATTCCGGAACATCGTACGGAACTTCAGGCAACCAAACTCTTTCGCATTGATCGATTCGCGGGTGTGGGCGAAAAAGAAAGGCCGACGATCTTCGATGTAGATCGCTATGAAAATAAACGGGTAAAGAGGGATTGTAATCGACAACGCAAACAACGCGAACAAGATATCAAACCCACGCTTGAGACCGCTGCTCGTATACGGGGCCGCCTCTTCAATTCGACGCTCGGTAGGAACACCAGCCTTTGCTTCGATATCACCCCATGCAAGTTCTTCGGGATCAACATCAGCGTTCTGATCGTCCCACATGACGGCCGGACCGATCGCGACAGGACTGTCTGTGAGCGAGCGACCCGCACCGATCCAAACGGGACCGTTGACACGAGAAGCATCAGGAGTCACCGATTCAGTATGTGCCCAGCCTGCGCGCCCAACTTTTCCGATCTGCGTGATCGTCGCATCGGGACGAGACCATGACTCGGCGAGATCACGAGCAAAGCGAGCATTGTCTCGGTCGATACCGGCCGAGTAGATTCGACCCTGCTCCCGCAGAGAACTTCTCAGATCAGATGGAACCAGACTACGGATCGCTCGCCAAGGGTTCCGGCCCGATTGAAGCGCCGACCAATCTCGTGCGATTTCAGGGTCCGTCGTAAACGCGACCCGCGCAAGACTCGATGCCGCGGACCCATATTCGCGACGGAAACGCAAGAACTGTCCGTCCGGACGTGCTTCAACAACCTCGTGATACTCGGACAAAGATCGGTCCGCGATGCGCACAAAGAGCAAGTCGGGCTTGAGCCAACACAAAAGATCCAACACACGCCGAATTGGCATGATCACATATCGATCAACCTCTGTCAGCAAATACAGCTCGGCTTGTGGCTTGATCTCCACATACGAACCAACCGGGATGACCTGCACACCCCTAGCGGCCCAAAAACGGGCGTGGAGTTGACTTGGAGTCAGTCCCCAAATCGTTGGGATTCGCTTTTCTTGCGCTGCCTGGATCATGGTTTGGATTGCTCCAAATCTCTGCCCTGTTCCGCCGCTGGACGCGAGCTAAACAGTGAACCGCCCAAAGGACCAACTCCTGATCGTGACGCTGGCCCAGACGCTTGCTCTGCCGCCTGGCGTGAAGCCTGACGCGAAAAGTGCACCGACATGCTACTCGAAGACTGCCGAAGCTCCCCAATGGAAGCACGATTGAAGATAGTTGCAACGACCTGACCGCCGACACCACTAATTTGATCGACCGCTCGTTTGACAAGAGGGCGCAACTGCCCGCGTCCAACAACCATCAACATGCCGTCTACAGACGGTGCGAGCAAGCCCGCTTCGATCGAGCCCAAGATTGGACCCGAGTCAATCAAAACGGTGTCATACTTATCACGGAAAGACTCAATCAATCGCTTGACAACCAAAGGAGACAAACGGCTGATCCGCATCTCGTCATCCATGCCCGCGGGCAGAATGGAAAGGCGATCAAACGATGTCGGCTGCACCATGTCGACCAAATCCGCACCGGTCGACGCGGCATCTGCGAGACTCACCGCATTGGGATGACCAAAGTGCAAACTCAAGCCTCGCCCGATCAAGTCAAGATCGATCAACAGCGTTCGATCGCCGCTCTCAGCAAAGGACAACGCGAGCGCGATGATCATGCTCGTCTTGCCATCGCCCGGCGCTGGACTAGTTACAGCGAAGATCGAAGTGTCATCGCCTCTATAGAGTATCTGCAACTGCGATCGGATTTGGTGCACCGCAAAAGCCGACGCATCCGCAAGTTCACGATCTGAAAGCGTGTCACCGAGATCAGGCAACACGCCCACGATGCGCGAATGCGCCGATTCGAGAATCCCATCATCCGAATATCGAATACGCCGCCCGGTAAAACCAAGCCCGAGCATGCCAACGACGGGCAGTGCCCCACCGCCAATGAAACCAGCACCCGCAAGCTTGATGCGCTTGTCTGAAGACGGCCGAGACGGGCGATTGGCGGGGTTGGCAATACTGATTTTGCCAGAAACATCAGACGAGTCTTTCACGCGAGACTCTGTTTCGATCGCATCAATCCGGTTATCAACTATCAAAAGGTCTTTCTCGATGGTGGCTAACTCTGAGTATCGTTCGCGCAACAGCAGATTGCTTTCACTCAACTCGGTCTTGCGTTGCCGGGTCGCCGCTAAGGCTGCTACAAGCGCTTCTTCTTGCCGAACCAGCTCTTCTCGCGTTCCCGCACCGCCGCCAGATGGTCCAGTGTTGCCCGCGAGTATTGACTCACGCAGGACGTCAATCCTTCGCTTGATTTCCGATTCCACCCGATCCAATGCCGATTTGATTCGTTTGAACTGGCGATGCTCACTAAGCACTCCGTCTGCTGCGAGCTCCAGAAGCTGTGCATCCAGGACACGCTTCTGATTCACCAACTCGGCAATATCTGAATCGATCATCGCAGCTTGTTCAAGCGTCAGCCCTGTGGAGTTGCTGTTTTGCTCTGCTTGCTTGCTGAGGCGATCAAAATCTGAAATCTGTCGCCGTACGTCGTCGAGCAATATCTCTTGCCGTGCCTGCTTCTCGATTTGAATGTTGATCAAGGGAATCAGCTGGTCGGTGCCTTCTGCCAACATGACTTCAGTGATATCACCATCAACCCGTTCGCGGTCTTTGTTTAGCGAGTTACGGCGACTCTCCAGTACCCCCATCCGATTTCGATTCTCCTGCAAGTCTTGGGAGCCATACACCTCTACATAAGCATTGATCAGAGCAGCATTCGCTCTTTGAGCCACTTCAGCATTCTCATGCTCGAATGAAACATAAATCAGCTGCTGCGCGGCACGCGTTGTTTTGACCTTGATCCGACTGCCGAAATCTTCCACCGTTGCGATGCCTGATATGGGCGCGACCGATCGCCACACATCCGAACTCATCGCAGACTCGATCGATCGCGAGCTCCGAATCAGCTGCGCTTGGGTCGACACAAAGCTCGCGAACATCCTGGGCGCTGTCGACTGCTCGGTATCAAACAAAATCTTTGGAAGAACTGGCTCGATTTTGATCAATGAATCCGAACGGTAGAGCGGCGATTGACTCAAAAATCCTGCGGCTCCACCGGCCACTGCAAAGACACCTGCAAGCAAAATCGTGATCAGATAACGACCACGCAACAGGCGATGCAACATCAGGAACACGTTGGTGTGCCCATGAGACTCGGTCGATCCCCAATCCGAGTTGATCTGCGAGGCATTCATCGCGACGCTCCTCCTCGAACCTCGGGCGCACCTTCGAGAAGCGTGTCAATCACGGGTGATCCGATCATGCGCATTTCTCCGAGCACCCACGCTCGATCCTGTTCGGGGACATCCCCGCTAAACACTATCTGTACTTGAGCCGCACCAAACGGTCGCGACTGGTAGTCAGAACCCGCCTGCCTGACACTCCGCATATCGGTCGTTGTCTCGCCGTTCGGAAGGATAAACATGTTGTAGACCACGATCTCTAAAGCACCCTGTCCAGATCGGCGTGAAAACCGATACTTCGCACCCGGCAACCCCCCGATATCCACATCGCCTGGCCCTTCGACCAACGACCAACCGTGGGCGGGATAGCAGTTCGGTGGATAGTGCCCCTGCATGTCTCTGATATCTTCACACTGGACCACCAACAGCGTTGGCGAAACCCCGCCTCGTTCTGCAGTCTGGTAACGGCGCGCGATGATGGCATTCGGACGAAGCAGCTTCGTGGCCGATGGAGGAAGCTCCACTTCTTGCCCAATCCACACGCCCGGATTCAACTCGATTAGGCGCACAGATTCTCGGATTCGTTCGTGATACGCATCTGCAGCCGCCTGATCGACACTCACCCTCGATGAAATCGCCGCTCCACCAAGCAAAACCGCTGCGACCACCACGCTCATGACTGGGCCTTTCATGCACTCCTCCCACTCATCTGGTGGGCCAACGTGAACCTGTAAGTCGGCACCAAGGCCCACCGTAGCGAACGCGTAATTCCCATGAGGATCAAGAATGCAAATGGCAACATCGCCCAGCCCGCCACTGAATGAAACCAGTCCGCAAGATTTTCGTCCGCATAGCCGTAGAGCAATACGGTGGGCGTCAACCGGAATACATTGCACACGATCGCCGCGATCGGGCTGAGAAGAAGAATCAAAAGTCTCACTGAGTTTCGAAGTGGAACCGTAAACGCAAACGCATACGAAACCAAAAGCAGCGCAAAAACCATCCGCATGCCATTGCAAGCTTCATGCACCGCGACTTCGCGCTCATTGATGAGCAGCATGTTGCCAGATCGTTCGACCCAATAACCCATCGCTTCGAGGACAACCCGAGTGACTCGTGCGGTCGCGTTCTGCAATGGGCCGGCAATGATCAAACGGATCGCCCCTGGAACTGGCACCAACATCGCAGCCAACGCGACCGCCGGGGTGAAGTTGGCCATGACTTGAATGCCGACCACCGAGGTCACCGCGCCGAGCAGCATGAGCACAGCGCCGCCGTGCCACCCCGCTTGGAATGCGTTCTGAAAACTCACCGCCGCCAGGATCCAACCGATCAGAATAAGGATTGGACCCGCCCAGCTGAACTTGGGAGGCGAACGCCGAAACCGGATCGCCCGAACCCAAATCAGCCACGCCATGATCGGCGGTATGAGCAGGATGTGGCTCGATTCCTCATCGCGCCACGCGATTGTGAAGATATCCGCCCATTGAGAAAAACCAGCCCAAATCGCCAACGCGGCCAGACCCAGAAGCACGAAAAGCCGCACCCCACTCCATCCATGACGTTCTGCGTTTGCCAGGACACCGTTCATGAGCGCCCCTTCACCGTTGCGGTCACCACTCGGCCGGCCACGCGTTCACCGGGGGCAACGCGAGCGCCTGGACACACCACTGATCGCACCACGACCGCACCCTTACCGATCGATGCGCCGGCAAGTATCACCGAATCATGAATAACCGCATCCGGTGCGATGTCCGTGTTGGGCTCAACAACCCCGAATGAACGTTCCCATTCCTCACGGTAAGGATCTTCGTCAATCGTTGCATTGCTCAGTTGGCGGATTGCATCCAATCGGACACCATTGAGATACTCGTTCACACTCCGAGTACGCAAGGCCGGTGATCGTTGACGCTCGATAACTCGGATGTCCCACTGCCCTCGCCAATCCAGCAAAGCCTGTTCCTTCAAATCCACATATCCGACGTCTCGAACGGTTTGAAGCGGTGCACACCTGAGCAACCATAACCCAACCGGCGTGCCATCCAATCCCGCGACCATCGCTACATCGGCCTGTGTACGGAGCATGGACGTGATAAGTTCGTCCAACGGCTCACGAAACACCTGGGCGCCGTTGAGCACCACGACATAATCGTCCGGCCGATAGGCCTGCGTGGAATCGGCAAGCACCCCGGCCACGCCACGAATCGGGTTCACATCCCGCTCGACCCGGCATCGCAATGGGCCCACTGATTCATGATCCCGCGGAACCTGCGATTCCGAATCGACCAAAAATCGAACCTCGAGTTCTTCGTGCCCGATACGACTTGCAAACTTCGCAGCCCCGGAAACATGCCGATCAGCAATGGTGCGTCCGTCGGCCATCGGAAGATCAACTAGAGATCGCCCAACTGATCGCGCCAGCGGAGTCTGTCGGACGGATCCTGTGAGCACAATGACAGATCGAACCCGACGCGCAATGTCTAAGCCCTTGGATGTTCCAATAGCAGAAGCCACTTCAGTCTCACCGCCTCTGTCTGGCACGGGTACTCACGCTCCATGTCCGCCACCGCCCCGCTCGTTCAAGCGGAAAAAACCGGTGCCGCAAACGGAAATCGGTCAGAAACCGGGCGATCTTTCACCTGTTCTGTGTGAGTCTAGAACTCCTGCGCGAAAGCTCCACGCGCAAAGAACGCGCCCTGCATTCTGCTTCAGGGGTTCACCGGGCTTGAGAAATCAGCCTGGGCGTATCGTGGATTCTCTTTCGGCGTTATTGGCCCAAGCTCAGACTGCCAGGCCAGGATCATCAAGGGTGACGAGATCTAACTCTTCCGTGGGTGCCATCGCCGCAATCGCCCCGGCATACCCCGTTGGCACTCTGAGTCGGCGGACCCACCAGACCGTCCCGGCCACCCGGGCCATATTCCAGCCCCAAAGCGATCGAATCTCGGCGCTCACCATCGACGGACTCAAATGCAAACCCCGCCCATCTGCTTTCAGAAGAGCCTCAAACATGCACCAGCACATCATTTGGCGTTCGGTCGAATCCGGTATCTGCTCGACCGCAGGCCCGACAATCCCTTCGATCGCCTGAGCAACTCCCTCTGAGTCATTCAGGGAGTACATGTGTTCAACATCAACACCCACTCGAACACCCGAACCGACCGCTAACGCAACCAGTCCAGACGAATGCGAAGTGCTCAGATCGCTGGCTGTGCGTGGGATTCCGGCGGGCAAAGGCCGACCATACGGGGTCCGTTCAACCTCGACGAGCCTCGGCTCAGCTCCCATGATTCTCGCCGCTGCGTGTCTCCAAAGCCCACGCGAAAGCACCGCATCGAACCGATCTGATTCTCGGGCCAGACGCTGGATGTCCTCATGTTCCTCTGCCGTGAGCACACCCTGGAAGGTCGATGCCCAGTTTTCATCCGCCCGGGCAAACCATATGCGAACCCCCTCGTTCTTGGGTATATCAAGCCGAAGATTGGTCACAGACTTGGTCAGAGGCTCCATCATACTTCGCTCCTGGCCGCACCCGTGAATGAAACTGGAAACACTCAACGTACCCGGAACGTCCAAGTACGAACCTGACGGTCCGGCTCTTCCGGATTGGCAGCTCGTCCATGGAGTGTCAGCGTAACTTGTGTGTCAGGCTCAAACTCGAGCTTAATCGGAGCAAACAAGCTCTCTCCACCGGTCAAGTGGCCAACATCATCGCTTTGGTACCGGTCCTGCATCGCAACGGCGCCATCGAACGCGAACAGCTCGCCCTCGACAACTTCAAAGTCGACATCAGACTGCACCAGTTCGGCACCCCAGATGAAAACAGTACGCCCGATCACCATCGCTGAGATGCCCGCATCAAAGAAGCGAACGTCCTGTCCGCCGGTTGCGGCAGAATCGTCATAGCGAGGGGAACCCAATGTAGAGACGCGCTGGGCATCATTATTGCGATCGGATCGAGCGTTGCTCGAGCTGCTAGACCGACTCGAACTACGACTGCGACGCTTCTTCTTTGCGTCGCCGATCCCATAACTGATCACCGATCCGTCAGGAAGCATCCGCCGGACCGCACGCGGACGGCTGTCAGTGGTTCTTGATGGCTGCGCCTTTTCCTCAACCTCGACCTTTCGGCCGTTGGGCATGTTGACCACGACGGTCACGGTTTCTTCCGCACCTTCGGGCTCTTCTGCGATCGCAGCCGGCGCTCCCGCTGCAACCACAAGGGCGGCCAAGATTCCAAGAGCAGTCTTATCCATTCGCATGACTTCCTCCAACCTCTCGTCGCCAAAGCCGAAACCCGACTGTTTGGGGCGACAAACTGAGTCTCCGAAACGAAAGAGACCCTGTCGAGTCAACCCAGGCAACTTGCCGCACCGGGTGACGGTCGCGCCGATCGCGCGGGTCCGATACCAATGCCAAATATCTGGCAGTCAGCCCAAAGTCGATCAACCATGTAAAAACGCACCCTTTCCGGGTGCGTTTAAGAAGGGGCTACATTGAACTGGCCTCAATCGATATTGAATCGACGGACAAGGGACTGCAACTGCTCTGCCTGAACCGCAAGATCTCCCGCGGCCTGCACCGCTTGACCTGCCCCCTCAGAGGATTCACGCGTGACCGCATTGATCCCCTCGACCGCACGAGCAATCTCTCCAGAAGCTGCTGACTGCTCCTCCGCAGCGGCCGCGATGCCACGCACCATCGATTGCAACGACTGCGAGCTTTCCACGATTGTCGTCAGGGCACGCCCTGCACTCGACGCGAGCTCAACACCTTGGTCGACCCGTTCCGTGCCTGCTTCGATTCTCTTGACGGCACTCTTAGTTTCGCCTTGGATACCGCGGATCGACTGCGACACTTCTTCGGTGGCTTGCTGTGTACGTTCGGCGAGCTTTCTCACTTCATCGGCTACCACCGCGAAACCACGCCCGTGCTCGCCCGCGCGCGCCGCCTCGATCGCAGCGTTCAGCGCCAGCAAGTTGGTCTGATCAGCAATATCGTTGATCACACCGATGATCTCACCAATAGTCTCTGATTGTTGGCCAAGCGAGTTCACGGTCTGCGCGGATGCGTTCACTTCGACAGCAATGCCTTGCATGGTCTCAACCGTACCTGTCACGATCTGCCCACCCTCTTCGGCGAGTTGCTGGCTTTCTTCTGCAGCAGCGGATGCGTCTGCTGATTTGCCTGCAACTTCCGACACGGAGTGTGACATCTCCTCGACGGCCGCTGCGACTTGCTGAGTCTTTTCTTCTTGCAAACGCAAGCCTGAAGACATCTGTTCAGCAGATGAAGCGATCTCGTTTGATGCAGACGCCACCCGATCGGATGAACCCCGCACTTCAGAAACGATTGAGCCTAGATTGACAAGGAAGTCATTAAATCGCTTCCCAAGATCCCCCATCTCGTCGTTGCTTCGCACGTCGACACGCTGAGTCAGATCGCCGTCCCCCGCAAACTTCATGACCTCCACTAGGCGAGAAACGGGACGCCCAAGAAGCAAGCGCACGACGTAGTACATACCACCGCCGGCCAGACAGATAATCGGCAATGTGAAAACGAGTCCATTCGTGAAGAAACCCGCAACCTGCGCATCCATCGTATCAAGAGGCATCTGAACTTCGTATGCGCCATGCATGTACCCGACCGGCCAAGACTCCATCCGAAATCCCAACACGTCTTTCCCATCAACGTATCCGTTTTCATCGGGAGTATCGTAGATCGCGGGATCGCCGTGGCAGGACATGCAAGACTCATTCAACTGAATTGCACGCATGTAGTGCAGCGTATTCGTTTCTTCGTTGATCCGAGAAAGAGACTGATTCCCGTCAAGCTTGAACTGCTTGGTCAGGTCATTGATCATGACGTCACGAAATCCACCGGCCTCGGGCGCATTGTCCGGGTTTCTTGCTTCGAGAGCCACCATGCTAAAGTGAACACCTTCTTTTTCAGCAGCTTCGGCCGCGTTATGCCACCCAACGATGACTGGAATCGAAGAAAAGAACCTCGTCTCGGAGTAGTGACCCCCTTCTTCAATGAACTCCAAAGCTTCTGAAATGAGCTCGTCTGTGTTGACTTCACCTCGAACCATTTTCTCTGATGCATTTTGTTGCGCCGCGTCAGCAACAGCAGTCATCGCAGAAGCTTTCTCTACAAGAGCCGTCTGAATATCCGTCTTGTAGCCAGATAAAAACACAATGTAGTTCACCGTGAAAACTGCGATGAGGACGACGATCGCTGCACCAGTAATTTTCGTGCCGATTCCGAAACTCAATCGTTCGCGCTTGCCAGACATGCGTTGCTCCCGAACTATGCCGCCCGCATCGTTGCGCAGACGAAAACCATGCAAACCCACGCCGTCACACGACGGATCACGGCATCTGCCGGTACCACGGATCGGATGACGAACACGTGAAATCGATTGCTTTGTTTCGAAGCCATAGGCACGTGGCAGTGAAGCAGCAAACTGCTCAAATCTGAGTCAGTTCTCAATCTCCAAGCCCAAACGGGCCAGCGGAACAACACCGCCCACATGGATCCGCTCTGTATCACTGCCGCGAAGCAAAGCGATCAGGTCCCGGATCTCTTGGCGTGGAGGCGCTGTGTTTACGAGCGGCTGACCCGACATCGGATGCTCGAACGCCAAGAGCGCCGCGTGCAACGCCTGCCTCTCAAGAAGAGAGCCGTCTGAGAGCTCGTGCGGACGTCCGCCATACATGTCATCGCCGACGATCGAATGATTGAGATACGAAAGATGCACGCGGATCTGATGCGTGCGGCCGGTCTTGAGTTCCAACTCAGCAAGCGTGAACTTTCGGCCGTCATCAAGCGTGTATCGCTCACGAACTCGACAAATCGTCACCGAAGGTTTTCCAAGATCGTCGTGCCGAACAACACGTTTTTCACGCATGCCCTTTGCTTTCGACTGATGCGGCCCGAGCGGTAGATCGATCACTTGCATGTCATCATGCACATGCCCATGAACGACCGCGAGGTAACGCTTATCGACGCTTCGCTCTTCAAACTGGCGACCAATCTTCCAGTGAGCTTCCTCAGTCTTGGCAAAGACGATGCAGCCAGATGTGTTTCGATCGAGCCGGTGCACGACACCTGGGCGAGCAAACTCTTCTCCGACCGGAGATAGCTCCCCGCCGCTGAGATTTTGGAAACGCCACGCAAGCGCGTTGATCATCGTGCCCGACAACTCAGAGCGTGCAGGATGCACGATGATGTCTGCTGACTTGTTGAGCACGATGAGATGCTCATCTTCGTACAAGACTTCGAGCGGAATCTCTTCAGGAACGACCTCTCCCGAAGGCGGCGGGGGAATGATGAGCTCGACAACATCTCCGCCACGGAGCTTGGTTGATGCCTTCGCCGGCTTCCCATTGACCGCGGCACCACCCGAATCTATGAGACGCTGCAATCCACTGCGGCTCATGAACGCGATGCGCGAGACGAGATACTTGTCGAGGCGTGATTTCAAATCACGTTGGAGTTCAAACCGAACCCGTGCCAGAAAATCATCGTCGCCGTCTGCCCGAGCACGTTCATAAGCGGCTCGCACAGCGTCGGGATCGACTTTACCGCCGGGTTGAACCAGCGGATCTGCCTTGCCTGGTTCGGCCGCGCCTTGCGTCGCCTCGGCATCCATGCGGTTCAACCCGCAGGATCGGTGCCGGAGCCTGCCGACGAGCCCGCATCATCTGCGGGAGCAGGATCAGCGGGAGCAGGATCAGCGGTTTCTTCTTCATCCAGATTAGCGTCGGGATCGATGACTTCAGGAAGGTTGAACTCACCAGTCGATTCGATCTCCGAGACTTCCTCGCCCGGGAGCGGCAGAAGTTCCGAAGACGACGGAAGCTGGAGATCCAATACGATCGAATCGACCGCCTCGGCCCGGCTCTTTGCGAGCTGCTCGAGCACGGGGTAACCGGCGAGACTGGCGAGATCTGCCGCGGAGGCATAGCTCGCCTTGGCTTCACTCGCAGACCCGAGCCCTTCTTGAGCAGCTGCGAGACGCATCCACGCTTGCATCGCGATGACGTTTTTACCTTCATCCGTTCCGACCAGATCAAGAATCTGACGGCTGATGTCGGCTGACTGAGAGAGATAGCTCTTCGCGCGAGCTTCATCGAGCTCGTCGGTTTCGGAAACCGGCCGTCCGGTTTCCGGGTCAATCTCCGACCCAGGCTCAACGCCAGCGATCGCGGATCGCAGGTAGATATCAGCGGTCCGCAACAAGGCGAGTTCGGGAACAGAGCCAACACCATCAAACTCGGTGGCGATGTTTCGGAGAGTTGCCGGCGAAGGGCTTCCGCCCGACATCGCTTCGGTGAGCGACGAATAGGCCTGGTTGGTCCGCTCGATGCGCCGTTCTTTGAGGAACCGCATCCCCCACCACGCCCCGCCGACCAAAACGAGCAGCCAAAGGACAGGCGTGCTCCATTTGGTGATGAAGTCGATGAAGTCTTGGTTGAGGCGGGATTCGTCGAGCCCCGCTCCGGAACGGATTTGTGTCTGGCGATCGTCCATAAGAATAGATGATAGCGCGAAAACGGGCGGGCTCTCGCTTGAACCCGCCCGTCAAAGTTGCATATTTCGCATTGGATGCCGGAACGCTAGCGGATCGAAAGCAACTCGCGATAGGTCGGCATCGGCCAGAGGTCCGAAGAAACCAGTTCCTCGAGTTCATCACCGAGTTCCCGCAGGTCTTCCATGGCGGCAAAGACGGAGTCTCGGACGTACCGAGCCGCTTTGAATGGATCCGAGTGCGGGGTACTTTCCATCGATTCTTCAAGCTTCGCTATCTGAGAACGGAAGCGGGCTGCGAGATCCGCGACTTCTTCGAGTGCTTCGCGAGTATCGCTGGCATCGATACCCGCCCCCTCGGTCGCCGCTGTCGACTCTGCAAGCCGCCTCTGGTACTCGATCGCTGCGGGATAAATCATCTGCCGGGCCATCTGAACCATGGTCTCTGCTTCGATCTGCAAACGCGTGACATAGGTCTCTGCGAAGATCTCTGCGCGGGAGTCAAGCTCGGCCTTGCTTAGCACCTTGAACTTGCGGAACACGCCGCGGGCCTTCGCGGTCTGGAATGCAGGAATCGCATCAGGTGTGGACCTGAGGTTCGGCAAGCCGCGGCGTGCCGCCTCGTCCTGCCATTCCTGAGAATAACCGTCACCGTTAAACACGACCCGCTTGTGCTCCTTGACGACATCCTTCAATACTGACCGGACCGCTTTTTCGAGCTGTGCTTCACTCGGATTGCTCTTAATCTTGCTCTCAATCTCTGATGCAATCGCATCAAGCGACTCAGAAACGATCGTGTTGATCACCGTGTTCGGCCAGGCAACCGAAGCTGTCGAACCGACTGCACGCAGCTCAAACTTATTGCCGGTAAACGCGAACGGACTCGTCCGGTTTCGATCACCCGAGTCCCGTGCCAACATCGGCAATGTGCGAGAACCCAAGTCCAACTGACCCCCCTTGAGTGTGCGGCTCGTCGCACCCTTTTCGAGTTGCTCGATCAGATCGGTCAGCATGTCGCCCAAGAAGATGGAAATGATCGCCGGCGGCGCTTCGTTGGCGCCCAGGCGGTGGTCATTGCCCGCAGTGGCAATCGTCGCACGGAGCATGTCCGCATGGGTGTCAACCGCCCGGATGACCGCACACAGGAACACCATGAACTGAAGGTTCGTGTGGGTATCGTCCTGCGGATCAAGCAGGTTGATGCCTGTATCGGTTGCGAGCGCCCAGTTATTGTGCTTACCCGAGCCGTTCACACCTGCAAAGGGCTTTTCGTGCAGAATACAAGCAAATCCGTACCGACCAGCGACCCGCTTGAGGGTTTCCATCGTGACCATTTGATGGTCGCACGCGATGTTGGTTGATTCAAAGAGTGGCGCAATTTCGAACTGACCCGGCGCGACTTCGTTGTGTCGTGTCATGACAGGAACGCCAAGCCGGAACATTTCTGCTTCTGCCTCTGCCATGAAACCAAGCACTCGCCCGGGAATCGCACCAAAGTAGTGATCGTCGAGCTGCTGGTGCTTGGGTGGCTTCGAACCAAACAAGGTGCGATCGCACGTCGCGAGGTCTGGACGGGCAAAGTACAAGTTTCGGTCGATCAAGAAATACTCTTGCTCGGCGCCGAGCGTTGAGCCAACCGAGGTCACGCCTTCATCGGTTCCGAACAGCTTGAGGATGCGCATCGCTTGGGTGTTGAGCGCGTCGATCGAACGCAGCAATGGAGTTTTTTTATCGAGCGCTTCACCATTCCAAGAAACAAACGCCGTGGGAATGCAAAGGGTCGCGTAGTTCAAGCCTCGAGAGATGAACGCAGGCGAGGTCGGGTCCCACGCGGTGTAGCCGCGAGCTTCGAATGTCGCTCGGAGACCGCCAGAGGGAAAGCTCGACGCATCGGGCTCACCTTGCACGAGGTTCGTTCCAGAGAGCTGGAACACCACGCCGCCCTCGCCATCGGGGATTGACAAACCATCGTGCTTTTCAGCCGTCAGTCCGGTCATGGGCTGGAACCAGTGCGTGTAGTGCGTCGCACCACGCTCGATGGCCCAGTCTTTCATCGCGGTCGCGATGACATCGGCATCGATCGAGCTCAAGCGGGCCCCCTGCTCCATTGCCGCGACCACGGACTTGAATGTGCCCTTTGGCAGTCGCTCGCGCATCTTGCGCAAGTCGAACACGTCGATCCCGAAGATTTCATCGATCCTGTCTGATCCCCCCTTTTTGGACGCAGACTGATGCTGCCATTTGGTCGAAGCAGCAACGGCCTGAGCGTGTGGGTCGGTCGAGTTGAGCATCCGGGATCTCCTTGGCGAAAGCACTTGCGTAAACCACAAGCGGACATCATACCGCTCTCGGACGGATCGTTCACGCCCGACATGCTCTGGGCAAGCTTCAATTCATGATTGAACAACCTATCCTGCCGTTCCATGGACCGCTCGACCCGTCAACGTGATGCCATCCGGGCCGCCTTCACCCCAGAAGGCAGGCCCTTAACCCCCAAAGAGATCCAAGATCACGCCGATCGGGAAGCTCCGGGAGTTTCCTTGGCAACAATCTACCGAACCGTTAAATCGCTCGAGGAGCAGGGCGAGATCGTCCGAGTGGAACTCCCCGGCGAACCGGCAAGGTACGAACTTGCTGGAAAAGAGCACCATCACCACTTCCGCTGCGACGATTGCGGACGCGCGTTCGAGATATACGGCTGCCCCGGAGGCATCACCAAACTCGCTCCGCCCGGATTCGAAGTAACCCGACACGAGATTACGTTGTTTGGTTTGTGCGACCGCTGCGCGAAAGCCGGATAGTCTGTTCATGCCTTGATCGCATCCGCGAAGTTGCATCCAAGCCGGGCCCGTGGCGGAATGGCAGACGCAGCGGCCTTAAAAGCCGCGTCTCGAAAGGGAGTGAGGGTTCGAGTCCCTCCGGGCCTATTGCCAATAACAGTTTTCATCGGAGATGCTCTTGTGACGCTGATCGAACCGGGCCGCAAAGCCCCCACTTTTAAACTCCTCGACCAGAACGATGAACACTTCAACCTCGGCGATCACGAGGACCACGCGGTCGTCTTGTTCTTTTACCCCAAAGACTGCACTTCCGGCTGCACGCGCGAGGCACAAGACTTTTCAGCGATGCAAGCCAAGTTTCGCGAAGCCGGCGCGGAAGTCGTTGGCGTTTCGATTCTTGACTCAAAGAGCAAAGCAAAGTTCGTGAAACAAGCGGGACTAAAACTCCGCATGCTGGCCGACGACCATGTGAATGCAGACAGAAAGCCGGATCCCAAGATCGCCCGGAAATACGGCGTTTGGGTCGAAAAATCGATGTACGGCAAGACCTATATGGGTCTGCAGCGAACGACGTATCTCATCGGGCCCGGCCGCAAGGTGATCGAACGTTGGGACAAAGTGAAAGTACCCAATCACGCCGAGCAGGCGCTCGAACAGGTCAAGAAACTGGGTCTTGATCCGCTGAAGTGAGAACGACCCCATCCTTTGCGGGCACCCCACGCCGCGTGATCTTGAGATCACCGAGCAGCTGACTGGCAAGCATGCCCGCAAGCATGAAACCCCCCCCGATGAGTTCATTGGTACCGAGCGTCTCTTGCAAGAACAACCATCCAAGCCCCGCCGCGAAGACCGCTTCAAAGCTCATCAAAACCGCCGCATGCGTGTGCGGAGCATCGCGCTGCGCCACCATCTGGAGTGTGTACGCCACCCCGGTCGCGAACACCCCAGAAAAACCGACTGCCAATCCGGCCCGCCACATCGCACCGAACTCGATGGTCTCGGTCGATGTCGCCACGATCGCTGATATCACCGCCGCCACAAGAAACTGTAATCCGGCGAGCATCACCGGATCACGCCGTCTGGCCACGATCCCAACGAGCACTACCTGCAGCGCCCACCCAAACGCTGACCCGATCACAAAGAAATCACCGACCACCCATTCAGCGCCGAGTTCGGGCTTGAAGAAATAGAGTCCGACGCCCGCAAGGGCAAGACCAATGACGTGACCCAACGCAGGCTTGTGCCGCAGCGCCAGCCCGATGAGCGGTACGAGGAGCACGTAGAGACCGGTCAGAAAACCAGCCCGCGCTGAAGTCGTGGTGACCATGCCGATCTGCTGCAAACCGGCCGCCACGGTCAGAATCAGCCCTAGCACACCGCCATCGATCAGGGTTCCTCGATCAATGCGCGCACTCGCCGTTTGCCCTGGGTTTGCCCGCCGCCATCGCAGCCAAGCAAACGGCAGAATGATCGCCGCACCAATCATGTATCGAAGGGCGTTGAACGTCCAAGGGCCGATATGGTCCATGCCCGCACGCTGGGCGACGAACCCAGACCCCCAAATAGCGGCAGCGATCAAAAGCATGATGTCTGCCCGCAGGGCTGTTTTTCGCATAACGGTGCTCAGAATGATCTGGGTCAAGCAAGGCTGCCAAGCAGGTAAAGACCCGGACAGGAGCATATCGTTGTGACCCCGCCCAGACCGGGCTTGGGACGCCGGAGAACGCATGGACCCACTGCTCGCCGCCCTCGCCGATTGGAAACCATTCCGCGCCCTCGTGGTTGGCGATTTCATGCTCGATCAGCTGCTCTTCGGAGCGGCCGATCGCTTGAGTCCCGATGCTCCCGTTCCCGTCCTCCGTGTGACTCGTCAAGAAGATCGCCCCGGTGGCGCTGCGAACCTCTGCCTTAACCTCATCGCGATGCGTGGGCGCGTCACCGCACTCGGTGTGGTGGGCTCAGATCAAGACGCAGTGCTCCTCCGCACGGCGCTTCTTCAACAAGGCGTCGATGCGACCGGCATCGTCACCGACAACACACGCCCCACCACCGTGAAACGAAATCTCATCGGCCTTGCGCAGGGACGTCACGCTCAGAAGATGTTCCGAGTGGACTTTGAATCTCGCGAACCGATCGCCGAACCCATCGCCGAACGTCTGCTCGAAGCGTTTGATAAAGAGCTCGCCAAAAACGATGTGGTCTGTATCGAAGACTACAACAAGGGCGTGTGCACCCCGGCACTATGTGCGGCGTTGATCGAGCGAGCAAAGAAAGCCGGCAAACCAGTCTTTATCGACCCCGCACCGATGGAAGACTACGCCAAGTATCGCGGCGCCACCGCAATCACACCCAACCGCACCGAAGCAGAGCGCGCGACCAAACTTGTCACTGATGACCAAGGCGCCCCAGAGCACAACGCCAAGCTTGCCGAGACGTTGCGTGACTCGCTCGACCTCGACGCCGTCGTGCTCACCCTTGACAAGCAAGGCGCCTTGCTTCTGATGCGTGATAACGACACACCAGTGCCGATACCCACTGTTGCTCGCGAGGTGTATGACGTAACCGGCGCGGGCGACATGATGCTCGCAGCGTTGGCTGCCGCTCGTGCAAACAAAATCGACTGGGCCGACGCGGTCCGCTTCGCAAACGCCGCCGCCGGTCTCGAAGTCGAGGTGTTCGGCGTCGCCCCGATCCCACTCGAAAAGATCCACCACGAGCTGCTCATTCTGCAGACCAACCGATCCGGCAAACTCCGCACACCCGACGAACTCATGGTCATGGTCAACGCGGCACGCAAGTCCGGCAAACGGATCGTCTTCACGAACGGTTGCTTTGATGTCATCCACGCGGGCCACATCTCGCTGCTCGAACGGGCCGCCGAGTTGGGTGACATGCTTGTGGTCGCGATGAACGACGATTCATCTGTCCGCGGGCTCAAGGGTGACTCCCGGCCCATCAATGACCAGGCCCAGCGAGCCAGAGTCCTCGGAGCTCTTGGGTGCGTCGATGCCGTGGTCCTGTTCGGCGAAGAAACGCCCATCCGGCTCATCGAGACCGTTCTGCCCGACATCCTTGTCAAGGGTGGGGATTACACCGTCGAAACAGTCGTCGGGGCGAATCAGGTTGTCAAAGCGGGCGGCCGAGTTGAGCTCATCCCGCTGATCGAGGGTCTCAGCACCACCGCCACCGTCGAGCGAATGAAGACCACGAGCACAAAATAAGCCGTGAGAATCCCGCTTAGGCACCCACCCCTGTGTCGCGGGACGTTTTTCGCATCTTCTCACCAAGTGCGAGGGCCCGCGGTCCGATAGTGGTGGTATGAGCACTTCCAACGACACGCTGGCCCGCCCGTTCGCGGGGTCGAACCCAGGCACCGTCTCCCACCTGATGATCGTCCATCCGCGGTACGCCCCGGATCTGATCTCTGGCCAGAAATCGGTCGAATCCCGACTCGGCAAAGACCGCCGCACGCCCTTTGGGCGGGTGAATCCGGGCGATCTGGTGTACATCAAATCGACCGGAGGCCCGGTGTTCGCAGCCGCGACCGTCGAACGCGTCGATGAGTTTGAAGATCTCTCGAGTAAAGACATCGATCACCTGCGCACCAACTACGAAGACCGCATCCGTGGTGGCGAGGCGTACTGGGCGTCCAAAGCTGACGCGAAGTTTGCAACCCTTGTTTGGCTCGGGAGTGTTCGGCCGATCGCGGATGCTTCGTGCGTACCCGCCGAGTTGCTCAAGCCCTCGCGAAACGCGTGGAGAACACTCGCTTCTGCGATCGAAGACACGTCTCGCAAGGCAGCCTAAATCAGCAATCCAAAAACAACAACCGCCCGGTACTGCCGGGCGGTTGTCGTATATCAGATAAGTCGAAATGACTTAGTGGTCGTGGCCTTCGCCGTGCTCATGGCCATGGGCAGCCGCTTCGCCGCCGCACGAACCGCAGCAGCTGGCAGCCTCGGCGCCGCCGCAGGAACCGCAGCAGCCTGCTTTATCTCCGCAGCAACCAGTCGTGCAAGACTCGCCAGCGGCGCACGCGCCGCAGCAAGCATCGACTTTGCTCGTGGTCGAACAGCCGACGCACACGCCAGCAAAGAGCACCGCACAGGTCATCATGATTCGCTTCATCTCAAGGCTCCGATCGGATAATGGTGAGACTCGGTCCCTCGTGGCTTCAGGGATAACAAGTCAGAAACAGCTACTTCCAATAGTGAGAGTTTGACATATTCGACACTGAAACGCAACCCAGTGAATCGAATCTGCCCAAGAGCTGCATATTCGCAGCCTCTGGCTCTCATTGATTATTCCATCTTGGCCGAGTTTTTCGATAAAAAATGAGCTTCGTCGGTCTGGCGAAGGAAAAAGTCGGGTCGGACCGTCTCATTTGTATCGAACTCAGCCGCTATCGGGTGTGACCCGAGAACGGCTTACTTCTGGACGACCTTCTGGCCTTCGACGTGCTTCATGCCGCGACGACGGTCACGGAGGCGACGGCTCTTACCGACGCGGTCACGAAGGAAGTAGAGCTTGGCCCGGCGGGCATCGCCTCGGCGGACGACTTCGATCTTGGCGATGAACGGTGAGTTCAACGGCCAAGTACGCTCGATGCCGATGTCATCGACGACTCGGCGAACGGTGATCATCTCACCAATGCCGCGCCCTTTGCGGGTCATCAGTGTCCCCTGGAAGACCTGGACACGTTCTTTTTCGCCTTCCACGATGCGGGCGTGCACGTTGATCGTGTCGCCGACATCGAAGCGAGGCAGGTCGCTCTTGAGAGCGCCATCGTTAATGGATTCGAGAATCTGCTGGCTGCCCATGGTGGGACTCCTGGCAATCGCGTCAACCCAAAGCTTGGGGACACGGGTCGTGTTTCGTTCAAGACAAACGCGGCGTCAAAGACAACGCATTACTCGGCAGCGGGTTCCGCTTCAGGCTCGGGCGCGGGCTTGGCAGCTTCGGCACGCTTTGCGGCGGCTTCGGCTTCGCCTGCGAACTTGTCCGCGTCGGCGACCTTCGCACCGGCGACGGTGTTCTTTGCCATGGTCAGCGCCTTCTTGGCAGCATTGAGATCCGCCACGTCGGCGTCGTCGTTGCCTTCGATCGCTGCGACGGCGGCTTCCGCACGCTTGACGGCAGCCCGGCACTTGCCACGCTCGAGTGCTTCGGCGCGGTGTGCTTCCCACTCTGCCTTCATCTTGCCTTCAAGCAATCCTTCCCGGCCGAGCATGTCCATGACCGTCTCGGAAGGACGGGCGCCCTTTTCGATCCAAGCCTTGATCTTGTCGGTGTGCAGCACGACCTGCTGTGCACCCTCGGGTGCCATCGGGTTGTAATGCCCAAGGTTCTCGAGCACCTTGCCGTTGCGGCGGGTGCGGATATCGATCGCGTTGATGCGATAGAAAGGACGGTGACGACGGCCGAGACGTTGCATACGGATACGAACCATGGAGGCTCCTTTCGCGCACCGTGCCAGATCGAACTGGACGGGCATTCCAACCCGAGGTCTGGCCAATGCTTACGTTCGTATGATCGAACGCCCGCATCGGGTAGTCCCTAGCCGCCCGGACCATCCGGATCGGCCGCGTACCTCGGGTCTTGATTGTTGGCTCCTTCCTTGCACCAATCCACTTCCTACCCTCCCGCCATGAAGGCAATAGTCGTCCAAAAACAAGGGTCCCCCGTCGCTCCCAACATCGTTCTGCGTTCTGATTGGGCTGACCCGGACCAACCCGCACCCGGGCAAGTGGTCGTAAAGACCCTCTGCTCGGCGTTCAACCACATGGACCTCTGGGTTGGCAGGGGCGTCCCCGGGCTCGATTTGGCCTATCCACGCGTTTCGGGCTGTGATGCCTGCGGCCAAGTCGAATCTGTTGGACAAGGCGTCGATCAAGATTGGATCGGTCGTCGAGTCATTTACAACGCAGCAGTGCAAGTCCCAGATCGACCCCGCCCCAGCGATCCGTCCGCGTCCACATTGGCTGCCAACTACGAGCTCATCGGTGAGCACCACTTTGGTGCCCACGCCGAGAAGTTCACCGTACCCGCGGACAATATCGCAGACGTAGGCGACGCCGACCCTGCCGAGGCGGCAGCCTTCGGACTCTGCGCCCTCACCGCCTACTCCATGATGGTTACCAAAGGCGATCTCCGCCCCGGCCAGTCCGTGCTGATCACCGGCATCGGTGGCGGCGTCGCCACTTCAGCATTGGCCATCGCCAAGCACCTTGGTTGCCCAGTCTGCGTGACATCGCGACATCAATCCAAACTCGATCGCGCCAAAGAACTCGGCGCAGACCACACGATCCTCGACCAAGGCCAAGACTGGTCTCGCGATGTCCGCGGCTGGACCGGAAAACGCGGCGTCGATATGGCCGTCGACTCGGTCGGCAAAGCAACACACCTCGCGTGCATCAAATCACTTGCCCGCGGCGGTGCCTACACCACGCCCGGATGCACCACCGGACCCGATGCAACCACCGATCTTGCACGAATCTTCTGGAACCAACTCCGGATCTTGGGCTCGACCATGGGCAGCAACAACGAGTTCAAAGAAGTCGTATCGCTGTTCAAAGCCGGGCATCTCAAACCAGTGGTCGACACCGTCTTTGCACCAACCGACTGCGTGAGCGCGTACGAGCGCCTCGAAGCCGGGCAACAGTTTGGAAAGCTCGTGATCGACTGGCGCTGATCAGTTTCAGAACCGAATCACTTCGCTTCATCAACCTCGTACTCGATCACAACGCTTGAGATACGCATGTCATTGGTGCCCGGCCAACTACCGCTGAAAACCCGCAAAACATAGTGCCGACTCTGATTATCGATGATGTCACTCGACACCGAGGGATCTTGCAGAACAAGACTCACACCATTCAGCCCTTCTGTTGAAACGGACGCCATCGCACTGTTTGAACTGCCATTATGCTCTTGATAGTTCAGCGAAATGGTCAGATCACCCGCCACGAGATCGCGGCAGTAGGCGGTCATTTGTACCACCCGCGCTCCATCGGGCAGATTCACTCCAGCAGACAACCATCCAGCTGGGTCACTGAGGTGAGCACCGCCCTGCCCGCCATTGGCGAAGTAGTCAAAGTGTGACCTAAAAGCGTTCCCGCTCACCGAGAGATAGCGGGTCTTCGGATTCTCAAATCGGAATCCCTCAGCGATCACATCGTTTGTCGCAACAAGATTGTTGTTGACGTCCACAGTAAGACGCGTGCCACCGTCCTTGTACAGGGCCCAAGTCTGGTTCACATAACTCGTGTACGCATTGACCGCACCATTCACGGAATAGCCATAGAACGGCTGCGCTCCCGTCGGCCCGGAGATGTACATCCCAACAAAGCCGGGTACGATCGAGTGAACGCCGAAGTACTCTGCAATGGTAATCGGTACGTCGCGATTGATGAGCACCCGGTCGACACCGCCACCATAGTTGATATCGCTACCATCTTCATTCCATTGCGGATTGACCAAGGTCTCTGCGGTCCGGGCATGAATCGCTTGCGGAGTGGATCGGATCGCTTGGCGCGGCGTCAGCACCGTGAACAATGCCCCGGAATCACCCGGACGCATATCGATCTCTAGCCAGCGATCTGATCCATCGAACACGTCACCAAAGTCCAAGTCGAGTTGGAACACGCCGTCGGTGACCTGAAGGTTCTCGGCAACGACCTGCGAACCAATCTGCACACCATCGGTGAGCGCTGAATACAGCCTGAACCGGAAGTCATACTCCCCGCTCGCTGGTGCTGATGAATCGTTCAACGATCCTTGGTAAGAGATCGGCTCTGCCGCTGCCGCGCCAATGAACATTCCCGATGCGACCATCGCCAACGCAACTCGAATCGTTCCGCAAAGCATGAGAATCCCCTCAAGAGCAAAGTTAATCAAACGGGCTCTTATAGGCCCGTGTTCAGTTAGGCCCGTGTTCAATGTACCACGCCGCAGCGCCTGATGAAATGTGTAAACGACATATTCAAAAAGAGAAGCCCCCCAAGTTTTCACTCGGGGGGCTTTGAAGTTCTCAGCAAACCCGGGCCAAAGCCCGGAGATGTTTGATTACTCGTAGAGGTTGGTGGCCTCGGTCTCGATGACCGGGCTGGTGAGGTTGTCCGAAGTCATGCTGATGCCGAAGCGGACATCGCCCTGGGCATCGGCCTTGACAACGACGCGCCATGCAGCCTGCTGGCCAACGCCAAGCACACCGACGGGAGCGAAGGTCAGGGTCCGGCCGGCCGACGAGATGTTCGTCGCACCGGTTGCCGAGATGAACGACAACTGAGCAGGCAAGGTGGCAACAACGCGGACGTTGTTGTCAGGCGCCGAGCCCTGGTTCGTCACGGTGATGACATAGGTGGTGTTGGTGCCGACTTCGACCGGGTCGGTCACGTCGATCACTTCGAGCAGGATCGCAGGAATACCACGCAGTTCGGTCGAGCAGCGATCGGCAACGGTGTCCGCACAGGCGGAGTTGACGGTGGCGCTGGTCTCGTAGTCACGAGCGCCCGAGCCGCTCAAGGTCACGCTGAACTCACGGGACTGACCGGCAGCGACGGAACCGAAGTTCCAGACAACGCGGTTACCCTGAACGTTGCCGCCTGCGGAGGTGCGGACGACGGTGGCGCCGGCCGGGACGGTGATCGAAGCAACAGTGTCAGTCGCAGCGCCATTGCCCGAGTTACGGACGGTGTAGCTGTGAGTGAAGTTACGACCAATGTACTTGCTGTCGGTGCCGCATTCCGAGGAGATCTCGAGCATGGGAGCGGTGACAACAGTGTTGGGGCAGTCGGCGGTCGCACGCAGACCACCGGAAGCGGCAGCAGCGGCGGGCGAGCAGAAGGTACCCGTGCGGGTTGCTTCAGCACACACTTCGAAAGCCTTGGACTCGCCGGCGGCAAGGGTGCCCACGGGGATGCGGACTTCACGCGAACCGTTCGAAAGCACGAGGCCTTCGGGGAGGGTGTCGGTGATGGTCACGTCAGTCGCTGCGCCGGTACCGCTGTTCTTGACAACGTAACGCATGCAGATCTGGTCACACTTCGAAGCCGTGGCGGGCGCGGTCTTGGTCAGTGCCAAGGCGGGCTCGACGACGGTCGTCGTGGCGCAGAGGAAGTTGTTGTACGAAACGGTGATGCACTCGGAAGCGGTGCCCACGTTGGCGGCCGAACCGGTCACTTCGATGACCTGGGTCTCGCCGGCAGCGAGGTCGCCGATCATCCATGCCATGCCGTCGCCCGTGCGGCTGCCCGCGGGGTTGGAGCTCTTGACATCGAGGTTGTTCGAGCTGTCGAGCATGACCATGACGTTCTGCAGATCGCTGCTGGTCAGGTTGGTCACGTGGTACGAGTAGCCGAAGTCCGAGCCACGACGGACCTGCTTAGGCATGACCTGGTGAAGCAGGATGGCGCTGGTGGACACTTCACCCGTGGGGAAGGCCATCATCGAGGCAGCTTCGTTGGCGCCCAGACGGGGATTGTAATGACCCCAGACGTTGGCGCTCTTGGGCTCCTCTTTCTTCGTGGTGGTTGCGGCAGGGGCGGGCTGATCAGCCGTGCTCGCGCCGGACGTGGTGGTCTGCTGTTGCGAGCAGCCGACAAGCGACGTCCCGGCGAGCAAACCGGCAGCCAACAGGCCCGCCAAGTTCTTAAAACGAGTGTTCATAAATTCTCCAGTCTCCGATTGATGACAAGTCTCTTCGTGGTCTAACCCCACGACAGGGCGCGAGAGCGGGAATTGTATCGTCGATAATTGCTCAGGGCCAATAAGTCCCGTATCGAGTGCAGGGATTGTCACCCGATTATGGGAACTCATGCCCCAAACGCGCAGAATTCGCAGCTTCAATGGTCCGAAAAAATCAGCCGAAGGCGATCCATGACCGATTCTTGATCCCGAAGTCGGATATCAACCCTCGGCACGTAAACCGGCATTTCGCCGAAAATCTCCTGAAAAGTACGGAGTTTAACCCAGTCTTTTGCCGTCACGATCAACCCCTCCGAGCCTGATTCGCGGGCCTTTGCACCAAGAAGCTCGGCACATCTCTGATCAAAGCTGGCGTGATCCTCCAGAATCATCGACCCGCGGATGTCAACATCCTGCTGCTCAATCGACTTCCGAAACGCTTGAGGATTCCCGATCGCACATGAAACGAAGAGCGAACGTCCAGCAAGTGCTTCAACACTCAACTCTTCTGCAGTTTCACCTGATCGATACAAAGAAACAGCACCCCATCGGTGCTCTCCCCGAGCGACTGGCACGTCTGAACGAAGCGTGTTTCGCAATACACGCTCAGTTTCTCGAACACGATCTTCTCCGCATATATCGGTGCGGGTGAGCACCACAACATCCGCTCTCTCGAGAGAACCAAGCCCTTCTCGCAGGAAGCCCTCTGGAATCAGACTGTCCTCGTGAGCAGGTCGAGTTGCGTCGACTAACACAATGTCGAGATCTCTGGCCAACCGTCGATGTTGAAAACCATCGTCGAGCACAACGACATCGATTTTACGTCCTTCTTCGGTTGCAAAGAGATCAAGCAATCCGTTGATTCGGTCTGGTCGCGCAACGATCGGAACGCCGGGCATTGACTCCGAATGTTCGGCCTGTTCGTCGGACATCTGGCCCGGTTTGGCTTTGTAGCCACGCATCGCAATCGCCGGGTGATGCCCCATTCCTTGAAGCTCAGAAACAATCCAATGAACCATCGGGGTCTTGCCTGTGCCTCCAGCCGACAAATTCCCAACCGAAATCACCGGGCGGTCGATCCTTTCAACGCCAACTCCCCGATCAAACCGGGCGTTCCTTCGGGCGATCTCCCACCCATAGACACAAGACAGCGGCTTCGTCACCCAACCCGGAAGTCGGGTCGGCGAACGCCGCGCTCGAACATCGGCTGGGTTACGGGAGTTCGTCACGCTCGAAGTCCTCGGCTCGAAGCCCGCGTATCTCGTTACGAAGTCGACGAGCTTCATACCGATGCACCCGCAGGGTGTTAAAGGCATCAAGCAATCCCAGCAGCACAATCGCAAACAGTAATCCCACCACCGCCATCCAAACGATCGCGAAGACTCCCGGCTGAGATGGGCTGGCGATACCAAACGCGTACGCGATCAATGGCACCGCGATCATGATGACCCATCCGGTCGCGATCCGGATCCGCCGACGCGACTCGGGCAATGCTCCGCGGGGCGCTTCACGGAGGACGATGATGTGCGCCGCAGTCGCAAGCATCGCGATGACCGCCAATGGCAACACGACCCACCACGGCGCGATTGACCCCGACGAAGCACCGAGGACAAAGGGGGGGAGGCCTCCCGACAAAATGTTGAGTTCAGTCATCATGGGGTCGTGCCGCCGAGACGATCCTACCGCCCCCCCTCCTACACTGCCGTCCCATGATCGATCTCAAGGCTCTCCGCGAAAATCCGGCCCGTTTCATCGAAGGCGCTCGCAAAAAGGGCGTCGAGGTCGACATCGACCGCTTGGTTGCGCTGGACGCCGAGCGCCGCGACCTGATGACCCAGCAAGAAGCCCTCCGATCCGAGCAAAAGCGGCTCTCAAAGGAAACTGGCCCAAAGCTTGGCAAGCTGATGGGACAGATGAAGTCGGCTAAAGGCGATGCCAAAGCCGCCCTCGAAACCGAAGTCGCGAATATTAAGGCAGCCCCGACCAAGCTCAAAGACCAGATCGCATCCTTCGACGACCGCATTGCCGCCATCGAGCCCGAAATCATCGACCTTCATCTCCGCATCCCCCAGCCCGCCGACGAAGACGTCCCAGTCGGCACATCCGCTGATGACAACATCGAGCTTCGAACTTGGGCACCCGAGGGCTGGGATTTCGGGAAAACGTTCGAACAAAATAAGGGCTTCAAGCCCCGCGGGCACATGGAACTGTGCGAGATGCACGGGCTCGTCGATTTTCCCCGCGGTGTGAAGCTGGCCGGATCTCGCTCGTACATCCTCACCGGCAACGGCATGCGCCTCCACCAGGCGATCTTGCGTTACGCGATCGACACCATGTCGAACAAGAACGGGTTCACGCAAATGTCCGTTCCGGTGCTTGTCCGCGAGGAAGCCATGATCGGCACGGGGTTCTTCCCGGGCGGCCGCGATCAGGCTTACCACATCGAAGAAACCAGCCGAGGCGGGGGAAACGACATGTTCCTCACCGGCACCGGCGAAGTCGGGCTCATGGGCCTGCATCAAGACGAGATCCTCGCCGAAACAGACCTACCCAAAAAATACGTCACAGTATCGACCTGCTTTCGGCGTGAAGCGGGAGCTGCCGGCAAAGACACTGCGGGGCTCTACAGAATCCACCAGTTCGACAAAGTTGAGCAGGTCATCATCGATGTCGCTGATGAGCAGAAGTCCCGCGACCATCACCGGGCGATGCTCGGGTATGTCGAAGACCTCCTGCAAACACTGGAGCTCCCCTACCGCTTGCTCCAGTGCTGCACCGGTGATCTGGGCGTGAAGAACGCTGACATGATCGATGTAGAATGCTGGATGCCCGCGCGGGGCGAACTCGATGCCGACGGAACACCGGCCGGCGACTTCGGCGAGACACATTCCGCCAGCCGGCTCTACGACTTCCAGTGCCGCCGACTCAACATGCGATACCGCCAAGGCGGCGAGTCGGGCAAAGGCACGACCGCGTTCGCTTACTCACTCAACAACACGGTGGCTGCCTCGCCAAGAATCCTGATTCCGTTGCTCGAGATGCACCAGAACGCAGACGGCTCGATTACCATCCCCGAACCGCTCCGCCCCTACATGAACGGGCTCTCGAAGATCGGATAGCATCTGTCACTGACAGTTTGATCCTCAGTTTCCATGGAAGGAAGACGAGATGCGTGCGATGAACCGACGTGATGCCTGCCGGGTGATCGCCGCCGCCCCGCTTCTCGGCACCTCGCTGACCGCGTGCGGAGCATCCAACGCGTCTCGCCGAGCAATCTACTCGCCCTCCATGCCGCCCCGAGAGTTTCGTGGCGTCTGGGTCGCCACGGTCGATAACATCGATTGGCCGAGTCAGCCCGGGCTTTCGACTCTGGTGCAGAAGCAAGAGATTGATCGCATCCTCGATGAATGCCTCCGGCTGGAACTCAACGCGATTTTCCTGCAAGTCCGACCGACCTGCGACGCGCTCTACAAATCCGACAACGAACCGTGGTCTGCCTTCCTGACCGGCTCACAAGGCACCGCGCCAAATCCGCAGTATGACCCCCTCGAATACTGGGTCCGCGGCGCTCACAACCGAGGGATCGATATCCATGCATGGGTCAATCCGTTCCGCGCGCGACACCCAAAGAGCGTGGGCCCCGATTCGCCGAGTCATGTTGTCAATCGGCACCCGGATATCACCCGCGATTACCGCGGGCACCTCTGGCTAGACCCTGGAGCCCCAAAGTCACGTGAACTCGCGATGGGTGTGATCGCCGATCTGCTAAACCGATATGACATCGATGGCATCCACATGGATGACTACTTCTATCCCTACCCCGACAAAGACAAACCGTTCCCCGATGATGCGACCTTCGCCGACTACAAGCAAAACGGCGGCACATTGCTCCGTGACGACTGGCGACGAGACAATATCAATCAGTTTGTGCGTGAAGTCAATGAGCTTGTTCATCGTGCCAACCCGGGGCGACTTTTTACCATCAGCCCGTTTGGTATCTGGCGGCCTGGACATCCAAAGCAGGTCGTCGGATTCGACGCCTATGCCGGTCTCTACGCCGACGCGAAACACTGGATGCAGCAGGGATGGTGCGACGCCATGATCCCGCAGCTCTATTGGAAAATTGAATCGAAGGGTCAGCCGTTTGAGCCGCTTTTGGACTGGTGGACCGAACAGAACACCCGTGATCGCCACCTCTGGGCGGGGATTTATCTCACGCGGATCAAACCAGACAACGAAACGGGTTCATCAAGCTGGGACTCACGAGACATCATTGATCAAATTGAGCTGGTACAACGCAAGAGTCGCGAACCGGGATTTGCATTGTTTAGCATGGTCGGGATGCTCGAAAACCGACGCGGCATCGCAGACCAACTCGCAGCCGGACCGATGTCGGGCCCAGCTTTGGTACCTGAGAGCCCATGGCTCAATGCACCTCAACCCGGCACTCCAAGGGGTTCAGTCGAGCAAGTCGGTGCCGGCTATCGGCTCACACTCGAACCCGCAGCCGGGCCAGTTCCAACCCGCAGGTATGTCGCAGGATTTGAGCAAGTCGCAGGCAAAGGCAGTCCGGGCTGGGTCATCCCCGCCGGTCCAGGACGGATTCAGACCAATATCATCCCGACCGGCCAACCAAATCGCAACAACGTGCTTTCTGTCGTCGCGATCGGGCCCAACGGAATCGCCGGTGGCGAACTTCGGTTTCAGATGTGATCTCCAAAGTGAACAGCGGTTGATTTAGATCCTGACCGAGATCCAAATCGTAATAAAACAACTTATTTCCTACTACGATAGTTGACAATCTGTCGAACTGTGCGATGATCTCGACCCGAATCTTTAACCTCCGGAGCCATTGCGTGAACACCTTGCATCCATCCAGCAAAGATACCATGACCCGCGGTACGGCCGTGGCTTGGTCGCTGCCGATGCCAGTGTTGATGGCGAGCGAAAATCGCTCCCAACGCTTCGCGCTCATTGGATTCGACCGGGCCGGCTGATCTCCGCAGCCTCCCAAAGTCATCCAGTCATTCTCCAGTCCAATCATCGAAATAGCCTCGGGATTTCCGTGCGCACCGCGTGCGTCGAGAAGAATCCAAGTCCGGCCATCCGTAGATAGTTCCCCGCTGGCAACGATCGTTGCCAGCCATGAATCGGTGCGCAATCAATGCACCAGCAGAGAAGTGAGTCATGCCCAAAGATCTAAAAATCAAGGATGTTTCAGCTAAATCCAGAAAACAGGACCAGACACTGGCCCGCCCCCTCGCGCCCGAAGATATCCGGGCTGGCATCTACGTCATGGTCCTCAAGCAAAAGCATGAGTTCGCTCGGTGGAGTAACGAGTTCGGCGGCGGAATCGCTGTCTCACGCCTCGACACATCGCCCAGCGACGGCCAGCAACCCTCGCAAGTCATTTCGACCTGCTTGCCCTTCGTGGTTGTCGAGACAAGCAAGGGCAATCCGTATTGCTTCGACATTCGGACCGTGCAACTCGCTCGGGTCGGCGCTTCATTCGCACGCGACTTTAGCGCCATCGGAGCGAAGCGAGATAGTTCAAAGAAAGTGAGTTCAAAACGAAGAGAATCGAAAAAAGAGAAACACAATAAACGCAAGAAATCGGATCGTAGAAAGAAACGTCGCAAGCGATAGTTGCGTTTCGTTTTGGCGCATCCCAATCCCTTGGAACGCCGCCTCGCTCCGAGGGGTATTCTCATGGCATGTCCACCACCGTCGCACAGCTTGAGATGCCGCAAGATTGCCCAATCGGACCAATCACCGCCGGCGTGACCGACGCGGGCGTTTGTATGTTGACCTTTCGATCTCTCGAAGACGCACAAGATCTGATCGAGGATGCCAGCAAACGGACGAAAACAGCAGCAGTTCACGGTGAACATCCAGTCCTTGACCAGCTGCAGGCAGAGCTTTCGGCGTTTTTCGACGGTGCCCTCACCCAGTTCACGGTGCCGATCGATGCACCCGGGACAACATGGGAATCCCGCGTGTGGAACGCGCTACGCGAGATCCCTTTCGGAACCACAACGTCCTACGGCGAGATCGCCCGCAAGCTGAACAATCCCGGAGGCTCAAGGGCTGTCGGTTTAGCGAATGGTCGAAACCGGGTCGCGATCCTGATCCCGTGCCACCGGGTCATTGCTTCGGACGGGTCGCTTCACGGCTATGCAAGCGGGCTCGAACGCAAGAAATGGCTGCTCGAGCACGAGCAAGCCGTGGCCGGGGTCGAAACTGGATTGTTTGGTTCGTGTGAAAGAACCCCCTCCTAAGCCCTGCAGAGGGTTTTTTGAGAGAAGCACCCGATAAACCCCCAGATTTACTGGCACAAACCCGAATCTCGTGGCCCATTACCCCCGGAGAAGTGGCACTTCTGCGTTTTTGTGAGCGCCGAAGGTGCCGATGGATTCGTTCCACCGGAGAGGACAACACGCCATGCGTGAACAGACCAGATTCTTTGCCATCCTCGGATTGGCCGCCGTTACGGGAACCGCCCTTGCCGGCAACCCCACCCTCATTCTCGATGACTTCGACAGCGAGCCAAATGATGACGCGGGCGGCCCGCGTGTGGTCTCATTGATGGAGATCGCCAACCCGTTTGGCCAAATCGGCAACTTTGAGGTCGACACCATGCTCGACATCGGTTCGGACGAAGGCGCTGCGGTCTTCAATTCCGGCATCGGCGTTCAACAGCAAGGCGACATCCTCTGGGACAACGACGGCGCCGGTCTTTCGCTCGACGCGGTCGCGTTGGGCCTGATTGGATTCGAACTCGACTTCGCGTTGATCGATCTCGACTTCTCGTATGAGATCGCCCTCACCGATGGTGCCGGCGACTCGATCGGAGCATCGGGCACATGGGTAGCTGGCGGCGAACGCACCGAGTCCATCACGCTCGGTGATTTCACCGAGTCGGCGCTCTTCGATGCAACCGACGTGGATGCTGTCAGCATCTCATTCAACATCGAGGGTGATACTGCTTCACTTGACTTCATTCTCACAGAGTTCCGCGCGGTCGTCCCGACCCCTGGCTCGTTCTTGATGCTCGGCCTGGGTGGCTTGCTCTGCGTCCGCCGTCGCCGGTGAGCAGACTTGCGATCCGAGCCCCTTCTGAAATGAACACTAACCACGAGAAGGTCCCTATGTCTTCAAAGACCATCTGGAACACACTTATCGTTTCGAGCTTTGTTTCTGCGGCAGTCGCCGGTGGAAACCCGACGCTCATCCTTGATGATTTCGACAACGAACCCAACGATGACGCAGGCGGACCGCGCGAGCTGTTCACCACCGTTCTCGATGACGGCGACTTCGGTGGTCTGCAACGCTTCGACGTTGTCACGGACTCGATGTTCGACGGCGACGAAGGCTCACTCGTCTTCGAGACCGGTACCGGTGTCGAAATGCAGTCCACCATCCGTTGGGATAACGCTGACGCTGGGCTTGGGCTCGACGCTGCCGCCCTCGGCCTGCTCGGTTTCGAACTCGACTTCGCCGTGATTGACCAAGATTTCGATCTTGAACTCACGCTCGAAGACGGCAACGGCCTCACGACCTCGATCATCCGCACCGTGCTCGCACATAACAGCTCAGACCCGATTCGAATCGAATCGTTCGGGATTGGCGAGTTCGACCTGACTGGCTTTGACGCGACAAACGTCGCGTCGGTTGAGTTCACATTCAACCGACGCTCGGGCGTTGTTGATGGCCTCGATTTCGCAGCCCTTGAGTTCCGCGCTGTGGTGCCAACCCCAGGTTCGATCGCCTTGCTCGGATTGGGCGGGCTTCTCGCCGCACGCCGTCGCCGGTAAACCGGCAAGGCAACGATCTCGACCCCCACGACTCCGGGCTTTGCCCGGGGTTTTTTTACATCCCCATTTGTTTCGCTATTCCATGTTCCACTATCGCAAAACCTCATTGGTCCAGAACCGCCAAGCCCTGGGATCCTGAAGCGTCGCCTCGGGGACAAGCCGCTCACGGACCAACGCCGCCAAGCGGCTGAGACCATCTCCGGTGGTCGCGCTCGTCAGCACATCAGCGCCCGCTGCATTGGCCACATTGGAACGATCTGCACGAAGGCCGACGCGGAGCATTGGTGCTGAATCACTCCTGATCTCGGCAGCTGAACTCGGATCCTGGGCATCAAAGCAAGAGAGCACCAGATCAGCAGACTCCATCGCGTCACGGACGATTCGCTGGTTTTCCTTATCGCCGACATCCAGCCCTGGCGTATCGAACCAACGAACCACCAATCCTCGAACGTTGATGAACGCCCCCACCGCATCCCGCGTTGTCCCAGCACGGTCAAACGCGACCGCGAGTGACCGACCAGCGAGCGCGTTTAAAAGTGAAGACTTGCCGATGTTGGGCGCGCCGACCGCGACCACCACGGGCGGATCGATCAAACGCGAAAGTTGCTCAGCATCTGCCACTCCATCGCTTTCATCACGTAGGCGCCACCGCCGTGGTTGATCCAGCAGCAGATCAATCGCCAGCGGACTCGCCGCTTTGGACAGTGCCTGAGGCAGATGTGATTCGACCTCTGTCTCCACTGTCGATTCCGGCAACCGATCGGGCGAACCCAGAAAACCCCGCGATTCCAACTTGCCAGCTAATGCTTGGACCAATGCCCGCCCACCATGCGGCATGATCAGCCAGGTGCTCTCGTCGCTCCGAGCAACCAATGCGTCATCAAGCGCAAGCACGCGACGAACAGCAAGGGCCCCAGCTTCGACCGGTTTGCCATCAAAGAGGCGAGCGACCTCGGCAGCATCATCCGATCGCAATCGGATGACCGCGACCGCACCGGGTGCGGCGGGGGTTTCGATCGAAAAACTGGATGTCATTCGTCTTCGCTTGCTAGCAGGCGTTCGCAGGCGACACGGATGCCATGGAGCTGAAGATCGGGTAAGAATGCCTCGACGAGTTCATCGCCCTCGAGCACACCCATGTCGCCCCCGGTCGCGATGATCCGCGGGTATGCCTCATAGAAATCGGCATACCGCTCGGCCAGGAAACGCACCGCCCCATTCACCATGGCATGCACACCCAGCCGCATGGCTGCTGGTGTGTTCTTGCCGAAGATGACCTCATCTTGATCACGCTCAAACTGCACACGCGGAAGCGCGGCAGTTCTCTCCGCGAGCGCCGAAAGCATCATGTCGAGCCCGGGAGCGATCGCCCCGCCGTGGAACACACCTTCGCCGTCAACAAAGTCGATGGTCAACGCGGTGCCAAGATCCACGACGACGCAGGCCTGCCCGGCATGAGCAAACGCGCCGGCAGCACAGAGCAAGCGATCCTGCCCGACCGTTCGGATGCCCTCATCATCAAGCGTGTGAGCGACCGGGATGGGTGTTTGTTCGCCAAACCGGATTGGCTTGAGCCCGGTTTTGATCAATGCCGCTTCGATCGTGTCAGCTGCCATTGAGTTTACCGAACCAATCACGACCGCGGGATTCTCATCCCCAGTGGTTTGATCGGCCAGATCGATCGCAGCCTGGGCGATCGCTTCGGCGTCCGAAGATTCAATCACAAGAGAGCCATCCAGCTCTTTTCCCCGGAACAATCCGATCCTCGAACGAGTGTTCCCGACCGCGAGTGTGATCAGCTCTTGGATACTCGATGGCATCTCACCGGTAGATTGAGGGGCGGAAGAGGTCGGTTGATTAGCTTGGTCGGTCATCGTCAAAGCGTATCCCCGGTGTTGCTCAGTTCTCTGGGATTCGACCTTCGAATGCCTTTCGAGTCCGGCTTGGGTACGCTCTTCCTCGGCCGGGCGTGTGCCCGTTTGCCATTGGAGACCCGCCACGATGAGCCGATGTGCTGCCGATGAGTCGATCGAACGCCGGGTAATTGATGGCTTTGGGTTCCCTTTGGGTGTGTACCCGGTCGAACCGATGCAGCCACGTGCCGGGTATACCGCCGATTTCGAGCCGGCAGACCCTGATGAAGAGCAAGCCGGCGACTGGGAAGCTTGGCCGGATCGCTACGTTTATGACGTCGTTGTCCCGGTCGGGCGAATCGCGGCGTTGTGGGATCAAATCTTCGCATTGATGCCGGGTCGGGTGTTTCCGATCCTCGATTACATCGGTCACGATGCGTTCCGCGAGGTCGATCCATATATGGCCTACGAGCCGGTCGGCAAAGAACGTGTCATCGATGCAATCCGCCGATTTCGGCCGTTTTTCGTTGAGGACGGGCTCGTGGGTTTCGGGGCAGTCTCGGACGAGCCCTTCTTCTATGCCTTCCTCGATGAGCACAAAATCCTCACGGTTCGCGTCGAACCAGAAATGAAACCGAGGGTCGAAGCCATCCTGAAAGCCTTCGATCTCGAAGCAATGGATGAACCCGCCGGTGCTGACTCTGCTGCCCACGAGCACCGGGGCGTCCTCTTGGCACCCAAAGACCGCCCAGATCTGCTCACCGGCGAAGAAGTGGTCGAACAACTCCGTGAACGCTGGCGGCTCGTCCTCAATATCGACCCCGAATCCAACGTCGATGACGACAGCAATGACCTCGGAATCACCTTTTGGCGGTGTCTGGTGAGGTGTGCGGCAGAACAAATGCCACAAGATCGATATGCCGAGGTGATTCTTTCTGCCGGGTCTCTGCGGTCGTCAGAAGACGCTGCGATGGCGCTGGCGTTCGAAAAAATTGGTGAGCCCGGCGAATGGTCGGACGTCGTCGTGGTCGCTGCCGAGCGGATGGATCAGGAGGGCGCGACGCGAGCGATGACCGCCGCCGAGAATCGTAATAGACTGACTAAAAAACACTTAGAGCACGAACAGGCCATCAACTTTCGCTGGCTCGACCCGGTGCCAGAGTAATCAAATCCGGGTGTCCAATCTCCTCTTGAACGTTCGAATACAGGAACCGCGGACTCATCAGTATCGAATCGGCCATGCGACACGCACATCCCGAAGCAGCCCCGCTTCTGCTCGGTTCAGTGTCGATAGGCGAATCTCGTCCCCTTTGGGATTTGCGATCCGGGCTCAACCCCGATATCGTCCGTCCCTTCCGGGGGTTCGCCGCAAGTTGCGTTTCCCTGCGGAAAACCGTTTTGGCTGACGCCTGACGGCTTACCGGAGACCAGACGACACCGCCTCGCTCGGCCAAGCCGATCGATGCCACACCCTCCCCCACGATCTGGAGTGCACTGGATGTCCCGCGTGACCCATCGTTCTGTTTGCTCAATCCTCCTCGCTGCATGCGCTACCACGTGTTCGGTTTGGACGGTGCCGGCTTTCGCCGCCCCAAACTACTCCGCCGCCTCGGAAGGCAGCGTCCAACCTGTCCGCGTGCTCGACCATGCTGCGTCCTTGATCGCCAAAGGCGAACTGGTCCGCGGCAAGGCCATGCTCGATGCCCTGCAGAACTCGCCCGCGTCCGCGACGCTCGGCGACGATCTTGGCAAGCGGCTTTGGACCCTCCGTTCGGGCGTTGAAAAACGCATCCGTGAGGCAGACCGCTTTGATATCAGTCTGCAACAGGCCAAGTTCTTGCTGTCGCAAGATCGATTGGTCGAAGCAGAACGCCAGGCTGCTGCGGTCGTTCGGAACTCCGACGACATGATCAAGGTCGATACCGCTCGGACCGTCCTGGGCATGATCGATGCACGCCGGACCGAGATCGCTCCTCAGATCCCGGCAGCACTGACCCAGGCCGCCCAAGCATTCGATGCCGGCGACTACTCGGGTTCGAAAGATCTGATCACTCGCGTCGCCCAATCGGGTGTTGCGCTCGATGATCGCTCGCAGCGTGCCCTTGATCGGACTCGCGCCAAGATCGTCGAACTCGAAATGGCAAGTGGCACGTCATACGACACCGCCTCGCTTGGTCTGCTCGCCCCCGAGAGTGGTAACGCCTCGGCGTGGTTGCTTGGAAACGCACAAGATGGCGCCCGGAGCACAGGCTCGTACGTCGGCGGCCAGCCCGAAGACCAGCCCGAGCCCATCGAGATCCAGGTCATCGACCCCTCGACCATGCCCGAACCCACGGCCAACACGCCAGTGGTGACGAACTCGACCAACTCATTCTCTCAGCCACAGGATGTGGACCTCATCGAAGCAGCCCGTCGCTTTGAAGCCCAAACGATCTTTGGAGAAGCCGGCCGGGCATACGAAGAACGCCGCGTCGGTACCGCTCGCGACCGCTACGAGCGTTTGGTGACGGAGTTCAGTGCCTACCTCACCCCCGAACAACGGAACACCGCCAATGCTCGCCTCAGCGAGCTCCGCGTTGATATCCGTGCACAGGGCGGCCCGGGCAACGAACTCAACAATGTCACCGAAGACCGCCAACTCGCTCGCGATCGCGCCATGGCGACCTTCAACAACCAGATGGAGCAAGCCCGCTCCGCACTCGCCCAGGGTGATCCAGGGCAAGCCCGCAACCTCACTGCACAGGCCAAGCTGACCGTTCAGCAAGCCCGCGATGTGATGGCTGAATCTGAGTTCGATGCCCGCCTCGCCGAGGTTGACACACTCCTTATTGAAATCGGCTCCACCGAAGAGCGGCAGCGGATCACCAACCAGGAGGCGACCGACGCACGCCTTGCCAACGAAACAGAACGCCTCGAAAACGAGCGACGCTCTGAGCGTGACCAACGCATCATCGAAAGCATCAACCGCGTGCGTGCTCTTCAGCAAGAGCTCAAGTACGAAGAAGCACTCGAAGTTGTTGAGGCGATCCTGTTCCTCGATCCAACCAATCCTTCGGGCTTGCTGCTCAAAGAGATCATCGAAGACACGATCATCTACCGCAAGTTCCTCGGCTATCAGCGGGACAAGCAGATCTCGTACGCCCGTCAAGATCTTGATAACCAGGAAGCGATGATTGCACCCGATGAGTTGATCGGATACCCGAGCGACTGGCCGGCGATCAGCTTCCGCCGCGGCGAGCCGCTTGAGTTCGCCGAGTCTGAAGCAGACCGCGCCGTGCTCACGGCGCTCCGAGAGACCCGACTCCCCGTCGACCTCAACGAGAACGCATTCGAAGACGTCATCGCATTCATCGGGAACACAACCCGCCTGGACATTGACGTCGACTGGGAATCGCTGGCTGACATCGGTGTTGACCCCGACAGCCCAATCACTTTGCGTCTGCGAGAAGTCCCGCTCGAAACGCTCCTTGATCGAGTCGTGGCCAAGGTTTCTGACCCGACCCTGCCCGCGGGCTGGGCGATCCAAGACGGGATCATCACGGTCGCGTCGGATGAAGTTCTCCGTCGCAACACGGCACTTGAGATCTACGACATCCGTGACCTGCTGTTCCGGGTGCCAAACTATGACAACGCGCCCCAGTTCGACCTGGGCAGCGCCCTCCAGAGCGGCCAAGGCGGCGGCGGTTCATCGCCGTTCCAGGGCGGCCAAGATGACGACGACGATGTCGATCTTGAAGATCGCGTCCAAGAGATTGTCGACCTTATCCAGGCGAACATCGATCCAGACGGCTGGGTTGATCTGGGCGGTAACACGAGTTCGATTACCCAGTTGAACGGCAACTTCGTCATCACGACGACCAGCCGCAACCACCGATCGATCATCGGACTACTCACCAAACTCCGAGCCGTCCGGGCACTGCAAATCAATGTGGAAGCTCGTTTCCTCACCGTCAGCCAAGACTTCTTCGAGCAGATCGGGTTTGATCTCGACGTTTACTTCAATGCAAACAACACCGAGTATCAGCTCGGCCAAATCATTGACCCGTCGCTTTTGCCCTCAGATTACTTTGATGTCAACGGACAGCTGCTCGACAACGTCTCAGGCGGCGGATTCCTGTTTGATACCGACGGCGACGGCATCCCCGATGCACCCGGCAACCAGCCTGTCATCGGACCCGGAGGCAACGGTGGCACGCTACCTGACGGGACCGTCCTTGGCGCCGATCAGTGGTCGATTATCCGTGCCGCTCAAAACTCGTTCGGCATCACCGAAACGCTCGGTGCCGCGAGTTCATTCGCGACCCAGATCCTTGGACTCAACCCCGCTTTGGGCGTTTCAGGTCGATTCTTGGATGACATCCAGGTGGACTTCCTCGTCGAGGCGACCCAGGCTGACCGTCGGTCGGTCATCCTGACCGCACCGCGTGTGACCTTCACCAACGGTCAGCGTTCGTTCATCACCGTCGCCACGCAGCAGACCTTCGTCTCTGACCTCACACCGGTCACCAGCGACTCGTCGGGTGCGTTCGACCCCGTCATCAACGTCGTCTCGGAAGGTGTCTTGCTGGACATCGAAGGCGTCGTCTCGGCCGACCGTCGATACGTGACCCTCAACGTCCGCACTGCGATCTCCGAAGTCGAGTTTGGCGAAGACCGCACCGTTCAGGGTGCAGCGGGCGGCGGCGGTGTAGGCGGCGGTACGGGTTCGACCTTTACCGGTTCGTTCCAGATCCCCATCATCACCGTCACCCAGATCAACACCACCGTTACTGTTCCCGACCAAGGCACTGTGCTTCTCGGTGGCCAGCGCCTGGTGACTGAAGTTGAAGTTGAGTCCGGCGTACCGGTCCTCTCCAAGATCCCGATACTCAGCCGATTCTTCTCGAACCGCATCGATTCCAAGGAAGAGCAAACCCTGCTTGTCCTTCTCAAGCCAACCATTCTGATTCAGAACGAGGAAGAAGAAAAGAACTTCCCCGGCCTGCTCGATCAGCTCGGCGGCTAAATCGATTGAAACTGTTTCATTCAAAGGGCGTGCCATTTCGGCACGCCCTTTTTCATTTCAAGTCCGATCTTCTTGTATCGTGAAACGAACGACCGACCCGAGCGGATCTGGGGTTCTATAGTCAACCGATCTGGCAGTGCCGGGTCTTCGGAGGTCACGCATGGCACAAGCGGAATCGAGACTTCGCGTCTCGGATCGCGAAGGGGTGACGACGGTCGAGTTTGTCGACCGCAACATCCTCGACGAGGCAAACATCCAGGCGATTAGCGAAGAAATCTCTTCGTTAATCGATCGTACCGAAGCACCGAAGCTGCTCATCAGCTTCTCGAACGTTGACCACCTGTCGTCGGCGGCTTTGGGCGCGTTGATCACCATCAACCATCGAGTCCGCGATCGAGAAGGCCAGCTTCGCTTGGCCAACATCGATCCGCAGATTTACGAGGTGTTTGTGATCACCCGCTTGAACAAACTGTTCGAGATCCATGACACCGCCGAGGAAGCAATCACCAGCTTCGATTAATCGCCCCGAAACCCGGGCGTCTCTGTGCGATGCCCCGTTCCCGATCACACCTTTTATCAGTATGGCCGGAAATCCAACCTCCATCCCGGGTGCTACGCGCGTTGAACTCAGCCGAGATCGCGCCCTCGTTGACGATGTCATCGAACGCATCCTCGGGCTAGCTGGTCACCATGGCTTTGACCCCGGTTCTGGATTTGCGATCCGTTTGGCACTTGAAGAAGCGATCACCAACGCCTTCGTCCACGGCAATAGCGAATGCCCCGATGCATCCGTAACCGTTGACTACCACGTCGATGGAAAAACAGTTGATGTCGCGGTCGAAGACAAAGGTCCTGGGTTCAACCCAGACCGCCTGCCCGATCCGACCGAAGAACAGAACCTCGCCAAGCCCTCCGGCCGTGGCGTCATGCTCATGCGAGCCTATATGACTGAGGTCGTTTTTAATGAGCCCGGAAACCGTGTGCGCCTGACCTATCGCCGCGAAAGCTGAGCAGCCTTGTCGCAATCCGGACTGTTTCCACATCGAGGACCGCGAATCGAAACGCGCCTACCGATCTGTGCGAACTATCTTCGTATCGATTCAGGGTTGAAAAAGTTGCTCAACTCGATGCGAAAGCGTATAGTTATTTAGAATGATTCTATGTTTCAGGATCTTCATATCCTGAAATACACTGACTTTGTCGGAGACGACCCATGGGCATTACGCTTCCAATCTATCTTGATCACGCCGCCACGACCCGATGCGATCCGCGCGTGGTCGACGCAATGCTCCCCTTGTTCACCGAGAACTTCGGGAATCCAGGTTCGCGCAACCACTCGTTCGGATGGGCTTCGGAAGAATCCGTGGACACCGCTCGGCGTCAGGTCGCCGACCTCATCGGCGCCGACCCGAAGGAAATCGTGTTCACATCGGGCGCGACCGAGAGTAACAACCTTGCCATCAAGGGCGCGGCCAACATGTATGCCAAAAAGCCCGCGGGTCAGACCGGTCGCGGGCATGTGATCTCCGCACTCCACGAGCACAAAGCAGTGCTCGACCCCTGCAAGCGGCTCGAAAAGGAAGGCTTTGATGTCACCCTTCTCGAACCCGGCAAGGACGGCTTGATCACCAAAGACATGGTTGAAGCAGCGATGCGTGATGACACCATCCTCGTCACGGTCATGTGGGCAAACAATGAGATCGGCACAATCAACGAGATCCCCGAGATCGGTGCCTTGTGCCATGACAAGGGCGTGGTCTTCCACACGGACGCAACCCAGTGGGTCGGCAAAATGCCAACCGACGTCAAGCGCGACAACGTCGACTTGCTCTCTTTGTCAGCTCATAAAATGTACGGGCCCAAAGGCGTCGGAGCGTTGTATGTTCGCCGCCGCCGTCCGCGTGTGCGTTTGACAGCCATCCAAGAGGGCGGCGGGCAGGAGCGTGGCTTGCGTTCAGGCACACTGAACGTTTCAGGCATCGTCGGACTTGGCAAAGCCTGCGAACTCTGCGCCCAGGAGATGGACAGCGAACAACAGCGCTTGCTCAAACTCCGCAAGCTTGTGGAAGACAAGGTTACCGCCGCGCTCGATGTCGTCCAAGTCAACGGGCACGCCGACAAACGCTTGCCGCACATCACCAACATCTCGTTCGGCTTCGTCGAGGGTGAGAGCCTGATGATGGCGGTCAAGGACATCGCAATGTCATCTGGCTCGGCGTGCACGAGTGCATCGCTCGAACCCAGCTACGTGCTCAAGGCGCTCGGCGTCGGTGACGACCTGGCCCACTCGTCGCTGCGGATCAGCTTTGGACGTTGGAGCACAGAAGCGGAAGCCGAGTACGCTGCCGAGAAGATCATCGAAGCAGTCACCAAACTTCGCGAGTTGTCGCCGTTGTTCGACATGCACAACGAAGGCATCGACGTAAGCAAAATCGAATGGAACGCGCACTAGATTTTTCGCGCCCGTCTGGGCACGAGTCACCGCCTTCGGCAGAGTTCGGCGGCACGAAATCAATGTGCGAATAGAAGCGAGCCCGCAACGGTTCATACTGACAAGAGACACTCCCACCTACGAGGTGACACCATGGCATACAGCCCCAAAGTCGTTGAGCATTACGAGAAGCCCCGCAATGTCGGAACCTTCGGCACGCAAAAGGAAATCAAGGAACGCAAGGACGTCGGCGTTGGTCTCGTCGGCGCCCCTGAGTGTGGCGATGTGATGCAGCTCCAGATCAAAGTCGATGACGAAGGCAAGATCGAAGACGCCAAGTTCAAATGCTTCGGCTGCGGCTCCGCCATCGCGTCGTCATCACTTGCAACCGAGTGGCTCAAGGGCAAAGAACTCGATGAGGGCTTGTCGATCAAGAACACGCAGATCGTCGAAGAGCTCAGCCTGCCTCCCGTGAAGATCCACTGCTCGGTATTGGCTGAGGACGCCATCCGCGCAGCGATTGCCGACTACAAAGAGAAGAACGGCATCGCGTCCGATACCCAGGCGCACGCCCACTGAACTCGCCGGACCGGCAAGGGATTGTGCGAAGTTCGGATCCAGATCTGAACCGAGCAAGCTAGAATGGTCGACACCACGCCGAGAGCATTGGCCCGACCGCAGGATGGAAAGGAAACCGTCATGTCCACCGAAATCGCTGAGAGCACCGTCATCCTGACCGAGTTGGCCGCCAAAGAGATTGGCCGAATCATCGCCGAGCAGGAACTCGATGCTGACAAAGTCCGCCTTCGCGTTGGCGTCAAGGGAGGAGGATGCTCGGGCTTTAGCTACATCCTCGACCTGACCGAGACCCAAAAGGACTCGGACGAACTGTTCGAGCAGCATGGCATCAAGATGATTGTCGATCCCAAGAGCCTGCTCTATCTGGGTGGCACCATGGTTGACTTCAAGGACGAGATCATGGGCCGGGGATTTGTATTCACAAATCCCAACGCGACCACCAACTGTGGCTGTGGCTCGTCGTTCTCTGTCTAGGGCATCTTCAACGGGCCCTGATCAGGGATATCGATCCCATCACCAACCGAACATGCCTTATCTACCGCCCGGCCAGTCCGGGCGGTATCTCTTTTGGCAGCGGTCTTTTGGGATGATGGGGTTGCCAACTGACGGGCGGGATGGTTCAATAGAGATTCCCCCGCTGGCGGACGCCCGCGGCACGATTCCCGGAAGGACCCGAATGAGCCAGGCATCTACGCCCCTCGATACCGCCCAAGGGTTCTCCCCCCCCACTGTGGTGCAGTTCAGCGTCTTCTTGGTCAACAAGGTTGGCAAGCTTCTGGATCTCGTCGAGAACTTCGATGAGGCATCCTGCTCGATCTGCGCCATCTCGGTCCATGAATCCTCCGACCATGCCGTCGTCAGGGTTATCACCAACAATGCCTCAGAAGCCCGCAAGCTGCTCCGTGAGGATGCCCTGCCCTTCGGAGAACATGAGGTCCTTGTGGTTTCCCTCAACGAAGGACACACCCTCTCTCGGCTGTGTCTTCACCTGCTCGGAGCGGAGATCAACATCGCGTTCGCCTATCCGCTGATGATCAAGCCCAATGGCGCCCCCACCATCGCAATCGCGGTGGATGACCACACCTTGGCGGGTCAGATCCTGCGGCGAAAGGGTTTCACACTTCTGGGCGAAGCTGATCTCCCCCACATGGAGTAATGCGACGCGGAGAGACTCGATCCCCAGATTCTGTCGTTTTCGGCTTGGCTTGCATCGATTCGGTTCCGATCCGGTACCATAACGAAACAAATGCACCACCCGCCAAGTTCTGTCGGACTTTGGCAAAGGCTCGTTCGAGTTCTACATTGAACCAATCGCGCCTCCATCAAACAAAGGAGTTCTTATGTCCCGTACAATGATGATCCTGGTCGCTGGTCTAGCCACAGGCTTCGCCCAAGCCGGCCCCGAGGGCACCAAGACCGGTCATGAAGGCCACGGCCACGCTGACAAGCACACTGCGAAGCACGCAGACCACAAGTCACTCAGCGAACTTTTCGCCGACGAAAAGAAACCCGAACTTTGGATCGGTTCGAAAGCTCCCGCGCTCCAACTCGCCCACTTCCCCCGTGGCGAGGCGATCACCTCCTTCGAACCCGGCCGCACCTATGTCGTCGAAATGTGGGCCACTTGGTGCGGACCGTGCATCGCTGCGTTCCCACACGTTGCCGATCTTCAAAAGAAATACGAAGACAAACTCAGCGTCATCGGAGTGAACATCTGGGAGCGCGCAAGCGGTGAAGAGCGTACTGAACTCGTCGAAGAGTTTGTCGCCAAGCACACCGAGATGAAGTACACCGTCGCGATCGAAGAAGGCACCGCGATGGGCGACACATGGATGAAGCCCGCCGGGCAAAACGGTATCCCGGCGGCATTCATTATCGACGGCACCGGTAAGGTCGCTTGGATCGGACACCCGATGTCGATGGACGAGCCCCTCGCCCAAATCATCGCCGGCGACTATGACATTGAAACCGAAGCCGACAAAGCATGGACTTCGCAGCTTGCGATGACCGGATACATGGAAATGCGCCGCGCCGTGAGCGAAGGCGAATGGAATCGTTCGATCGAAGTGGCGACCGCGCTTGTTCATGATGCCTTCGGCGACGAGCCTTCGGGCCTCAACGCCGTCGCCTGGACCATGCTTCAAGGCGAAGACCGCCCCGAAGCCGCGACCAAACTTGCATACAAAGCCGCCAAGATGGCGTGCGACAAGACCGATTGGCAAGAGTGGATGATCCTCGACACCTACGCACTCGCGGCATTCAACGCAGGCAAAACCGACGAAGCAGTCAAGTGGCAGACCAAAGCCATCGAGCTTGCCCCTGACGAAGCCAAAGAAGAAATGGCCGCTCAGCTCGAGTCCTTCGGCGGCGAGGGCTAAGTCCCGCACCACTTAGACTCGAACACGCTCTACTGAATCACGAGAAGCCCCGTCCCCGCAGACGGGGCTTTCTCATTGATCCAACGAGTCACGCCACTCTTCAACACCGCACGCTCAATGAACGCACATTCGCCGCAACCATGCGGTCAAATCGCCTTTATACGCAGTATCGAGCAACGCTTTTTTTCGCACAGATCTCATTTACACGACACGCCCGCACCAGGAGAGACCCATGATCCGCGTACCTCTGGCGATCACCGCATGCTTCATCACTGGCATTACCCACGCCAACCCACAAGGCGCTGGCAACAAATCCGGAGCTACTACGCAAGACATCACCGTCAGCAAACACCACTCCGCGCAGTCAGACATCAAGCACAAGACTCTGCAGGAACTTCTCCCCGGCCAAGAGCAGCCCAAGCTATGGATCGGTTCGCCCGCACCGGCGCTTCAACTCTCCCACTTTCCTCGCGGCGAACCCATCGCTTCGTTGGAACCCGGGCAAATCTATGTCATCGAAATGTGGGCAACTTGGTGCGGCCCGTGCATCGCGGCGTTCCCGCATGTCGCTTCGCTCCAAGAAAAGTATGGCGACAAGATCCGTGTGATTGGTGTCAATGTATGGGAAGGTTCGGAAGGCGATGCCCGCGTCGAACAGATCAATGAGTTCGTCGCCGAACACACCGAAATGAAATACACCGTTGCGATCGAAGAAGGCACCGCGATGGTTGACACATGGATGAAGCCATCGGGGCGCAGCGGCATCCCCGCTGCATTCATTGTTGATGGGGCTGGCACGGTCGTTTGGTTGGGGCATCCCATGGCGATGGACGAGCCTCTCGATCAGGTCATCAAAGGTGAATACGACATCGAAGCAGCCACGGAGAAGATGTGGCTTGGGCATCTGACCAGTATCGCGTACGACCAGATGTACATCGCCGAGAGCAAGGCAGATACAGATCGCCTCCATGAAGTTGCTGGGACGCTCGTTTTTGATGCGTTCTACGATGCGCCGCAACCGATCAATGCGATCTCCTGGCTGTTACTGAACTATGAGAAAGCGACTCCGGAAATCTATCAACTCGCCTACAACGCAGCCCAACGAGCTTGTGAACTCACAGACTGGGAGGATTGGATGATCCTCGATACCTACGCGTTGGCTGCGCACAAAACCGGCGACAACGACACCGCTGTGAAGTGGCAGAAGAAGGCGATTGAACGAGCGCCCGCATCTGACAAAAAGCTGCTGGAACCGCAGCTCAAGCTATTTGAGGCTGATAGTTGAGATCTATCACTGGCGAGATCCGGACTGGATAAATACAAAAGAAGCCCCGTCAAGATGACGGGGCTTCTTCTTTCAACTGGTTTCAAGAGGGCCAGTGTTTACGCGAGTCCCTTGCCGCCAAGGTAGTGCTCGGCGTCAAGCGCTGCCGCGCAACCCATGCCAGCAGCGGTGACCGCCTGACGATACTTCGCGTCCGAGACGTCTCCGGCGCCGAACACGCCAGGAATGTTGGTCTCGCTGGTCCGCGTCTTGAGTTCCAGGTAGCCAGCATCGTCAAACTCGAGCCCGGTGCCCTTGATGAACTTGGTCGCGGGTGTGTGCCCGATCGCAACAAACAACCCCTTGATGGGAAGATCGGACTCGTCACCGGTGACGGTATCTTTGAGCCGGACACCTGAGATCTTCTCATCGCCGTGCACATCTACGACGGTTTTGTTCCAAAGTACTTCAGCGTTTGGCTTTGAGAGGAATCGCTCTTGCATGACCTTTGATGCACGCAGCTCATCGCGGCGATGAATCACCGAGACTTTGCTGGCAAACTTGGTCAAGTACGTTGCTTCTTCCATCGCGGTATCGCCGCCACCGACGACCGCGACGTGCTGGTCACGGAATGCAGGGAGTGCTCCGTCGCAAACTGCGCACGCCGACACGCCGCCGCCGCCTCGTGCAAGCCGCATCTCGTTGTCGAGCCCGATCCAGTTGGCGGTCGCACCGGTTGAGATGATGACCGTGTGGGCCTTGATGACTGCGCCACCTGAAGAGTGGAGCGTGTGGGGCGAACCATCGTTGGAGAACTCACACGTGGCGATGTCTTCGCCGACGATGCGCGTGCCGAAACGCTTGGCCTGCTCTTCAAACTTCATCATCATTTCAGGGCCTTCGACGCCGTCTGGAAAACCCGGATAGTTCTCGACCTCGGTGGTCAGCATGAGCTGTCCGCCCGGGAGGATCGGGCCCGGATCTTGCTTGGGCACTCCGACATAGACCAACGGGTTGAGGCTCGCCCGGGCGGCGTAGATTGCTGCGGTCCAACCCGCTGGCCCGGAACCAATGATGACGACCTGTTCGATGCCTGATTCGCTCACACGATCCTCCGATGTCTTGATTCGATGCGATGCCTGCAAACCCCATAGCCGGGATGAGCAGAACCGAGCATATGAGCCCTGTATTCCCCAACATCCCTCGGGCGAGCATCCTACGGCTCGGCAATCTCAGAATCTTGCCGCGAGACGACCCGTCTGGATACTCCATAAAACAGGCCCGTGCCGGAGGACACGGGCCCGCAATGGGTGACTGTTTTTGACGTCAAACGACGGATGCTCTTCAATCAGCCGGCGGTACGACTCTGCGAAGGAGTCGCCCGACGGACTTCCTCGTTCGCGGTGTCGAGATCTTCGAACGTCTCATCTCGGCGATAGAAACGGCTGGGCTTCGAGTCGCTCAAACGCTCGTTGAGACGGCTTAGCGACTCCTCGACAATCTGACGGACACGTTCACGCGAGATGCCGACGTCAGCTGCGATCTCTTTGAGTGTCAGTGGTTCTTGGCCGTCGAGACCAAACCGCAAACGAAGGATCAATGCTTCACGCTCGTCGATGGTCTCCATCAAACGCCGAAGCACGTCAAGCTCTTCGGAGTGCAGCGTGCGCTCTTCTGGTGTGCCCACGCGAGGGTCGGCGATGAGTTCGCCGAGTTGCATGAGCCCGCCGTCGCCATCGCTCGGTGCTTGGCTGGGAGCGTGGAAGGCTTTCACCGCACGCTTGATGATCTTGACCTTTTTCAGGGGCAGATCCATCGCATCGGCGAGTTGATCCATCGTGGGCGGCGCACCGTTTTCGGCTTCGAGCCGGCGCGAGTGCATCTTCCACTTGGCGATCAGTTCGACCATATAGGCCGGGATGTGGATCGGCTGATTCGCGTTGATCAAGGCACGCTTGATGCCCTGCTTGATCCACCAGCTGGCGTAGGTGCTAAAACGAGCACCCTGAGCCGGATCGAACCCTTCAACAGCCCGCATCAGCCCGATGTTGCCTTCCTCGATGAGGTCCGTCAACGGCAAGCCGCGGTTGTTGTAGTTCTTTGCGATCGAGACCACAAGCCGCAGGTTCGAGCGGATCATCCGCTGCCTGGCTTCCGGGCATTGATCATTGATGATGGCCCATCCAAGCTCACGCTCTTCCTCTGCGGTCAGCAGCGGATAGCGGTTGATATCTTGAAGATAGACCTGGATGGAGGAGCGTACACCACCTGCAGGCGCACGCGTACCGCGAACAATTCTCTCACTCACTTTCCTACCCACCTCTCTGCGGCGAGCGCCGCTAGAAAGAAGACAAGCCGGGTCTAGACCCAACCCTTACTGGTTCGTGAGTCTACGCAAAAGGTTCCATCGGCTGAAGCGGAATCTGCCTGAAGGAAGGGGAATTTGCGAGATTCGCTTGCACGATTCAGATCCGGTTTGGGCCGGTTGGACGGTCTGGCCGACAATGTGAACAATGTGATCGGCCCATCCGAGTTTTTACTGGCACATCCCAAAACCTGTGGAACACTGCCGCCCGCCCGTATGCTCAAACACCCACGGAGCCCCCATTGGATCATGATCTGACTGCCATGCTCGCCGAATGGCCCTTTCAACCGGGGCAAATCAACGTCCGCCTCATTCAGGGGCAAGACGGAGAGCCCCGGATCCAGGTCCGCCTCGACCTCGGATTGCTCCAGATGCATGTCGACGGCCGACCCGACGGCGACCGGCCCCAAGGATTCGACAGCCTCCTCGAGTACCACGAGTCCAAACTCGACGAACTCAGAGGGCTCAGCCAGCCCCCCACCGGCGAAAACGAAGAAGAACTTTCTGGAGCAGGCACAAGCGGGCTTCCCGGCGAATCGGATGAAGAAGACTCGGGAGAAGGTCCGAAAATCCTCAGCCCCGAAGATTGTCGCCTTCTCCGTGAAGAAGCCATCCAGTATTACCACCGCTACATCGCCCTGCTCGTCCTCGATGACTTTGACGGCGTGGCCCGCGATACCTCTCGTAACTTGCGAGTCCTCGATCTGATCGCAGAGCACGCAGAGACCGAGGAAGATCGGCGATCGATGGAACAAAATCGCCCCTACGTCATGATGATGCGTGCCCGGGCGCTCGCAAGCATGGCGCTGCGCGACGAGGAACCCAAAGCCGCTGCCCACGCGATCGAAGAAGGCATCGAGGCGCTGCGGCAGTATTTCGACGACAACGACGCGCCCGAAGCATTCGAAAAATCGAGCGAAGTCGAGATGCTCAAGGAAATGCGCGAAGCACTCGTTCCCAAACTCCCGCTCTCGCAACGAGCCGAGTTACGGCAGCGCCTCGAAGGCGCCATCACGGCAGAAAACTATGAGCTCGCGGCGATCCTCCGCGATGAACTCCGCATGATCAACGACAAACCAAACCCGAGCGGGCCCACAGGCGGCACGGCAAGTGGTCCGGCAAGCTAAAAAATTCATCTAAAACCTGATCGTGCCTTCGTTCGTTCCTGATTCTGGATCTTCTGGCATCGGGCTTTGTTGCACTTGCGTAACTTGGGTGTTGCCGAGTTGGGTCAGACCCTCGATCGACGAGAACATCGCATCGTTGCGTTCTGGAAGTTCGCAACTGTTGAGGACCTGATCGGCGAGCGCCGCGGCTGACACTTCCTCTTCGACCACGACCAAATCAGCTCCAAGGCGACGCGCCGTGTCGGCCCGACGCTGCACACCCACACGAACCGCGATGTGAATATCTGGACGGACAGCCCGGATTGTTCGGACTGCTTCCATCGTCGCATTCGAATCTGGCAGCGTGAGCACCACCGCTTCGGCATGTTCTATACCTGCAGATTCGAGCACGTCTGGGTTGGCGACATCGCCGAAGATGACACGCCGACCCAGTGCCTTTTGTTCGCGCACGGTCGACGGGTTGAGTTCGACGATCAATGGCACAACCCCCGCCTGTTCGAGTCGATCGACGCAGGCACGCCCGACTGGGCCAAAGCCCGCGATAATCACGCTCGCACCGGTACCGACTTGAGCGCCAGTATCATCGCTGATCGATGGATCACGCCGCCATGGCGGATTCCCCATCGCTCTGACCAAGGGCGAAAGCTTTGGACCAAGCGACAGCATCGCTGGTGTCAATATCAGCGACGCAATCACCACCGCGACGAGCACCGAACCGTGATCGGGTGATATCAAATCCAGTTGATTCGCAAGTGAAAATACGACAAGAGAAAACTCGCCGGCCTGCGCGAGCGATGCGCCAACGCGACTCGACAGCCCGCCTTCAGCGCCCACCGCCCAAGCGATCCCGCCGATCACAAATAGCTTGATCAGCATGAGGCCGGCTGTGCCGAGAGGCACGATCCACCACACCGGCATCACCGCATCGAGATTGACTTGGAGTCCAACGGTCGTGAAAAATACAGCCATAAACAAGTCACGCACCGGCGCGAGTTGGCCTGCGAGCTGATAGCGGAACGGCGTCCCCGCAAGCAGGAACCCTGCGATGAACGCCCCCAGTTCAGGGCTGAGCCCCAGCACGGCCGTCAATGTCGCGGCGCCCAAACCGACGGCGGCAGTCAGCACAAGCATGACCTCGCCGCCTGCAATACGCGATGCTTCTCGCAAGACCCGCGGCAGAACCAATCGACCCAGAACGATCATCGCCGCGATCGCTCCGATCGCGAGCATCACCCCGCCGACCCGATCAATCCATGTCGCCTGCTCCTCACCATCAGGGACTCCGGCACCGGCCGCCAGCATTGGTAGCACCGCGAGGTATGCGATCACGATCAGGTCCTGAACGAGCAGGATGCCGAGGGCAACACGACCGACCGTTGACTGAAGCTCGCGTCGCTGGGCAAGCAACCGCAGCACGACCGCCGTCGACGACATCGACAGCCCCATGCCCGCAGCGAGCGCGCCACGCCCAGGCATGCCCGCCAGTGTGAGGATGCCCCAGAACGCGATCGCCGTGCCAATCGTGCTCAGAAACCCAATCGAGATGATCGACGCTGCCCCCTTGCGGAGGGACGATGAGTCAAGATGCATGCCGATTGAGAACATCAGCACGATCAATGCAAGCTGCCCAACCTGCTCAATACGCTCGGGCGAGTGAACCAAGCCGAGGCCACTCGGCCCGATGGCGATACCCGCGAGCAGATATGCCGGGATCGCCGCGACGCGCAATCGTGAGAGCATCAGCGTGATGATGCCCGCACACGCGAGCACAATGAGCAAGTCGAGCTGGACGGCGCTGCCCCCGCCGCCCGCGCCCAGCGTCAATAGATTCATCATCGAGAACCAGCCTCTTCCTTACGAGCCCGCTTGGCCCGCTCCACGATAACACGCAACAGGGTGATGTCCGCCGGTGTGATGCCTTCGAGCCGCGACGCTTGCCCAAAGGTCTCAGGACGATATCGCATGATCGCCGCCTGTGCTTCGGACCGAAGATCTGCCATGTCATCGCTGCCGAACCACAAGGGGATCGTTCGTTGCTCGTGATCGGAGCGCCGTTTGATCTCAGCCCGCTCACGCTGGACATACGGCTCATATCGGGACTCAGCATGCAGGGTCCGAACGACCGGAATCGGGAGAGACTCGTTTTCGGCTTCCAATGCCGCAGCGAGTTGGTCTGGCCCGAACGCTGCCTCCCGGCAACGGTCCCAAATACTCTTTGTGCCGGCAGTCTTGGCCGTCATGAACGATCGTCCGTGCTCCAGCTGCGACCGACGCTCCGAGAAACCGCGCAAGCGTCGCTGCCCGAGCTCGGTGTGTTCGAGCAAGCCCAGTCGCTCGGCGATTGGCGTGAGACGATCGCACGCGTTGTCAGCACGGAGCAACAATCGGTGCTCGGCCCGACTGGTAAACATGCGATACGGCTCGATGGGCGTCTTCGTGACCAGGTCATCCATCAGCACGCCGATGTAAGCTTCGTCCCGACCAAACACGACGCGGGGCTCACCCAGAACCATCTGCGCCGCGTTTAAACCGGTGACGAGACCCTGCGCAGCCGCCTCTTCATACCCACTTGTTCCGTTGATCTGTCCCGCCAGGTACAAACCGGGGGCGCTCCGAACTTGCCCGGTCACATCGATCTGATGGGGCAAAACGGTGTCATACTCGACGGCATACCCGTGGCGGAGAATCTCGGCACGCTCGCAGCCGGGCATGGTGTGCACCACAACGTCTTGCACATCGGCAGGCAATGACGTCGCGATCCCATTGCAATAGATCGAGTCACTCCCCAAAGTCTCGGGCTCGAGATACACATGGTGCGAAGTCCGCTCGGCGAATCGCACCGCTTTGTCTTCGATCGACGGGCAATACCTCGGACCGGTCGCCATATCGCCCATGTACATCGGGGCTCGGTGCAGGTTTGCTCGGATGAGCTCGTGCGCTGATTCATGCGTGTGCGTGACCCGGCATCCGACCTGCTCGATTAGAGGGAACCGATCGCAGACCAAATCGCCAGCCGACCATCCAGGCGTGAGCTCTGAAAACGGCAAGGGATTGGCATCACCCAACTCTTCTGGCAACGCTTTCCAGTCGATGCTCGACCGCGAAATACGTGGCGGTGTGCCAGTCCGAAGCCGACCAAGCTCGAGTCCCAGACCACGGAGTGCCCCGGAAATACCCTCCGCCGACGCTTCGCCGTGCCTCCCGCCCTTGGTCTTCACTTCACCCGTGTGCATCAGCCCGCGCATGAATGTCCCGGTGGTCAGCACCACGGTATCACCTTTGATAACGTGCTCAGTGCCCGCTGCGTCCATCGAACGCACGCCGACGATGCGTCGTGCCTCTCCGCTGCGGTCATCCTCTAGAAACCCTTCAACGCTGCCCTCGAGGACATCTATTTCTGGGCGGGCTGCGATGAGTTTCTGGACGGCTGCGGGGTACAGGTTTTTATCGGACTGACATCGAGGACCACGGACGGCGGGCCCCTTCGAGGTGTTAAGAACCTTGAACTGGATACCAGTCGCATCCGCAGCCAGGCCCATGAGCCCGCCCATCGCATCGATCTCACGCACTAACTGGCCCTTGGCCAAACCACCGATGGCCGGGTTACAACTGAGTGCCCCGATCTTGTCGCGACGCATGGTGAGAAGACAGACAGATTTCGGATGCTGAAGTCGGTTGGCAGCCGCCCACGCAGCTTCTACGCCCGCGTGCCCACCACCAACCACAATGACCGAATAGCTCAACATTTCATGGAATCGTAAGGCTGTTTCCACAGATCCTCTCGGCGCATCGCCCTCCTTCTGCTAGTATTCTGTAAGTAAGGAATCGTTCCATATATTGGGCAACTCTGCCCTCCTACTCAGGAGATTTCTATGGCTGCTTTTTCGATCCGCTCCACCGCTCTCGCGCTCATCGCCGGCGGACTCATCGGATTCACTGCCAACACGTCGATCGCTGACGAGGTCGTTCTTCGCGACGGCACGGTCTACACCGGCACCGTGGTCTCCCAGACCCGCCGACAGATCATCATCGATACCGAAGTGCACGGCATCCGTACCCGCCTGACGATCGATCGCCGCGAGGTCAAATCGGTCATCCGTGGCGACACACCAAGCTCGAAGCCTGAAGTCGAAAACACCAACTCGACGCCGAGCATCTTGAATAACAACGGCAAAGATGAAGAGTCATCCGAACCCGAAATCATGAAGCGTGACGGATATGACCTGATCATGGAGATCCCAATGAACGGGACCTTCGGGCAGGACATCTACCCGCTGTCGATTAAGAACACACTCGAATGGGGTGCCGAACGCGGCGTGACCGATGTGGTCTTCCGCATGAACTCCGGCGGCGGCGAAGTCTGGGCGGCGATGGAAATCGTTGAGATCATGGCCCAGCACGCGGACCAATTCCGCTACCACGCTTTGATCGAGCACGCGATTTCCGCCACCATTTGGCCGGCGTTCAACTGCAACACGATTACCATGGCACCCGGCGGGACCTTCGGCGGCGCTGTCGCCTACCGCATGAACGGTACTGGCTCTGCCGAAGTCGATAAGAAAATGAACTCCATCTGGTCGGCCAAGCTCGCGGCATCCGCCGAAGCCAACGGTCACAGCCCGTATCTTGTGCACGCGATGATCGTCTCGGATAACGCGGTCTATGCGACACGCCGCGGCGGCGAGTGGGTCCTCACTGACGAGATCCCAAGCAACGGCGAGTACGAAACCATCGACAGCCCCGACACCGTCCTCACCCTGACTGCCGACCAAGCAGCCAAGTACGGCATTGTCACAGCGATCGATGACCGCTCGATGGACGCGTTCACCGAGGTGCAAGGCATCATCGATTGGGATTCCGCAGGTGAAGAACCCAACGAAATCGCTGAAGACGCCAACGCGATCTGCAAGAAGCTCCGCAAAGAGCTCATGGGCTCCATCGGATCGTTCTATCGCGAGCAAGGCGTTTGGGCGGCTCGCAGTTCGATTCGCGGCAGCGCTTCGGCACTGCAAAACATGCGTCGCCAGCTCGGACGTTACAAAGCCCAGCTCAAGAAGGCTGAGCGTTTGAGCATGGATGCGATTACCGGATCGTTCGAAGAAGTCATCGATGTCGACTACTGGGAAATCGAGATCGAGACCCGCATGCAAGAAATCCGCAACACCCGTCGCCCGTAATCGAGCGATCGATCGTAAAACCACAAAGAACGGCCCGGTCTTGCACAGACCGGGCTGTTTCTCTTTTGGGTTCCTTCAGTAAGTACGGAGCGCGGGCCAGGATTGTGTTAGCTTTCCCAGAGCGTTTCCCGGTTGGCTTTACTCGCGCTCATCGGCCGCTGCGAACGAGATGATTCATAAGCAAGTAAGAGCCTGTGAGATCAGGGTTCTTCTCGAGGTTGACCGGTGTTGACGTCTTTGCCATCCACATCGATGCCGCCAAGCCCACCACGCGTCCAGCGGACCCGCATGACGAGTCGATCGGTCGCCTCCCCTCGCGCCGGCGGCTCGAACGCAACCGGACGATAACGAGCCGTGGTCGGATTCGCGCTCTGCGGGTTGTTGGGGCGGAAGCCGGGGTTAATATCAACCGTGTTCACAAAGCTGGCAGAGCCATCGAACATCAGCAGTTCGATCTGAGCTTCGTCATACGCGTAGAACATGCCGTTGCGCGTCGAGTGGTAGTCGTAGAACTCGAACATAAACGCCTTCTTACTCGGGTAGCGAACCGAGAAGAACTTGCGTTTGCCTAGCCGATCCAGAGGTGCGCCGTTGAACCAGTTGTGATCCGAAGGCGACTGGTCAACTGTTCGTACGTTGCCCATCTTCATATCGGGCGACCATGAAGCGGGGACCACTTGATAAGTGGAACTAAACCACCACCAATCGAAGAACTGATCCCACTGCCCCCCGGTGGGGACATTGGTGCGGTCACCCTTGGGATCCTTTTGCCAAAGCTGACGCTGGCGATCTGACGGACACGCGACGATGGGCTCTGGCAAGTTCAGTGTCAGGTAATCAATGAGGACAAGGTGCGTGAACTCCCGGTGCGGCAGGCGATTCGGGGGGACCGGCATGTCTTTCAAATAGGTCCGCCTCCGGATGATGTCGGTCGCCTGCATGCGTGCCGCTTCATCGGGAGCCCCGGCAAAGTCAAGATCTTCGAACTCGCTCCCGGTTGGACCTGGCTGCCAGGAGTACGCGGGGAGGAAATCGGCAAAGTCATTCTGATACCCCGCCTGGGCGATGCCCATCTGCCGCTGTCCTGATACGCAGAGCACTTTCTTAGCGCTCTCCCGGGCCTTGCTGATCGCCGGCAAGAGAATCCCGATGAGCAACGCGATGATCGCGATGACTACCAAGAGCTCGATGAGCGTGAATGCTTTCCGCTTGATCATATTGTGCTCACTTACAGAAACCCGAGAAGAAGACCGACGAGACCGCTTGCGTGAAGCATTCGAAGCCGGCTTATGCTGGCATGAATGTAGCAGATTCCGTTTCAATACGGTAGTCATCACCAAAAAGAAGACGGGGACCGATGAACGGTCCCCGTCAAGAATCAGCAGATATCAACATGCCATATTAGGGGCCGCCGACAACGCACTCCTCCTCGACAAAGCCGCGAGGTTGACCGATTTCCGCGCCACCGAAGTCGATGCCTTGGAGACCGTGGCGTGTCCAGCGGAAACGCTGGCAGTACTCGGTGTTGTCGTTCAGGCCATTCTTGGGCTCTGGGAACGTATCGATTGGAACATACGTCTGAGTCCAAGTGCTTTGAGGTTCATCGGGGTTCCAGCCAGGATTGGCTTCCGAAGTAGAGAGTCGGCGGACCGATGCATCGAAGAAGCTCAAGTTACATTGGGCTTCGGGATACATAAAGCTCAGACCTTGACGGGTCGAGAAGCGGTCGAACTCTTCGAACTGAAACACCTTGCCGGACGGAAGAGCAACTTGGTTGAACTTCCGCTTTCCGAGCGTGATCGAACTTGCAACGCTATTACCACCATCATTGTTCCCGAACAGGTGCGGGGTCGCTGCGACCGGGTGATAGGTTGCTTGACCGCCGATGCCATCGGTGTTCCATGCAACGGGAACGGTTTGGTACGAAGAAGCAAACGCCCAACGGTTGCGGACTTGCCTACGGCCCCAGTTACCGTCCGAGTCATACCCAGCGGGTGTCCCGTTGGCGTAAGGAACGGTGCTGCCAGATTCGAAGTTCAAGGGCTCTTGCTGCCAAGCGATCTGGTTCTTGTCGAACGGCGACACGGCGATGGGTTCAGGCTGAGTCGTTGTCAGGTAGTCCAAAAGCTGGACGTGACTCCAACGGCGATGCCAGAGACGGCCGTCGAACGGGTTGATCTCGAAATCACCCGCCGTGCGTCCGGTGACGCGACGCAAAATTTCGGCCTGCTGCGCGGCAGCGGCTCCGATGGAATCACGGACGCGGACGGTGTCGCCGCCTCCGATATCATAATCGTAGGGCACGCCTCGGATCCGCCCGGGTGCATCGAAGCTGGGGATGAAGTCACCCTTGTCGGCTGCAAATGAGTTTGCACCGACCGCAAGCTGACGAGCTCGGTTTTGGGACAGGACGTTCTTCGCCGTATCTCGGGCTTTGCCGATTGCGGGAAGCAGAATGCCAATCAAGAGCGCAATGATCGCGATGACCACGAGCAACTCAATCAGCGTGAATGCTTTGTTCTTCTTCACGATGACCTCCGTTTGTCCCTGCCTGCGTCCCGACTGTCGTCCAACGACAGCCTCGATCTGGTGGGCACTAATGGCCGGTGTCTGAGACCCAGCCGGTATCTATCCGGGTGAAAAGGTGTCCGGTTCCATTCGTGTGGGCTTTCAGCTCCAGAAAATGGCCCGGCACGTCTGGTATTTTATACGAGCTTTACCCATTCTGTGCAACCGTCGCAGCCGAGATCTGTTCACAAAGCAGAAATTGGGGAAGTCCGATCACATGGCATTCTGATGCACGAACCCGCGTCGGATAGTCAATGACAAGATGCGCAAATCAAGTAAGATAGACCAGTTACGAATGTAATAGAGGTCATATTGCAGGCGCTTCCGGAGGCTTGAATCACCCCTGAACCCATGAACTTGGGCCCATCCGGTCATTCCAGCTTTTACGTGCTGGCGCAACATATATCCCCGCCAATCGTCTCGGAACCTGTCAATTAGCTCCGGCCGTTCGGGCCGCGGGCCAACTAATGCCATATCGCCCTTGAGCACATTGAAGAGCTGGGGGAGTTCATCGAGGCTGGATCTTCGCAACCAACGTCCGATATTCGTGATGCGAGGATCTTGACGAGCGGTCCAGCCCAATCCTTGCTCTTGGTCTGCATGGACCATGGTTCGGAACTTGTAGATCTGAAAGATCTCTCCGCCCAGGCTGACTCTGGTTTGACGGAAAATCACCGGCCCGGGCGAGTCGAGGCGCACGAGAACGGCGACAACTGCCATCACGGGTGAAAACAGCAAGATCGCCGCAAGGGCCCCCGCGACGTCCATGGCTCGCTTGAAAACGCCGCCGACGCCCGCGAGGGGCGATTCGCGATAGCTCAGGATGGGCATTCCTTCGAGTTCGGAAACCGCCATATTCACCGGAAGCTGTCGCGGCTGAACATCTGGAACGATCCGGACATCGACAGCATGGCGTTCGAGACGGCGCAGAAGCCCGGTGATCTCGCCCCCCATCGAACCGGGCACCGATACGTACACAGCATCGACCGGGCTCGCCTCAAGAACCTGATCGAGGATGTCTAGACCACCTCTCACGGGGATGCCTGCGCACTCAGTTCTATTGGTCGCCGGGTGGTGGCTAACCATGTACGACACCCGAATGCCAGTCCAAGCATTTCGAGTGATTGTCTGGGCGGTGATTTGCCCGAGGCGTCCGGTTCCGACCACCGCGACATGCCGCATGTTCCAGCCACGTTTGCGAATCCAACGCAACGCGATGCGAACAACGAATCGCTGGGACCCCACCGCGGCCGGGATCAAAATCGCCAGTAAAACAAGCTGAAAACGATTCGGATCGGTCAACGCGTATCCGAACAATCTTGGCGCTTGGGATATAGGAATCGTCGTGCCTGAGAGCTGTCCGCTGCCCACCGCCCAGAGTGCGACGACGATCGCTCCGGCAGAAAGAAGCCCGGCGCGGGCGATCTCCCAGAGTTCGCCCCAGATTGACCGGTCGCGTCGCGGTCGATAAAGCCTACAAGCCGCGAGCGTGAGCACCACCACCGGGATTGAAACCAGCATCAATGAATCGCGGGCCCATCCCATGGTGGTCGTGGCGAACGGCTCGGCAAACACGTTCGACCGGGTCCATAGCGCCGCGAGCGAAGCTGCACCGACCGCGATGCCATCAAAGCCGGCAAAGAGCGTGACAAAGAGCTGATGCCGTTGTTTGAGCAACCCCGTCTCCTGCGCGTGCAATCGTGAGCGGAGTCTTCCGCGCGAATGGGTCCGCGTCAACCGAAATCACGCGCAGTTCAAAGTTCCAGCGTGTCGCCGGACGGATTGATCGCGGTCAAAATCACGAACAGATCCCCTCGTTTCCGATCGGGCCCTAGTACCCCGGCATCGGGGACGCGGATCTCACGATTCACCGGCGTGCTGGGTCCCAGCTGGATTTCGACTGGTCCAATCGGAGACGGTGCGGTAAACACGCCCCCCGCTGCAAACTCTTCTGAGCGGAGTGGGAGTTCGACTTCGACGTCGAGCCCGGTGCCTCGTCGCCGGAATGGCGCTGGTTTGGATTGACGAGGTGGAGCGCTGGCCGAAAAGAAAGTGTCGTAGCAAACGCTTGGGTCGATCTCCTCGTCCCAACCATTGTCTTCGCCCTGCGAATGATCCGCTCGCTGTGCAGTCGTGTGTTGCAGATTGCCCATCTGCTCATACGCGGCCGTGATTTCTGCGAATCGCGCCCCCGTATCAGAAGTACCCGAAGCGTCTGGATGAAATCGACGGGCCAACGATCGATATGCCTTCCGAACTTGTTCGGGGGTCGCGTGACGGGGCACTCCCAAAATTTCGTGCGGCTCTGGCATCAGCACACGGTATCGCCGATTTTTGCACCGCGCATGAAAAAGCGGCGTCGCTCGACGCCGCTTGTGGTCTTGATTGAAAGTTTCATTGATTGATCGATGACGAGTTAATCGTTGACGGTCGAGGCGCCGCCGGATGGGGCAGGCTCGGTCGCGTCTTCGGCGACATCAACATGAGCAAAGTGGAGGTTGAACATAAGGGTTGCATCACCGGGGATGTTGGCGCGGGGGTTCCCGTTTGGACCATATCCGAGGTAGCCTGGAATGATCAGCTTGCGGCGTCCGCCTTCGGCGAAGTTCTCCATTCCGATTCCCCAGCCAGTGATGGCACGAGTTCCGGGCGGATACGCGAAGATGAAGGGCGTGCCGCGTTGGTACGACGAATCGAATCGCGTCATATCAGCAAGGAAGCCTTCGTAGTTGACGTGCATGCGGTCACCGTTTGAGACGATCGGACCCGAAGCTCCGCCGTAATCGAGGATGACCATTCCGTCTTCGCGGCGCTGGATCGAGATGAGACCCTGCGACTTAAGGAAGGTGTACGCCTGGCCTTCCGCGCCCCAAACGATGTTGCCCTTCGCGTCGTAGCCACGATCTGCGACGGTGAGGACATCACCGGCAAGAGTCACGGAAGAAGTCATCTCGACCGCGCCACCGGCTCCGGTCGGGAATGGATAAGGCGACTGACCGGTGAAACCGTCAGAAGTCGGGGTGATATCGACATCCATCGTCGCGATCAAGTTATCGCGCGAGAGTTGGGGGAACCATTCGGGAGCAGCGAACATGCCGTCGAACACGCCGTCGGAGACATCACCGACCGCGATTTCGTAGGTGCGGAGGCGATGCCCATCTTTGTAGGGATAGATTTCGAAGATCGCCCGGCGATAAGGCTCCCACGCGGAGTCAGTGCGAGCGCTTTCAACATAGAAAGCGTTCGGCACGCCGTCGACAGGAACCGCGGCGATCGACATCGCGATGTAAACCGGGACGGACGTGCCATCCGAGCCTGGCATCGAGTCGATCGGATCTTCTGTCCGCCATGTGCCTGCGAGCTGGGCACCGATTTGGGCGATGGCGGGGCTGGTCCAGCTTGGCTGGAACAGTTCTCGGGCCTGTGAAATCGTGGCAACGCTGCCCGAATCATCTTGGGCGATCGCAACGGTGCCTGACAGTGATAAAGCGAGGCCGATTGAGGCAAACTTTGATATGATCATCTCGTGTATCTCCGATGAGTGTCCAGAATGAAGGACAGAACCGGCCAGACTTTAGGCCGTAAGGACCTCTGACTCTCACTCCACGAACAGCCTTCCGCAGAGGACCCACGACCCGATGAACGGGGAAAACGACAACTTGTTCGAAACCCCCAAGGGGGTCCGAATCCTCGATGAGGACTTGGGCGGTGAAAACCAAGGCCCCAATCAAGCTGCCGTGGCATCTGAGTTCGGAGTCTCTGATCAGGATTTTGATCTTCAAGAAGGCGAGCAACTACTCGAAGGGTTCGATCCTGAAGCCCGCGTGCATCGTGCCGGAGATGGTGATAAAACGGTTGATCTGGCCATTAAAGATGAGCCATTCACCTTCCATGTTGGGGAGATGATCACCTCTGCCGGAGCGCATTTCGTGTATGCGCTGATTGCGCTGACCTTGACGCTTGGTGTGCTTGGATTGGCGCTGACATGGCAAGATGGGCGAGTGATCGCAGCGTGCGCTGTAATCGCCCCGCTGTCGATTACATGGTTTTGCTTGCGGACGCGAGCGTGGCTGAACCGGACGCCTTATTGGTACCGCTTGCTGACTTCCCTTGGCGAGAACGCTGAGAATCTCTCACAGTTTCGATTGATGCGATGGGCCCGAGGCGCTCTGCGAGCGTTGTACTCCTAGAGCACGCTCGGCCGATGAGCACCGCTTCGGTATAAATGCAGAGTGTTTAGATCTTGCAATAATTTACATTCTGTCCCGTTCCGCCGGAACACCTTTCACGCGTCGGGTAAAATTGCTCCCTGACATTTCCGAGTCATAGGTGTGGAATCATATTGAATTCCAAGATCAAATCCGATGACATGGAAGCGTGTTATGTCACGCAAGGGGATGGAGTTATGATTCAATCCGAGCTTGGACTGACTCGGGGAGGCACAGGTTTGCGAGAAGACAAACCAAAGCGGATCGAGCTGCTTCCAGACGTCGATCCCGACGTTGTGAAAAAAGCCGTGATGCCAGAGCCGGAGCCCGAACCGGTTCTCGAACTCAAAGTTGATCCGGACCATCCAGATGCCGAGTGGTTGCTCGGCGACGATCCTGAAGCCGATGTCTCACGCATCGCCGACCGGCGATCGGTGATCAAGCGTCGTGCACGCAGCGAGGGCGCTCAGTTCATTTACGGGCTTGTCGTGCTTGCGGGATCGATGGGCGCGGTGGCGCTCGCAGCCACAATCCAAACCTGGCCTTTCATCGCCATTGCCGGTGTCGTTTTTCCGCTCAGCATTCTCTGGTTCCGCAAGAGTTGGAGGCGATGGATCGGATCCGCCCCATACACCTATCGCCTGTTGACTTCACTTGGCGAAGACGCAGAGAACGTACTCGTCGCGCACGAAGACAAGAAGCGTGACAAGTACGTCAAACAAATCGGCGATTTGTACGAACACACGCGCCCGAAGAGCAAGTGATACGGCAGTGATGCCACACGCACACGCAATATAAAAAGCCCCGCGTTGATCGCGGGGCTTTTCATTGGCCGTCGTGAAAGACCTATGCAAGTTCGGGGAACTGTGCTTTGACAACATTCACGAGATCAGCGACATGCGACGCCGATTCGTCGAAGAGATTTTGTTCGTCGGCGGTGAGTTTGAAGTCGATGACTTTCTCGACGCCGTCCTTGCCGAGCATCGCGGGGACGCCAACGAACAAGTCCTTGTGCCCGAAGTGTCCGTCGAGGTAGACCGCGGAAGGGATGATCCGCTTCTTGTCTTTGACGATCGCTTCGACCATTTGGATGGTGCCGAGCGCGGGTGCGTAAAAGGCGCTGGTGCCCATGAGTTTGACGATCTCGCCGCCGCCGACTTTGGCGCGGTCGACGCAGGATTGGATCTTGTCATCGCTGAGCATGTCGGTAACGGGGATGCCGTGGACCGAGGTGAGGCGTGGGAAGGGGACCATGTCATCGCCGTGACCGCCGAGCAGCATCGCCTGGACGTCTTCGACCGAAACGCCGAGTTCCCACGCGATGAAAGCGCGGTATCGGGCGCAGTCGAGCGCACCTGCTTGGCCCATGATGCGGTTGGTCGGGAAGCCGGTTGCTTTCCATGCGGTATAGACCATCGCGTCGAGCGGGTTGGACACGACGATGACGATCGAGTCGGGTGCGTACTGCTTGATGTTCTCACTGACGGACTTGACGATCTTGACGTTGGTCGAAATCAGGTCATCGCGGCTCATGCCGGGCTTGCGGGGCAGTCCAGCGGTGACGACAACAACATCTGAGTCAGCGATGTCGGCATAATCGAACGTGCCGGTGAGTTTCGAGTCGAACCCGTCGATTGGAGCGCAGCAGCCAAGGTCGATCATCTTGCCCTTTGGCATGTGCTGATCAGGGGCGTCGGCTCGTGGGATATCGAGCAAGACGATATCGCCGAGCTCTTTTTGGGCGGCCCAGTGGGCACAGGTCGCACCGACATTGCCGGCTCCGATGATGCTGATCTTGGCACGCTTGGGCATGGGATTCGCTCCGTCTTGAATGCGTTTGTTGAAGGCCTAATCACCCCGTCTCGGGCTGCGATCGTAGGCGCGGGAAGCGGATTTCACGGGCAAGTCATGCGATGTCAATGCTCCTGAGGCTCGGCATCGACGACCGGGATGGGTTCCGTGCTGGCCGGTTGGCGATTCGCAAGAGGAAGGGCACCGATGGCTCCGCCTGAAACCACAGGAATCAGCAATGGCTGACCCGCTGGCAGCACCCCCACCACCGGGGTTCGGACATCACGAACCGGGCCACCCTTGAGAAAGTCCATTTCGCGATAGACCTGGCGGATGGGCAACGCCACGACGGGCTCGTCGACGCTCCCTTCGCATTTTTTGAGGTAACCACTGATGATTCCAGCGATCTCGTCGTCGACGGGCCCGCCGTCGCGCTCGCGAGCTGTGGCGACGATTGAAGTCTCGAACGCAACGGCGTTAGGACTAAGCACACAGACTTCACCGACAAACCCTGCATCGAGAAGCGCTTCTGCCAGCTGAGAAGGATGCTTGGTCATGAAGCGCTCGCTGGTTGCAGACCATTCCATCCCCTCGTGCAACGCACGTTCCCACGCAAGGCGCGCGTCCGCGATGAGCTCGGTCAGCGATTCGGGCATTGGCTCGGCGTGCCAGGCTTGGTTCAGGGCGGCGCTCTGCTCACGGATCAATATCTCGGCACGATCCATCGCGAGGGGACGTTCCTGGGGATCAATCTTGATCAACTCGGGCAATGCCATGCTGGTCGCGTGCAATGCGATCGCCGGAGCGATCGAGTTTTTCCAACGTGAGCCTTCGGCGTTTTCTGGCAACGCGACGGCCGAGCGGGCGAACTCGGTCCAGCCTGCGAGGAGCGTTGCCCAGGTTGCGGTCGTTGATGGATCAGTGTGTGTCATCGCCCGATGGTACGAGCACAGCTGGCCGTAACAAGGAGCCCTTGGCAAACTCCAGTGCCGTGATCGCAATGGCGACCGTCGCAACACGGACCAAAATGGTGCCCATTTCGCCGAGCGGCGATGATGACATGTCGAACGAATCCCACCAGAAGTTCATCGAGACATGCAACGCGATGACGATCCAGAGATTCCAACCTGCCCGGTGGAACAACCATGCGTAGAGCACGCCGCCGAGGGAGATCATGAAGATCCAGAAAGAGAACACCTGACCGAGGATGGTCTGCCCGACGTCAGGAGTGATATCTACGTGTACCAACCCGAACACTACACCCGTGAAAATCGCGGCCGGCCAAACTCGGAAACGAACTGCTTGGACAAGCATGCCGAACGCGAAAGCTCGGAAGAGTAGTTCCTCAGTAAATCCCGGCAAGATGGTCGTATACGCGATGAATCTCGGCACCATGGTCGACTCGCACCAGATCGCCAAGACCGCCATAGGCAAGGTGCAGCTGCATCCGAACAGAAAGCCAACCGCGGCACGCCTCCAACCAACGCGCAGTCCAAGCGTCAAAGATGTTACTTCTGAGCCTCTGAATCGGACAAAGGTTCGCGTCGCCAACCATCCAACGATGGTCGCAGCGGCCCAGCACGTTGGGCTGAACAGAAACATCGCATCGATACCGAGTGTGGACACCGCTGCTCTGAAAGTTGGATTCATCCAAAGCAGTTTGGGCGCGAGAATACCGATCAACCAGATCGAGATGATGAGTATCGATGCGATTGCTCGAAATTCGATACTGAGGTTTTTCGAGGACGGGCGCATCCCCGAGCGTATCCGCAGGGACCGTCACCATGTTGTTGGAGCGTGAAAAGCTGTTGATGCGTAAAAAACCCCCGGGCCGTGGTGGGCATGCCCGGGGGCGGGTGGCTGGGGCCCGGCGCGGTGGTGGAGGCCAATGCGCGAGCCCCGGCGATTTTTCGTGATACGGATGCGCTCAAGGAGTTCTGGCGGCACCACAAAACAGAATCACGTCCGTAATCACGAGGCAGGTACGTTTCTCACCCGGCGGGCGAGAGATACGAACAGATGGCAAGGCGGCGGCCGACCCGCTGGTGGGTCAGGGCGCCGTTGGTCGGGCGTCGTTTCGGGCACCCCTTGGCCAATAGAGGCCCGGCCCGTCGTGCGTTCCGATGGTGACGAGAATCGGCTGGTCCGTGCCAATGTCTCGCAGCGCACATTCCGTTTGCTTGCTGACCTTGCTTCCTCCGGTGAGTCCCTGCCTTTGGGAGGGCCGCCCGCCTTTTCCATCTGTTTATGAACTTGGGTATCAACAACGATCGATCAACGCCAAACAACGCGCGTCATCGGTTTGAACAACTGTTCGGGTGCGTTTGCCCGACTCATACTGGGTCACATCGGAAGACGTGACTCAACGCATTCCGACACCTCAACTGCAACCCATGCTGGCACCGCAGTTCAGGCATTTGTAACAGGTACCTGAACGGACCGTGATGGTGCCGCAAACATCACAAGGAGGTGCATCGCCCGCCGACTCAAGAGCGACCGAGAGCGTGGACGCTTGCGTGCGCTGTACGACGACCGTGCCGTCACCAGCGTTACTCGTTGTCGACTGCGAGACCGCAGAGGACGAAGCGGCGACCACCGAGGTCCGGTTTGGCTTGGCTTCGGATTCAGCGGCCAATCGTGCGTTGCCCGACGCGATCCGGCGCTCGCCAGCCAATGGTTCGGGTGTGGTGCCCTCGTCACGTTTGGGCGCGTTCGCTTCGCGATAGCCTGGGATGAACTCCATTCCCAGCCAGCGGAAGATGTAGTCGACCAACGATTTCGCGAAGGGGATATCTCGATTCGTCGTCATGCCCGCCGGCTCGAAGCGTTGGTGGGTGAACTTCTTGACGAGCGATTCGAGCGGCACGCCGTACTGGAGCGCGACCGAGGTCGAGGTGCCGAGCGAGTCCATCAAGCCGCCGATGGTCGAGCCTTCCTTG
>JBGCEB010000015.1:0-64408 GCA_045106075.1 Phycisphaerales bacterium
CAACCTGCCCGGCGGGCGGGCCAACGACGACTACGCCGCGCTGGCCGAGGTGGTCTCACGCCGATACCGCGAAGCCGGCGCCGGGCACGAGCTGTACCCCGACGTGATCCTCATCGACGGCGGGCTCGGCCAACTCCACGCAGCATTGGCTGCATTCGAGACATTGGACGTGAAGCCGCCAATGGTCATATCGATCGCCAAGAAGGAAGAGCTTGTCTATGTGCAGCGCGAGAAGGAGCCCATCCGGCTCAGCCGCAACAACGCGGGCCTGCGCCTGCTCCAACAAGTCCGCGACGAAGCACACCGCTTTGCCCAGCACTACCACCATATTCTCAGACGCAAGAAGACGCTGGGGGAGTGACTTGGCCGCACTCGGGACATGTGCCGAGTTTGTTCAACTGATAGCCGCACGAAACGCACTCGCGGCGCGCCATTCTGTGATCCGCTCGTCGCTTGCGACGCAAACGCACGCGATCACCCGTGAGCCTGACAACCAACCAGACGACTCCGGTCCACATGAACCAGTTCATCAGAAGACCAATCCAAATCGGCCGATAAGGAATGTACAAATGACCGATCCTCGGCACACTCCGCAGACGGATCACACCGTGCGTTTCAAATCGGTTTGTACCCCCAGCAGCTCCCCAGCCATGAGTGTGATACTGGAATGCCCGCATGGGAAATCCTACTCGGTAGCGATAAGCACCCCAGTTGAGCACATCGGGTGATGGTTTTGGCCACCAAGCCTCAGGGAACTGGATCGCTGCATCACCGCCCAGTTCTCCAGTGAACGGAACGCCGGGCGCTGTCTTATACGCGGTCTCCACCGTTCCCAGGGACGGCAGTCGGATGTCTAGTCCGAATGGACGATGGGTGTGGACAAACAGCGCCCTCGGCGACTCTGCGAACACGATCTCACCGGTGCTCTCGACGATCACGCGAGTGAACTTCCCTTGAGTCCACCACGCGAAGCGGCCCGAAAGCGACGCGATCAGCACCGTCAGGGCAAGCCCAACGCCAAACAGCACGATTACCCGTGCGATCCGGCTACGTATCCCTTGTTCTCTTTCCGCCCGGCTCAAAGCAGACCTACCTGCGCCGCAGGTAATACACCACCCACGCGTACTCGTCGGCCTCGACGACGACCGGGACGAACACCGTGCGGTCCCAGGGCTGGTAGTCACGCCGGTAGTTGCCGTCGCGGTCGTAGTAGCCGCGTGACCCGAAGCTGTATTCGCGGACCTGCTCTTGCTGGACGACTTCTTTCGTACCTAGGTAGTGGGCCGACCAGATCGCGTAGTCGGCCCCGATGCTAGCCGCGAACTTCTCGAGCGATCCGTCGTCCGGGCTGAGGTGATCGGTCGAGCGGAACACGCTGCGCCCGAGCACGATGATGTCGCGCGGGTCCTCGCTGATCTGCAAGCCAGTGAGCAACTCGGCCTGTTCATCCAAACGCTGCTCGCTGCTCCAGTCATCCCAATGCGTATCCGATCGGGCACGCTCGGCCTCGATGCGGATCAGCGTGTCATCGATCCGCGACCAAGGAACGTCCCGAACGATGACGCCTTCGGTCGGCTCGTAGGCTCCGAGCGGTGCGCCGCGGTAGTGATCCTGCCAGGAAGTGGTGCACGCCGACAGCGACATCGCCAATGCGACCAAAGCGAGCGATGCCAGAGACTTAACAACGAGGACGGGCGTATTCATGAGCAACCATAGCCCGCCGGGTCACGCCCGGACCTGATCAGGGTTGGGCGTTGCGCTCGGCCTGCATCCGCGCTTCCTGCTCGGCCAGCATCTGCTCGAACACCTCATGGCTCACCAGTTCGATATGCAAATCGCCAAACAAGACGTTCACACCGTTGGCCATGTGCTTGGGATCCTCGTATGCCATGATTTCGCGTGCGTCGAAGGTCAGTACGGGCACGCCAGTGAGGATGTATGACACACCGTCACCATCTTCGAGGGGCGAGATCAAGATCTCGGTGTCGATCAATCCCTGCTCCAGCAAGATGTCGAACGTTTGATCGACCGGCGGGAACAGATCGTTGTTCTGCGCCGCGTAGACGTGCATGCCCTGCCCGATCGAACGGAGTTGCGTGCTACTCATGAGCTGCATCGCCGTTTGACGCGCTGCCCCAACCGCTGGCAGCAAAATCCCGATCCATAGACACCCGCCCACCAAGCCGATCACCCCCAACGACGTCCCGGCAATCGCAAACCCAAGGCCGCGCATCTTTTCGCCAGACGTCTTGGTGATGCCGACGATCCCCATGATCAACGCAACCAAACCAAGAGGCGAGAGGCACAAACTAACGATTCCAATAATCATTGACCAAAGTGCGACTTTGGACAGCTTGTCCGAAACGTGGTGCGTTTCCGTGCTGGGCGGCGGGGTTATCTGACTCATCGGTGGGCTCCATGTGCTCGCAGGCCGTTCGGGCAGGATTTATCCCTCGTCCATCGCAGCATGATAGCGGGACATGACATTGGCCCTCGTGATTAGTGCGATGGGCTGACCGCCGCCGAACGCGTCGGTCATGCACAGACTCGAAACATCGTGCTTTGCAAACTTCTCGATCACACCATCGAGCGTCTCGTCGGCCTGCACCGCGGGCAGCTCTGTGTGCATCAGTTCTGCGACCAGCAACAACGGGATGGCTTCTCGATCGATCAACGCGGTCCGCATGTCCGAACCCGTCACCATGCCGATGTACTTTCCTTCTGCATTCACGACCGGGAAGTCCGGCACATTGTGATACGCATGCAGCGTGATCAGCTTGCTCAACGGATCGGACGCATACACCGGCTCACGCGGCAGCGGCGTGGGCGTGACAGAAGACACATGCACATGACGCAGCACCGACAAGTCACGAGCGGTACCGATCCGCACTCCAGCACGGCGGAGTTTGGCGGTGTAGATCGAATCGGGCATCAGCTTGCGAGCAATCGTGGTCGAAACAATGGCTGCCAACATGATCGGCGCAAGCACCTTGGGCTCGCGGGTCAGCTCGAACAGCAGCAGGATCGCGGTCATCGGCGCAAACGTTGATCCCGCCACCACCGCCGCCATGCCTACCAATGCATAGCTCGCGGGCGAGCCGGTATCGGGTATTAATCCTAGTTCATCAAGCGCCACGCCGAATGCGCCGCCAACAGTGGCGCCAACAAACAAACTCGGCGCGAACACGCCACCAGAACCACCCGAAGCCAACGTGGCCGTCGTTGCCAAAATCTTGCAGCACATCAGAATCACCAGCAGCACCATGGCGCCCCAAGTAATATCTGAAAGCGTGTATGCGTCTGGATCGAGCAGATGCCGGATCATCTCATAGCCATTGCCAAAGAACACCGGCACGGCACCTTCGCTCAAAACCAACGAACCCTGCTCGAACGAACGGAATAGGGACAAGCCCGCGATGCCCAAAACACCGAGCAGAAACGCCCCAATCACCGGTTTGATGATCGGATGAATCCGAACTTTGGCGAAGAGATCTTCCGCCCCCTCAAGCGTCAGCGTGAAACACCAAGCTGCCAATGCGCAGACCACGCCGAGCATGACATAGTTTGGCAACTCCCACGCGGTGAAGACATATCCGGTCAACTCAAACGCGAAAATTGCTTCGTTTTCACCGAGCACAACCTGAGTCAATCCCGTCGCAAAGACGCTCGCGATGACGATGGGCGTGAATGCTTTCAAGGAAAAATCACGGAGCAAAATCTCCAACGCGAAGAACACGCCCGCAATGGGCGCGTTAAAGATCGAAGAGATACCCGCAGCCGCTCCGCAGCCGACCAACGTTCCAACGGACTCACGCCGCACACCAAGCGACCGCGAAATCACAGAGCCCGCGACCGAACCGATCTGGACGATGGGGCCTTCAGCGCCTGCCGATCCGCCGCTGCCGACGGTCGCGATCGACGCGAGTACTTTGATAAAGCCGAGCTTGGCCCGCATGACCCCGCCGCGGCGCACGATCGAATCAAGCACCTGCGGCACGCCGTGCCCACTGGCCTCCCGAGCGAAAAAATACACGAGCAAGCCGCAAATCAAAGCGCCAGCCATCGGGATCAATGGCAACAACCATAACCCGCCGCCCGAATGCTGCAGAACCTCTTGCCAATGCCCTGTCTTATGCTCGGCCCAGACCAGCCCCGCGTCAAACAGAATCGCACCAACGGCACCGATACAACCGATGATGGCGCCAACGACATTCAGCCAGCCCTCAGGGTGTTCGTAAACCCACCGCTTCAACCATCGTGGGCCGAACCGGAGCTGACCTTGCTTTGCTGGAATCCGCAACACGAGCGATCGTACCACCTTCGCACGGCGGAACTTGCCTCACCGCGATTTCAGACTTCATCGAGAAAGTTCACCCGCCCGGTGCCGGTCTCGTAGACCGCCGAGACGACCCGACTGCGACCATCACGAACCCGATCTGAAATCATCGGGCTCATCTCAACCATCGTTCGCGCCACATCCATCGCATGGATGCGAACAACCCTGTCGACTTCTTCGTCTGGAACAGGCTTTGAGAGTGTCGCGTCGCTGCGATCGACCGGGTGCGCCGCCCAAACTTCGCCAAGCAACGAAGCAATCTCGGGCCCATACGCCTGATCCGTCGCGCCCCCTTGCAGCGCGGCACGCACGACCCCGCATCCCGTATGCCCAAGCACGACCACCAACGGCACCTCCAGCACGGAGACCGCGTAGTTCACGCTCGATACCTCGTGCTCGCCCGCGGTGTTGCCCGCGGTACGCACCACAAACAAATCTCCCAAACCCTGGTCAAACAGAAACTCAACCGGAACCCTCGAATCCGAACACGCCACGATGCACGCAAACGGTTCTTGCTTCTGCGCGAGCGCCCAAATCCGCGCGGAGTCAGCGCGGCCCGTCGCGACCTCATCTCGCATAAATCGCGCATTGCCAGCCCTTAGACGCTCCAAAGGATCGTTTGGATCATCGATCATGCCGGAGCGAGCTCGCGCGGGTCTCCCTCGAGCGCCAACCCTTCCGCTTTGGGCGCATCGCTCAACGGCTTGCCCTTCTTGTCCGTTAACGGAGTGCCGTCCGTAAACCGCTCGATGATGAGGACCGGATGGGCCTTCTCATGGGCTTCGAGCTGTTTCTCCAGCTTTTCTCGGTGCTTGTCATCGAGTTCGGTCCACTTGCCGCGTCCACGACACTTGGGGAATCGCGAACAACCAAGCCAAGGCCCGCGCACTCCAGAACGAAGATTTAAAGGCGAATCGCACGTCTGACATGGAAGATCCGTCAACAGCGGCGGGATCGACGGGGCTGACACAAATCCCTTCTTATCAATATTCAGAATCATGCCGTCGTCGTTGGTTTCGCCCTCTTCGAGCGGCGTCGTCAAGAATGGACCGAAACGGCCCGTCTTCTTCACCATCGGACGTCCGGTTTTGGGGCACTTCACATCAATGAACTCGGCCAACTGAGGCCGACCCTGGCGATCGCATGGGCATGCATAGTTGCATTCCGGATAGGTCGAGCAGGACAAGAACTTCCCATTCTTGCCGAACCGATACACCAGCGATGAATCACACTTTTCACACCGGTACTCTTCGGGCGCTGGCTTGATTTCAGCCTTCGCGTGCGTCATCGATTCGTGCGCACGTTCCAGGCTTTTGCTGAACCGTGCATAGAACGTCTCGAGCATCTCAATCCAGTCAAGGTGCTCTTCTTCGACCTTGTCGAGCTGGAGTTCCATCTCTCGGGTGTACCCAACATCCATGAGATTCGGGAAGCCTTCGATCAGTTTATCGGTGACCACTTCACCCAAATCCGTCGCGTGAAGCGCTCGGCCGACAACCTCAACGTACTTACGGTCTTGAATTGTCTGAATGATCGCCGCGTAGGTCGACGGACGGCCAATGCCCTCCGATTCAAGCGTCTTAATCAACGAAGCTTCCGAATACCGCGCCGGCGGCGATGAAAAACGCTGCCGCGGGTCCATATGGAACGGATACAACGGCTTCTTTTCTTCGAGCTTGGGCAGGTTCAGTTCGTCGCCCGAGCCGGGGACGCCCGCCACTTTGTAAAAACCATCGAACGCAAGTGTGCGTCCAGAAGCGCGGAACAACGCTTTGTTGCCTTCGCCGCCGCGAATGTGAACCTGCGTCTGATCCCACTCCGCAGGCACCATCTGGCACGCGACGAACCGCTGCCAGATCAGCGTGTAGAGACGCAGCTCATCAGGCTTGAGTACCCGCTTGAGGCTGTCAGGCGTGCGGGTTGGGTCCGTGGGGCGGATCGCTTCATGCGCTTCTTGCGCGGCTTTGTTCGACGACTTGTAGAAGATCGGTTTCTCGGGCAAATACCGATCGCCGTATGTATTGGCGACATGGGCGCGGGCCGCGTTGACGGCCTCAGGTGCCAGATGCGTCGAATCAGTACGCATGTAGGTAACCAGACCGGTCGGGCCTTCACCCGGAATGGTGACGCCTTCATACAACGACTGGGCCGACCGCATCGTCCGCTGCGCGCCGAAACCAAGGCGACTCGACGCTGCTTGCTGCATTGTCGACGTGATGAACGGCGGCGAAGGACGCGATTTGGTTCGCTTCGTTTCAATCGATTCGATCGAATACTTCGTGCTCGGATCACACACACCAGAGACCGATCGCGCCCATCTCGCCGGGCCGAGTCCGTTCGGATCCTCTTTGGTCTCAACCGAAACATCGGTCAAGCCGCATGCTTCGGCAACGCTGGCGACCGAACCGCTCAGATCATGCGCGTCGGACTTACCGAATGCGATCTGGACCATATCCATGCGTTCGGAAACCGCGTCTTCGGTCATGACCTTGGGCTCGGGCACAACCTTGGCGCTGTTGATGGTTGGTTCGAACTTCTTGCCGTCGAACTCGATCAGCTCAGCGCGAATGCCGTCGTTCTTTCCGAGCCATGCATTCTGAGCTTTTATCGTTGGGCTGTTGCCTTTTTCGTCTTTCTCAACAAGAAACGCACGCCATGCGCCGCCGAGATCAGCAGCGCTTGAATCGTCCATGGAGAAGTAACCAGTGACCGACCAAGTTTCATCCGGCACAAAGGCGCGGATTTCTCGCTCACGCTCGACGATCACGCGAACCGCAACAGACTGCACACGCCCGGCGCTTAAGCCGCGCGCCACCTTCTTCCAAAGCAACGGCGACACCTGATACCCCACGATGCGATCAAGGATCCGACGCGCCTGCTGCGCGTTCACCCGGTCCTCATCAATCGCGTGCGGCTTGCCGAACGCCTTCTCAATCTCCGCCTTCGTAATCGCTGGGAAGATCACACGCTTGGCATCCTTTGATGGGATTCCGAGTTCCTGCGCAAGGTGCCACGCGATCGCTTCGCCCTCGCGGTCAAGGTCGGTCGCGAACCAGATCTGTCCGCCGCCCGATTGCGCGTCCTTTGCAGCCCGTTTGAGATCCTTGATGACGTTTTCTTTGCCTTTGAGAATCTCGTAGCTTGGTTGGAATCGCTTTTCGATCTTCACACCCGGCACCGGGTCTTTGACTCCCTTGGGGTTCTTGCTGGGCAGGTCTCGAACGTGACCCACCGAAGCCATCACGTGGTAATCGAGCCCGAGATACTTGTTGATCGTGCGGGCCTTGGCTGGCGATTCGACGATCACCAAGTCTTTGCCGGCGGCTTCGCCCGCTTTATAGGTTTGCTTGGTTCCAGACCGACCGCCCTTGGCACCGCCTGAAGCGGCTTTCTTGGTGGTCTTCTTGGTGGTCTTTTTGGTGGTCTTCTTGGCCATGCAGCACCTAGGGCCCGGCTGCCCTTATTGACAGACCGGGGCTGGAGGGAAGCCGGAAACAGCCCCCGAGTCAAGCCGAGTATTTCACAGCAAGACATCTAACACCCCTATCAAGACTCACTAAATAGCTTGCTCACAATGCTTTGCGCGATATCTTCCGGTTTCTCATCTGTCGCGGGGATCCAGACACTCCCAGGCCGGGCGGATAGCCGACGCAGCCAGGTCCGCTGATTTTTGCCCAGTCGGCGGGTCTCTATTTTCACCCGCTCTCTGGCGTCCTCCAACGATTGTCGCCCCTCGAACACCGGCAGCAGCTGCTTGTACCCGATCGCCTCCCGGGCCTGATCACCCAGTCGCCCCCCCTCAAACAACCCCCGGGCCTCTTCGACCAGCCCGCCCTCGAGCATCGCCTTCACTCGGGCATTGATTCGTCGATTCAGAGCATCCACGTTCCAGTCCAACCCAACCAGCACCGCATCCGGCCGACCGACCCGCTCTGCGTCCCACTGGGCCTGCAGCACGCTAATCGGCGTGCCGGTCTCACGGAAGACTTCGAGTGCCCGCACCGTGCGGCGAACATCGCTGGCGTGGATTCGGAGAAACGCCCGAGCGTCAACGCGTTCTAACTCCGCACGGCGGTCAGGCTGGGACATCGCCGCCACCTCTGCTTTCACCGCTTCACTCGGCTGAGGACCGTCAAACAGCCCGTCCAGAAACGCCTTGACGTACAGATTGGTCCCGCCCACCACGATCGGCGTCCGCCCGCGATCGCGGATTTCCTGAATCACAGGCTCTGCTCGCATCAACCAATCGTGAACAGTGAATCGCTCGGTTGGTTCGACCAGATCGATCAGGTGGTGCAGCACGCCTCTTTGCTCTTGGGCGGTCGGCTTGGCGGTCCCGATATCCATGCCTCGATAGACCTGGAATGCATCCGCCGTTACAACCTCACCGGGTCCCCGACCGGCCCGTTCGAACGCGAACGCCAGCTCCACAGCCACCGCCGTCTTCCCCCCCGCTGTGGGGCCCACAATGACCGGATAGCGATCCACACGCCAGCGTACGCGCGATTCGTGGCCCGCGGCTTGCGTATCCACCGTTCTCGCCTAGAGTTGAGGCCATGCCCATCCCACGCGTAGCCATCGTCGGCCGACCCAATGTCGGCAAGAGCTCCCTGCTCAACCTCATCGCCCACGAGCGAATCGCCATCGTTGATCCCACGCCCGGCGTGACCCGCGATCGGCTCAGCGTGATCGTCGATCTCGAAGCGCCAGACAAAGTCGGCCCGAGCAAACCCATCGAACTCACCGACACCGGCGGGTTCGGCGTGTACGTCGCCGAAGGCCGACGGTTTGACGAAGTCGGCGCGGACTTGGCTGGTCTGACCGACGACATCGAACACCAGATCGCCGAAGCGGTCAGTCACGCAGATCTGATCTTGTTCGCGGTCGATGTGCAGGCGGGCATCACGCCGCAGGATCTTGCGATTGCGCAGATGCTTCGCGAACAGAAGCTCGGCCGGCGCGATAGCAAGGGCACGAAAAACTCCGAACTCACCCCTGTCCGTGTGGTCGGAACCAAGACCGACGGCCAAGGCTGGGAACCCCACGGCTACGAGTTGGCGGCACTCGGCTTTGACGAGCCCCTCCTGATCTCGTCAACCTCTAAGTACTTTCGCCGAGACTTCCTCGACGCGCTCTATGACCTCGTGCCGCTCAATGAAGAGCCGCCCGAACCCGAAGCAGATATCCGCATCGCAATCGTCGGCAAACGAAACTCCGGCAAGAGCACGCTGATCAACCGTTTGGCCGGCGAGCCCCGGATGATCGTCTCCGAGATTGCCGGCACCACGCGCGACGCAGTCGACGTGAAGCTTGAGTACGACGGCAAGTCAGTCATCGCGATCGATACCGCCGGCTTGCGACGAAAGAAGTCCTTTCAAGACCAAATCGAGTGGTACGCCCTTGATCGCGCCGAACGCGCGATTTCAAGAGCTGACGTGGTCATGCTTGTCCTCGATGCGGCTGAGAAAATATCACAGGTCGACGAGCATCTCGCACAGATGATCTTCAAGAGCTTCAAGCCCTGCGTCATCGTCGTCAACAAGTGGGACCTTGCCCAAGGTCGCGCCGACGACAAGGGACGCGAAGCATCACCGGAACGCTACGAAAACTACATCAGGCGAGAACTCAAAGGCCTGAGCTTTGCCCCCATTGCCTTCATGTCCGCCAAGGAAGGCTTGAACATCAAGCAAACGCTCAACGTCGCGTTCGACATGCACGAGCAATCGTCAACCCGAATCGGCACCGGGCAGCTCAACCGCACCATCCGAAGCATCCTTGAACAGCGAGGCCCGTCCAACAGCCTCGGTGCCGAGGCACGCGTCTACTTCGCCAGCCAAGTAAAGACCAATCCGCCAACGCTGGTGCTCGTTGTCAATGATCCAGACCGATTCACGAACAACTACGAACGCTACATGATGAACCGCTTCCGCGAAACGCTCCCCTTCGACGAGGTGCCCATCCGGCTTATCCTCCGCGCGAAATCTCGCGTCGAAAAACGCGCCCGCAAGGACGGACAAGGCAAGGCCGGGCTCTATGCACCCGACCAAATCACCGGCGGCTTCGACAACGAACTCGCGATCGATCGAATCGATATGGATGAGTTGATGGCCGATCTACCCGACGATGCATCCGCATACTTCGATGATTAAACAAATCGTTGGAATCAAAAGAAAAGCGGCACACCGTCAGGCGTGCCGCTTTTTCAATACCTATCGGTGAATCAGGCCTCGGAATGACTCGGCTTGGAAGTCGGCGCGGGATCCTCGTGATCCACCACTTTACCCAACGCCGAAGGAAGATCGATGCCGGCCTGCTTGGCGAGCTCGTGAACCTGCGGCAGCGACCCGATCATGCCCGCAAGAAAATCTGATGTCGCATTCCGATTGCCGTCTGCGCCGCCAGAACCTCGACCCGAATCCCATACCGTAATCTTGTCGATTTTCAGATTGCTGATCGCCTTGACTTGCTGCGCCACCAGTTCTGGTAACTGTTCAATCATGAGCAAAGTGGGCGCGACCTGCGGGTTCTCAGCACACGCCGCGACGAGTTGGCGGTAACCCTCTGCCTTGGCTTCGAGCACTTGTTGAAGACCCTTTGCTTCGGCTTCATACTTCGCCAAGATAGCGTCGGCTTCGCCTCGCGCTTCGCGACGCTCCTTTTCCGCTGCAGCTTCTGCCTCGATCTCGACACGCTTCTTTTCAATCTCTTGCGGAGCGAGCTGTTCTTTCGAAAGTTTCGCGAGCTCCTCTTCACGCTCGGCAAGGAAAATCTTCTGTCTCGCCTCAGCTGACGCAACGTCAGCACGACGTGACGCTTCCGCCCGAATCTCTGCCAACTTTGCGTTCGAGTCTGCTACCTTCGCCGAACTCGTGTTCTCGCCTTCCACTGCAGATGCTTCAGCCTGTGCGACCTCGACACGCTGCTCTTGCTCTGCCCGCTTGCTGGCTGCCACTGTCTGGGCGTGGCGCTCGGCTGTTGCGATCTCTCGGTCACGCTTGGACTCAACCTCGCCTTTCACAGCCTCGGCTTCGAGTCGAGCAACCTCGACACGCTTGAGCTGCTCAGCAGACTTCTGACCCTTCTCAGCCAACGCTTTTTCTTCTGCGACACGCACGTTGCGCTCACGCACCGCCATCGCTTCACCAACCGAACCTTCGCGCTCTTGGCCCGCGACTTCTACCTTTGCTCGGTTGATCGCTTCGGCTGCTGCACGCTGACCGATCGCCACGATATAGCCAGACTCATCGGTGATATCGCGGATATTCACATTGATCAACTCAAGGCCGATCTTGTTGATTTCCTGCGCAACGTTCTCGTTGATCAGGTTCATGAACTTTTCGCGGTCCGTGTTAATCTCTTCGATCGACAGCGTCGCGATAACCAACCGAAGCTGGCCGAGAATGATGTCTTGAGCTTGTTCACGAATCTGCGCCGCACCAAGGCCCAGCAAACGCTCGGCCGCGTTCGACATCATGACCGGGCTCTTGGAGATACCCACCGTAAACGTACTCGGCACGTTCACACGGATGTTGTTTAAAGACAACGCGCCCTCAAGCGGGATGTCGATCGACAATGGCTCGAGCGACATGAAACCGTAATCTTGGATCACAGGCCAAACGAAACGCCCGCCGCCGTGATAGCACCGCGCCGACTGATTGCCGCTCCGCCCCCAGATGACCAAGATCCGGTTCGACGGGCATCGTTTGTACCGAGTCGCGTAGAACATCAAACAGAAGAAAACCAGGAACAACACGACCGCGATCGCAACGATCACGATCACGCCTGTTCCCATGCCAGAGTTTGATTGTGCGAGAGTCAACATCCGATCCATTCTTGTCCTCCGTAGCGTTTCGTATTGGAATTAATGAGCGCGAAGTAGACCAACGAGGTTAAACCGTGCGAAGAATCTAAGCTCGCCTAAACCGGTTCAACGACAACCGAGCCGCCAGCTTCGTCAGCCGACACGATCCGCACAGTCGCATGTGCTGCGATCGGGTCATCGCCCATTTGCCGTGCATTCAACTCGTGCTGCCCGTTGTTAAATACCAGCATGATCCGACCACTTCCGTGATCACGCGGCGGGATCGTGATGTACACCGGCGCTTCCCATCCGATCGTCTGATCGAGATGCAAGTTCGCATCCGACTGGAGCTTCATCATCGATCGCGTGATCTGATAGATCATGTACCCCACGCCAAAGCCAGCACCAACACCCATCATCACCGACAACATAAAGCTCAGTTCGACAGCGCGAAATGACACAAGCCCGATCCAACCAAACCCAACCATGAATGCCGCGATCGATTGCGTGCTGAGCAGTTTGGCTTCGGCACCCGGATCGTCCATGTCCATGTCGGACACGCCATCGCCGTCCATATCTCCGCCAAGTTGACCAAGCCCCAGCTGCAATACCAGGAATCCCGTCCCGAACAATGCGGGGGCAGTAAACCAAGGAGCTTGGCCGCCGAATAGAGCATCGAGCATGTAAAATCCTCCCGCACGGATCGCGCAACCAATATTAGCGGATTGGCGCGAGCTTCATGACTTATTCGGGGGAGACCCAACGCGTCGACCGGGACCCATCGGCAACGCCTCCAAGATCTTGTTAGGAAACTAGCAGGCCCGATTTCTCCTTCGAGACGACGCCCGTTCTCTGATAGATTAACCTCTGATCTTGGTTTCCTGTCAAAATGCCACTCGTTGAGGAGAATCGCCATGCTCGCCACCTTTGCAGCGTTGTCTCTCGCACCGCTCATCAAGCACACGCCGGCACCAACCGATCCTCTCGAAGGATTCAAACTGCTGGCGGGATCATGGACAACCAACTCTGACGACAGCCCGCCCATGCAGGAAACGTGGATGCCCGCTGAGGGCAACAACATGACCGGCGTGCTCCGCTGGTACGCCGACGACGGCACGGTTCGCATGTACGAACTCATGGCGATCGCAGCAGAGGAAGACGCGGTCCGACTCCGTATCCGTCACTTCGATAAAAAAATGAACCCCTGGAAGAGCGAAGCAGACGGACCGATGATCCTCAAGCTTGAAGATTCAAAGAACAACGTGTTCGTGTTCGAAGCTGAAACTGGAACCGGTGCGCTTGAATCGATGACTTACGACCTGAGCACGCCAAAGCGAAGCTCGGTCATACTCCGATTCGAAGGAGATGCGCCCGAAACGAGGATCGATTTCAATCGCATGCAAGACTAAACGGGCGAACAGCCTTCAGGCTGCCTTGCCGTAATCGTCATAGCCAAAGTCATCGGTGTCTTCATGCGAAGGCGGATCAAACACCCCCCACTGGTCCTTGGGAAGATGCCGATGATGGACATGAATCACACGTTCGAGCTGCGCCCCAAACAGGCTACCGATGATGTTCACTGTCCGGATGTCTTGTTCGGAAAACGCTCTTCCGCTGTCGCGAAACAACGCCAGTACACCGAGACATTCATCATCCTGCTGGCATGAATACGCCAGCACCACGCGGTCTTCGAGCCAGTGTGCATCCGCTCCAAGCCATGACGCGATCTCGCTGTGACCACTGAGGCTGTGCACGCCTTCCCGGCTTTCAAACGCAGGCGCCAATGAGTCCGCGAGATGATCGAGCATCATCTCGGCGTGATCCTTGGGCACGTCGTGATTCACATACGCACCGAGAGAGAACTCGCCGCCGGATGAAGGCAAGAACACCGCGGCATTCGTCGGCCCAAGCTTCGCGAGGGTGTATTCGAGCGTTGTCCGAAGCAGTCCTTCAACCTCAAGCTCCTGGCGAAGCAAGGTCTCCAGTTCGCCGGTTATACGCACATCGGTCATCTGTTCAGACATATCGCGATATGCATCAACCAAGTCGTTGCACAACTCGCCAACTTGTCCTGAAACATCAGCACGAGCGTCTTGCAACGTGTGGCAGAGCTTGCGCAAGCGGCCGACCCGCTCATCACGCTTGCGATTCTTTTCCGCACGCCGTGCCGCCCGACGAACACGCTGCGCCACTTCGCTGGTCTTTGTCTTTGGTGAGATCAGATCACACGCCCCGGCCTGCATCGCTCGGACCGCTTCTTCGGCGCTTGGTGAATCGACAATCACCACACCCGAAACGCCGGTCGAACTAATACGCTCAAGCACGCCGACCCCATCTTCACCCGGCAACGCCTGATCAATGATAATGAGATCGCAAGGCGTATCACCGAGCATTTTTTCTGCTGCCGTTCCGCCGCGGGCAAACCGCAACGAATCAACCATGCCATCAAGCATGCTTTCAAGCTTTCGCTTCAGCGACGGCCGGGCGCTCACGACGAGCACGCGAACATTGATTGGTGTCATGTCATGATGATCTGCGTGCTGGTCCATCTCGCTCCCTCGGTCCTTCACGCGGCTAGCTGCTGCTGCCCGGGCATCCCCTGCGGGATCACGATTTCGGCGAACGCTCCGCCGATATCACCCGGGTTATTCGCGACCTCGATGCGTCCATGCATCAGGTCAACCAAACTCCTCGCCCTCGCGAGCCCGAGCCCCGCCCGGCGACCGGCCAGCTGCTCAGAAAAGAACGGATCGAACGCGTGCATCAAGGCTTTCTTACTCAACCCTGGCCCGCGATCCATCACTCGTACCTTGAGTCGGTCCGTGAACGGCTCGGATTCAATGTAAATGTAAACGTCGCTGCCAGGACGCGCCAACAACGCATTCCCGATCGGCTCGCATAAAGCCCGGGCGACCAGTTCAGCATCCAGCTCCATGGACGAAGGCAACCCATCGCTATTCAGCCGGACGCGCGATTTCTGCGCAGATCGAGGCACGACCGATCGGGCCTGGTCAATCGCATCGCGGATCACCAGCATTGGGTCGCAGCCCATCACCCGCATCTTGGGCGGAATCGAAAGCAGATGCAACGAAGTCACCATGTCGGACACTTCGCGAGCCGCATTCGCGATCAGGCGTGCGTCGTCGCGCTGTCGAATCGTTGCCGCTTTCTCGAGAATCATCTGCGCCCGGCCTCGAATCACCGTTAACGGATTGTTGAGCTCATGCGCCGCACCCGCTGCCATCTGCCCAAGCCGGACCATCGACTGTTTCGCAGCCAAATCGTCACGCGTCTCGGTCAATGACCGGTTCGCTTCGACCAACTCTTCGCCGAGCGTCCGAGCCGATCGAGACCTCGCCGAACCCTCTAGTGCCCATGCCCACATCGTGCGGATCGGAAGCAACCCTTCGATATCGTGCGTCACACGCGGCACCGGCGCGAGCACCAAACACGATGCGCCATTCATACCAATCGCCGCCCCTGCACCAACCAGTACGGGCGTGCCCGCTTCTTTCAAATGTTCAATCAAACGGACCAGCCAATCGAGATCGCATGCGAGCAGAACACGCGTCGCGAATGCGCCAGCAAGATCAGCAGGCCGACGAATCTCGGCTTCTGCGGGCGGGGCAACAACTTCGCGGGATCGCTCGGTGTGCCCTTCATCGTCGACCAAACTCAGCCGCCATGGGCTCGATTCTTCGCATTGCCAAACAACCGCAACTTTGCCCACGCCCATAAGCGAACACGCAGATCCGCCAATGCACTCCACCACGCGCTCGGGAGCATCTTCGAGCGTTGTCGATTGTTGGAATCTTTCGATCGCATCGAGAAGGGACCTGGCACGCTCAGAAGCTTGCCGTACGTCTCGGAGCTGGCCCGACAGCTCGGCGCTTCGTTCGAGCGCAGCAGACACGGACCATGCCAACGGATCGCCGCCGGCCCCCACGCCAACGGCCGTCGCCCGCAAACGGGTCACCAACCCCACCGCCGATTCAAGGCCTTCGAAGGTTTCGCTGCCCAAACTTGAGCCATCGCCTGTCAAAGACGACCGATCACCGTCAACCAGCACACCACTCTCGCCCGACCACCCCAAGTGACGAGAACCACTCCACCGTTTGGCAAAGGTCACAAGCCTGACCGCTGAACGATCACTTGAGCAAGGCACACCCGCGTTGTCTTGCCCGTAGTGCCATGCTGCATCACGCACCGTATCACCCAAGCCCCACCGTTCAATCACGCGCTTGCCAGCGGTGTGATGATCGAAACCAAAAGAATCGCGCAGTAAACCAGCAATCGATCGTCGGTTCGTTTCTCCGGTTTCGATAGCACGACGAAATCGTTCAGGGTTCGACCACGCAAGCGCGAGTTTTCCTACGTCATGTAGCAGCCCAGCAAGCATGGCTTCGCCAGTATCAACATCGCAAGCTTGAGCAAGATGCTCACAGCAACTGGCAACTGATATCGCGTGCGTCCAAAATCCATCTGTGTCGATGGCAGAGTCACTCGGACGGGCACCATTGAGCGCCATCACCGCCGAGACTCCAATCACTGCCGACCGCACGATGGGCACACCGAGCATGATCACCGCGCGATGCGGCGTGCTCAGTCTCGCGGCCGAATCACCCGCGACGGCCCGGCACCACGCCAAAACAGGCTCGCAAAGCACCGCATCGTTTGAAAGCAACCCGATCGCATGATCTAGTTTCGAATCGTCGATCGATCGCAAACCAATCCAGATATCCGCGATCGCGCCAAGCCCGGGCATCGACCCAACCCACGCATCCAAACCACTCTGTGCGTCGTGATCAGCCATGCTTGAACTACTGTGAACCTCTTACTGATTCAAGCCCCAGCAAATCTTCGATCCGTCCGAGCAACTCATTCAGATCGAACGGCTTCTTCATGAATCCGTGGGCACCGGCACCGATGAGTCGCTCGACCTCGCGTGCTTCCACCACTCCAGACACAAATAAAACCTTGGTATCCGCCAACGACTCATTCGAACTGACGCGTTCACAGACAATGTCGCCGTTCACATCGGGCAGCATGTAGTCAAGCACGATCAGGTGCGGCTTGAACCGTTCGGTTTCGAGACCGGCGTCATAGCCGTTCGCGGCGCTTCGCACTTGGAACCGACCGTCCCCTTCGAGCCAGTCGGTCACCAATGCCACGATCTCGGCGTCATCGTCGACAATCAGCACACGCTTGTCACTGTTCTCAAGCGCTGTCGTCGGGATCTCGTTCTCTTGCATGAAGCGCAAAAGTTCTTCACGCGGAATCCGCCGAAATCGCGAACCCGGCACCCGAAATCCGTTCAGGCGTCCAGAATCAAAGCATCGGATGATGGTCTGTTGTGAGACCTTGCAAAGACGCGCGGCTTCACCCGTGGTGAACACGCGTTTTTCGTCCCATTGGTCTTCACGGTCTCTCGAACCGTTGGCATCAGTCATAGCGGTCTCCGCCGGAACCAACGGCTCACCCGGCATAACCGCTCATCGACCCCTACTTCGCCCAACTTCACACCAATCGATGCGTTCCGCGAAGATCCCCCCCCATTCAAGCAGGCTCTCCCACCAACACGTTTCGCGATCGCCTCTCAGGGGTTGCGTGCACGCCATTGCGTGACCGCGTCTGGCTCCCGCGCATACGCAGGCTCCAAGGCATCGGGCTCGATCGTGCTGATACCCAGAGATGCGCGAAGGCACGCTTCACCGGACAGCTCGATTTTGATACGGGCCATCCCGAGTTTGGCACAGCGTTGCGAGATCTCTGCCGGTACAAAGTCATCGCCCACGAGCGTCTTGGCCATCTCCGGTTCGATCGCATCGGCACCAACAACACCCAACGCCTCCATCGAACCATCCGCCCGAAGCAACGTGATGTGCGCCGCTGAGTTTTTACCCGCCAGCGCGATGAGCGATGGTTGATGTTCTGGCTGAATCGCTATCGCTGCGACTCGTGCCGTTGGAACCGCCACAACTTGAGACCGAGTCGCGTGCGCCAGCACCTTGGTTGTGGTCGTCGCGATCCGGAGCGCCGTATATCCACCGGGCCCGGCAGAAACCGCGATCACATCTAAATCACGCGGCGCCAAACCCGCTTGTACGCATGCCTGATCGACCGACTCCATAACTCCATCCGAAGACCGTGTGCCTTCCTTGAGCGCACTTGAACCGAGCACCATGACCGATCCATCCGCTGAGACCCGCGCAACACATACGCCACCAACACCGCTTGAGGGGTTGGATGCTTCGATGGCAAGAATCGTGCGCACAGACTCAGTCATCAATGTTTCCCCGACGGCGCTTGGTTTCAGACCGACGCTTCTTTTCGTTGAGGCGGCGCTGCACCGAGCCCTTTGTTGGTTTGGTCTTCCGCCGGACCTTGGGCGGAACCATCGCACGCATCACATACTCACGAAGCCTCGTGAGACACGCATCGCGATTGCGCCCTTGCGAGCGAGTGGAATCGTCTTGCACTAAGAGCTCGCCGGCGTCATTGATGCTGCCGCGAGCGAGCCGGACGAGCCTCGCGCGTGCTGCGAGGGGCAGCGGGATGTCATCAATCAAGATCCGCATCTGAGCCTTGGTCGCCCGCTTGTTGACATTCTGACCACCCGGGCCAGACGACCGCACAAATACCACGCGCAGCGAAGACTCAGCCACCCGGATCCCGGGTGCCAGCGATACTCCCTCAGATTGGTTCTCGGGCGTTTCAGACATCTCAGGAGGGGCAATAGCACATCCAACATGCAATTGCAAGTGCTGTCCAACACCCATCTTGCAGCAAAAGTACCGCAGAACTTCCGTTGACCCGGCGGGTTGTGTCTGCGATACTCAGCGTTGCACCCCTGACCGGATCGATCCTCAAACAGATCATCGGGCACAGGACCAAAGGGGTGCGATGAGGCCCACCCCGGCCGAGAGCAACCTGACCACCCCACGCCCACCGCCGGGCGTTGAAAGCGAGCGGCCGATGAAGACAATCACGAAGAAGATTCTGGTAGACCGCATCGCGAACGAGAACGGGCTGCAGCGCACCCAGATCAAAAAGGTGCTTCAGGACTTCCTCGATGAGATCGTCAATGAGCTCGGCGAAGGCAACCGCATCGAGTTCCGTGATTTCGGCGTCTTTGAGGTCAAGCACCGCGCCGCCCGCACCGCCCAGAACCCCAAAACGCTCGAACGCGTACCCGTCGCCGCCAAGCGGTCTGTCCGCTTTAAGCCAGGCCGAAAGATGCGGATTGAGATGGACTCCATGCCCCCAGAGCATGTCGAAGCCCAGATCGAGTCCAAGGCATCCGCCAGGCCTGAGATCGCGGCAGAACACAACAGCGTCATCGGATCGATCGGTAAGCCCGAAACGGCCGCGATGAACGCCCACTGAGTCGGATCGCCGCCGCACGTGAAAACCATCGCGAAGACCCAATGCCCGCATCTTTGGATGCGGGTTTTTTCATAGACTCCTCTGACCCATGCCCCTCACTATTTTGCACATTTCGACCCGGCTAATCCTCGGCGGCTCACAAGAGAACACGATTCTCTCTTGCGAAGGGCAGGCCAAACGAGGGCACGATGTCCACCTCGCGTTCGGGCCGATCTTCGGCCCCGAAGGCACCATGCTCGAAAGGGCCCAGCGTTTCCGGACCCAAGATGGGCGGAAAATTCACTTACATGAAGTTGGTCACCTCGTGCGAGAGATCGCTCCGATCGCGGATCGCCGCTGCCTGCGTGAACTCCAACAACTGATCGAACAGATCAGGCCCGATGTGGTGCACACCCATTCGTCCAAAGCTGGCGTGCTCGGACGCATCGCAGCCGCCCGTGTGTATCGATCCAGCGAGACCGCTCGCCCGGCGATCGTGCACACGATCCACGGCCCACCGTTCATGCCGGGCAGCAACCTCAAAACATCGATCAAAAATCAGATCTACACCATCGCCGAAAAGCATGCAGCGAACCGATGCCACACGATCGTCTCCGTCGCGGACGCGATGACCCATCAGTTTCAAGAACGCGGCATCGGAGATCCAGAACAGTTCCATACGGTTCGGTCCGGCATGGAAACGAGTGCGTATCTGAAAGCCCTGCCGGGCGCTGGCCGCGAGGAATCTCGGGGTGCCCTTGGGTTCGCGCCGGATGACTTTGTCATCGGGACGGTCGCCAGGCTGGCCGAGCACAAAGGGCATGACACCATCCTCGACGCGCTCGGCAACGACTTGCGCACCGACTCTCGGTGGAAGCTGCTCTGGGTTGGCGACGGCTGGTGGTCTGATCGGCTGCTCGCACGCATCAAGAAGATGGGTCTAGAGAAGCAAGTGGTCACGACAGGACTGGTTGCTCCAGAGCGCATCCCGATGATGATGCGCGCGATGGATGTGCTCTGCCATCCCAGCGAACGAGAGGGCCTCCCCAGGACCGTGCCGCAGGCGTTGCTGTGCAGCGTGCCCGTCGTAGCCTCAGACTGCGACGGCACGCCCGAGGCTTGCCTGGACCCTTTGACTGATCCCAGCATCCCGCCGGGACGGGCGACGGGGCGGCTGTTCCCCGTCGGCGACGCCGACAAACTCCGAGCGTGCATCCGTTGGATGCACGAAAACCCAGATGATCGAACAAGGCTCGGGCTTCAAGGCCGAGCAATCTGCGCCACAGCGTTTAGCGCCGAAACGATGGTCGCTCGGCTAGAAGAGGTATACGAAGATGCCATCCGCAAAGCTGAATCCGGCTAAGACTTCAATCGCCGCATCGTGATGACCGGGCCGACGAGCGCTACCGCGTGTAACACGATCAGAACACCTGATCGGATCGCCGCCATCGTGCGCACGCTGGTCTGCATGCCCGACGCAAGAGGCGTTCCGACGCAGCCGCAACCAGACTCTTGCAGGATCGCTTCAGGCACCAGCGAGAGGTAGTACGTAAACCCAAGGATGCCTGCCAGCGAGATCAAGAGCACGCCGCGCCCGAATGGCTTGCGGAGTTCCGAGCCCGCTACGAACACCAGCACCAACGCGATAAGAAGCTCTAGGAAGGGAAGCACCATCCCTAAAAACTGCATCTCGAACGGAAGCACGTCATGCAGCCGAATGGTGTCGAGAAAATCAGGCAAGTCATACACTTTCATCACGCCTGCGACGAGCCACATCAGCGCGATCAGCACGACCGCGATCCGCGAGATCAGGAACCTCGGGGCCTTGCTGTCGGGCGCTTCACTCACCGGAACACCAACTCCCGGGCGCCAAAGTCCAGGCGCATCGCTTTCTTGGCCATGTACAACGTTTCCTCAGCTGCCTCGTTGGCCCGACGCGTGTGCTCTCGCAGAATCTGGAGCACTTTTTCATCGCCTGCTTCGCCTTCGAAATCCGCCCGTCGGGCCCGCATCGGCTCGAGCAGCTTGTCGATGTGCTCGGCCACTTCTACCTTGATGTGACCGTCGCCGATGTTGTCGCCCTCGGCGTACTTCTTCTCTAGCTCCGCAACACGGCCGGCATCATCAATAAATGCGCGGACGTATTGGAACAGGCTGTTGTTGATATCGCCCGGCTCATCCATCGCGGTGCGCCCGGTGTACAAGCCGCCCATCTTCTTCTTGATCTGCTTGAACGAATCCGTCAGGAAGATGGCGTTGTTCAGGCTTTTGGACATCTTGTTGACGCCATCGGTGCCGATGAGTCGCGCGACACGGCCGACTTTGCCCTCGGGGATCGGGAACAACCCACCGGCGTTCACATAGTCGGCGTCCTCGGTCTGCGGATCGACGCCGCAGTACAGCTGGCTGAACCGTCGCGCCACCTCGCGGCATGGCTCGATGTGCGCCAACTGATCCTCGCCCACCGGCACGAGCTCTGGACGGAAAATCAGAATGTCGGCGCACTGCCCAACGGTGTACATCGGAAAACCGAACGAGTAGTTATCGCCGAGATCCTTCGTCTCAAGCTCGGTCTTCAGCGTGGGGTTGCGCATCACCCGGTTGAAGGGCAGCAGCATCGCAAGGTACCACGTCAGCTCGGCGATCGCGGGGATCTCGGTCTGGAGGACAAACGTAGACCGGTCCGGGTCCATGCCGCACGCGATCCAGTCCTTGATGATGTCCAATGTCGACCGCCGAATATCGTCGGGCTTATCGGCACGCGTGGTGAACGCATGCATGTTGGCGATCAGGAAGTAGCAGTCATACTGATCAATCAGTTTGACGCGGTTCTCGAGCGAACCAACCCAGTGCCCCAAGTGGAGCTGCCCGGTGGGCGTATCGCCGGTGAGGATGCGAGGTTTCGTGGTGTTCTTGGCATCTGGCATAAGTCAGAGATCGTAGGGCCGATGGACCGAATCCAGCCCAAGGGTCACGAACAGATCACCTCGACGATGCTGGGATCTGTACCGAACTAGACCGTCGGTTCCGCCCCGCCCGACGTCATCAGCAGTGCAAGTACAACGTTCAGGGCGTTAAAGCAGACGTGCATCGTGATCGGCACGCCGACTCGTTTGGTGCGTTCGTACCCAACGCCACAGGCGACACCAAGCGCGAAAATGGGAAGTAGCGCATGCCAGGGCAGGCGTGCATCCGGAGCACCCATGCGATGCAAGAACGCGAACAGCAATGCCGAAACCAAGATCGAGATCCAGGGGCTTTTGGTCATCTTGACCAACGCACCCTGGAGGAACACACGGAATACCAGTTCTTCCCAGATCGGTGCGCCGAGCACAGCGCCGGCGATCAACGCCCAAGACCAAGCATCCTGAGGATCATCCACAATCTTCTGGAGCACCGGATGAGCGATGTTGCTGGGTGACTCACCGCCGCTGAGCTGCGTGTGAAGGAGCACGCCCAGCATCGCTGCGAGCGCGACGATCGGGTACGCGAGGACAAAGCAGCCAAACCCAACAGGAATATCCAGCCCGCTGAGCTTGGTGCCTGACTCGGGCGCGCTGCGGATGAAGATAAACAGCATCCCAAGACCGGCGATGGCTGCGAACACATAGCCCACCAGCCCGATGACGATGTTCTTTTGATCGTCTGTCCATTCGGTCTGCTCGAGCCAACCCGTGCTTTGCAGGATCGGCGCGGCCGAGCTGAGTGCCAAATAGACCACCATGGCTGCAAACAACCAGACGGCTGCCGGCATCGGCGACACATCTCGGAGCCCTGCCTTGGCAAACCCGCCGGGCTGGAGCAATCCACCAGCAAACAGCAACGCCACGACCAGAACCGCCGAGATCGCAAAGATCCAGACTTTGTATTCGTCGGCCCGTTCGACCACGTCTTCGACCCGCATGTCGGTCACGGGCTCTGTATCCACCGCTTGAGCGAGCGTCATCGCCGGCGTGATCGTCTCACCCGCGGCGACCGGACCGCCCGCCACCGCGACCAGGCCAATCAACAGGGCAACAATCAACCCCATGCCCAGCCCGCCCGATGACAATCCAGTGAATGACCCGAGCCAGCCAGATCCTGAGCAATCAAACGACGGACGCGATATGCCCGACGCGTTGCGGGAAATCGTCGAGCACAAGATGGAAGAGGTCGAACGCCGCAAGGCTGAGATCTCCATGTCTGAACTCGAAGCGATGGTCGCACAGGCCGAACCACCGCGCAACTTCTTCCGGGCTGTGACCCGCCGCCCAAAGGGCGTGCACACCAGCGTGATCGCCGAGGTGAAGCGTCGCAGCCCCAGCGCCGGGCTCATTCGGCCCGAATACGAAGGCGACGGATTCAAACCCGAAACCATCGCCAAACAATACTTTGACGCTGGCGCATCGGCGATTTCATGCCTCACAGACGAAAAGTTCTTCGGCGGACATCTCTCTTTCCTCGAACGCGTCAAAGCCGCCATGCCGCTGCCCGTACTCCGCAAAGATTTCATCATCGACCCGTGGCAACTCTGGGAAGCCCGTGCGTTCGGTGCTGACGCCGTCCTGCTGATCGCCGAATGCCTGACCGAATCCATGCTCGTCGACCTGCTGATCCTCTCCCAGCAGCTCCAGATGACCGCCCTCCTCGAAGTCCACGACATGGACAACCTGCTGCGAGTCCGCCCCCATGTGGGCTTCCCCCACGCCACCTACGGCCTGCTGGGCATCAACAACCGCAACCTCCGCACCATGACCACCGATCTGAACCACACCACACGACTCGTGGATCTGGTCGACGACACCAAAATCCTGGTCTCAGAATCAGGCATCAAAACGCCCGACGACCTCGCGAGACTCCGCACCCACGGCGTCCGGACCGTCCTCGTCGGCGAACACCTCATGCGCCAAGACCACCCCGGCGATGCGCTCAGGGCCCTGCTCAAACCAACCCTGGGCCCAATCGATCCCTGAAACCGTCAAAACACCCTAACCTATCCCGATCTTGCAACAGAACTCGATCGGCATGCGTTCAATAGACGTCCACTAGGAGGAATCTGACCATGATCCGTGCGCGCCTAACCGTCTTGTCTGCCATCGCCCTCGGTATTTCTGCGACTCCGCTGATCGCGCAGGCCACAACAAGTGGAACGAGTGAGGCCGCCACCGAAAGTTCGGCACGCGACGCAGCAGCGGTCGCTGTTCTTGAGGCATCCAACAACGCAATCGCAAACGCCGACGGCTTCGGCGCTCAGTTCCGCATGTTCGGCGAAGGCGGAGCGCTGATCGAATCGACCATGCCGTCAATGTCTGGGCGATTTATCTTCGGGCGATTCAGTGACACCGCCGTCATTCACATGCTTGGCGAAGCGCGCGACAAAAAGGACGGCGATCCCTACCCGTTCGACTTCACAAGAACCGCAGACAAACTCACCTGGACCGACGACACCGAGAAAACGGTGTTCGTTCGCAAAGCGAAGCCCGAGCCACGCTCCATGCCCGGTGCGGCACGCATGATTCATATGGCCAACATGCTCGATGCAGAGCCCTTTGCCAAACTCCTCAGCATCGCCGACAGCGTGCAAAGCGAGCCGAGCCAGAGCGTCGCCGGTGTTTCGTGCGACGTGGTTCTCGTGGGCATCCGAAAGAACTCGGGCGTCAGCCACACCAACGAAAGATGGTTCATCGGCAAAGAAGATCGCCTGCCCCGCCGAGTGGAACAACTCACCGATGTCGGCATCAAGTTTTCGCTCATCACCGAGATGAGCGGGCTGCAGGCCCAGAAGCAGGCCCCGGCCATGCTCGACGTGCGGCGCCCTGAGGGCTATCGCGTTGATGACCAAACCGTCAAAAACCCGGGCGCCATGCCCGCGACAAAGACAGCCAATCCAAACCGAATCAAAAAGGAAGGCACGCAAACCACTCGCAAGCCGACCACACGTCCTACGCCTGCCGAACCAACATCTCGCCCCGCTGCGATGTACAGCTTCACCGATGAAGCAGGCACGGCGATCGACAACAACTCGCAGATCGGCCGCGTGACCGTGCTTTATTACTGGGGAACGTGGTGCGTTCCCTGCCGCGAAGTCTCTCCCGAGATTTCCAAGATCGCCGAACGCTTCGCCAATCAGAATGTCGATGTGTTTGGCCTGGCGATCCGCGAGCGCGATCCCCAGGCAGCCCGCGATTACATGTCTGAAAAGAACTACCAGCATCGCTTGGTCATGGGCGCTGAGAGTACCGTTGGCGCTTTCCGCATCCGCGTGTATCCGACGGTGGTCGTCATCGACGCGGAAGGCAACTTTGCATACAAGGGCGCGCCGAGCAAGGTCCGCTCAGCCGAACAACTGGCCGGTGAAATCGCGGATGCGATACAAACAGCACTCGACCAAAGTGAGTGAAAGCCGTCGTCTTTATCGCACGTCAGGAATGCGGCCGCACTCTGGACATGTCTGCAGCAACTCCAAACCAGAGCGGTCATAGCCACAACCAATACAATGGCCACAGCGAAGTTTCGGATACTCTGACTTTGGAACGCCGAGAAGCCCAACTTTGGCGCCATCAACTTTGAGCTTGGTTATAGCTTGCGTGCTTCCAATCAGAAGCACCAGCAAATTGATAAACGGAACGAACATCAAAATCGCATAGACGACTCGGAGCGCAACCGAAGTTTTCATGGCTGCAAACAATCGAATGAGCTGAACCAACGCCGCCAACTGAATCAGCAGCTGAATGATGTAAACGACCAATGCCCCGATCGGTAGTACGGCGGCAGACGCGACCAACATCGGATAACTCAAGATCAATAAGAGAATCAGCCGCAGCAACCCCCGCTGCCGGTCCGCAACCGTTTCGAGGTTTAGCTCTCGGCGATGCTCTTCATATACCGCTTTTCAATTTTCTCGAAGAGAGGAAAGATCAAAGACGAATACCATGCCAATCAAACAAAGAACCAAATCTACAGTGAGTTTCTAGATGCTCCCGGAAGTCTGCGACGGTTCTATTGCTTTGCTCTGATCGCCGCCTGCGCCGCTGCGAGCCTAGCAATCGGCACACGGAACGGCGAACAACTCACATAATCCAAACCGATCTTGTGACAGAAGTGGACGGACCTGGGGTCGCCCCCATGCTCGCCGCAGATACCCAGCTTGATGCCCGGGTTCCCGTTGCGACCGCCCTGAACACCCATGCGAACAATCGCACCGACACCCGAACAATCAAGGCTTTGGAACGGATCTTCGGGAAGTAGACCTCCGGCGAGATACTCGGGCAAAAACGTGTTCACATCATCACGCGAATAGCCAAACACGAGTTGCGTCAGGTCGTTGGTTCCGAAACTAAAAAAGTCGGTGTGCTGTGCGATCGCATCACTCGTAACCGCCGCACGAGGAACTTCGATCATGGTCCCGATCAGGATATCAAGCTTCCTCTTGAAGGCGTGCTCTTTCTTCACCTGCGCAATAACCGACTCAACCTCTTTGCGAAGGAATGCCATCTCGGTATCGATACCGATTAGAGGGATCATGATCTCTGGCGATACTCTGACCTTGTTCTCAATACACTCGATCGCAGCTTCAACAATCGCCCGCACCTGCATCGTGAGGATCTCTGGGTAAGTCACCGCCAAGCGACAACCACGGTGACCCAACATCGGATTCGACTCCCGAAGCATCAATACCCGACGCCGAACGGTTTCTGTTTTCAATCCAAGGTTGTCAGCGACTTCTTTCATCGCCGAATCTTCGTGCGGCAAAAACTCGTGAAGCGGCGGATCCAACAAGCGAATCGTGACGGGCAGCCCCTTCATTGCTGTAAAAATCCCAACAAAGTCTTGACGTTGAAACGGGAGAAGCTTGGCGAGCGCTTCCTCTCGATCCGCCAAGTTGTCCGCCAAGATCATCTCGCGCATAGCGCCGATGCGATCGCCCTCAAAGAACATGTGCTCTGTACGCGTCAGCCCGATCCCCTCGGCGCCAAAGCCTCTCGCCCGCTGGGCATCTTTCGGAGTGTCCGCATTCGTCCGCACGCCCAGCGTCCGATGCTTGTCGGCCCACTTCATAATCTTACTGAAATCACCTGACAGCTCCGGCTCTACCGTCGGCATTGATCCCGCAACAACTTCACCTGTTGATCCATCAATCGAGACGAGATCATCACGCCCAACTGTGCGACCGTTCACAACGAACACGCCTTTGTGTTCGTCGATATGAATCGAACTGGCGCCCGAAACGCAACACTTTCCCCAGCCACGTGCGATGACCGCTGCATAACTCGACATACCGCCCGTGCTTGTCAAAACTCCGGCTGCTGAATGCATCCCGTCAATATCTTCGGGACTCGTTTCCTTGCGTACAAGAATGACGCTTTCTCCTGCATGAGCGCGATCAATCGCTTCACCCGCCGTGAACACCGGAAATCCGACCGCCGCGCCCGGTGACGCAGGCAAACCCTTTGCCAGAACATCTGCATGAGCCTTTGCATTCGGATCAAAGCTCGGCAGAAGCAGCTGGGTCAAATCGCCAGCCGGAACACAGAGCAGTGCCTCTTCTTCTGAGATCAACTTCTCCTTGACCATGTCGCACGCGATCTTGACCGCCGCCACACCGGTCCGTTTACCACGACGCGTCTGCAGCATGAACAGTTCGCCACGCTCGATCGTGAACTCGATATCTTGAACATCGCGATAGTGTTTCTCGAGTGAACTCTTTATCTCGACCAGTTGCTTGTGAACCGACTTGTTCCAACTCGCCATCTCGGCGACAGGTTTCGGTGTACGAATCCCAGCAACCACATCTTCGCCCTGTGCATTTATCAAGAACTCGCCATAGATCGCGTTCTCGCCTGTGGATGGATCGCGCGTGAACGCAACACCCGTGCCGCAATCATCCCCCATGTTTCCAAACACCATGGATTGCACATTTACCGCGGTTCCTTCGAACCCTGTCACTCCTTCGATCTGCCGATACCGAACAGACTTCTCGTTCATCCAGCTTCCAAACCCGGCTGCAACTGCAAGCTCGAGCTGTTTCATTGGATTCTGAGGAAAGTTCTCACCCACACGCTGGCGATACACCGACTTGTATCGATCGCAGAGTTCTCTGAGTCCTTCTGCGGGTACATCGGTGTCGAATGCAACGCCGTACTTGGCTTTGACCTCATCGAACTCGTCTTCAAAGTGGTGATGATCGATACCCATTACTTCGTCGCCGAACATATTGATCAAACGCCGATACGCGTCATACGCGAATCGCTCGTTTCCCGTCGCCTCTGCAAGCCCCTTCACCGAAACGTCGGTCAGCCCAAGGTTGAGAATGGTGCCCATCATCCCCGGCATCGATACCGCGGCACCAGAACGGACTGACACAAGCAGCGGGTCCGCTTTGTGCCCAAAGCGTTTGCCGCGCTGCTTCTCGAGTTCAGCCATGTGCTTTCCGACCTCTTGCATCAAACCCCTCGGCAGCCGACCACCCGCCGAGTTGTACTTCGCACACGCACCCGTCGTGATCGTGAAACCCGCAGGCACCGGCAAACCAATACTGGTCATCTCCGCAAGATTCGCGCCCTTGCCGCCGAGAAGATGCTTCATCGCAGCGTCGCCCTCGGTCTTTTTGCCGAATGCGTAGATCATTTTGCCCGGTATCACGCGTTTGCCGCGAGGCGCACCCGTCTTGCGAGCTGTTTTTTTCTTTCCGGTCGTCTTTGCGGATTTGCTGCGCGAACGTGCCGCGTGGACCTTGGTTTTCTTTGCCGCCGCCTTCGACGAAGTCTTCCCAACGATCTTTTTGGTCGTGGTCTTGCTTGTCGTCTTCTTGGCTGTCTTTTTGGAAGTTTTCTTCTTGGCCATTGATCCGTGATCCTTCGGACTATGAGGTAAAAGCTCGCACGCCGGATGCGCTCGGGGACCAGATGCCCTCGACCAGAGAACTGATCCTAGAGCCGGCCACAATGAACAACGAGCCTCTGATTCCCGCCGGGCCACATCATGCGTGTAGCATCTCATATCGACGCCGAACGTGTTGAACTCGTGTCCAATGCTGCCCCTGGCGATACCGCGGTATCCGGGCCGGGTGACGCACAGCCATACCGCGCCAGCAACACAGAGATCATCGAACCCGCCAAGCCCAACGAACAGACCTCCGGATCGCGGGAACTGCTCTCCTCAGCGTTGCAACCTGGAGCCGATCGCCTGATCCTCCTGCCATATGACGCCGCGACCGATTTTGAACCAGCGATCCTTCGCCAACCCCCGATCGCGCACGAAACCAACTTCCCAATGGTCGCCCAAACCCTGGGTTCTGCGAGTGCTCTGCAAAGTCCCAGATCTTTTCACGTGGGATTGCTTGAGTCGAAATGGGGCCGCGCCGGGTTTCTCGCAGGGGTCGAAACCGTCTTGAGGCACATCGCCGCTGGGGATGTCTATCAGGTCAACCTCAGCCACCGGCTCGCCGCTCCTTTCAACGGGGACGCCAGCGCATTCGCACGGAATCTCACCCGATCGGCATCTCCAGAGTTTGGCGGGTTCGCGTGCTTTGAGCACAAAGGAGTCCGACATGCGGTGATCTCACTCTCGCCCGAGCTCTTTCTTCGCTACAACGCTCAATCACGCGTGGTCGAAACGAAACCCATGAAGGGCACACGCCCCTTGGCCAATGACCCCAGCGAGCTTCGTGACGCCGAAAAAGACCGCGCCGAACTCAACATGATCGTTGATCTCATGCGAAATGACCTCGGACGAGTAGCCGATCCGGGCACGGTCCGTGTCACCCGAACGCGCGATATCGACCCCCACGCACAGTCCGTATGGCAGGCAACCGCGACCGTCGAAGCAAAACTGAGTGACAGACATTCACCCGCCGAACTGCTTGCATGCTGCTTCCCCCCCGGCTCGGTGACGGGCGCACCAAAGGTCCGGGCTGCACAGATCATCCGTGAACTCGAGCCGCACACGCGCGGGCCATACTGCGGCTCGCTCGTTCGCGTGCAACGCGACGGATCGTTCACCGCCTCTGTCCTTATCCGCACGGCACACATCGTGGGCACACCCGACCCCTCGAACCCCCACTCTTTTCTGGATGCCCAACTTCGATTTTCAGTGGGCGCGGGCATCGTTGCCGACTCGAACCCGGCCGCCGAGTGGGAAGAGACGATGACCAAAGCATCGGTGTTGACTTCCGTCCTGCAGAATCCATCCACTTGATCAGGGCAGAGAAACCATTTGCCCCCAATGAAGGCGCAGTTTCTGCGCATGCTTTCAGGCAGATCCCTTTGCTCGGACTGAACGGACCCCATCTCTGGCGTCGATCTTCTTATCCCGGAGCGGCTTGAGTTTATGACACCGCCCCGAGGAGCCAACGATGCCGAACCAAGAGCGACGCCGATTCGAACGGGCCGACACAGAGATCGCGTGCAAGGTGCGCCGCACCGCCCGCACGGTCTTTAGTCCCGGGCGGACGATCAACGTCTCAGCGAGCGGCGCTGCGATCGAACTTCGAGGCCCGCGCGAAGCATGCATCGGCGAACGCATCGCCGTCGCGTTTGAGCACGCCCAGTGCCCAGTGACCCGGGCTGCTCACATGGTGACCGCGACGATTGTGCGTGTCATCGATGCCGGTGAAGGGCTCCAGCAAGTTGGCTTGTCGTTTGACACGCCGCAGTTTGGACTCGAAGTGCTCGATCGCCCCATCGCGGCCTAAGGCATCGTCAACCATTCCTTTCGACATCCAACGAACACAGACCGCGCCCGAAACCTATGATCTGGCGGGACTTGTGTATTTGTTGGAGGGCCCGCCCATGCTGTGGCAACCATCTCTGCCAGACGCGTATCACGCGATGAGCGACGCCGAACTGTCTGCTGGCATTTCTGCACGCCGCGAACAGCTCGGCGATCGCCTCGTCGTCCTCGGGCATCACTACCAAACCGACGAGGTGGTCCGCCACGCCGACTTCCTCGGAGACTCTCTCAAGCTCTCTCAACTGGCCGCTTCCGTGGTTGCAGACCGAGCTGCCCAAGGCAAGCAGGTCGAGCACATCATCTTCTGCGGCGTGCATTTCATGGCCGAAACCGCCGACATGCTCACGCCAGACGAGGTCGGCGTCATCCTGCCCGATCTTTCTGCCGGCTGCTCGATGGCCGATATGGCCTCTTATGAAGACACCGTCGAAGCATGGGACGTAATCCATGCATCGCTCAAAGCATCGGGATGGTCCGGGCGCATCGTGCCGATCACCTACGTCAACTCGTCAGCTGCGATCAAAGCGTTCGTCGGGGCGCACGGTGGCGCTTGCTGCACATCTTCCAACGCAGACCAAGTCTTCGAGTGGGCGATGAACGGCGGCACCGAACCCCGAAAAGCAGGGGATGACGGACAACCCGAAAACATCAAGATCCTGTTTCTACCGGACCAACATCTCGGGCGTAACACCGCGGCAAAGTATGGACTCGAAGTCGAAACCGAAACTTGTGTATACGACCCGCGTCGAACGCATCGCGGTGAACCACTCGGCGGTGCGTCCACGTTTGAGTTACACAATGCCGTAACTATTTTGTGGGCAGGACACTGCAGCGTTCACAAGCTGTTCCGCCCCGAGCACTGCGATGAAATCCGCGCGTCCGAGAAAGATCTCGCACCGTCCGAGAAGACCACCATCCTCGTGCACCCCGAGTGTTGCAAAGAGGTCGTCGACAAGTCGGACCTCTCGGGCTCGACCGAGTTCATCATCAACCATCTCCGTGACGCCAAGCAGGGCAGTAAGTGGGCCGTGGGCACAGAGGTCCACCTGGTCGCACGCATGGCCAAAGAATGCGCCGAGCGCGACGTGCACGTTCGTATCCTCTCGGACTGCCAGTGCCTTTGCACCACCATGTCGCGCATCGATCAGCCACACCTATTGTGGGTGCTCGATGGCCTTTGCGGCGTAGGTACGACCAAAGACATGCCCGGCGACCACCCCGGCGGGACACCCAAATCGCGCAACATCATCCGGGTCCATCCCGAAGTACGCGAATCGGCGCTGCTCGCCCTCGACCGGATGCTCCAGCACACGGGCGTGGGCACGCTCAAGGATTGATTGACACCGCACCGGGAGATTCCGTTGCCGCTTATCGAGATCCGAGCCTTGCCTCAGCCGGCAAACGTCGACATCCCCCGCTCACTCGATCGGGTGCGGCTTGCGGCAGCCTCCGCCATGGACTGCGACCCGGACGCCGTCTGGGTGACGTGGGAAACCATCCAAGCCGAGCATTACCGAGTCAAAGACCACACGCCGAGTGAGCAACCAACGGACAGCCATGATCCGATCGTACGAATCAGCGCTTTCAAAGGCCGATCCGATACCACGATCTCAACCGCTCTCGAAGCAGTCGCCCACACCCTCGCTGGGACGTTGGGGCTCAAACCTACGAATGTGTTTGTGCTCTACAACGAACTCGAGCCCGGGCGCGTGTTCACCGGCGGCGCGATCCGCACGTAAACAAGATGGCCGCGTATCACTTGGGCTTGCGGGTCACGCAGACCTCGATGTACTCAGCCCGGATGCCGTGGGACAGATCGTCGATCTGCACCAGTGTGGTTGCAAGCCCGCACGCCCGGTGAATGTGATCCGCGATGTCATATCCCCAGTGCATCGTGACGAGAGAACCCTTTTCATCGATCGGATTGCCGTGGTATTCCGCCTCTTGGTGATACACGATCTCGCCCTTTTCGTCGAGGCTCGCCCAGACTTCACTTGGCTCATGCTTGTTGACCAGCGGCGTCGTGAAGATGTGTGCCCCGCCCGGCTTGAGTGTCCGCGCGATCTCTTGAAAAGCCTTCGCCGGATCGAACACGTGCTCGAACACATCCTGCGAGATCACAAGATCGAAAGACTCGTCATCAAACGTCTGGCGTTCGAGATCTTCGCAGCGCCATCCGGTCCGAGGCACCATTGTACCGAGCTCTGTGCCCGGGTCGTAGTGCGTGCCTGTGTAGTCCTTGCATTGCTTGTGCAGCTTGATGCTCGCACCTCGATACCCGGGTGACGACTCATGGATTCGCAGATCACGCCAGTTGGGGAACCACCGTTCGATGGTCAGTATGATCGCGCGTTCCCGCGGGATGCATCGACAATGCTCGCAAAGGAGATGGTCACGATACCAGTCGTACTTGGCCCGGAACGTGCCCGGCTTATCACAACACGGGCATGTCCCCTCGGTCTCAAACACGAACGGACCCTGCTTATCGAGCGTGGCGGTCATGAGACGCCTCCTGGCTTCGTATGCGATGGCTTTGAATCGATTGATAACGCGTCCTCAATCACTCGATATCTTGCCGCCCGATCAATCGAGCAAACAACAGGGCTGTACCTAGTTCGCGACGATGTTGACCATTTTCCCTGGCACCACGATGATCTTCCGGACCGACTTTCCTTCGAGCAGTTCAACAATCTTTGAATCTTCCATCGCTGCATCCTCGAGTTCTTTCGAGGTGGCTTTGGCTGCCACAGTCACACGCGACCGGACTTTGCCCATGATCTGCACGGGCACTTCGACCTCGTCATCAAAGAGCATGGATTCGTCGTGCGTTGGCCAGGCAGCCACAGCGACCGAACCCCCAAACTCAGCCGATTGATCGTGACGCCCGAGCTTGGCCCACAACTCTTCGCCCAAGTGCGGCGCGAACGGCGCGATGACCCGGACAAACCGATCGAACTGGTCTTGTGTGAGGCCCTTTGCTTCATTCACAAACTCAAAGATCGCCGCGATTGCTGTGTTAAAGCTCAGCCGCTCGATGTCCGAACCAGCCTTCGCGATCAGCCGGTGCAAACGCTTCTCGGTGTCGGCGTCTGAGGTTTCTGCCATTTTGACCGATCCGTCGTCCGCGATGCACAGACGCCAGATCTTCTGCAGCAAACGATGTAATCCGATGATGTCACGCGTGTTCCAGGGCTTGCTCGCTTCGAGCGGGCCCATGTACATCTCATACAAACGGAACGTGTCCGCGCCGTAGTCGGCGATCACATCATCGGGGTTGATCACGTTTTTGAGCGTCTTGCTCATCTTTGCGACAATCTGTTCGACTTGCTCGCCGGTCTCTTTGAGGTAGGGCACATCGTCGCGGATCTCGACTTCATCTACTGGCACGAGGCGGCCGGTCGAGTCCTTGTATGCGAAGCTCGTGATCATTCCCTGGTGGAACAACTTGTGGAATGGCTCGGGCGTGGAGACCTCGCCAAGATCAAACAGCGCTTTGTGCCAGAACCGTGCGTAGAGCAAGTGCAGCACGGCGTGTTCTGATCCACCGATGTACAGATCCACGCCGCCGACGCGCTGCGTCTTAGGCAAGTATTCGTCCGAACCCTCAATCTCTTGCCTGTCCACGCTGAGTTCGGGAGTGGTCATCCAATACCGTTCGGCGTCGTCTGATGCGAACCGTTCGTTATTCTTGGGATCACAATACCGCAGGTAATACCAGCAACTGCCCGCCCAGCCGGGCATGGTGTTGGTCTCACGGCGCATCGGTGTTTCGGGTGGTAAACCCTCAACGCCCGCCTCGCCGGCGGTGGTTTGGACCCAATCGGTCGCCTTGCCAAGCAATGGTTGAGGATCTTCGGATTCGACCGGTTGATAGTCCGTCAACCCCGGCAGCTCGACCGGCAGAACATGCTCGCCCACTGGGTAGTGCTGCCCACGGCTATCGAAAACGATCGGGAATGGTTCACCCCAGTATCGCTGACGACTAAACAACCAATCACGCAGCCGGTAGTTGACACGGCCGGCACCGATTTCATGGTCTTTCAGCCAACGGATCATCTTTTTCTTGGCTTCATCGATACGAAGTCCGTTGAGCAACTCGGAGTTGATCGCGGGCCCATCGCCGGTAAAGGCTTCACCGTCAAAGTCCGCCGGCGGCTGCACGGTGCGGACGATCGGCAGATCAAACTGCTTGGCAAACTCCCAGTCTCGCTGATCTTGCCCCGGAACTGCCATAATCGCACCGGTGCCGTAGCCCATAAGCACGTAGTCACTCGTCCAGACCGGAATGGGCTTCTTGTTCACAGGATTGATGACCGACACGCCTGTAAAGACACCAGTCTTTTCTTTCGCTTCTTGGCGTTCGACATCTGGACGGTTTCGCGCCCATTCGACATACTTTCGCAACGCTTCCGGATCTGTGTCCGGGTGGGGAAGCTCCATCGCCATCTCGACGAGTGGGTGCTCGGGCGCGACGACCATGTAGGTTGCGCCGAAGATCGTATCCGGCCGAGTCGTGAACACGCGCAGAGACTCGCCCGAAGCTTGTCCACGCAGATCGAGCAGAGGGAAATCGATTTCGGCCCCCTCAGACTTACCGATCCACTCGGACTGCTGCGTCTTGGTCGAGTTTGGCCAATCCAAGATCTTGAGGTCTTCGAGCAATCGTTCTGCGTACGCGGTGATACGAAACATCCATTGGCGGAGCGGCTTGCGGATCACCGGATACCCGCCACGCTCGGATCGACCGTCGATCACTTCTTCGTTTGCCAACGCGGTGCCCAGTTTGGGGCACCAGTTCACGGTTTGCTGACTGAGATACGCCAACCGATACGAATCGATGATCGCCTGCCTTGTTTCGTTATCCAAAGAGCCCCAAGGACCAGCATCTGTACCGTCTGGAAGATCGCCCGCGCCTGTGTACTCGGCGGCTTGCGGGTTCAGACGGACCCGGCGGTTTCCCGTATAAAACTCTTCGACAAGTTCGTCGATCGGGCGCGCCCTTCCGCGGCCGTTGCCCGCTTCGGGGTCAAACCACGCGTTGTACATCTGCAAGAAAATCCACTGAGTCCACTTGTAATAGCCTGCGTCGATCGTTCCAAACTCACGCGACCAGTCGTAGCTAAATCCAAATCGTTTGAGCTGGCGACGAAAGTTGTCGATCGCGGTACGCGTCGTAACTTCGGGATGCACACCGGTCTGAATGGCGTATTGCTCGGCTGGCAAACCAAACGCATCCCAACCCATCGGACGCAGCACGTTGAAACCACGCATGCGCTTGTATCTGCAAATGATGTCCGTCGCCGTGTACCCCTCGGGGTGGCCAACATGCAGACCAGCGCCGGACGGATACGGGAACATGTCCAAGCAGTAATACTTGGGCTTGTTTTCTTTGAACCCTGGCTGTCCCGGGTTGGGCTGTTCGTAGACGTTGTGTTCGTCCCACCATGTCTGCCAGCGGGTCTCGATCGCTTCGGCCAAGCCGGCGTCGTAGCGGATCTGTTGGCTATCGGATGGAGTTTGCGTATCCGTCATTCGGCGGGTTCCTGCAGCGAGTTTGAACGTGTCTGACGATACCGATTCATATCAACCCGATGCCGGGCGTAAAAAAAGCTCCGCCGACGCGGAGCTTTCATGGAGACAAACCATGAGCGTGCGTCAGCGCGAAAGCGAGACGCCTGAAAGTCGCGAGATGGACCCTCCCACGGGGTTCGTGCCGCTCATGCGTGGAGTATATGCCGGGACGTGGGCGATCAGAGGCGACTAGGGCTGAGACATCCGCCTGATGGCACGCCCACGCAAGACGACCCGATGAACCGGGCGAGTCACAATCATGGTGCCTCCGGGGCGTTGCAAGTTCCCTTCGCCTGCGCCAAAGCCGGACCCGAACCCAGAGCCCAGTCCCGCTCCGAGTCCATCGGCGGGAATCCCACCACCCTCGATCTCGGCGACAAACGCCTCATCGAGCACCACCGCGTCGGCGCCGATCCCGGCTGCCTGGGCACGGATCGCACGCTCCGCAGCCGCCCGAGCTTCCGGGATTCGCCCTTCAAATCGTGCGTCTGCCGACCCGGTGACCAATCCAACGACCTCGAACGAGCCCCCGGGTTCTTCTCGCATCAATGCCACGCTCGACGCGTCGGCTCCATCGACGGAGCTGACTCCGGGAGCTGGCCGAGCAGAGCCCACGCCGGTTTCACAACCACTCGAAGCCGCGATCGCAATCGCGGCGCCCCATCCAATGACAACCGATCGAGATTTGGAGTTTGTGAAAATAGACATCACGAGATCGACCACCTGCTGTTGAACTTCGCCAATGGGCTTGGTCAGCTTTTCTTTGAATCAGCATGCTTGGCGTCGAACATCGCCTTGGTCTCGCCGGCCAGATAGAAACTGCCGATCACAAGCACCACGTCGTTCTTGCCGACCGCGCGGGCGGCAGCGTTGATCGCACCGCGAAGCTCAGGCTCGACCAAACACATCGGCCCATCGCCGCGCTCGGCAAAGAGAACCCCAAGCTCTGCCGGGTCGGCCGCTCTGGGGTTGTAGGAAGACTTCGTAAAGATCACTTTGTCAGCGCCGCGAACCAACTCGTCGAGCATGCCATCGATGTCTTTGTCGGACGCACATCCGAACACAACCACCATCGAGTCGTACCGCATGTGGGCACCCGCTGCTCGGAGCGCTGTCCGCACGCTTTCGGGCGTGTGTGCACCATCGACCACGATCCGAGGCGGACTGTGCACCTCTTCGAGTCGGCCGCGACGCGGGGTCTGCTCTAGGCCCGCAGCGACCGTACGCTCTGGAAGCTTGAATCCCTTTTCGCGAAGCTCGCACAAAATCGCCAGTGCCAAACCGCAGTTTGGCGCTTGGTGCTCACCGAGCAATGGCACAGAAAGATGTTCGAACCCGGTACCTTCTTCGCCGACACAAACCTTTGGGTGTGGACCTCGCCCATGCCCAGACTCGAACCGACAGGAATAAACCACGTCTTGCCCGAGCACGCGCAACTGCGCGCCAACTTCAACCGCTTTCTGACGGAACACCTCGATCACCGAGTCTTCCTGCGGCACCGTCACTGCGATCACGCCCGGCTTCATGATGCCCGCTTTTTCCGTGGCGATCTGCTCGAGCGAATCACCAAGGATCTGCGTGTGTTCAAGTTGAATCGATGCCAATCCAACCACCAGTGGATTGACAACGTTCGTGCAATCCATCCGCCCGCCGAGCCCGACTTCGAGGACCGCAACATCAACCGCTTGTTCGGCAAAGATGAGCAAACCAACCGCCGTTAAAATCTCGAAATAAGTGCAGGCCCCGTGCTCAGACTCAATCCGATCCGCGGCATCGCGTACACACGAAAGACCTGCATCAAAGATCGCTTCGGAAACATTCTCGCCACCAAGCCGAACGCGCTCCCGCACATCGATCAGGTGGGGCGACGTAAACAGCCCGGTGGTATAACCGCTCGCTTCGAGACAACTGGCAACCATCTCACAAGTGGAGCCTTTACCCTTTGATCCTGCGACATGCACCACTTGAAGAGCGCTTTGCGGATCACCGAGCGCCGCCATCAAAGCCCGCATGCGCGTCAGCTTGAGTTGGTCCGGGTCGATCTTGTCTTGACGCACGCGTTCAAAGTTTGCTCGGCTGTTTAAAAAATCCATCGCCGCATGGTGGTCGACAAACGGAACTGAACCATCGGGAACTTGCGGCGTATTGGTAGCAATCTTCGTCATCACACCAAGTGTACGCAGGCACACACGATTCTCATCGCAAAAAACCGAAGCGCAGCCGAATCACCGAGACGCTTCGGTCATCAAGCGCTTCATGTCGACAACCGCCTGCCGGAAGCCGACATACACCGCCCGAGACACAATCGCGTGCCCGATGTGCAGCTCTTCGATCCGATCGAGAGAAGCCACCGGGCCAACATTGTGGTAGTTCAAGGCGTGACCAGCATTGAACCGCATCCCGAGTTCACCGATCCGTTTGCCCGCACCGGCAACTGCATTGAGTGCCTCTTGCAACTCGTTCCGCCGCATGTCTCCGCCGCAATGTGCGAATGCTCGGGCATACGGCCCAGTGTGAATCTCACACACGTCAAAGCCGAGATCGGCTGCCGCTTCGACCTGGCGAACATCTGGGTCAATAAACGCGCTGACAATCAGACCGGCGCCCTTGAGTCGGCCAACCGACACGGCGAGCTCTTTGGAGCGTCCAACAACATCCAGCCCGCCCTCGGTCGTGACCTCTTCACGCCCCTCAGGCACAAGCATCGCGGTGTGCGGGGTGAGATCGCACGCGATCCCAACCATTTCGTCGGTGGCTGCCATTTCGAGGTTCAGTTTCACTTTGACCAGCCGACGGAGCAGCTGCACGTCTCGGTCTTGGATGTGGCGGCGATCTTCACGCAAGTGGACGGTGATTCCGTCGGCCCCGCCAAGCTCCGCCTCGTGAGCCGCCCGCACGGGGTCTGGCTCCCCGCCCGGATCGCCGCCGGGGCTTTGGGCATCCTGCCCGCGATATCGCGCCTGTCGAAGCGTTGCCACATGATCGATGTTCACACCAAGCTGAATCATGACGGATCCTAGCGGCTGGTCCAGACGCCGATTTAGAGCGGCCGGGGGCTTTTTTCTCAATAATACTCATTTCATCTTGAATTATACGAAAGTCGGAGCGTATATTATTCAAGTGGACTTGAACAATGCATAAAATTGATACCCCATCTCAACGCAGACATCCGCTTCTCGATCTCCCCCGGGAGGACTTGGATCTGATCGCCGAACTGGTGCTCCAATCGGGCTCGCTCAAAGGGCTGGCCGAGTCGTATTCGGTGTCGTACCCCACGATCCGGGCGCGCCTCGACAAGACGATTGGTCGCTTGACGGCGATTCTGGAAGGCACCACTCCCGACCCTATCAGCGACATGCTGGCACTCCTTGTCGAGCGAGGCGAGCTAACGCTGTCGGGCGCCCGGCAACTCCGGGAGTCAATCCGTGCAGCTGCAGCGGGTGCAGAATCTGAACCAATACAGAACAAGGAGACTGAGTGATGGACTGGTGGACTCCCGAACAAGCAGGAATGATCGGCGGCTTCGGCGGTGCAATCTTCGGCGGCGTGCTCCTCGGCGCGATCGGCGGAGGCGTCTGCGGGCCGCTCGCTGGAACCGGAAAAGCACGATCATTTGTCATCGGCTATGCGACCATCATGGGCGTCATCTCAGCGATCATCCTGGCGGCTGGCGCTTGGTCGATCATCGATGGCCAACCCTGGCATGTGTGGTTCCCACTTATCCAAATGGGCGGAATGGGCGTGTTCTTTGGATTCGGTGGCCGAATCATGTTCGGCAAGATCTACCGAAAACACGAGCAAAGAACACTGGCGGCTGAAGAGTTTCGGCGAAGCTGATCTTGAAGGAATCTCCATCCGATCCGGCTTGAACGAGCACCTCACACTTGTTGTGTCGCCAGCCGATCCCAAACGCGGCGCACAACCCAACTCATCGCGTCTTTCGCACGCTGCGTGGCAGATGCGATGTGCGGCGTGAGACATACGTTGCCCATCATCAACAACGGATGCTCTACAGGAATCGGCTCTGGGTCATGGACATCGAGCATGGCCTGCGATTGAGGGCGAGCACGCATGAAGTCGGCGCACGCGGAAGCTTCTACCACAAACCCTCGGCTCGTATTGATCAGTATCACGTCTTCCTTCATTCGCTTGAACTCGTCCGCCCCCACAAGCCCAGCGTTCTGTGCTCGCCCATCAACGTGCACCGACAACACATCGCTCTCTTTGCAAAGCGTGTCGAGCGAGCAAGGCACCGCGTTTTTCCTTGCTGAGTCCGGGATGTTGAGCAAGTCGTGATACACCACTCGCATGTTGAACGCTGCGCCAAGCCCGGCAACACGTGAACCGATCCGCCCGAAGCCCAACACGCCGAGCGTCGAACCCGCCAGCTGTCGCGGCGCCACAAGATCTGCTCGGAGTTCGTTCCAAGCCTGTTGATCAAGCGCTCGGTCCAGATAGCCTCGCGGGCGGATCGCGTCGAGCATGCAAGCCGCGACGAACTCGACCACCGCGTCCGTGTTCGCGTCGGGCGTGTGCTCGACCGCGATGCCCCTTAGCTCGCACGTATCCAAATCAATGTTGTCGAGCCCGACCCCCGCGCGTCCCACCACGCGCAGACTCGGCATGGCGTTCAGTAACTCGGTATCGACTTGTGTGTAGGTGCGCACGACAAGCCCACTCGCAGCCGCGGCATGTTCGCGGAACTCGGGCGTGCCCGACGAAGCGTGGATCACTTCTGCACGCTCGGCGAGCCACGCTAATGGCTCTGCGGTGAGCGGCTCGGTCACAATGACAACGGGTCGTTCGGTCATGTCGGATTGTTAGGAAGGCGCGACTCGGTTGATACGGAATCGGCATCGAATGGGAAAATTGAACGTTTCCAGACGCTTTGAGCCGATCCATTGATTCATGCCGGGGATCTCCTCCCCCCGGCCCAGATTTAAGACCGGAGACCGGGACGATGAACAAGACCGATCTGATCGAAGTCGTCGCGTCGCAGCTCGAATCGAGCAAGTCCGACGCATCTAAAGCCATCGAAGCCGTCATCGCTGCCATTTCGGACGGCCTGACGAAAGACGAGAAGGTTGCCATCTCGGGCTTCGGCACATTCACCAAAAAGAAACGCTCGGCACGCACCGGTATGAACCCGGCGACCAAAGAGCCGATCCAAATCGACGAATCCACGACCTGCTCGTTCCGACCAAGCCAGCAGCTCAAAGAGAATCTGCACGCTGTCGCCAGCTAACACGCTGTGCGTGCAACACGATGTGTTTCTCTTCTGCCTTGGCGGATACTGCATCGTGCTGCCTGAAAGATACCTACCCACCCGGCGCGTCCAACCAACCGCCGAAAAGCCCCCGCGATTACGGGGGCTTTCTTCTGCGCGTCATGTGATCAATGAAACTCGATCTCGCTACGGGCAACCGGCGTTAAACACGTCGATGAATGCTGATATATCGAAGAAGTTCAAGCTGCCGAATGGTTCGACCAGATCCGCGGCTGCATTGCCTGCATTGAAGGCCGCGATGAAGTCAGAAATATCGAAGAAGTTCACCGAGCCATCTGCATTGAAGTCTGCCTGGCACACCTCACCGAACTGAACGTTGTCGAGCCCAGCCGAGTCTGCGCCGACGCGATACTCTCCGCGGATCGAGAACTCGGTCAGGTTCGAGAGCACTAAGACGATCTGGCTTTCTGAGGCCAGCAAACCGTTGATCGTCCAACCGGCACTCTCGTCGATCGGGACGCTGAATGATGACCACGCTCCGGTGGGCGCCACCCCGAACTCATACTCGAGCACAACGCCGCCGCTGGCGAGCCGGATATCTGGGCGGTTGGTCACCGTACCGACCGAGCCCAGCTGGATGATGTCATACGAGATCGACTGGCCGTATGCGGCACTTCGGTCGCCAAGAAACGACGCCGGCGCATCAAAGCGCCAGTACTCACCCGATCCGATATCCACTGCCGAGATAAACCCGCCCGGATTGCCGCCCTCGGATTCCCACATGAAGCTTTGGGCATCCTTGTCGGTCGACCAGCCCTCACTATCAGTATCGAACGTGCTTACGCCCTCGCCGCCCGCTGTCGCGGCTGAAACAAACGCTGCCATCATCAAACCGCTCAGTGATACCTTCATGATTCCCCTCCGAGTGAAAAGTCGTACTGCAGCACCGTACTTGAATCACATCGGTATACGAAAGCAAATCGCCCAAGAGTGATAAAAGTTACGAGAACGCCCGCTCGGCTAGATCGATGGCCCGCCCCAAAGCTGCTGCTTTGTTGACGGTTTCCTGGTACTCGGGTTCTGGCTCAGAATCCGCAACGATCCCGCCGGCTGCCTGCACGTGGTACATCCACGCGCCGTCCGCGTTCGATTCTTCCCATTGATCGACGGGCACCACGATCGTGCGCAGTGCGAGGGCCATATCCATCTCACCGTCGAGCGATGCCCATCCGAGCCCGCCGCCGTAAGGACCACGCCGGACCTTCTCTAACTCATCGATGATCTGCATCGCACGGATCTTTGGAGCACCAGAGATCGTGCCTACCGGCAACGTCGCGCGCATCGCGTCCCAGCAATCACAGCCGTCGCGGAGCGTTCCTGTCACGGTCGATGAAATGTGCATCACGTGGCTGTATCGCTCGATCTCCATCACCGAGTCCAGCGAGACGGTGCCGGGATTCGCAACACGACCCACATCGTTGCGCCCCAGGTCGACCAGCATCGCGTGCTCGGCGGTTTCCTTGGGATCGGCGAGCAGATCTTCTTCGAGCACTTTATCCAACTCGGGCGTCGCTCCACGCTTGCGAGTTCCTGCCAAAGGCCGATTCGTCAAGACTAAACCGCGCTCACCATCGCGACGCACCCGGCACAGAATCTCTGGACTCGACGCCACCAAGATCGCGCCGCCGGTCTGCATGTACACCATGTACGGCGACGGATTCACCGCTCGCAGCGCCCTATAAACCTCGAACGGATCGGCATCGCTCCGCTTCTCGAACCGCTGCCCAACCACCACTTGAAAGATATCGCCAGCCCGGATGTACTCCTTCGCCCGCTCAACCATCGCTGTATGTTCTTGACGCGATGTGTTGCTCGGCAGCGCCGTGTACCCAGCGTCATCGCTTCGGCCTACACGGCCCGTGGGAAGCGAACGTTCCGATGCAAGCACCTCGGCCACCATTTGGTCGAGCTCTTCGATCGCGCGGTCATACGCCTCGCCAGCGTCCGCGCTTTGATCAACGCGAATGGACCGCACCAAGTGCACCACCCGATCCACATGATCAAACACAACCACGCGGTCATAGAGCCCGAGGCTGAGCTCTGGCAATCCCCGATCATCGACCGGGGCATGCGCGATCGGCAGCTTGCCGGGCTCGACGAGCCGCACCGTGTCGTACCCCGCGTATCCAAACCAACCGCCAAGCACACAACTCGGGAGCAGCCCTTTTTCGAGACTGGCAGCCGGTGTGATTACTTTCCAACCCCTCGTGATCGAACGCACCAGTCCGATTGGATCTTCGCAAACGGCGTGTTCGTGCGTCCCGGCGCGATGGTCGCGGACGTCAGACTGGCCTTCCCGGATCGAGATTTCGATTGCGGGGCGTGAACCCAGAATCGAGTGGCGGCCTTGGCGTTCGCCTCCTTCGACCGATTCGAGGAGAAATGACGGCGCCGTTCGCTCATCGGGAGCAACCAGCCGCCTGTAGGCCAAGATCGGCGTGACGACATCCGCCAGCACGCGCACACCAACCGGCACCACGATCACTTCTGAGGCACCCGTTTGGGCACCCGAAACGCGGGCGTCCGCGCTGCGAGCGTTTGCGACAACTTCTATAAACTCGGCTTTGGTCAGGCTTGGCACGGGCCGACTCTAGGGACGCGGAGCGTTTCCCGCGAACCCGCCTTGTACCGAGCCCCGTAGAGTGACCCATGCGATCGATCTTCCTCGCCGTCGTGCTCGCGTTCAGCGCGGCCGCCCATGCCCAATCCGAACGCTCAGGATCTGCTTCCGGGCCCGAGTCAGCCGTCGGAATTGCCGAGCTGCTCCGCCAGGTCGACCGGGCTGACCCTGTCCGACGGGCCGGACTCCGCGCCGATCTGATTCGGCGGGCTCAAAAAACCATCCCCACGCTGGTCATCGTTTCCGACACCCAGTCCTACCTGCATGCCATATCCGGCTGGGAGGGAGCCCGCCGATACCCGATTCTTTGGGACGACGGCACTGTCAACGCAGCCGAGGACATCGCCCGGTTCGTGCGAGCCTTCACCCCAAGCAAAGTCATCCGGCTGACACCACCCGAATCAGCCCCGGCATGGCCAAGCTCCCGATCCGAGCGAGAGCGCATCCTCCAGCTCACCGCCGCCCGGTCACTCCAAGAGTCGGCCGGCGATTACCACGAGGCCCTGGGCTCACTCCGCGCACAAGGGCTCATCTCGCCCGGCATCGTGCTCCTCGATGTTGATGACCCAACATGGGTGGCCGGGCTTGCTTTGGCAGCTGCGCGTTTGCAACCCATCGGCTTTATCGAATCGCCAGGCAAGAACTGGCAACCACTCACCAGTGAACAAGCCGACGAGCTCGAAAACACTGCGAGGTCACTCGCGAAAGAGACTGGCCTGTCGTGGCGGTCCATCGGTGATCAAATCGATTCGATTACCTTATGTGCCAACACCGGCACCAAGCTCAAGTTTGGACCCGGCAAGACAGACATCTATGCAACAACCGCCCGCATCGGCCGCTTCGGTCAAGACGGCGCTGGTGAACGCTGGGCGAATACCGGACAAATTATCGGCTCGTTCTCGCAGAGCACCTATCGCGCTATGTGCGCCCTTTTTCTCACGCCTTCAACATCTTTCATCTTTGACGGCTACAAAGACGAACCGCCTTGGAACACCTACGACGGAACCGAAGCCGGCGACATGTTGAAATCACGCGGTTTCGAAGTTCAAATCCACGACATGCCCAAAAACACCGCCGCGATCTGGCGCACCCTCACCGCTCGCCCGGTCCGCGGCGGGCTGTGGCTGATCAACACGCACGGACAACAGTCAATCATCAATCTGCAACTCGGCGCCGTTCCTGCCGTCGACATCCCAATGCTCGAAACACCGGCGATGCTGCACATCGTGCATTCCTACTCAACCGCAAACCCAACGAATCGCGGTACCGTGGCAGGTTCCATGCTTGAGCACGGTGTGTACGCGATGCTCGGTTCCGTTGATGAGCCTTACCTGCAAGCATTTGTGCCCACGCCGGTCGTGGTGAGACGATTGCTCGGCGGTTTGAACTTTGCCGCCGCGGTCCGCTTTGATGACGCACCGATCTGGAAACTCACCGTTCTCGGCGACCCACTCATTACGCTCGGACCACCCGGTGAACTTCAAGAAACCACAGATACCGGCCTCCATGGCGAACTCAGCGATCTCGATGACGAGCTGGACGCAGCACTAAAAAGTCGGAATCTACCACGAGCTGTGAGAACACTCACTCTGCTGGGCCGGGATCACGACGCGGCCCGGCTCGCGACCGCGGTCATGTCCAAGCCAGACACGCCGCTCACATCTGAACTCGCGGCAAAGGGAATCCCAGCATTGTTTCGAGATCGCAAGTTCGAAGAAGTCCTGATTGCCTACGCCGCGCTGACCGAGTCCCAACGCCAGAACACAACGCTCGGCGATTGCTTCTGGTTCAGCGGGAGATTCCTACTCGGATCTGCCCGCGATGCAGACCGCGTCGAACGGCTGATGCGCCTCTACCAACGCCCCGACGCGACCTTGCGAGACGCCGAAGAGATCGCGACGCGCATCAAACGTCGATCGACCCAGGAAGCAGTCATCTTCCTTGAATCACTTCGCCCGACGCTTACCAAGCAATGGGAGTTCGACACGCTTGACGCAGCACTCAAACGCATTCGCGGCAACTAACGATCACCGCGAGATACCCATTTCGATTCTTCCGTTTCGGCGGATGTGCGCATACACCGCGCCAAGCTCAGCCGTGCTCAACCATTCACTCGTACTGCGCACATCATTCCACATCGGCAGCCCAACACGACCCCGACCTGTCGATTGTAAAACCACACGGGGTGCGACGCGTTCTACCAACTCGACCGCAGCTGCATTCGCACTGCCGTGATGCGGCGCTTCGATGACATCCGCTTTGAGAACTGGCATCATGTCCATCAAACCCGCAACTCCTGCGGTCTGAAGATCACCAAATAGCAGCGCGGAACGCTCACCTTCATCCGTTTCAACCGACAGACGTATCACCATCGAACCATCGTTGCCAAGCCACCGCTGGTCCGAAGACTGGCTCGGCCACAACACATTCCCCCGAGCGCGACCCACGTTGATGATGTCGCCCGCTGAAACTGGGACAATACGGATTCCACTTGATGTGAGTACATCACGCACGTGGGCCCAATCTCCGACCTCAGCCGCCGCGAGCGCTGGAGGCACGAACACCGTTTCGATCCCCAGCCTTTGAGCAACTTCCGGCAATCCATTAAAATGGTCCAGGTTTGCATGCGTGATAATCGCTGTTCGCACACGGCGGACACCCAGCGCCCGCGCCGCTTCGGCAACCATTCCACCGACCGGGCGATGCAATCCGCCGCAATCCCACAGCATCGTTTCTCCGCCAGACCGAACGATCAAACACGTTCCGTCGCCGACATCGAGCATGTCGATACGGATCCCGTCAACACGCCCACTAAGCTGACTCGTGAGCGTTGCATACAGGACGCAAGCACCGATCCCAAAGCCAAACCAACGACGACGACCATACCGAAACATCCAACCCAATACACACACCGTCGTCACGCCCGCCCAAAGCCAACCCACGCCGACTACCGAGACCGAAGAGAACGGCAAGGCATCGAGTCTTCGAGCGACAGCGCCGACCACGCCAGAGATCGAATCTACAACGCCCATCGTCCGCTCGCTCACAGCGGGTGAAACAATCCCAAGCTGCGCCTGCAACCACCCAACCACCAACAAACCACCTGCCAACGGAACCATCACGATCGTTGCGATCGGCGCGATCACGCTGCAAACACCGGTGAACGCCACGATGGTTGGTGTCGCGACCGCCCAGCAAGAAACGTTCATCCGGAACGCATCTTTCAACCACCGAAGCACCGGCCCACGGGAAGATCGCTTCCAGGCAGTCCGCGGCGACGCAGGCCCACCAGCGAGTGAATAGTCACGCAGCCGATCACGGTCGGCCGTCGCGATCAACAATGCCGTGACACCAACACTCAGCAAGTACCCAAGCCCCGTCGCATCCATCGGACGCCATACCAACAAACCGAGACCCGCCCACGCGAGCAAACTCAACCGATCCCATCGACGCCCAACCACATCTCCAATCAATAGAACAAGCACCAACACGCCCGCTCGCATAATCGGTGCCCGAGCCGGCACCATGAACAGCATGGCCCCGACCACACCGACGGCAACGAACAGTTCAAGCCGGCCTCGCTCGCCTGTCATTCGGATCAACATCGCTGCGATCCACCCCAACATCGCAAGGTGAAAACCTGATACCGCGAGCACATGGGCAACACCGGCCCGTTGGAACACTCGATATGTTTCATCGAACTCGCTGTCTCTTTCCCCAAGAACCAACGCTGCGAGCACGCCATCTGTGTCAACACCCAACGCTCGCATCGCGCGATCTCGCATTGCTGACCGGAATCGAAGCCAAGAACCAAGCACACCACCACGGCTTCCGGGCCTCGTTTCAAAGAGTGTCACGCTCGGAACATCCAACCAACCCGCACGGTTGTGCGCATTCGCATATCGCGACCAATCGGGTTCGCCGGGGTTCCGTTGCTGAGACGCGTGTGTAAAGTTTCCCGTCACGCGAGCTTGCTGCCCGATACGCAGCACCTCCAGCGCCTCTGCGGGCATCCGCACGCCGAGGATCCCTGTAGCGGGCACTTGGCCACTTTCAGTGTCGATCGCCTCGATCTTGAACTCGAACAACATGGACGGATCACGCCAAGATCCAGGCGCAGCAGGGCCCGTTGGCGGAGCATCGAACTCTGGAGCTGTTCGGACATCCCCTAAGAACGTGACAATGGCCCCTGATTCAACAAGACGATCGGCACGCAGCGAGTCAGGCTCTTGCATCCGATTCGCCGACCAACCCGCCATGACGCAGACAACCGATACAAACGCCGGGAGCCACCACCATCGTTTGAGGCTGATCACCGCACCAATCCCAAAGACCACCGCAGCACCGAACCACCACAGTGAAGATCCCTCAACCGATGCGCTCAACCAAACGCCGACCAGCCCTGCGAAGAGCGTGGCCCACGCCCGTCTGCGTGCGCGAACAAAGTCGGGCATGTTTGCCCGCGTTGAACTTCGATCGGTATGTCGTAGATCATCCGGCACATTGCCAGCCTAACCGGAAACCAATCGGCTTCGGGAGGCAGACTTTGATCAGTTTCCGGCTGAGGAAACCACATCATCGAATCCGGAAAGCAAATCGATGCTGGTAAAGGATCCGTCTTTGCCCTCGTACCGAGCGCCGGTTTGGCTCTTAAACGAGTTGCCAAAGTTCAGGTGAAAATCGCCGCCGTCGGTCCGCGCGTTTTCTTTCCAGCCAGCTTCACCCGTGCCGACGAACACACCGTTCCCGCCAGCCGAATGAACGATGAAACGTCCGCGCGGACGGACCGCGAAGATGTCTTCCCCAGATGCCACAGAATCAATCGTTTCACCAACACGGAGTCCGGGATATGCGCTGCTGGCAAGGATCGCTGTGAGCGATCGCGATTGCTCTTCAAGCATCGAACCGGCATCCCAATATCCGATGGCACTCGTCGTTGAAAGGGTGCGGTCCGCGGCTTGGTTCGTGCCCGAAGACCCGAGCGCTGTGGACTTCAAGAATCCCGCGTTCGAGTTGAGATAAAACCAAGACTGGTTGTCGTTGCTGCTCTTGGAGGCGAACTGCAAGAACGGCTCGGGGTCGTTCGTCTCAACATTGATCGAGCCGCGCGAACCGGTGTCTTGATTCCAAACCAACACCGGATTGCCGAACGCATCGACCACGTCAGGAACGCCTGTACCGGATGGAATCTGGCTTTCATCGATTTGATAGAACGAGTCGCCAGGCGTGAAATACGAGCCGCTGCCTGAACCGGCTAGTGAAGCTTCGTAATACACCTGGCTTGATCGCGGGTCTCGCCCATTCCAATCGTTTGCAGGACCAATCAGTTGTGCGTTTGGAAACTCGGTCGGCTGGCTCTCAGTGCCGAGCCCAACGATCGCATCCGAGCCACTCAACTCGAGCATCGCGTTTTCCGACGCGGAGAACCCTTGGGTTTCGTTTGCATCGCTGCCCATATCGATCGCCGAGAAGTAACCGGGCGTGCGGTCCGAGTTGTCGTTCATAAACCGCGAGGCGGCTGTTGTGTAGTCAGTAAGCAATGCCTGCGTTGCACCCCGTCGGGCCGCCGTTCTTGCACCGCTAACCGCGGGCAACAACAACGCGATCAACAATGCGATGATCGCGACGACAACCAACAACTCGACAAGGGTAAACGCGCGCAGACGACCGGGGGCGTGCATAAATAGAGCTCCTTTGACCTCGGTCCCCGGGCTCGGCGAGGATCACTTCCTGACCGGCCCTGCACAACTATACGGGCCGGAAGCTTCTGCGGATGCCTCGAACACGCACAAACAAAATCCGTACTCATTTCACACCCACACGCTCTCGTGCGTGTGCCGCATGTTCGGTCTTGCTCAACCACCCCGCCGCCCGAGACCGATATGGTTAGTCATGCCCCCTTCAAGGCCCATAACGAACCGATCCCCAGCAGATCACGAACACACGACCAACCGAGCAGTGGAAGCACTCCGAGACGGAAAAACCGCCGTACTCCCGACCGAAACGGTCTATGGCATTTTTTCGCCCGCATCATCGAACGCCATCGACCACCTCGACAGCTTCACTACCAAGCCCGAGCCCGGCGTCGGCCCGCGTGTCACGCTCCACGCACCGGATATCGCGCCCATCCGCGAGCTGCTCGACCTTCCCCACGCGACGACCCGCCGACTGATCGATCGCCTTTGCCCCGGCCCCGTGCGATTTGTGATCGAACAACCAGCCGACACCCTTGATCAACTTCGGGATGCCATCAACGTCGGGCCCGGCTTGATCGACGATGGCAGCCGAGTTGCATTCCGCATTCCCGACCATCCGATCACCCGGCGAGTGCTTCGTGATGCAAGCGTGCCCTGTGTCGCACGACGGCTCGGCGCGGCTGTTTGGGCAGCCGGGGACAAACTTGGAATATCCTGCTCGATCATCCCTGAAGACGCCGACCCCTCACCGGGTGTGGTAGTCGACGATGGATCGACGTTGCACCAGGCTCCGTCTACAACCATACGAATCGACAAAGACGGCCGGATCGCTGTGGATCCGGGGGGCGTTCTCAGCGAAAGGGCGATCATGGAGCAACTCGAACGACTGGTTCTGTTTGTGTGCACAGGCAACACCTGCCGAAGCCCGATGGCCGAACGAATCGCCCGCTCGATCGACGCAGAAGCCCCCGCGAGCGGGATGACGACACGGTTCGGCTCTGCCGGCATCGCCGCTGGCACCGACATGCCCGCGACATCCGAAGCGGTTGATGCTCTCCGAGACCGCGGAATCGACCCCGGCGAGCACAAATCCCGCCCGTTGACGCCCGCGTTGATTGATGAAGCTGAGATCATCTTCACCATGACCCCCTCCCACGCCGAAGCGATCATGCATGCAGCTCCCGACGCCGCCCACAAGGTTTTTCCCCTCGCCGAGGCTGAGCCGGTCGAAGACCCCATCGGGCAAGGCCCGGAGGTCTATCGCCGGACCGCTGAGCAAATCGACCGCCTCGTCCGCGCCCGGCTCGCTACGATCGCGCCATGACGAGCGAATCAAACACAGGGCACACCAGAGTTGTGATCGGGTCGGACCACCGCGGTGCCGAGGCAGCCGCCTCCATAGCCGAGTCACTCCGCCAAGCCGGGCACCCGGTCACCCTGATCGAATCTTGTGCCGATCAGCCATGCGACTACCCCGAGCAAGCTTGGAAAGTTGGCCAGCAGATCCACAACGGTGAGGCCGATCGGGGCGTGCTGATCTGCGGCACCGGCATCGGGATGTCGATCGCTGCAAATAAAGTCCCCAGCGTTCGGGCCGCGGTCGTCCACGATGAGATGACCAGCCAACTCAGCCGAGCGCACAACGACGCCAACGTGATCTGCTTATCTGCCGATCTGCTCGGCGCGAGGATCATGGAAAAAGTCGTCCAGGTGTTCATGGACACCGAGTTTGAAGGCGGGCGACATGCCCGGCGTGTCGGCAAGATCGCCGAGATCGAGCACGGCCGCGACCCCGCGGCGCAGGCAACTCGCTAACCAACTCGCGAGAACACAATCCGCGCACAACTCAAACGACGCGAGCTTCATCCACCTGGTTGATCGGCTATGCCCATCGTACGAAGCACGACCGACACTTCGTTGAATCCAACCACGACATGCCCATCAGCGATAGCGATCGATGTCGGTCCACGCCGAACGCCGAGCGGAATCTGAAGCTGAACCCGATCAAGCAAGACGCCCGTTTTCGTCTCGACGATCGAGACAAAGCACGAGGTACGCCCCTCGCCATCTTCGAACGATCGTTCGACAAAGGCGGTTGCCCGCTCGCCGATGACCGAAGCGATACTCGAGCGCGTGGTTTGAATGCTGTCAGCGGCCGCCAACGACCCGTCTCGGTCGTATACCGTCAGCCCCCCAGCTCCGTGCACAATCACCTGGCCCATGACACGTTCCATCGACGTCCAGCCACGATCGGCACTCCGCCCGATCATGTCCAAGGGCGACAAACGGCGAACCCCCTCACGGCGAGGAATCATCCACAACGCACCGCCCTGCCCCATGACCACCAACCACTCCCCAAGCACCCACGCATCTTCAGAATCCGTAAGTACATCGTCGCCATTGGACCAATCCACGCGCCCTTCGAGTGTGTCGAGCGCAACGATGCGTGAGCCCGATGCGATGAAGACCTGACCATCTGGAGCGGCGCGAACCCAACGGGTGTTTGCTCCTAAATCTTCAAGCAGTTGAAGTGTCTCTCCGGTACGCGGATCAATCACTTCACCAACGCCGCGAAGTGCCAACGCGCTGTCATTGGGGTCGGCGCCTCGGACCGATCCGCCGCACACGCCCACCACTCCCCCGCCGATGTCGATCCCAAACACCCGCGACATGCCCAGCGCCCCGGCCCATAGCTCTCGCCCCGAGGCAGCATCAATCCCAATCGCCCGCCCGCGGCGATCTGTGACAAACAGCGTGCGTCCATCGCACGCAATCAGCAACTGCCTGTTCGCCACAACGCCCTCGATCGGAGAGACAATCTGCGCGTCACGATTGGATCCCGGATCATCAAGTGTGGGCTCGATGGTTTCAATCCGAGCTTCAAGATCAAACTTCCAGAGCTCGCGCCCATCTCTGAGATCCAATGCGATCGCCGAAGCAACCTGACCGAGTTCGGGCATCGCTGGATAGATCAACACCGCCCGATCAGCGTCGGCATGCGCCAGCGTTGGCACGCCGGGCGTGCCCGCTTCGAAGCTCCACACCAAGCTCATCTGCCCCTGGCCAACCCGATGCAACGACAGCAAGCCTCCTTGAGGCGCATGCATTAAAACAACGTTGGGATCAATCCCCAGACGCGAAACGATGGGTGAACCCACAACAAGTTCAGGTGTGTCGTTTCGTTGGAACAAGTTTCCGACTGAAGCCCGCCGAGACCTTTTTAAGGTGCCGACCGCGATCGCCCGCCCGCTAAAGGTCGGAGTGACTGCCTGACCAAGCCGCCCGGCAAGATCCTCGAGCGCCGAGAACACCTCATCCGCACGCTCTTGAGAGTTCAACGAGCGTACCAATACACCCGCAAGCTCGTCGAGCGACGCTTCATTTGAAACCGCCCCGCGCCGCTTCGCCAACTCGAAGGAACGAATACCTGTCCGAGCGGCACGCTCTGCTTCGGTCCAACGCTCGCGATTGGCCCAAGAACGTGCTGCTTGCGCCCACGCCTCAGGCGCGATATCTGACACCGGGAATCGTCGAGCGAGGTCTGTCCACACCGCTGGATCATCTTGCCCAGCCAATACTCGCGCTTGCTCGTTCGCGAGCGCGTTGGACATCCCCGTCGCTCCTGAACCAAATCGCTCAGCCAGCTCTTGCAGGCGTCGCGATGCCTCCAGTTCGGACCGCACGCTCAACCCGCCGCCGCTCCAGATCGCTTTCGCCATCGGGCGATCGAGCAAAATGTCCTGGTACGCACCGGCCGCCCGAGCAATCTCACCCCGGTCTGCCTGCCAATCGCCCACAGCCATTGCATGCGCGACGCGTTGCTCGCCCGTCCGCGCAACACGACCCAGACGTTCAAGCAAGCTGCCCCGCAACTCAATGCCGACCGGGCCCGCGCGATCGCCCGCGCTCGGATCGGTCAGCCGACGGATCACACCAAACGTCCGCTCCGTCGCGGCTGCATCGCCACGGGCCAGACCGATCGCATCGTCGATCGCAGTCAGCACGCTCTCAGCGTGCCCCGACCGATGGGCTAACTCCGCCATCGCAAGCGCTGCCCCCAAGTCACCCGCAGCCACCCGCACACGGAGCATTTCTGACGCAGTCTCCCACGCCAGAAACGAGAAGACATCAGACTCCTCAACAACGATCACCTGACCCTCATCCAGTCCGATGTTTCCGGTCGATTCAAGTTCCATTGTTTCAACCCGCATCGAGCCGCCTGGCTCGATCAACGCCAGCCCCTCCGCAACCGGCACCGCCAAACGATTACCTGCCGACACCGCCCGCCCGCGAATGCCCTGCTCATCAAGCACATCGGTCACATGAACAATCCGTTCAGCAAATCGGGCGGAGTCATAAAACGCGACACGCTGCGCCCCGATCGACGCGATCCAATCGCCAACCATCACCAGATAGGCCGCACCACCGACCGGCTCTGCGAAACGCCGATGCCGAACCGCTCCGGTCAACGGATCGAGCTGCAGGATCTCTGCCTGGTCGGGCGAGAGCACGAACAAGCCGTTCGCGTTGACAACCGGAATGTTTGTTGCGAACGGCACGCGCGTGCCTCGCATGTACAGCGCTGGTGAAGAGGTGCTGCGCACCCATCGCGCCCGCCCGGTCGAAGTTTCAACCGCCGCGACCAACCCCATTTTGTCGCTCCAATACACCACGCCATCTCGCAGCACGCCGCCTTCAGAAAGATGCGTGAGCTGCTGGAACGGCAAGCTGCCCGCACTCCCAACTGGACGCGACCAACGGAGCGCACCGGTCGTGCGATCAACTCCAACGACCGAGAGGCTGACGAGACGTCGCGAACGCTGGTTTTTCCGGGCACCGACAACGACGAGGTCACCCTCAACCATGACCGGGCCCCGTGGCTCGGACTCTGCCAGTTCCTCTGAAAGATCGCCGAGCGAGACCATCCATCGAATCTTGCCAGTCTCTAAATCGATGCATGCGAGTCGGCCGTCGGCGCGATCGCCGCCGGACCGTGGCAAACCCAGCGAAACAAACACATCGTTGCCATCCACCGTCACCGATGTGCTGTCCTCAACGATCCGCCCCAGTCTCGCGCGCAGTTCACGGGTGTTGGCGTCGACCGGCCCTTCGCCCGCTCGCACGCGCCAACGCGGGCGTAGTGTGAAACGGTCGAATGCAGTCACAGTGAGCCCGTCACTGACCAAGAGTGTCCCGCCTGCGATCGTGGGCATCGCCCAGGGCAGCCTGGCACGAGCACTCCCCGCCCGAACGCCCGGCTCTCCTCGTTGGTCAAGCACCGGCTCGAGCTCGGTCAGCTCGGCATCATGCAGCGCTCGCGCGACCACTCCATCAAGCGAGACCGAACGATCTGACAGCGTGCTTTCCCAAGACAATGCCGAAATCGGCCGATCAATCGACATCGTTGGCCGATCGAGTTTCCGTCTCTCTGGAGGCGCTTTCCCGGCGAACCCAGCCCATCGGGCCGCCAAAGACCATGCACGCTCAGTATCGACAAACCCCGCGGCCCGTCGCGCCAAGTCCGCCGCAGCCCCGGCGCACGACGCTGCATCAGGATGCCGTTCGAGCAACGACAACTCACGAAGGCCTGCATCGAACTGCGCCGACTCGATCAAGACCTGCGCAAGACGCAACGCCGCTTCTGAGCCCCGTTCGGTTAACCAGTACGACCTCTCGACCTCTCGCCAAGCACCCTGATCAAGCAAAGTGCGCGCCCGAGGACCTTGCCTCGCTCGATACGCACCCAACAACTCCGGATCACCCAGCAAGGTGCGATGGACCCGTTCGCGGACAGGGATGAACAGGCCGGGCTCCTCTGATTCGATCAGCCGATCACCCTGCTCTTCGAGCACACGCTGGATCAAGCGGACCGCTTCATCCTCCCCGCCGCGTGCGAGCATGGCACCCACGGTGCTCAACGCTTCCTCAGCCAGCGACGCATCGGCAATGTACACCGGCGCTTGTTCGTTCTCAGCTTGACCCCAAGCGGGCACCCCAGCCACGGCAACGAACCAGCCCATCAACGCCAACCTGCGTGCCACCATCGGAGCCTCCTGGCGCCCTTCCGGGCTATCTGTCCTTCCGACCAGCCCCCGCGACGGTTGCTCAGGGTCCGAAATCACGCATTGGTTGGGCCGATGATCCCGCCCAAGCGGCACCAACCACCCACATTGTCCGGGCCAAGGCCCCCAGACTCAACCCTTACGCACACAGTTCCGATTCAGAACGGTGATGTCCGCCCAGACACAGCCCGTTGCCCAAAACGCGATCAACGTGGCTCCATTGATTCGGACCTTCATGTCTCGTCCGTCAAGGGTCGTCATCCTCGGCGGAGCCATCGGCGCCATGTCGATGATTGACCTCTACCTCACACTTCTCTATCTCACCCACACCGGCATGTCCGAAGCGAACCCCCTCGCCCGGGCCATCATCGCCTACCAGTCTCCCTTCGTGCTCGCCGTTTGGAAACTGCTGACCGTGACCTTCTGTGTGGGAATACTTTACTTGATTCGCCACAAACGCAGCGCCGAACTGGGTGCCTGGGTCGGAGCGATTGTCCTCGGGCTGCTGATGACGCATTGGGCTCGATACATCGAAGAATCGGTCGAGTACAAGCCGCTGATCTCAACCATCGCTGCAGATGTCGACGAAGACTGGGTCTTCATCGACCCGGCCTCGGTTGGCAGCATGACCCCCTGAGGCTCACTGCAACCGGGCCGCGTGACCGAAACCCAAGTCCCGTATCGCCAAGCAAGCCAACCGCATGCAGACCGGCTAGGCTGCGCGTATGCACACGCTCATCCTTTCCATATTGTCCGCTGTCCTCTTGCTTGCCCCGGTCGGCTGCGCGAAAAACTACGCCGCACCCACGTTCGATGCGGTCGGCGTGCAAGAGTCGGTGCAGACCGACGGACTCTCTATCTTAACCTTCGACATCGAAGCGACCAATCCCAACCGAGAACCCATGGCACTCGGCCAAGCGACATACACGCTGTCTCTCGACGGCACCGACGTGTTCACCGGCGTCCGATCCCCAGAGAGCACGCTCCACACGTTCTCATCGCACACGTTCTCACTGCCCGCGGTCATCCCCGCCGACCTGATCTCGTCGACCGGCGAGATCCCCTACCGCCTCCGTGGGACCGTGATCTACAAAAACCCTGGCGCACTCGCAGATGTCCTCTTCGATGCAGAAGTGATCGTCCCCGAAGCGACGCTTGATCTCGATGGCACGATCAACCTCGGCCAATAGGCCCAGCGTTTCTCAGGAACACTCAATCGTCTTTTCGATAGACGCCCGCTCGCTCACCGGCATCGCGAATCATCGATGCGTATTGAGCAGCGCACACCTGGCGGGTGTATCGCTGCTCGAACAGTTCACGGGCGGCTTCGCCCATGCGATCGGTCTCTGTTTTCTCGCGCATCATGCCGCGAAGCAACTCGACCAATCCGTCCGCGTCCCCCAGCGCCGCCCACACGCCGCACGCGCTCTCAGCCACGATGTCTCGCAGTTCGGAATCCGGTTCAGAGATCGCTACGATCGCCTTACCAACCGCCAGCGACGTATACAACTTGCTGGGAAAACTGATCCCCTCAATTCCCTCGGCGATCGTCACAAGCGACGCATCGCAAGCGTTCAAAGAGTCATTGAGTGTCTCGAATGGCTGATAGTTGAAGATCTTCGTGTTCTGAAGCCCACGCCTTTCGACCTCTTGCTCGCACCAAGCTTTTCGCCCGCCGCCGCCGACCAACACAAGACGGAACGGCTCGTCGGCCAACATCTCCGCCGCCTTTAAAACCGTCTCGAACTCGTAGTACAAACCCATATTGCCCGAGTAAAGCAGTGTAAAAGGCTCGACGAACTCGTTGGTTTTCGCAAAGTTCGTATCGCGCTTCGGCACCGGAAACAGCTTGTCGCCGTCCGCCCAGTTGGGGATGACTCGGATCTGCTCTGGGTCGATCGGATAGGTATCAACGAGTAACCTGGAAGCAGCCTTACACAGCACAATCGAACCGGCTGCGCCTTTGTACATCCGCCGATTGACCCAGTGCCAGACGCACTCGATCACGCCATTTTTCTTAAACGTACCGACCCACACACCGATCTGTGGATACGCATCGTAAAGGAGTGTGCAATACACCTGTCGCCGGAGCAGCCTGCAAACCGCGCCGACAAACGCGGCATACGGGGGCGCGGTCGTGTAGAGATACACCGTGTTACGACGGCGACCAAAGAGCGCTCGCACGCCAAGCTGGATCATGTACACCAAGTCTTTGATCGCTCGACCGGCCAATATGTTTTTGCTCAGACGGGGCACCCAAACACGCCGGAACGTCACGCCGTCCTCCCGGACCACCCGGGGCATGTCCACCCAGGTGTCCTTGTCGCCGTAAGACGGCTGGGTGGTCAGCACTTCAACCTCAAAGCCGTGATCGCGGGCGAGCTCGTGGGCCAGCGTGTGGATCAGGTGCCCGGTCGATGCGACATCGGGGTAGCAGTACTGGTTGACGAGGATGACCCGGGGTTTGGGCAAAATCAGTCTCCGTGCGATCTCTAAACCGGGTTTCACGAACCCAAAGGCGGGCGAAAAAGTACGCCCATGGGTGGCATGATTCCACGCCGACCTGCCCAGGTCGCCTTTGGGCGGGACTCCGTCTGCCCGAATCGGCTGATCGGCCAAATTCGCAGCGTTCCCGAGCCGATAGGCACTGATCGGGAGAAGAAGTCGAGTAAACGACGGTCTTCTGACCCCAGAATGCCCCGAATCCGGCATTAGACCGTACTACTGTCCGTCCCACGCCCATGAATGTAACCACCCAGCCCATCCCGGACCACGCTGCGCATGCCGCCGAACCGGCTGTGAATTCGACCACTCACAGGTCCGAATCGGTCCCATATGCCGTCCGAGAGCTTGGCTACTTCCCTGATGGCACCCACCCGGGCTGGTTTACCAAGCGAGAAAAAATGGGCCGCCTGCTCTGGGCGATCGTTGAGAACTCGATATTCCGGTTTTCTCCCAAACGCGCCGACGGCTTCCGGGCGTGGCTGCTCAAATCCTTCGGTGCCACCATCCACGGCACGCCCATGGTCCTGCGGCGGACCACCCGGATTGAGGTGCCATGGAACATCGAACTGGGCGACAATGTCCAAATCGGTGAATACGCCAAACTCTACAGCCTGGGCCCAATCCGAATCGGCGCACACTCGATCATCAGCCAGCATGCCCACATCTGCGCCGGCACGCATGACTATTCGGATACCAAGTTTCCGCTTCGGCGCGTCCCAATCACCATCGGCGAACGCTGCTGGATCGCCACCGAGGTCTACGTGTCGCCCGGCGTCACCATCGCGAATGGCGTTGTCGTCGGGGCCCGGTCCAATGTGGTCAAAGACCTACCGGCATGGAAAGTCTGCGTGGGCAGCCCTGCCAAGCCAGTCGCCGACCGCCCCCTGCTCGACACCGAAACCGGCCAACGCCTCGACCCGCACGGAGCCGGCTCATGACGTCCCCAAGCAACCAACCCGTGAACCTTCCTGAAGCACTCGCCCCATACAAGGGTCGCCCCGTGTATCTCCACGAAGTCGCGGGAAACAACGGTGACGAGCTGATCCTCAAGGGCAGCGAGTTCATCATCGACCGTGCTGGATGCCAACGAATCACTGACCCAGCAAAGGCAGAGCTTCTACTGATCAACGGCGGGTTCAAGAGCGACTTCTGGCCGTTCGCAAACGAGACCATTCGTGAGTATTCGTCCAAGTTCCCCAACACACCGTTGATCATCCTGCCGAGCAGCTTTTGGTTCCAGGAGACGGACTTTCCTGCTCTCTTTGCTGGACGCAGCGCTCCCGCAACGATCTTTGCGCGAGAACTCAAAAGTCTCGAAATTCTTCGCGGCATGTCGTTTCCCATCGAAGCTCAGTTCGGACTTGATCACGACACCGCGTTCGCTCTCGTTGATGAACCGAGCATCAAAAAACTCATCGACCGCGCCCCAACGCGAGACCTGCTCATCGTCGAACGTGGCGACGCAGAAAGCGCCACCGGTTTAGTCGAATCCGACCTGCTGTCGTCGGGATTTGTGCGAAAAGCGGCGACAGCAGTGCTACCAAGGCCCGTTGCGATTGCTGCAGCACGCGCCGTCGGTCGATTGCGCGGCGGAGGCAGTGGACAACACTCTCCTTTTACCCAAGCTGCGATCGATCTCGTTGAAAAGAACGATTTTAAACGCCAGGTCGGATCGATCAAGAATACTGATGTCAGCCGACGCAGCGCATGCAGCTATTCAGAGTTTTGCGAGACTATCGCAGATTCAAAGGTGATCATTTCAACTCGTTTGCACGTAGGAATCCTCGGCGCTGTCATGGGCCGACGCACGTACATCGTCGCAGGAAACAACCACAAAATTCCAGGGATCTATGAGTTTTCGATGAAAGACAATCCCTGCGCCACGCTCATCAGCCCAACGTGCGAGGTGATCGCATGACGCTCGGAAGACCCCTCCGCATCGCGTATGTCGCGTACTACGACCCGATGGACATCACCCAGTGGTCCGGCACCGGCTATCACATGCACCGCGCCATGTCGGAAGCAGGGGCCGAAGTCACGCTTGTCGGCCCACTCAAAAAGATCTACAACCCCATCAATGTTGCCAAGTTCCTTTGGAACTCCAAAGTTCGCGGCTACAAAGATCACCCCCAGCGCCAACGGGGTTTCCTTGAGCACTATGCCCGGCAGGTCGAACGCATCGTCGAAAAACTCGACGTTGATATCGTTCTTGGACCCGGCGGCTTGCCGCTCGCATACGCAAACCTCAAGCTTCCAATGGCAGTCTGGACCGACGCCACATTCGCGTCATTGATTGACTACTACGACGCGTTCACGAACGTCTCGCCGCGCTCGATGAAAGACGGGCACGCGGGCGAGAAAGCGTTGTTTAGTCGCTGCTACCGGGCGATGTTCTCCAGCCAGTGGGCTGCTGAAAGCGCTTCTGAGATCTACGGCTACGACCCGGAAAAAATCGAAGTTGTCAGCCTCGGCGCCAACGTGCCCTACGAACGAAACGAAGCCGAGATAGACGAGATCATTGCGGCCCGCGCCTCTGACACCATGCGGCTGTTGTTCCTCGGTGTTCAATGGCACCGCAAGGGCGGTGACATCGCGCTGGCTGTGGGCGAAGAACTGCACAGACGAGGCGTGCCGATCAAGCTCGAACTCGTTGGCGCTTCGCCGCCCGAGGGCACGGTGCTGCCCGAGTGGGCCGAGGCGCTCGGGTTCATCAAGAAGTCCACCCCCGAGGGCATGGCCCGCATCGGAAAACTGCTCGACGATTCCCACTTCATGATCCTGCCGACCCGAGCGGATTGCACACCCATCGTGTTCAATGAATCATCGAGCTCCGGCCTGCCTGTTATCACCACGACCACAGGCGGCGTTCCCAGCGTGGTCCGCGAAGGTGTGAACGGGCACTTGTTCGACATTGACGACGATCCCAAACTTTGGGCTGATCGAATCGAAGCACTCTGGAACGACAAGCAGGCTTATACCACGCTTTGCAAAGCCGCTTGGAAAGATTACGGCGAGCGCCTGAACTGGAAAGCTGCGGGCGAGCACGCGGTGCGATACCTCACCCAAGCCGTGGAAGACCACAAGGCGGGTCGCCCATGACCGCCCACGCGTTCCATACAAGGCCATCACACCCAACGCGCCCGGCCAAAGCAAGCCCGCACGGATTCGGCAACCGCCTCGCCCGTGCTGCATGGGGTGTCGTTCAGGCAACGCTTTTCCGTCATTCGCCGCGTATCGCGCATGGCTGGCGAAATCTGCTCCTTCGAACCTTCGGTGCCAACCTGCATCCATCCGCCCGTGTTTACCCCCGTGCCCGTGTCTGGGGGCCATGGAATCTGACCATGGGTGAACGCGCGACGATCGCCGATGATGTCGACTGCTACTGCGTCGATCGAATCACCATCGGTGAGCGCACAGTCATCAGCCAGTACTCCTATCTTTGCGGCGCATCACATGACTTTGAACTGCGTTCGCGCCCGCTCACGCCGATGCCCATCACGATCGGTTCGGACGTGTGGATTGCAGCCGACGTGTTCGTTGCACCAGGTGTTTCGATCGGCGATGAAACAGTCGTCGGCGCACGATCCAGCGTGTTCAACGACCTACCGGCATGTATGGTTTGCCTCGGGACACCCGCCAAACCAGTCCGCGAACGGACCTATCGCGACGAATCGAACGCCTCGGAAGGAGACGACTCATGAGCGTCTCCATTCTCATCCAAACCCTAAACGAAGAGCAAAACCTTCCTGGGCTTCTCGAGTCGCTGACCGGATTTGATGATGTCGTTGTGCTCGATTCGCTGTCAACTGACGACACAAAGGCGTTGGCCGAAGCCGGCGGCTGCCGATGGTTCGAACGCGCCTTTGACGGACGCGGACCGCATCAAACTTGGGCCATGCAAAACATTGAGTTCAAGCATCGCTGGGTGTTCTATCTCGATGCCGACGAACGAATGACGCCCGAGCTCAAGTCTGAAATCGAGTCGATCGCTGCGCAGTGGGATTCAGGCAAGAGCACGCGGGAGAACGCGCCGGTCGCGTACTACTGCGGACGCCGAAACATCTTTCGCGGCAAATGGATCAAGCATGCCATGCCGCCCGGCAACATCATGCGGTTCTTTCAACCGCCGCATATCACCTTCGAACGCCTCGCCAATCCGACTTCGAATGTCGACGGCAAAGTCGGCTATCTGAAAGCTCAGTTCATTCACTACAACTTCTCGAAGGGGCTTCGAGAGTGGTTTGACCGCCACAACCGGTACTCGAGCTACGAAGCAGCAGAGACCATCCGCGCACTCCAAGATAACCCGGTGCGGCTGGGCAACGTGTTCTCGTCTGACAAGAACACTCGCCGCTTGGAACTTAAAAACATCTCGTTCCGCATGCCGTTCCGACCGATGTTCAAGTTCTTGTTTATGTACCTGCTCGGCGGCGGCATCCTCGACGGACGCGCCGGACTGACCTATTGCACACTTCAAGCAATCTATGAATACCTTATCGTGCTCAAAGTCCGTGAGCTCCGCCACCCTGAGCTGGCCGAAGCAGATCGGGGAAGCAATGAGACTTCTCCCAAGGTCATACAGGCAGGCCCACCCGCCGCGATCAAACCAGATACCGATGGAGCCAGCGAGTGAGCTTCGCACCCATGCGCATTCTCCATTCGATTCTCGCGATTGATCACCACGGCGGCGGCCCCGTTCGAGCAGTGATTGATCTGTCTGAAGCGATGGTCGCGCGCGGGCACACCGTGGCTGCCATCTCTTGCACCAATCCCGATGCACCGGATGATTGGCAGCAACCAGGCGCCAATCCCCGGGCGGTTCTTCACGGCCCGCGCGCATTCAGAAACATGCGATTCAAAGGCGAGTCACTCAACAAGCTGCGTGATGAGATCCGTAACTGCGACGTCGTCCATATCCACGGCATCTGGACGCCTTACCAAACCCAAGTCGCCCGCGAAGCCAACCGCCAAGGAAAGCCCTACGTTTTCTCCTGCCGTGGTATGCTCGACGACTGGTCGATGGATCAACGCCGACTGAAGAAGCAGATCTATCTCAAGTGCCTCAGCGGCTCGTGGATGCTCAATAACGCGGCCCTCGTCCACTGCACAGCACTTGGCGAACTGCAGCAATCCGCCAAATGGTTCCCAGGCTCGACGGGGCGCGTCATCTCGAACCTGCTCGATCTGGCGCCATACGAAACCATGCCCGGCCCTGAGCTCGCGCGAAAGAAGTTCCCACAACTCAACAACGGCGAGCCATCTCTCTTGTTCTTGTCGCGTGTTCACTACAAGAAGGGAATTGAGCACCTCATCGAAGCAGCAGCCATACTCCGCGACCAAGGAAACCCGCATCAAGTGCTTATCGCCGGCTCAGGCGATGACGATTACGAAGCCATGCTCCGCAAACTTGTAAAAGACAGAGAACTCGAAGACCGTGTTTCGTTCCTAGGAATGGT
>JBGCEB010000016.1:0-4590 GCA_045106075.1 Phycisphaerales bacterium
GCTCTCGCACCTGTCGTTGCTTGGGCACTTGGTCGTGCCGTTTTTCGCGATCATCGCGTCCATCGTGATACTGAATACCAAGGGGAAGGCCTCGGCCTACGTCGCGGATCATGCTCGTGATTCGATCAACTTTCAGATCACGCTACTCTTGTATTCCGTGTTTGCGATTCCGCTTGCGTTCGTCACATGCGGCCTTGGCGGGCTTCTCGCGGTGCTGGTCTACCCACTCGGAATCGTCGGGATGATCATGGGGGCGGTCGCTGCGAATCGGGGTGAGTTCTTCCGCTACCCAATGACATTCAGGCTGATTCATTAGCACACATCTTGGCGGCCGCCAAGCCTCTTGGTAAAACCCTACAATCTGTCCGTGCCACTTCTGGAAGCCATCGATCTCAAGAAGACCTACAACGACCGCACGGTCGTCAATGGTGTGTCTTTTGATGTCGAGCATGCTGAGATTGTTGGGTTGCTTGGGCGAAATGGTGCCGGAAAGACGACCACCTTCCGCATGACGATCGGCATGATCGAGCGCGATGCCGGGCGGGTGATGTTTAGCGGTACGGAGGTCACGGGTCTTCCGATGTACCGGCATGCTCGTCTGGGCATGGGGTATCTCAGCCAAGAGCCCTCGGTGTTTCAGCGATTGACCTGCGAGCAGAATCTGCTGGCGATTCTCGAAACGCTTGATCTATCTCGTTCAGAGCGCAAACGGAAGGCGGCCGAGCTGCTCGCGCAGTTCGGACTCACCCACAAAGCCAAGGATCAAGCCCGGACCTGTTCCGGCGGCGAACGACGCAAGCTCGAGATCGCACGGGCGCTCGTGACCAATCCGAAGTTGATCCTGCTCGATGAGCCGTTCTCTGGCGTCGATCCAATCGCAGTCGAAGACCTGCAGGCCGAGATCCGGACGCTGACCGAGCGGGGCATCTCTATCTTGATCACCGACCACAACGTCCAGCAGACGCTGCGTGTGTGCGATAGGGCTTACATCATCGATTCGGGGCGCGTGCTCGCGGAGGGCACACCCAAAGAACTGATCAACGATTCGATGGTGCGTCGCGTGTATCTCGGTTCGCTGTTCCGCGGAGACGAGTTCGATGATCTTGATCCGCCGAGCCGGGCTGGCAGCGAACCGCAGTCATCTGATCCACGAATACCTGAGCCGCAGGAGCAGACCGATGTCTAAGAGACTCGTCAGCGGCGTGGTGATTGGTCTTGCAACCTTTTCCATCACAGGCTGCGCCGAGCGGCGTATCCGGGTGACCTCCGAGCCTTCCGGCGCGCGTGTTTGGCTAAACGATCAAGACATCGGGCAGACGCCGACCGAGGCTCGCTTTACCTTCTACGGCTCGTACGACCTCCGTCTTGAGCGCGAAGGGTTTGAGCCTTACCACGCCGAGCACATCGCGAAAGCCCCGTTCCGTGAGTATCCGGGGCCAGATCTTGTCGCAGCAGCGCTTCCCGCCCGGTTCGAGAACATGGTCGAGTGGCACGTGGATCTCGAGCCTGCCGCTGAATCCAGCATGCCACCGAGCGAGGCCCGAGCTGGGCTGGTTGATCGGGCTGCATCGATGCGTGAGCAGACCCGCACCGAGCCGTGATGCTCACCAGAAGTTGTTTGAGCTCGGGTCCCTTCGAGACAGCGTGATTCGCGCAGAGAGCCGTTGATTCGAGCTGGCGGTTTGATGCGGAATCAGTCTTTGTTTCAAGCGATGCTCAAAGCCCTGACACAACATCGATAGAGCGTGCGGGCACGCCAGCGACACGTTCGCCTGATGTGATGTCACCGATGACCGTCGAGCCAGCGCCGACGAGGCATTGTTCACCGATGTGTACACCGGGAACCACGCCTGTGTTGATCCCGATGAGCGTGTCTTGCCCCACGCTCACATTGCCGCCTAGTACCGAGCCTGGCGCGAGGTGGGTGTTCTCACCAACCGTGCCATCATGCTCGATGACCGCACGGGTGTTGATGATGGCGTGCGCTCCGACGTGGGCATTTCGATTCACAACCGCGCCGGGCATGATGACCACGCCGCGTTCGAGCTTGGCGGTGGGGCTGACAACGGCGCTTGGGTGGATTGCTGCGTTCGCGGCGCGATCTGAAGCGAGACGATCGATGATCTGTCTGCGCAATGCCAGGGCGCCGATTGCGATGATGTATTGGGCGTTAGTTGGAATGGGTGTGTTGGTTGGGCCGAGCCAGGCGATCCCGGATCGGGCCAAGGGGCAGTCAGCTTCATCGTCGAGCAGCCCGAGCACAGGGATGCTCGCTGCTCGGCATACGTCAAAGACTACGCCCGCGTGTCCGCCGCCCCCGATCAAGATGACCGGTTGATGGGTCACGCGTTCATCATCGGCTCTTGGAGATGGGTCCGTTGAGGCAGAGGGTGTGTGTGAGATGGATTGGGTGCAAAAGGGAGAAGAGCCGACCCAGTATCAGGTCGGCTCTCCTGCCAAGCGACGCCGGGCTGTATTCGCAACCCGACGCCGGGTGGGTAGGTCTCCGGGACAGGACTCGTTGTCCAAGCATCTCGATGCGCCTCGTGAGGCGGTTTCGATCAGCTTGGGCTTGCTCCTCTTCAGTCCCACCTGGTGGTGGCCCTGACCCGAATTGTACCGCCCGATAACATTGTGTGGGGGTCCGAACAAATGTCCCATGAAAGGATGATCTCATCCTCCACTTTCATGAGGCACCGATTTGGATGGCCGCCCACACACGGGCCCTTGGCTGCCTTCAATGTACGGACGAATAGGACCTTGGCCACCGAATCAGCCGTTTCGTCCGAGGAATTCCGCAAACCCGACCTAGATTGCCATAATTTGGCTACCCAGCTTTACAAGCCCAACGAACCCGAGACGGAGAAACCCATGAACACGCCAGTTTCGGCATCTAAACAAAGGACCACCCGGATCGCGGCCGTGAGCTATCTCAATACAACCCCCATGATTCAGGGTGTTGAAACGTGGCGCGATGCTGAACTCATCACGGCGGTCCCTTCCCGGTTGGCCGACATGGTGCTGACTGGCGATGCGGATATCGGGTTGGTTTCTCTTGCTGACTATGCCCGATCGGGCGGGCAACTTTCGTTGCTTTCGTGCGGCATGATCGGGTGCGATGGGCCGACCCTTACGGTCCGTGTGTTCTCCGCGGTCCCGCCTGAGGCGATCACGATCCTGCATTCGGACTCAGATTCGCATACCTCGGCGGTGCTCGCTCAGGTCGTCCTGGCGGAGCAACACGGCGTCCGTCCACAGATACGCGAGTTCGACGCCCGTGAGCGGTCAGGGGCGGGAGATGGTTCACCTGAGGAGGTTTGGCCGGAATCGTTGCTTTTGATCGGGGACAAGGTCGTGACCGACTCACCCCCGGCGGTGCGGTATCCGTACCAGATCGATCTTGGGGAGGCGTGGCATGGGATGACCGGATTGCCGTTTGTATACGCAGTGTGGATGTGCCAGCGCACTCGATCGAATGAGGGGTTGATTCAGACTGCAGCCGGGCTGCTCGATCGGCAACGCCGGCGGAATAGGTCACGCCTCGATCATTTGGTGAGTGAGGAGGCGCGTCGGCGTAGTTGGCCGGGCGACTTAGCTAGGCAGTATGTGGGTGAGTTGTTGCGGTTTCATGTCGACGATCGAGCCAAAGAAGCGGTGGGGGTGTTCTTGGAGAAAGCGAGCACGCTCGAGTTGTTGCCGACGAGCACGCCTGTGTGGGCCGATTGGTCTGGGCAGCCGTAGGGTCTGTTATGCCGCGTGTCAGCGTCCCGCGTACCGAACTCATCGCCGAACTCGGCGAGCAGCTGCGCTTTACAGCCAAGCGGGTGCTCGTGCGCCATCTCGATGCCATCGATGAACTTGCACTTCAGGTCGATCCAGAGGGGATGTATCCCGAAGACTTTGTTGTATTCCGTGTGACCGGATACCGCCCAGATATCAACGAGCCGAGGCTGATTCCGGGGGAAGCGTTGCGTGGCGATTTGTCAGCGCTGGCCGAACGTTTGAGTGAGTCGGCCGGTCTGACCGAGGCGGATCTTCATGAGCCCGTAGAGACGATCTTGTCGTTGACCGAGCGGTGGGGTGTCACACGGCGGACGCTGGAGCGATACAGAAGGCTGGGGCTTGTCGCGCGGCGAGTCGACCTCGGCTCTGGTCGGCGTGCATTGGTGTTTTCACGGGCTGGCATCGAAGCGTTTGAGCGTGTCCATGCGGATCGTTTGGAGAAGGCTGCGGGCTTTGCGAGGCTTGGGGACGCCGAGCTTCAAGCGATCTGGTCAAGGGCGAGGCGATATCGGTCCCGTTTAGGTTGGTCACTGAACCGAGTCGCGCAGCGGATCTCTGCCCAAACCGGGCGAAGTCCAGAAGGTGTCCGGCGGGTTTTGAAGCGGATGGACCGAAACGCGGCAGATCCGGTATTCCCAGAGCCCGGACCACCCACGCGGCAGGATCGCATGCTCGCAGTTCGTGCGGTCCGGAGGGGCATCGAGCCCATCACGATCGCCAAGCGAACTTCGAGACGAAAAAATGCCATCTCGCGAGCATTGAACGATGGGCGGGCAGACCTGCTTCGTTCGCTCGAACTTCCAGCCA
>JBGCEB010000017.1:0-4553 GCA_045106075.1 Phycisphaerales bacterium
CGGGCCGACATCATCCGCCCGGCTGGTGCCCGGCTCGTCGAACGCGCCGAGGAACTGGGCGAGTTGCTCAGCCGCGAGCAGGGCAAGCCGATCCCCGAAGGCATCGGTGAAGTCCGCGGGTGCGGCGCTCGAACGTCCGACGAAGTTGACGAGATTGCTGATGCTGTTCAGGCCCAGGTCCTTTCTGGCGACGGCGTGCAGAGCACGGTCTACCACGATCCCTACGGCGTGTGCGCCGCGATCACGCCGTGGAACTTTCCGATGCTGATGCCGCACTGGATGGTGCTGCCGGCACTTGTCGCAGGAAACACGGTGATCCTCAAACCGAGCGAAGAAACGCCGCTGATCGCGCAGGCGTACGCAGATGCTTTGAACGAGTTCTTGCCGGCGGGTGTGCTGCAAGTGGTGCACGGGCGCGAGCAAGGGCCGGCGTTGGTGCAGGCGGATGTTGATCTCATCGCATTCACCGGATCGAAAGCCACGGGGCAAGCGATCATGCGGTCGGCGGCCGATGGTCTCAAGCGCGTGATCCTTGAGCTTGGTTCGAAGGATCCGCTGCTCGTGCTTGAAGGAGCGGATGTCGAAAAGGCGGCGATGTTTGCAGCCCGCAACGCATTCCGTAACTGTGGGCAGGTCTGTGTGTCGACGGAGCGGATCTACGTTGATCGGAAGCTGCATCAGGAGTTTGTCTCGAAGCTGGCCGAGCAGGCAAAGGCGTTCACGGTGGGCCCGTGCGACGACGAGAATGCATCGATCGGACCCATGATCCATGCAAAGCAAAAAGCCCACGTGGCCCGCCAGATCGCAGAGGCAACCGCGAAGGGCGCCGCGGTGATCTTTGGAAACGAACCACGCGATGGCGCGTTCATCTCCCCCACCGTCCTCGACGGTGTGACGCATGACATGGACATCATGACCACCGAGACGTTCGGACCCGTCGCGTGCGTCATGCCGGTGGACTCGGTCGATCAGGCGGTCGAGCTGGCCAACGACAGCGAGTACGGGCTCGGCGCGGCGGTGTTCGGTGAAGAGTCACTCGCGCAGTCTGTGGCACGCAAGATGACCGCGGGCATGGTGGGTGTGAACCAGGGCATCGGCGGCGCGCCGGGCATGCCGTGGGTTGGCGCGAGGCAGTCCGGGTACGGCTTCCACGCGGGGCCGATGGGGCACCGCCAGTTCTGCCAGGTGCGGGTGGTGAGTCAAGGAACCTAATCGATGCAAACGCCGCCCAACATCCCACGTTGCATGAATTGCGGCTACGAACTTCAAGGCCTGGCGGTTGAGGGGATCTGCCCGGAATGCAGTCGCCCGGTGTGGGACTCCGCGTCGCATGTTCCTACGACGTCCGGTTACGCAATCACCTCGTTGGTATTGGGCATCTGCTCGATCGTGGGGTGCATGTGCTACGGGCTGCCTGGGCTGCCGCTGGGGATCATCGGGATCGTGTTCGGCGAGTTGGCGAGCAAGCAGGTCAAACTCGGAACCCGAGGCGGTCCTTCCAAGGGCATGGCGCTGGCCGGTCGGATCTGCTCGTGGATCGGAGTGGTGATCGGGCTGTGCGCGGTCGTCGCGATCATCGTGGCGATGTTCATGTAGCGGGCATCAAGAGTTGTCGATGGGCGTTACCACGGCGCAGTTGTGTGACGATCCCCTCACTTGCATTCAGGCCGAACTGATTTCGATCCCATCGGTGTTCCATAATTGGCCGCACCCCCCCGGTCATCCCGAGGGGGTGCGTCTTGCGGCTGGGCGCGGCCTGTAAGCCGGGTTCTGTCTTGGCCCGTGGTTTCCTTGCTCCGTCCTTATGACGGGGGCTCGGAGCGTGGACCTTCGGGCCTCGATCGGCCATTTCTCTGCCGGTCGCCGTTGCCGACGCCGGGGGAACTTGCGTTCCCAGCACCCGACCCGATCCCACGATCCCCGGACAAGGGACGCAACACCCGAAGGCATTGCGGAGATCTGCTTGGGCTTGCACGCGGTGGGGTTTACCGTGCCCCGCTTGTCACCAAGCGGGCGGTGCGCTCTTACCGCACCCTTTCACCCTTACCTGTGATGAGCGAGCTCATCCATCGGCGGTTTGCTTTCTGTTGCACTGTCCCTCGCCCTCAGCCGCCTCCTTTCGGAGCCTTGCGGGCGGGTGGGCGTTACCCACCACCGTGTCCTTTCGTGCCCGGACTTTCCTCCCGCCGAGTCTCGAGAGACTCGACGAGCGACCGACCGGCCGCGCCTTACCCCAGATGATACGTCCAGTTACAGCACAGGCCTCACCGATTCTGGTAGTATTGTGGCATGACCAAGGGGACCCCGCGAGCCGCGTGCTGGCTGCGACCGGAACAATCCGAGGTGGTTCTACGCGTGCTCCATGCCGCGGGAATCGAGCCGGTCTTTGCCGGTTCACCCGAAGCAAGCAACACCGGGGTCGTGGCCAAAGCCATGCAATGCGAACCGTGCGATGATCTCCGCGCCGCATTGACTACGACAGACCTTGACCTGGTCCTGATCGCTTCTCCCGGCGAACTTGGGCACACGGATCTCGATCAGGATATGGGCGCCCTGCAACAGGCCCGGGCACGGGCCGTATCGGTTGCCACGCTGGAACCGATCCCCGCGTCGGCCATGGCGTTTGCGGGTTCGCGTTGGGCAGAATCGCTGGACAACGGCACGCTCGCTGAGTTCGTCCGGTTTGCTCCTCGAACTCGTAGAACACCGGCGATCGATGAACTGCACGCGGTGCTCGAGACCTTTGGCGTTCCGCGCAGCGGCGCAATCCGCATGAATGGGCCCAGCATCCTTGGCTCACTCGGCGCTCGCATGTTCGATGCGATGGATCTGACACGCGCGCTCTTTGGCGTGCCCGAGTCGATCGATGCGTGCTGTGTCACGCCCGCGAGTGGTCGCGGCGTTCATCAGTTACCGGGCGAAACGCTGCGATCACTCGCGGGTGATCTGACGGCACATCTTCGATTCGCCGACGGGCGATCGCTGACGCTGCATCTCTCCGACCAGGCTGCGCGTTCTTCGTTTGATTTTCGTTTGATTGGTCCAGAGGGCATCGTTGATGTTTGTCCCGACCGGTTGATTTGGCAGCATACTTCCGGTGACATCGATGAGACCGTGACCGAATCGACTGATGCTGGTGTTCAAGACCCGGCCGAGGCGGCCTTCGTGGTGCAACTCAAGAACTTGTGCGCTGGCGTTGGACCGGTGCACGCGCCGATCGACTATCCGAGTGTTCTCTCCATGACGCACGCGGCGCTGCTGAGCTGCCGCACCGGGCAGGGCGAGTCCCCCGACACCATCCGGCGGCTCATGCAGTCTGCCTAGTGATACCCACCCGGCGTCGGATGTTCGATCTAGCTGGCGACCGCGGAACCGCCCGCGATGTAGGTTTCCATCGACTGGATCGTTTCAACAAGTATCCCGTGTTCGGCGTGGTTGAGGTCGCCGATCGAAACCATCCCTTTGAGTTCCATGTCATCGACGACCGGGAGGTGACGGACCCGCTGTTCGCGCATCACTTTGCGAGCTTCGTTGAGACGCGTTGTCGGACGGCAGGTCATCACATCACGCGTCATGACTTCCCCGACTTTGGTTTGTTCGGGATCTCGCTGATCCGCGACCACACGTGTCAGGATGTCGCGCTCGGTCAGAATGCCGACCAGTTTGTTATCAAGGGTCACTGTGAGTGAACCGATTTTGTGCTCGTTCATCATCTGTGCTGCTTGGAGCACGGTGACGGTGGCACCCACCGAATGAATCGTGGTGCCTTTGCGATCGAGTATGTCATTGACGGTGCCCATGGCGTGCCTCCGATGCGTTTCAGCCGCGGGGGTCCGCCGTTCCGCACGGCGAACGCCAGCGGATATCCAAGATACACCAGTATGACAGAAAAAGGCCAAGAATGGAAGGCCTTTGGCAGCAATAGCTTACGACCACCGAATCAGGTGCCACTTCTTCTTTCCGCGCCGGATGGCCATGAGCGAGCCGTGGAGGAGATGGGTGTCCGTGATGAGCGTATCCGAGGCCAGTTTCTGCCCATTGATCGCGACCGAGCCATTGGCGATGAACTCGCGGGCTTCGCGATTGCTCGCTGCCAGCCCGATTTCTTTGAGCAACTCGATCGCGTTGTAGCCCTCGCCGACCAAATCCGCGCGGTCTTTTTCGGATGATGGCACGTCGGCCAAGACTTCGCGGAGCGTCTGCTCGTCGAGCGATGCGATGTCTCCCGAGAACAGCGCCTTGCCCGCGGCTTCTGCCTGCTCCATCGCGGCGTCGCCGTGCAGGATCTTGGTCGCATGCTGCGCGAGCGTGCGCTGCAACGCACGGGCGCCCGGCGCTTCGGCGTGCTGGGCGAGCAGGGCATCGACTTCGGGTTTGGAAAGGAACGTGAAGACCTTGATCCAGTTGGCCGCGTCCTCGTCGGAGGCGTTGAGCCAGAACTGGTAGTAGGCGTAGGGGCTGGTGCGCTCGGCGGTGAGCCAGACGGCGCCGGTCTCGGTCTTGCCGAACTTCCCGCCATCGGCCTTTTGGACGAGCGGGGCGGTGAGGCCGAA
>JBGCEB010000018.1:0-55990 GCA_045106075.1 Phycisphaerales bacterium
CCATGAGTTCCATGACTTCGTGCTTGCGTTCGCCGATGCCGACCATGACGGAGGTTTTGGCGATGCCGCCTTGGGCTTTGACGCGTTGGAGCAGTTCCATCGTGCGGTCGTAGCGGGCGGACGGACGCACGGCCGGGTGGCAGCGCTGCACGGTTTCGAGGTTGTGGGCGATGATGGTGGGCTTGGCGTCGATGACCATTTGGAGGGCGGCTTCGTCGCCTTTGAAGTCGCCGATGAGGACTTCGAGGGACATGTCGGGGCACGCGTCGCGGACGCGGATGATGGTTTCGGCCCAGAGGGAGGCCCCGCCGTCGGGGAGGTCGTCGCGGTCGACGGAGGTGATGACGACGTGCTTGAGGCCGAGGCCGCGGAGGGATTCGGCGACTCTGCGGGGTTCGTCACGGTCGGTGACGGGTGGTTTGCCGGATTTGACGTTACAAAATCCGCATGCTCTGGTGCAGGTGTCGCCCAGGATCATGATGGTGGCGACGCCTCGGTCCCAGCATTCGCCGATGTTTGGGCATGCGGCTTCTTCGCAGACGGTGTGGAGGCCGTTGGTGCGCATGTTTGCTTTGGTGTCTTGAAAGGCCTTGCCGCCGGGCATTTTGGCGCGGAGCCAGTCTGGTTTTCGCTTGGGGGCGAGCTGTTGTAGGGCGTCGTCCTCGTTGTTGAGTATTTGGCTGGAGAGGGAGAAGGTTGCTCGGGCGTTGCGGATGGGGTCGCCGCCGAGGGGGCGGGGGTGGCGTGCGAGGGTGCGGGACATGGGGTCGGATTGGGCGTCCGCGGGTGTGTCGGCGGGTGTGTCGGAGGGGTTGGGTTGGGTGATATTGGTCATCGGGTGGGGTTTTTCCGTGGGGCGGGCGGCGTTTGGGGTGGCCTATGTGCCCGGGTGGGTCTGCTCGGCATGGTATGCGCTTGTGGGGGCTTGCTTTGTGGGGTTGATGGTGTTTGTGTGGGAAAGTGAGGGCCGAGAATCAACAGAGGGGGGCATAGTGGTCGATGCTGACGCGCAGGCGGTGCGCGTGGGGTTTGCCTCGTGCGGCGCTATGCTTGGTGCCTCTATATGTTTGCTCGGCGTGAGTTCGGGCGAACGGAGGGCAGATTGGGTCCGTACCCCCGCAGGAGGGTGGCATGTTGAAGAGTGGCCGACGGGATGAAATGACTGCTTCGAAGCTCCAGAGCCGGTGCGGTATCGCTGCATTGCTTGGGAGCGCCATGGTCTTTGGGCTGGGCGGTTGCAGCACATGGGATTCGTATTTGGACCCATCGAAGGTTGGGCGTTGGGAGCGGACACCGACGCGTGTTCCGATCTTGACCCACCTTGCAGCGATCGAGGACCCGGAACAGCAATGGGTTGAGAAGAGTGAGATCACGCCCGAAGATCTTCAGCCGCAGAACGATGTGTATCGCGTCGGCGCGGGTGACGTGATCGCGTTGACGATCTGGGATTTGGTGCAGCGTGGTGCGGCAGAAGTACTGCCACGCCAGGTCGACCAGAACGGCTACGTGGAAGTGCCGCAGCTTGGACGGATCTTTGTGAGCGGGCTGACCGAGCCGGAAGTGGCTGAGGCGGTTGCGAGCAGGATGGAAGGGATCGTCGCCGATCCGTTGGTGTCGGTGGTGGTCGAGTCGCGTCGTCAGCAGGTGTTCCACTTGATGGGCAATGTGCAGAACGCGGGCCCGTACCTGGTGCCGAGTGCGGACTATCGGCTGCTGGAAGCTTTGAATACAGCGGGCGGTTTCCCTGAGTTTACGGATGAGATTCTGATTATCCGGCAGGTCTCGCTGACGGACGACACGGTTCGGCCTGAGGCGTTTGGTGATTCGTTTGAGCCAAACGATCCGGGCGAGTCGATGCCGGCAGGCGAGAACTTGCTCGATGTGATTGATGATCTTTCGAGCCCGGGTGCGCTCGGTGGTTCGATGGGCGGGGTGGTCCCCGTGATCATGCAGCCCGCGGATGGGATGCCGCCGATCGATCTGATCGATTCGGGAGACATCCGTCAGATCAATGACACGCCGGATGGTGGCAGCATGGACAGCGGCGGGCGGATGCTCGAACCGAAGTGGCGCTACCGCAACGGGCAATGGACGCGAGAGTCGTTCGCGGCGGCGGCCCGGAACCCGATCGACGGTGAGATGAGCAACATGCCGCGTGATTCGCGTGGCGATTTGTTCACGCAGCGGGTGATCCGCGTTCCGGTGAAGCCATTGGTGGCGGGCGATGCCCGGTACAACGTGGTGATCCGCCCGGGCGACATTGTCCGTGTGCCGCCGGCGGAGATTGGCAACTTTTATCTTGATGGCGAAGTGAACCGTCCGGGTGTTTATAGCTTGCCGCAGGTTGGCAAGATGACGCTGATGCGTGCGATCACGGCGGGCGGGGGCCTTGGGCCGACGGCGATTCCTGAGCGTGTGGATCTGACCCGGATGGTCGGGCCGGACGAGCAGGCGACGATCATGCTGAACCTGCGTGCGATTTCTGAAGGCACCCAGCCTGACGTGTATCTGCGTCGGGACGACGTGATCAACATCGGAACGAACTTCTGGGCGACGCCTTTGGCGGTGGTCCGTGGTGGTTTCCGGACGAGCTATGGGTTCGGGTTCTTGCTGGACCGGAACTTTGGTAATGACGTGTTCGGCGCACCGCCCACCAACCAGTTTGGTCAGTGATGCGGGGCCTTCGGGCACTTTGGGGGGAGAGACTGTGTTTTCGTGGGTCCGACGTCCTTATGGGGCGGTGGATTTAGCGATTGTTTGAACCCGCGAGGGATGCGGGTCGTAGTGCGGTCATCGGATGACCATGGAGCTCCGGGGCGCTTGTATGGCGTCGTGGTGGTCTGGAATCGGGCAAGTCTGCCCCGGATGGCGTCGATGTAGCCGCATAAGTATGAGTTCTCTAGAAACACACAACAAGGGCACGGTGTCGGTTGACCCCGAGCAACGTATTGGCGGTCTGTTCACAAAGAACGGGCTGGTGTGGACCTGCGTGTTTGGCGCGGCGTTCCTGACGTTGTTTTATCGGTGGGTGTTCAAGCAGGGCGTGATCAGCATCGACAACCTTGAGGACTGGGGTCATGCGTTGGTGATCCCGATCATCAGCGGGTATCTGCTTTGGAAGCGGCGTGATGAGGTGGCGCGGACACGGGTGACGGTGTTTTGGCCGGCGTTTTTGGTGTTCTTGCTGGGCATCGTGAGTTATGCGTATTGCCTGATCAATGTTCAGAACCATATGTTGCAGGGCGCGAGCCTGGTGCTGACGCTGGGTGGGCTGGTGTTGTGGCTGACGGGTCCGGCGATGCTGCGGCCGGTGTTTTTACCGATCGCGTATCTGACCCTGGGAATCACGATCGCCGAATCGATCATGCTGGGCGTGACGTTCAAGCTTCAGATTTTGGCGAGCAAGGGCGCTTGGTTGATGCTGAGCCTGATCGGGCAACCGTTTGGGTGGTTTAGCGTTGATGCGCAGGGCAATACGCTGGAGATGATCACGTCGGCGGGCGAGGTGCTGCCGATGAACGTCGCGGAAGCTTGCAGCGGGATGCGGATGGTGGTCGCGTTCTATGCGTTGGCGGGCGCGGTGGCGTTGCTTGGCACGCGTGAGTGGTGGCAACGGATCGCGTTGATGCTGCTTGCCGGGCCGGTGGCGGTGCTGATGAACATGGTGCGGGTGACCGTGCTGGGGTTGTTGATGCTGGTTGATCCGGACTTGGCCGCGGGCGACGCGCACATGGTGATCGGGACGATTTTGTTGTTCCCGTCGCTGTTGCTGTTTATGGGCTTGGTCTGGGCATTGAACAAGATCATCGAGCCGAGCGACGAGCTGGCGGGAGGCGGGTCATGAAACAGGTGCTTGGGTGTGGCTCCGCCCGCGTGATCGCGCTTTTGGTCTTGATTGTTTCTGCGGTGGGGATGATCGCGGTGATCCGGATTTCTGACATTCACTTGACGAAGACGCCGATTTATCCGGCGGATGATCGGCAGTTGTCGTCGTTGCCGTCTGAGACACCGAACTGGGTGCAGCTCGGGTCGGATCGGATTGAGTCGCCTGAGATCGTTGAGACGCTGGGGACTGAGAACTATGTGACGAGGTACTACGTGCTTCGGGAGACGATGGGTACGGATCGGCCGATCGTGGTCGAGTTGCATGGGGCGTATTACACAGGGATGATCGACACGGTGCCGCACGTTCCGGAGCGATGCTTCGTGGGCGGCGGGCTGCAGCAATCGAAGAGCTCGCGGGTGATGGACCTCCAGATTGACAGCACCGGTTGGATGGCGGACTCGACTGTTGAGCCGGAGCTTGCGGGTGCGGATGGTGTGTTGTACACGGTGCGGCTGCCGAATGACCCGAAGTTTACGGATGCGCCTGGACGTCGCGTGAGATTGCCCAAGGGTGTTGGACCGGATTCGGCGTTGGAGATGAAGTGCTCAGAGTTTTTGCTGCCTGATGGGAGTGCGTTCTACGCGGGGTACTTCTTTATTGCGAACGGCGGCACGGTGGCGTCGGCCAATGGCGTGCGAACTTTGGCGTTCAACCTGAGCGAGGACTACGCGTACTACCTGAAGATTCAGGTGAACTCGTCATCGGTTGAGTCGATCGAAGAGCTTGCGGAGGTTTCTTCGGGGCTGATCGGGGAGCTGATGGGCGAGATCATGCGTTGCGTGCCGGATTGGGTCGAGGTTGGTCGTGGAAACTATCCGATTGACGCGCGTGTAGCGGGCGACACGGGGACTTGAGGCAAGAATAATGCCCGCCCGGTGATGGAGCCGGGCAGTTGAGGAGTGGTGATGGCTGGCAAGGTAAATACGCGGTTCGTGGTGTTGCTCAGTGCCGGATTGCTCGCGGTGTGCGGGCTTTTGGTATGGGCGGTGATTACGTTCGCGATGAATAGCGGCGAGGACCATATCCGCAATGGCGACAAAGAGATGGCTGCGGGCGAGTTCGTGAAAGCAAAGCTGTTTTATGGCAAGGCAGTAAGCGAGGATCCGACGCGGGTGGATTGGTTGGAGAAGTGGCTGAGCGCCCTTGAAGCTTGGACGCCCTCGACCGAGACGGAGTATCGAGATGCGTATCGCACAGATTACGTTCCTGCTTTGACTCAGATTGCGACGGTTCAGCGGACGAACATCGAGGCGCACGACCGGTTGCTTTCGTTGATGATGGAGCAGATGAACTATGGGTATTCCCGTGGTCAAGCTGATTTGATCGCGAACTCGACGACGGGTGCCGCGGCGTACTTTGATCGGGATCCGTCAGCAGACCCTGCTTGGCGGAAGCTGCTGCGATATCGTGGGTTAGCGCGTGAAGTGATTTTGGGCGCTGACGGCGTGATGCTGCCGGAAGAAATTGAGTTGATCGAGCAAGACCTGCGGGCGGCGCTCGAGGTTGATCCGAGTGATTCTGAATCGGCGGCTGCTTTGGTGCGCTGGACGGTGCTTTCGCAGTCCCGCGATTTGCCTTCGGATGCAATCGAGCGTTTGCAGGCTGCCCGGCGCGAGGCCATGGAAGTTGGCCAGGCGTTCTTGGAACAGAATCCAAACGATCCGTTGATGATGGTGACGCTTGCATTGATGGAGCTCGATATCGCTCGAACGGATGCGGGCAAGAACTTGAGTGACCAGGCCCGATCGTTGGCGATGATCGAGGCGATGCGCGGGATTGAACCACGCGTTGCTGATGTTGAAGCGGCGATTCGTGCCGCGGGCCCGGGAGGCACGAGCTTGGGAACGATCCGTCGGTTCCAGGCGCTCGATCGGTCAACGAATCCGACGGCGCGTTTGGCGCGGTCGCGGCAGTTGGTGGCCGACTTTATCGAGCTTGATCCGTCGAATACGGACCTGGTGATGATCTCGGGCACGTTGGACAAAACTGCGGGCGAGCTTGAGAGTGCTTCTGAGCGATATGCATCGATGGTAGATTTGGAGATGCTGCCGCTTTCTCTCGAAGGTTTCCTGCGTTTTGATCGGATGCGTCAAGCGATGACGAATCAGGCGCTGATTGATCTGGACCGTTGGGGTTCTCTTGATGAATCGGTGCGAGCCGCCGAGGGCGCAGAACTGCTGGCGGGTGTCCGTGCTCTTCGGGAGCGCTACTCGGATCAGGTGTCCGAGGACGATGCGACGCTTTCGCTCTTGGATGGGCGGCTGGCTGAGGGTGAGGGCAAGCGGAACGAAGCGTTACGGCTTTACAAGAAATACAACTCGCAAGTATCTGACCGTGATCCTGACGGACTCTGGTTCGAAGCTCGGATTGCTCAGCAGTTGGGGCAGTTGGGGACTTCGCGAGATGCGCTCGAGCGTTTGGTTCAGAATGACCGAGACAATCTTCGTGCGTTGCTTTCGTTGGCGGATCTGCAATGGAGACTCCAGCAGCCGAGGCAGGCTGAGCAGCTTTATAACCGCGCGTTGATTATGTCACCCGGGAACGAAATCGCGCTGGCGGGCTTGAAGATGCTTCGCTCGATGGAAGACCCGACACTGATCGAAGATCCGGTGATTTCGCTTTTGGTTCAGTCTCGGAACTTGCGGAACGGCAGCGAAGAGCGACCGGCGGACCCCGCTGGCGCGGCTCGTTTGCTTGAGCAAAACCTTGAGGTGCTCGACTACGAGCCACGCTTGGTTGGCGAGTTGATGAGTATGCGGGTTGACCAAGGCGATGTCGAGGGTGCCCGAGTCATCGGACGCGAGGCTGTGATCCGCAATCCGGACGACGAGCAGATGGCACGGCTGGTCGAGGCGATGAGCACCGAGGATCCGATCGAACTGCTTGTCAGTGTCATCAACGCGTCGGAACGTACCGAGCAAGAGAAACTGATTGGTATCGCTGGCGTGTACCTTCGCGAAGGGATGGTCGAAGAACTTGGCGGCGTGGTGGATCAACTGATGGAGATTGCTCCTGATGATTCGCAGACGATCGACCTTGGATTTGTGCAAGCGATCCGGATGGAAAACTTTGAAAAGGCGAAAGAGATTGCGGTACTCGCAACGACACGGAACGTGGACAACGTGAACGGGCTTTCTTATCAAGCCCGGTTAGCTTCGGCAGAGGGCCGGGCTGAGGAGGCTGTTTCTCTGCTCCGACAGGCGGCGGCACTGGGTACCGGTGATGCATCGATTTATCGTTTGCTTGGTATGCAGCTGCGAGAGCTTGGTCGTGTAGATGCGGCGAAAGATGCGTTTGAGCAGGCGCTCAGGATTCGCCCGAGTGACTCGCAGACGACGACTGACTTGGTTCAGACGTTGGCATCGGCGGGTCGGTACGAGCAAGCGCTTGATATCGCGCGTCGTCAGCAGCGCTTTGGTCTCACGAACCCGTTGTTTGTGGAGTTGTGGCTGCAGCTTGAGGCGGTCGCTGGCGGGCCTGAAGGGCGTGCGTTGGCGATTGCACAGCGTGAACAGTTGATTGCGGCGAACCCGACAGACGAGGCGAATCGGTATTCACTAACGCAGTTGTACATTCAGACAGAGAACTGGGATTCTGCAAAGACGCTGATTGATGCGGCGATGGCCGAAGAGCGAACACTGCGAACGGTGGAGTTGCTGGCCCGCTGGTATGCGGACCAGGGACGAGTGGGTTCGCAAGATGGTTTGCTGTTGGCGAATCAGGCGTATCAGCGGTACATCGAGTCGTTGGGCGATGACGTTTCGTCGCAGCCTTTCTTGTCGCTGGCACGGTTCATGATTAGTCGTGGGCGACAGGACTTGGCGGTGGGCGCTGCAGAGCAGGCGGTCGCGTTTGAAGACGCGGCGACGATGGAGGGCACCAAGCTGAAGGGTGATCTTCTGATGGCTTTGGGTCGACCGGTGTTTGCTGCCGAGGAATACAAGGCTGTGATTGCTGGCGGCGCTGACGATGAGTCTGGCAGCTACCAGCAACGGTTGGTGGAGATGTATCTTCGAGCGAATGAATATGAGCTCGCGTCGGTTGAAATCGAGAACATGCCCGCGTCGGCGACGGGCACGCTAAGTAACTTGCTGCAGCGTTCTGAGATCACGGCGGGGCTGGGCGATGCGGTCGGCGAGCGTCGTGTTTTGGATGATGCCGCATCGAAGTTCCCGAATGAGCCGTTGGTGTATATTCGGCGTGCGCAATCGATGCTGGGGCAGCCTGCGCTGTTGCCCGACTTGCTGGCTGACATCGAGGCGGCGTTGCGGCTGAGCCCGAACGATTGGCGTGCGTATCGAGTTCGCTCGGCGGCGTACTTCGGTGCCGATCGGAAGAATGAGGCATTGCGTGATTTGCGTGCGGTGTTGCGTGCGAATCCTTCTTTGGACGACGCGTTGTTCTCCTTGATGAATGAGTTGTTAAACGACGACCGTGTTAGCGAGGCGATGGATGCGGCACGGGAGGTGCTGGATGCTCGCCCGACGGACACGCCGCTGATGTATCAGCTCGGCAAGCTGTTTGAGTCGCGTGAGGACTGGGACCGTTCGGCGGAGATGTTTGAACGGGCTTGGGAGACGCGTCGGAGCCCATCGGATGGTGCGAGCTTTATCGATGCGGCGTTGCGTCAGAATCCTCCGAATGTTGCGGCTGCGAATGCGGTGATTACGGATTTGGCTGGCATGGTCGACGGCGGATTGGAGAATAGCCCCGGGTTGCTGGCGGCTCAGTCTTTGGTGTTGCGAGCGCGTGGACGCGAAGAGTTTGCGGTGCAGCAGATGACCAAGGCGTTCGATCTTTGCGTGGGCGACGAACGGCAGTTGCAATCTTGGGGGCAGAATGCTTCGCGGTTCTATTTGGATTTCGATGCCTCGAGCGAGATCAACTATTACCGCTCGTTGAGAGCGCGATTCCCTGACGCAGAAACGCGTGCTTGGATTGATACGTTTATGGCGCAGCGGCAGCTCGCTCGCGATGTCGATCGCGATGTCGCGATTTCGTCACTGGCGCGGTTGTCAGTGGATGATTCGTTGCCGGAAACGGTGCGGGTGCTCGCGTTCCGATCGTTGGGCAATGAGTACTTCCAGAAGGATGCGTTTGAGCAAGCGGTGGAAGCCTGGAGCGGTGCGCTGGAAGTGGTGCCCGATAACTGGGAGATGAACAACAACATCGCGTACGCGCTTTCGGCCGAGCTTGGTCGCCACGAAGAAGGTTTGGCCTTTGCCGAGCGTGCGGTGGAGAAAGATCCGTCCCGGAGCGAGCCGTATGACACGCTTGCGGGAGTGTACTTGAAGCTTGGTCGATTTGACGAGGCAGAGCAGATGATTTCACTCGGCGAGCAGCGTGCTCGGAGCTATACGGCACGTGTGACGATGACGATCACTCGGGCGAAGCTTGCGGCTGCCCAAGGTGATACGGAAGAAGCCGATAGGCTGCTCAATAGTGCGCGTGCGCTATTGCGGACGGTCGCAGGGCGGAATCCGGAGCTCGAAGAGCAGATCCAGAAGGCGCAATCCGGGATTGACTCAGACGGATGACCGGACGTGCCGAGATAAGAAGTAGAGAACCTTCCGTGCTGGATCTGATGGTCCGAGAATGGCACGGCGATGATGGAGCGGCCAGATGACCCCGAGCCCGACCCCCCCACGACCGTCTCATGCCCCTCCGCGCCCCGGCCCGGGGGGCGGTGCGCCGGCGAGTGGCGTTTCGATTGATCCAGTCAAGCTGCTGCTGAAGTACAAGTGGTTGCTTGTTGGGGCGGCTGCATTGGGTGGTGTATTGGGCGTGATATCTCACGTTGTGCTGCTTCGTGTGTACCCGACATACACGGCCGAAGTGGTGATGGAATGCCTACCTCCGGACGTGGATTTGGACTCGCTTGCTCAGGGCCAGGTTGATGGTGAGGAGATCGAGCGTTTCATGCAGACGCAGGTCAGTCAGATCGTTTCTGATCGTTTGCTGGCGCGGGTCGTGAATGACGCCCGAATCCAGACTGAGGCACCCACCTGGTCACAGAACTACATGCGTGGTGGCCTATTGGATTCTGTCGATGCGCTCGAAGACATTCAAAAGATTGTCAAGTCGTCGGTGGTTTCCAATACCTATTTGATCAAGGTTTGGGTTTCAACGCGGAATCGCCAGGACGCAGCTGGGCTTGTGCGGCTGGTGAAAGAGAACTATATCGATGAACTCAAAACTCGAAGCAATGCGGATGTGGTTGGCCGAAAGGATGTTCTTCGTCAATCGATTGAAGGGGCAAACCGTCAGCTTGATGATCTCAACACTCGGCGGTCGCGCCTGGTGCGTGAAGAAGGTATGGACACGCTCGATGGGCAGCGTTCACAGAGTTCAGAGACGTTGCGTCTTGTTAACTTTGAGTTGATTAAGGTACAGCAAGGCATCGAGGCAACGCAGGTGTCTTTGGATAATGACGAAGAACAGCTCCAGCGGAGCACCGGCATCCAGTATGACAACACGATGCGTCTTGCGGTGGACAGTGCTCCTGAAATCATGAGTATCAAGCAGACACTGAACTCACTTGAGTCGTCGTTGACGGCGCTCAAGGCAGACGGAATCGGGCCGAAGCACCGAAGCTACCGCCAAATCCAGTCTCAGATGGACGGGTATCAATCTCAGATTGAACAGGTGCGTGAGCGGTTGCTGCGTGAAGCATTCGAGTCGCGTGTGGATCAGAGTCGGCTGGTGCTGCAGCAGCTTCGTGCTCAGGAAGCTGATCTTTTGAGCCAAGCAGAGGAACTCGCAGAGGAACTCACCGAGCTTACAAAGATCGTCGGCGAGATCAGCGACATCGATCGGCAAATCGACACCACGGTTCGGTTGATCGGCGAGCGTCAGGGTGAGCTTTCGACATTGGATGCTCGTACGAAGCTCGCATCCTCTGCCCGTGTACAGGTGGTTCAATCGGAGACGGTGCCGGACTTTCCTTCGTTCCCGAAGATCATCATCATGGTGCCTTTGGGCGTGGTGCTTCTGACTGGATTGGTTGGCGGCGTGGTGTTGGTGCTTGAGTTGCTCGATCAGCGGGTGAAGAGCCCGGCGGATGTGGCTGCGGGTGGACGGATCAACGTGTTGGGCTTTGTGCCTGATGCGGCTGAGGATCCTTCATCGCCTGAGCATCCTGACTCTGTGTTTAGGGATCTTCCTGGGAGTGTGCTGGCGGAGCATTACCGTCAGCTGCGGACGCGGGTTGGTAAGGCGATGGATCGCGGCGGTCATAAGACGTTGCTGGTCGTGGGCGCGATGCCGGAGTCGGGGGCCACGAGTGTGGTTTCGAACCTTGGCAGTGCGTTGGTGGCGGCTGGGCACTCGGTGCTTGTGCTTGATGCGAACTTCCGTCGGCCGGCGTTGCACAAAGCGTTTAATGTGCTGGAGACTCCGGGCTTGGCGGATGTTCTGTCGGGCGACGCCTCTTTCGAGGATGCGTTGTCGAAGCAAGAGGGCCAGCCGGATTTGATGGCTGCGGGCGCAACGGACAAGCGGATGGTCGAGCAGTTGGGCAGCCGGGCTATGGATGCTGTGCTTGATCAGGCGAAGGGTTCGTACGAGTTTGTGTTGGTTGATGTGGCGCCGGCGGTGGTCGCGGGCGATGCGCACTCGTTGGCCGGCCGATGCGATGCTGTGATGTTGGTCGTCCGCGCGTTGCAAGCGAAGCGTGGGATGGTTGGGCGACTCAAGAACGAGCTGAGCGATAGCCGGGCGGAGTTCTTGGGTGCCATGGTCAACTGCGTGCGTTCGTCGGCGGGCGGGTATCTCCGCAAGAATATCAAAACAACCGCGGGTTATGTGACACAAGCCGCGGGCGAGAGCGCCTGATCGGTCGGTCTGGAGAGCGGCTTGGGCGGAGATAGGAAAACAGCCCGGCGTTCTGCTTCCGGCGTTCGCGTGCTCGTCACCGGGGGTGCGGGGTTTATCGGTTCGCACTTGGTGGCGGCGTTGGTCGGCGATGGCGTTGATGTGACTGTGGTCGATGATTTGTCGACTGGTCGCCGAGCGAATCTTGATGGTTTGGCGGGCGTGCGCTTGATTGAGTCGGATCTTGGGGAGGCCATCGGTCAGCTGGAGCGCGAGCCGAACTTTGACCGGGTGTATCACTTGGCGGCGGCGGTAGGCGTGGATCTGGTGCTCGATGATCCGGTGCGGGCGATCGAGGTGAATGTTGAGACGACGGCTGCATTGCTTCGGTATTTGAGCACGCATGGTTGCCCTCGGACGTTGATCGCGTCGTCTTCTGAGGTCTATGGCAAGCCCGGCGCGAGCGTGTTTAGTGAGGACGACGATTCGCTGTATGGATCGACGGGGGTGACCCGCTGGTCGTATGCACATGCGAAGGCACTCGATGAACATTTGGCTTTTGGTTATCACGCGACGCGTGGGGTCTCGACGGTCGTGACTCGGTTTTTCAATACGGTTGGACCACGGCAGCGCGGGCGGTACGGGATGGTGCTTCCCCGGTTCGTTCGGGCGGCGCTCGATGGCGAGCCGCTGCGCGTGTTTGGTGATGGCGTGCAAACCCGTTGTTTTTGTGATGTGCGGGATGTGGTGCCGGCGGTGATCGGGTTGCTTGAAGATGATGCGTGCCATGGGCGCGTGTTCAACTTGGGTTCTGACCGCGCGGTGTCTATCAATGCGTTGGCTGAGATGGTGGTTGGTGAGACTGGGAGCGCGAGCCGGATCGAGCATGTTGCGTATGAGGATGCGTATGCGGCGGGGTTCGAGGATTTGCGGCACCGGCGGCCGGACTTGAGCCGGGTGAGAGACGCGGTCGGGTTCGAACCTGTGATCTCATTGGAAGAAACAATCCGCGATGTGGCGGCTGAGTTGGTGCGTGAGCGTGCCGGGGGTGCGGCGTGATCCCGACGAACAGTGTGCCACCGGGCGTGACTCGGAAGATTGAAGCGCTCGGCGAGGAGATCGCCCGATTGGGTGTTCAGCAGCAGGAGCTGCTGGCGGCTGCGGGTGGGGACGCGACGGAAGCCGTGACGCGTTTGCAGATTTTCCAGGGCTATATCGGTGTGTTTATTGTGGCGTTTGTGGTGACGCTGTTTTCGACGCCGTTGGTTCGGAAGTTGGCGATCTCGCAGAATGTGGTTGATCGGCCGGATGAAGCGAGGAAGCTGCATAAGGCACCGATCGCGTATCTGGGTGGGGTCGCGGTGTTTTTGGGGTTGATGGCGGGGCTGTTTTATTCGTACGCGGCGCACCGGTTTGATTTTTTGATCGAGTATCACCCGACCCAATATTTGGATGAGGGCGTGTTCCGGAGGTTTGTGCCGCCTTGGCTGGCACTTGGGTTCACGGTGATTGTGCTCGTTGGGGTGATCGACGATGTGCACGGGATTTCGGCGCGGGTGAAGCTTGGCGGCCAGTTGATCGCCGCGGCGGCGCTGGCGGTGGGCGATATCGGGGTGAAGGTGGCGGCGGGTGTGTTGACGCCCACGTTGGGCAAGCTGCTGGACAACCCTGACCTTGTGTACATGATCGATCTGCCGTTTACGGTTCCTTTGATGGGCACAAGCGAGATCACGCTTGATTTGATCTATTGGACCGGCACAGCGGTGATCGCGGTCTTTGTGCTTGGTGCGTGCAACGCGGCGAACTTTATCGATGGTCTTGACGGGCTTTTGACTGGGACGACATCGATCGCGACGATCGGATTTTTGGTGATCGCGCTGGGGCTGGCGGTTATCGATGATGGTCCGTTGGATGGGCCTCGGATCGTGATTTGTTTGGCGGTGCTTGGGGCGTGCTTGGGATTCCTGCCGCACAACTTCAATCCGGCGACGATCTTCCTTGGGGATGCGGGCTCATTGCTGCTTGGGTATTGCGCGGCGGTGATGATTCTGTCGCTGGGGGATACGGGCAAGACTTCGTTGGTCGCGGCGGGGGTGATCATTTTCGCGATCCCGATTATCGATACAGCGCTCGCGATCGTTCGGCGGAAGCTGGCAGGCAAGCGGATGGCAGACCCTGATGCGGACCACCTGCATCACATGCTCAAGCGTTGGGCCGGGGTGAAGGGTGCGGTGTTGATTCTGTATGGGATCGGCGGGGTCTTTGCGACGTTTGGGATCGTGCTGAGCTTGGTTCGGGCGCGGTTTGTGTATGCCTTGGCGTTGCTGTTCGCGTCGTACATCGCGGTGTATGCCATCAAGATCGCCCGTCGGAAACACAACGAAGAGCAGATGCTGCTCCGGGATGGGGTCGGGGACTAGCTGCTCGGGATCAGAGGTCCGAGGGAGAAACCCTCGGGATCAGATTGACTGATTCCCTCCCCCACCTTGGACGGGAGAGGGGCGGCGTTGTTCTCGCGTATACTTGCTTCATGCCAGGATCTCAGAATCAGCCTGTTCGCGTGATCGCCTTGATGAACCAGAAGGGCGGGGTTGGAAAGACCACGACTGCTGTCAATCTGGCGGCGGGTATCGCTGAGCTTGGGCGGAAGGTTCTGATCATCGATATGGACCCGCAGGCCCACGCGACGTTGCACGTGGGGGCGGACGAGATCCGCGAGGGCGACGGCGAGGGCACGGTGTATGACTTGCTGCTGGATCCCTCGGTGGGTCTGGATGGATGTGTGCGTCGGGTGGACGAGCGGTTGTCGATTGTGGTTGCGGAGACGGATCTGGCGGCTGCCGAGCCGGAGCTGGCGGGGCTGACGGACCGCAACCAGCGATTGGCGGCGGCGATCGCGGGTTCGTCTCGGGACGATGAGTTCATTCTGATCGATTGCCCTCCGGGGCTGGGCGTGTTGACGCTGAACGCGTTGGCTGCGGCTCAGGAGGTGATCATTCCGATGCAGGCGCATTTCTTAGCGCTGCAAGGCGTTGGCAAGCTGCTTGAGACCGTCGGGATCGTGCGGGATCAGGTGAATCAGGATCTGCGTGTGGCCGGGGTGGTGCTTTGCATGCACGACAGCCAGACGAGCCACAGCAAGGCGGTGGTCGAGGACTTGACCGAGTTCTTTGAAGGCCAGCGGGACTCGGGGCAGCCTTGGGCGCATGCGCGGGTGTATCGCCCGGCGGTGCGGCGGAACATCAAGCTGGCAGAATGCCCGAGCTTTGGGCAGACAATCTTCCAATATGCTCCTTGGGCGCCCGGGGCTGCGGACTATCGCGAGCTTGCGGGTTCGATCGTGGCGGAGTGGGATCGGGCGGTGCAAGTTTCGGGACGGGATGGCCGGCAAGATGCCGGTCCTGCTTCGAAGACCGATCTGTCAGAGGCAGAGATCCGTGTGCTTCGTGGGCAGCACGAGCCGATTGAGTAGGGATGCCCTCTCGTGGTGTCATGACGAAGCTTTTTCTCGCGGCGTTCGTGTTGTACACGGCGGTGTTGGTGATGGCGACGCATTGGCCTGGCGTGAAGATCACGGGCCCGGTGCCGAGGCCGGACCTGTTTATACATTTGGGGGCGTTTTCTGTTTGGACGGTGCTGCTTGGGTTGAGCGGGCTGATCGGGCGGTGCCCGAAGCGGCTGGTGATTTGGGCGGCGGTGTTCGTGGTGGTGGATGAGACGACGCAGCCGATTTTGGGGCGGCATTTTGACTGGCTGGATTTGGTGGCGAACTTTGGGGGCGTGCTGATCGGGTTGGTGGTGATGTCGCTGGTGTGGCGGGGTCAGGCAAGGAACCCGAAGCCGTTTCGCGGCTAGGGGATGTTTGCGGGAAGTGGCCTATACCCGACCTTAAGTGTGGAGGCGAACTCATTGAGATAGGTCATCGCCTGATCATCGAGAACGATTGAGTGGTCGCCCAGTTCTATGATGATCGACCCATACTCAAGTGCCCGGATGAAGTCTGCTGTTGGAACTGTGTAGAGCATGTGGTCCACCAGCTCACGGCGTTGACCAGCGAAGTAGCTTGTTCGCGGCTTGATGTTCGTCGCGAGGTCCATGAGATACGCATTGGTGCCGTAATAGGAATACTCGGTGACGAACATCGCCAGAGGGTTTCTCTGCCACTGCCGGGACGGCAGTTGGAGAGGTCGCTCGGCAGCGAGTTCAAAGGACACGTCCTCATCGGGATTGATCCGTGCAGGGCCGAGGATGCGCGTTCGAAGTTGGAGACATACGGCACCCGGCAAGTTGCCCTCCGACAGTTTGATGGGCACCCAAGGAGTTCGTATATTGATTCCATCATTGTGGTCTTCGAACACGAGGAGTTCGGCGTGCTGGGGAGTTGGATCCGGATAGTTCAAGGACGTAAGACGCGCATAGGCACGGCGATCGAGGTATTCGTGCACGAATATGTATAACGGAGACAGACCACCGGCTACCAGAAGGGCAATCAACGTCCATGCGAACGCCTTGAATACCAAGGGCTTGCCACGCTTTGTCCGATACTCGTCCATGATCCATAATACTCGGTATGCTAACCGATTTGCCTGCCGGGCGGGGCTGAACGCCGATTGAGAGATCGTCATGGGATCCGAGAGTAAACAGCACGAGCAGAACCTGGGGCGCGACACGCGGACGGTGGCGGGGTTGACGCTGGTGTCTCGGGTGTTGGGGTTGGTGCGGGATCTGGTGACGGTGCGGGTGTTTGGGGACACGGCGGTAGGGTCGGCGTTTGCGGCGGCGTTCGCGATTCCGAATATGTTCCGGCGGTTGTTTGGCGAGGGGGCGCTTTCGGCGGCGTTCATCCCCGAGTACACCACGCTGAGTGACGAGGACCCCGACGCGGCAGATCGTTTCGCGTCGTTGGTGGTTGGGATGTTGGCGTTGATCACTGGTGGGATCACGGTGGTTGCGGAGCTTGGGTTGCTGGCGGTGCTGGTGCTCGCGCCGGGTAACGAAGAACGGGCGCTGAGTCTGAAGTTAATCATGGTGTGCTTGCCGTTCATGCCGGCGATTTGTGTGGCGGCGATCCTGGGGGGGATGCTGCAGGCGCGGGGGCGGTTTGGGCCTTGGGCGGCGGCGCCGATCTTGTTGAACTTGTGTGTGATTGCTGCGGCGTTGCCATACTTCTTTATCGATACCGACGCGGCAACATGGGCGTATCCGATCGCGGCGGCGGCGGTTCTCTCGGGTGTGCTGCAAGTGGCGTGGTCGCTTTGGGCGCTCCGGGGTATGGTGCGGTGGACGCGGGTGTTTGGGGATGTGGGTCGTCGAGTGCGGTTGATGCTTCGGCGGATGGTGCCGGTGTTGATTGGGCTGGGCACGTTGCAGGTGAATAGTTTCGTGGATACGTTGATCGCGATGTGGCCCAACTGGGTGGGGCCGACGATCGCGGGGTTTGACTACCCGTTGGATGAACGGGCGAATGCGATTTTGTTCTATTCGCAGCGGTTGTACCAGTTCCCGCTGGGTGTGTTCGGGATCGCGGTGGCGACGGCGGCGTTCCCGATGCTGGCGCGTGACGCGAAGGACCCAGCGCGGTTTGCGTCGACGCTGGGGCGCGGGGTGCGGTTGAGTTTGTTTATTGGGTTGCCGGCGACGTTTGGGTTGCTGGCGGTGCGCGAGCCGTTGGTGGCGGTGTTGTATTCGGGGATGGGCGACGGTTTCAGTGAGGATGGCATACGTCGCGCCGGGTTGGTACTGCTTGGGTATTCGGCGGCGATCTGGGCGTATTCGTTGAATCAGTTGTATACGAGGGCGTTCTATGCGGCGGGCGATACGGCGACACCCATGCGGATCGCGGTTGCGATGGTGGGTGCGAACGTGACGCTGAATGTCGTGCTAATTTGGTGGTTGAAAGAGGCTGGGCTGGCGTGGTCCACCGCGGTGTGTGCAACGGGGCAGTTGGTATGGCTGCGGCATGCGGCGAAACGAAAGTTGCTGGGTGATGCCGGAACAGACGCTTCGGTGTGGTCGGCGGGGGTTGGGCACCTGATCGGTGGGGTGTTGTGTGGGCTTGCGGCGTTTGGGGTTGTTTGGATTTGGGATGAACCGGGCGGATGGGGAATGCAGGCTGCGCGGTTGGCGGCGGCGGTGGCTGCGGGTGCGGGCGTGTATGGGGTGTGGTCTTTGGTTCGGAAGTCACCGGAACAGTCGTGGCTGCTCGGGCGTTCTGTGGGTCGTACGATTGACGGAGAAAAGCAAGGAGATCGTGATGATTGATCAGAATGAAGTGAAGCGAGTTTCGAAGTTGGCGTGGCGTGTGAGCGGGTTGGTTGCGGTGGCGGCTGCGGCGCTTGCGTTGTCGGCGTGTAATACCGTTTCGGGTGCCGGCAAAGATCTTCAGGAAGCTTCGGACAACGTCAAGGAAGCGATCGAAAACTGATCGCGTTCGGAGTGAAACATGGGTATTGAGTTGGCCGGTCGATCGGTCGTGATCACCGGTGCTTCTTCGGGGATCGGCGAGGCGACGGCGTATGCCTGCGCGCGGGCCGGGATGCGTGTGTCGCTGTTTGCGCGGCGTGGCGATAAACTTGATGCGGTCCGCGAGAAGATCGAGACAGGCGGGACGCGTGCGATCGCGGTGGTCGGGTCGGTTGATGTTGACGCCGACTGCGGACGATTGATCGCGGAAACGCGCGATGCGTTCGGCACGGTGGATGCGGTGATCGCGAACGCGGGGTATGGGATCGAGACCGCGTCGAGCGAGATGCCCGAATCGGATATCCGGGCGATGTTTGAGACGAACTTTTATGGTTCGTTGCGGGTGCTCCGTCCAGCGACAGAAATTATGCGCGAACAAGGCTCAGGCCACTTGATGTTTGTGAGCAGCGGGCTTTCGAAGATCGGGATCCCGCGGTTTGCGTCGTACTGCGCGACGAAGGCGGCGCAGGATCACTTTGCGCGGGCGATGCGGATCGAGTTGGCGGGCGCCGGGATCGCGGTGTCTTCGGTGCATCCGGTGGTGACGACGACGGAGTTTTCCGAGGCTGCGGAACGCCGGGGTAAGAACACCCGGGTGTTCACGAAGCGGACGCCGGGGGCGTTTACGCAGTCGGCCGAGACGGTGGCGGACGCGATCGTGAAGCGGCTGCGCAAGGGCACCGGCGGCGAGGTGTGGACATCGCTGCCGGCCAAGCTGGGGCTGGGGGCGACGGTGATGTTCCCGGGGATCACGGATTGGGCGCTTGGGCGGGCGTATCGGAAGCGGATGGGTTGAGAACCATCCCCTCACTGGCGTTCGAGGCTAGTTTGGCTGCGCCCCGAAGAGGATGTAGTCGCCGTCGGCGATGACCCTGTTGGTTGTTTGAATGGCGTCTCGAACGTGGTGTCCGCCGTCATCGTCGCGATCGGCACCGACTGTGTAGATCAGCGGGCGATTTTCGACGACTTTGTATTTGAGATGTTCGCCGGTGATCATGTCGATCGGCTCGAAACCGAGCAGGTCGTGGTCGATGGTTTCGATGGACGGCGTAAACTCGGCGTGGCGCGAACGGTGACGGTATGCCGCGATCGCGAGGCGGAGGGCGAGTTGCCCCTGCTTGATGTGCTGGAGCGACCGGCGTGTGCGGTCCCAAGCGATGTTGCCGGTTTGGAGATCCTCTTTGAACTCTGGGTGCGCTTCGAGGACTGACTCGTAGAGATCCCGGCACTGCCACGGGTCGGGGTCGATGGTTGGGCCGATTGGGCGAGCAGCGCATTCGAGGATCGTGTCGTACGCGGCGATGACTGAATGCACGGGCTGGGGTAGGTCTTCGAGGGCTTGGTTGGATGCTGGGCCCGGTTCGTCGATCGGGCGGCGGACGAGGTCTTCGAAGACAAGGCGTTGGATCGAGGTATCGATGAAAAGGGTTTGATCGAGGGCTGCGTCGAGGGCGGCGAGGTGCTCGTCGTTGAGTTTTTCGGAATGATTCTCAAGCGCCCAGCCGGTGAAGTTGAGCGCGGTCGCGTACGAGGCTGACTCGATGATCTGCGAAATGCCTGACGGGTACTCACGGCAGAGGTCAGCGGCATCGATCATGGATTGGATCAGTTTGATCGCGGGGTCCGGGCGATCCTGTTCGAGGCGGATCGACGCGGCTGTTGCCAGGAAGCGGCACACGTTGGACAGGTGCGGCACCTCTTCGATGTAGATGTCGCTGAGGATCGGTACGCCTTCCTCTTCTTCCCAGTCGTCGTCGTCTTCCAATCGTGCGCCCAGCCGGGGACGCCTGGCCGCTTCCATCAACAGGGTGATTGCTTGCTCGGTGCGGGGCGCGTTGATCCGCTGCGTTTGGATGTTCCATTCTGCAGAAGGATCGCCTGTGAGTTCGGGGGTGACCGACCATGCCCAACGCCCGTTGTCGTCGAGCATGAGTTCGGGGAAGTCGGCAAAGACTTCCAGCAGGATCAGGAGGGCGATCAGGTCCGTTCGAGGAGGACGACGGCGTGAACTTCGATGGCCCGGTTTTCGCCGACGGCGTCGACTTGTTCGTGGGTTTTGCCCTTCATGTTGACGCAATCCAGGGGCATCTGGAGGAGGTCGGCGAGGGCTTGGCGGATGGTGTCTTTGTGGGGGCCGAGTTTGGGGCGTTCGCAGATGACGGTGGTGTCGAGGTTGGTCGGGCGGTAGCCGAGGGCGTGGACGCGGCGGAGGGCTTCTTTGAGGAAGACGCGCGAGTCTTGCGCGTTGTTTCTTGGGTCGTTGTTGGGGAAGAGTTGGCCGATGTCGGGGTGGGCGATGGCGCCGAGGAGGGCGTCGGTGATGGCGTGGAGGAGGGCGTCGCCGTCTGAATGGGCGACGGGGCCTCGATCGTGGTCGATGTGGACGGTGCCGAGGACAAAGGGGCGTCCTGGGCCCTTTGGCAAGAGCGGTTCGAGGCGGTGGAGGTCGTAGCCGTGGCCGATGCGGAGGCATGGCTGTCGGCCAGATTGGGGATGGTTGGTGGGCGTATTGGTATCGGAAGGTGCAGTCATTGGGCGATCTTACCGATAACCAGGGGCGTAGATGAGGCTTTGGATCCGGGCGGGGTGATCTCGACTAGGATGGCAGAGCCTTCACGAACGGAGATTGGGATGATGTCAGGTAGTCGGACGGTGAGTTGTGTGAGCCGCGGAATCGCGGGTGTGCTTGCGGTTGGGTGCGTGCTCGTGATGAGCGGGTGCTTGTTCGCGGGGCTGAAGCCGGGCGGCGCGATGCGTTCGGCGGATGAGTTCACGTATGTGTCCACGCCTTGGGAGCCGCTGACAGTGACGCTGTATGACCGGCGTGACGACACGCCCTTGTGGACGGTCGATGTGCCGATTGGTTCGAAGGTCTCGGTCCGGTTCTATGCGGACAAGGAGACATCGGGCTCGGTGCGGATGCCCGACATCATGCGTTGGGAGATTTTCGACCAGAGCAAGAGCTTTAGCCGTCTGTCGAATGCGATGTCGGTGCCCGGCGCTGAATCTCGATTGCTGCGTGTGTCGCTGCGAGAAGACTTGCCGAACTATCCGGATGATGAGCCCGGCGAGATCGAGCTGCGTGATTCCGATCGCGAGTGGGCGCCGATTCAACCCAAGAACTTCCGTGGCGTGTCGACGGGCGACAGTGGTAACTATTACCGTTCGGACGACTGAAAAACGCATCTGAAATCAAGCATGCCGGGCCTGCTGTTTGGCACGCCCGGTTTTTTCTTGCGCTGATTGGATGATGAACGATCAGCCAGCTTGTTTGCTGAGCAGCGCATCGAGGCGACGTTGGTGGATGTCGCGGTCGGGCTCGATGATCACGAGCGCGATGAGATGGCGTTCGGCGACGTCGAGGTCGCCGGCGAGAATGGCGTGACGGGCGGCTTGCTCGCGGAGTGTGCCGTTAAAAGGCGCGATGGAGGATGCACGGGCTGCTTTTTGGTGCGCGAGTTGGACACGATTGGTTTTTGCGTAGAGATCGGCGAGTTCGGCGGCGTATGCGGGGCTGTTCACCTCACGTGAATCGAGAAACTCGAGATGTGGGATGGCGAGCAGGCGTTCGGCGAAGGTCTCGGCGGCGAGGTAGTGCCGCGCCAATCGGCGGTGTGGGGCATCGTCTGGGGGGCGAAGGTCAGTCATTCGCTCCAGGAGATGGCGTTGTTCGTCGGTGAGTCGGACGTCGGCATTGACCAGCGAGAACGCGATTTTGTATTCGAGGAGCGGCGCATGATTGGGGAACTGTTCGAGAAGATCGTCGACCAGGTCTTCGGGCGGGAGGCCGCCGGGCTGGGGCGGTGCGTCTTCTCCGAGCTTGTCCATTGCTTTGGCGACAAGCTCTGCGACGCTTGGCGTTCCTTCGGGGAGGAGCAGGCCTTGCTGGGCGAGTTGCTGGCGAGCCCATGGTTTGAACGATGCGAGAAATGACTCCGGGGTTTCGCCGAGCGCTTGTTCGAACGCGTCGGTCGCGGTGCGGCCGGCTGCGGAAGCGTCCATGATGACGCGGGGCATGTCGGGCCCCCACCGTTCGACGATGTAGGCGAACATCCATGCGCCTTGCGCGTATGCGAGCGAGCGGTCGGTTGGTTTTTCGGGGCGGACGAACGCGGTGTTGATCTGTTCGAGATCGAAGAGCTCGTTGTTTTGGTATGCGTTAGCGAGCAATGACCAGGTGCGCATGTCTCGGGGTGCGTCTTCGTTGTAGACAGCGTTGGCTTCGGTCATCCAGTGAATGATGCGGTTGCGTGTTCGGGCGAGGTTGACGGTGTGGGTGTATTCGTGCTGGAGGACGCGTCGCCAATCGAAGGGCCCGACGGTGAACTTGGGGCCTTCTTGCGGTGATTCGATGGCGATGACGGGCCCGGTAGAGGCGGCCATGGTGTGGATGGATGGCATGCCGCCGATGCGTACAGCGAACCACTCGTGGTTTGGCATGAGTTCGATGATGGTTTTGTTTGTGGGGACGAAGTCGACGCCGCCGGGCTGGTCGGATGTGACGCGGTCGTGCATGGCTTCGAGTTCGACGGCCATCTCTGGGGCGAGGGCGGCGTCGATGCCGTCGAGATAACGCACGATGAAGTGTTGGGTTTCGATGGTTTCGTAGGTGGCGAGTTCGGTGACGAGTTTGAGCGAGTTTTGGGCGCGGATGTCAAAGGGGTCGAGGGCGAGGGCTTGCTCGAGCTCGCTGCGTGCATCGCGATCTCGGCCTGCTTGGACGAGCATGAGCCCGCGTTCGAGGCGCGGAGCGGACGCGAAGGGGGCGCGTTCGATCGCGCGATTTAGAAACTCGTCGGCAAGTTCGTACTGGCGGGCTTCTGACAACGTGCGGCCAACCCAGACGAGAGCATCGGGCAAGTTCGGTGCTGATTGATCGAACTCGGCGAGGAGGCGCTCGGCGGTTTCAATGCGATAGGAGCCGGCGTAGGTGGCGATGTTGAGGGCTCGGAGTTCGTGACGGAGGGGAAGGGCGGCGAGCGCAGGTTCGAGGGCGGTAGCGGCGGCGGCGGGGTCTCGGCGGCGGAGGGCGGCGCGAGCGCGGAGGGCGGCGGCATCGGCCGACACGATTGGTTCGTCGCGAGCGGTCGACGCGAGGGTGTCGAGCTGATCGGCGATGGATTCGGAGGTGTCAAAGTCAAAGGAATCGACGGCGATCTCGCCCATGAGTCGCCACGCGGCGGCGGCGCGAGGGTTGAGACGGAGCGCTTCGCGTGCAGCGGCTTGGGCGTCGGCAAGATTGTGGCGCGCGTAGAGCAGTTCGGCTTCGACGAGGCGGGCGCGGTAGTCAAGGCGGTCGGTGTTGCGAGCACGCGTGATGCGGTCGAGGAGGGCTCGGTTTTCTTGCTCGGCGTTGATGGGTGCGCGGAGGCGGAGGAGGGCCAAGGCGGCGCGGACGGACTCGGGTTCGTCGGGGTTATCCGGGTCGGCGATGCTGGCCTGTTCGTATTCGAAGATGGCCGACTCGACATCGCCGAGCAGTTCGTGGGCGCGGGCGCGGATGCGTGCGGCGCGTGCGGTGGGCTCTGCCAGGACATGTTGGATGGCGGTTTCGGGCTGGCCTCGATTCAAGGCGGCTTCGGCGAGGTCGGTCTGGTATGGACTCTTACCGCTTCCGATGGCGGGTGCGGCGTCGAGGCTGGGATGGTTCCATGCGTGGGCGATTGCGAGTGCTTGGATCTGGCGGAATCGATCGCGGAGATCGTCTTTGGTCCACTGGCCGTGCAGGACGCGGAGGTCGGCGCGTTCACGATCGGTGAGGTAGTCGGCGTCGATGCGGGCGCGGGCTGCGTCGGAGAGCATGCCGCTGGGCTGTGCGACGGTATCGGCGTCGGGACGGTCTTGGGGCGCGAGTTCGCGGGGCTCGGGCGCGGGCGCTTCAACGGCGGGCTCTGGCTGAGGATCTGCGGACGGATCGGATTGCTGGGCGGCAGGCTGGGCCGTGGCGATGCCGACCGCTGCGACGAAAAGGGCGATGATTGGGCGGACGTGGTTGATGATTGTGTTTGGTGTGTCGGTTTTGATCATCCGTCGGCCCTGCCGCGCCATGGGCTGACTTGGACCTGCCACCCGGAGCCGAGTTCGGGTGTGGTGGTGTCGAAGATCCGGGCGGGGATCTTGGTGTTGGTTTTGACGCTGAAGAGCTCGGCGATCTGGCGATCGCCTGTCCATTCAGTTTTGACGTAGAGACGAGGAAGGAGGGTGTCTTGGTCGAACCACATGCGGACGGACTCCCAGTCGTCGGCGCCAGATGTGTTGGGCTTTGGGCTGAGTTTGAGCTGGATGGTGCCCTCAACGAATGGGGCGAGGCCTTTGAGTTCGAGATCGCCTGCGATGCCGGCTTGTGCGTCGAACAGGACCGCGTCGTAGTCCTCGAGGATCACGTCGGCGTCATCGCCGACCGAGACCCAGAATGGAGCGTCGCGCATGAGGTCCATGGGGTCGAGGGTTTGGCCGGCGGGGACGACTTCGCGTTTGATGAACTGTTGTTCGTCGGGGTGTCGTTCGACGAACCACCGGCCATCGAAGATGTACTGCTCGTTGATTGCTTGCACCCGGGCGTCGATGCGGAGTTCGTTGAAAGTGACGGCGTAGAGCCGGCGATCGGTGGCGATTGGATCATCGGCATTGGCATCGGGGCGAACGGTGCGGAGGGCGAGCTTGCCTCGCCGGGTTTGGAGGTCGCCCTGCAATGCTTGGATGGCGGTGAGGCGGACCTCGCCTTGGAGGGTTTCGATATCGGCGTCGGCATTCGCGAGGGCGACGAGCAGACCGCGGGCGGTGGTGAAGCGTTCCTGCATCGGCTCGGCTGCTTCTTGCGGGGCTTCTGGTTGGGCGGCGGGCTGGGCCGAGTTGACGTGGATTGCTACGCCGGCAGTAAGGATCGCGGAAAGGATCAGGTTGATGGGCATCGTGCCTCCTTGGTTGTGTTACCGCCGAACGGGGTGGGCGATTCAGTTGGGCGGGTCGTTATCAATCATCGGTTCGACGCGGGCAATGGCGGCGGTTTCGTCGCTCAGAAACGACTGGAGGATTTCTGAGGCGGCGATGGCGTCTCGGCGGAGTTTTTTCTGTTTGTGGGTGAGCCCGGTCTGGGCCATCCGGGCATCGGCGGCGATGGAACTGCGGCGTTCGTCGACGAGCGTGATTGGGGCATTCAGGGCGTTTGCGAGGCGTTGGGCGAAGGTTCGGGCGTCTTTGGCGCGGGGGCCTTCGGTGTCGTCCATGTTGAGTGGGATGCCCATGATGATCTCGCTTTCCTTGAGATCACCGCCCAGCGTGGCGTGGACCTGACGGGTGATTTCGCGGATGAGGGCATTGCCTTGATCGTGGGCGATGGGCTGCTCGATGAGCCCTGCCGGGGCAGCAATGGCGGTGAGGCGGTCGCCGACGGCCAGGCCGGTGCGGGCGTCTCCGAGATCGATGGCGAGCACTCGCACGGCGGATTGTATGGAGCGGTTGAGGCTGGCATTGGGCTAGGCTTTGGGATGAACGAAACGGCGATTGAAGCGAAAGACAGCCGGCTGGAAGCCAGCTCTACCAGGAATGTGATGGTCCGGGTTTTGAAGATGGACCCGAACGCGACGATGCCCGAGTACAAGACCGGGGGTGCGGCGGGGATGGATCTGGCGGCGTGCCTGCCTCGGCATGAGTACGGAGAATCGATCGTGATCGAGCCTGGAGCGATCGCCAAGGTGCCGCTGGGGTTTGCGGTGGCGATCCCGGCGGGCTTTGAGGGGCAGGTCAGGCCGAGGTCGGGGCTGTCGACCAAGCACGGGGTGACCGTACCGAACGCGCCGGGAACCGTTGATAGCGATTACCGCGGCGAGATGTTTGTGGCGCTGATTAACCTGGGGCGCGATGCACACACGGTACACCACGGGGATCGGATCGCCCAGCTGGTGATCGCGCCGGTGACGCACGCGGCGATGGTTGAGGTCAAGTCGCTCGATGACACCGGGCGCGGGGCGGGTGGGTTTGGATCGACGGGGCGTTGATCAGTTCACCTCGGCGGGGGGCGGCTCGGGCGTTCCGACGTAGGTGACGAAGTGGGCTTTGCCGACGTCTTCGACTTTGAGCGTTCGGGCGACGGCGTCTTGCACCGAGATGATGATGACGTTTTGGTTTGGCAGCAATCGTTGGGCGATGGCGTCGGTGAGTGCAGACTTGCCGGGCTCGGTGCCGAAGTCGGAGTGAAACTGTCCGACGACATGAACGACGGGTGCGCCGAGGCTGATGGCATCGGCGATGGAGTCGGCCATGGTCTGGTCCCAGAGCAGTTGTGCCTGGAGGAACGCGTCGACGGTCATGCCGGGCATGGAGTGGCCCGCGTCGTCGGCGCCGCGACCCATTTGACCCATGATGGCGCGGAAGCGGTCGGTGTAGGCGTTGTCTGGGATGGAATCTGGGATATCAAACAGACGCTGTTGTTCGTTGGTCAAGTTTCGGAGTCGGTCGTAGCCCTCGATGCGTGCCAAACGGGTATAGCGTCGTGGTGAGTTGGCGGCGATGACCGGGCGGCCTGCGGTTCGAGAAGCTTCGAGCATGCGGCGGTGGCCGATGGGGTTGTTGCCTTCGTTTCGGAAGGTCGCTTTGTCAAACTGCTCGGCGGTGGTGATGCCGGCGAGGTAGTCGTCGAGGTGGGCCTGGTGGTCGCGTTCGTAGAACTCCATGGAGAGCACGGCGCGGGGGTTGGCGGCGAGGATGTCTTCGAAGAGATCGGCGGCGAGTGCGAGCCCGAGGGGCTGGCCGTGTGTTTCACCGATGAGGACGACGGTGGCCTCGGCGCAGGTCTCGACGACGGTGTTCCACGGGACGACGCCGGAGGCGTCGCCCGCGAAGATGGGCACGCGGCGCGGGTCGATCGGTTCTGGGGCTTGGACGACGCGCTTGGGCGCTTGGCAGCCGGTGATCGCAGCCGCGGCGAGAACGATGAAGGTGGTCAGCGCGGTCCGTGCGTGCATGTTGGTGCTCCGTCGTACGAAGTGAGACCTGGACATCAGGTCGCGGGGTGTATTGAAGGCGTGGAACCTGCGGCGGGCTTGTCCGTCGACTGGTCACCAGAAGTCAGGGCTTTGGTCGCGGATGACTGCATGTCTTGGACGAGTCCGAAGAGCAGTGGCACCAGAACGAGGGTAAAGACGGTCGAAACGAGTAGCCCGCCGACGACGACGGAACCGAGCCCTCGGTACATTTCTGAGCCTGCACCGGGGAAGAGGACGAGGGGGAGCATGCCGCCGACGGAGGTGAGGACGGACATGAATATGGGACGGATACGGGTGCGGACGGACTCGGCGATGGCGTCGCTGGCGGGCATCGCTTGGCCGGTTTGTTCGCCGGACCCGTCGGTGCCTCGCATGAAGTTGAGTGCTTGGTGGACGAGGAGGATGGCGTTGTTGACGACGATGCCGATGAGGATTACGAATCCGAGCATGGTGAGGACATCGAGTTGCTGCGGCGCTTTGGTCGGATCAGCAAGCGAGACATCGTGGGCGATCTTCAAGCCTGCAAAGCCCCCCACCACCGCCAGTGGAACAGAGAACATGATGACCAGCGGGAGCAAGAAACTTTCGAAGAGAGCGCACATCAGGAGATAGGTGACAAGGAGTGCCCAGACGAGTCGGGCCATGAGGAACTGAGGGTTGTTGCCGAGCAGCAAGAACACGCCGGCGATGAGGAGTGCAAGTAGGATTGTTCCTGAAAAGCCGTACAGACCTTGGACGGGTTCTTTCCGTGAACGGACGAGTACGACGATGCCTCCGATGAGGCCTGCAACGACGAGCCCGATTGATAAGAGTGATGTGAATCTTGCGAGGCCGGTATCAGAGGATTCAGGCTTGGCACCGAATAAGGCTGACTGAACATCGTCGAGTTTCGCAGCCGTGCCTTCGAGGCGGACGCGCATGGAACGGTCGATGAGGCCTTGTTCGCGGGCGGGCGTGATGACGTTCTCGTTGAGCCACGTCATGACTTCTTCGATGGCTTGGCCTTCGGGCGGGCGGATCTGAATGGAGACGGATTCGAGCTCTTCGATACGTTTGATCGATTGGGGGGCGAGGCTTGGGACGAAATCTACGATGGAGTCGACGGGCACGATGGGCCCCGCGGGTGAGGCGATGGGTACGTCGCGGAGTTGTTCTTTGTTGGCGAGTCGGCCGCCGGTTGGGAGGACAACGAGGTCGACGGTTTCGCCGTTGAGTTTATAGTCACCGACGAAGGCGCCATCGAAGAGCGCGCGTATGGCGACGCCGAGTGCTTCGGTGGTGAATCCGAGTTCGCGGCCTCGGTCGTTGAGGCGGATCTGGAGCTCTTGTTCTTTCACAGAGAAGTTGGCCGGATCGGGACGTGTATCGCCGAAGCCGTATTGCTGAGCAGCGGCAAAGAACATGAAGTTTGCAGCGGCGTTGACGCGATCGAGCTGTGGGCCGGAGATTTCAAGGTCGATGGTGTTTCCGCCGCCGATTCCGCTGCCGAAGAGCGAGGATTGCGAAGCACCGCCGAAGGTGTCAGGGATGGCCATCATGGAGTTGGAGAGGAGTTGGCCGACGGGGATGACGACTTGTTCATCCTGAGAAGTTGCGCCGACGAACATGCCGGTGCCGAACGCGCCGATGAAGAAGTTTTGGACCGGTACGGCGTCGAATGGTGGTATCTCAACCGATGGGTCGTAGCTTCGGCGTTCGATTTGTTGGAGCGATGCGACAGATTCTTCGCTTTGGATATCTGCTTTGAAGTATGGGCGGACCTGATCTTCGATGGTGTTTGCGATTTGTGTCTTCTCGTCGACGGAGAGGCCGGGCGGGATGAGCAGGCCGCCGAAGACGAGGTTGCGGTTGCCCGCGGGCAGGTAGTCGAGCGGCGGAACGAGCTTGACTGCGCCGATGAGGCTGGCGGCGGTCATCACGACGATAACGAGTGGCCGCACGGACCAGCCCCGCCAGCCGGAGTTCATCCAGCGGACGGCCATCCCGATGGACTTGTTCACCAGCACGAGCACCGGGACGAGCCCAAAGAGGTTGTAGAACGCTCGGCCGAACTTGGTCCGCGGGCCCCTGTCTGAGAGGAACTTGGCGCACGCGGTAGGGATGACGGTGATCGATACGATGAGCGAGAGCATCACCGCGGCGACGACTGCCAGCGCGATGTCGCGGAACAGCTGGCCTGCTTCTTCTTGGATGGTCAGGATGGGGATGAACACCGCGGCTGTGGTGAGTGTTGAGGCGAGCACCGCGCCCCAGACTTCTTTGCCGCCGATCCACGCGGCGCGTGCGGGCGGATCGCCCATTTGCAGGCGGCGATAGATGTTTTCAAGCACCACGATCGCGTTGTCAACAACCATCCCCACGGCGAAGGCAAGCCCGGCGAGCGAGATGACGTTGAGTGTTCTTCCGAACGACAGCATGACAAGGAAGGTGCCGATGATCGAGATCGGCAATGCAAGTAAAACGATCACGGTTGGGCGCACGGAGCGGAGGAAGACCATGAGCACCACGCCGGCGATGGCGGCGCCGATGTAAATGTTGCTGGTGACGAGTTTGACTGCGGAGTCGATATAGGTTGTTTCGTCGTAGACCTGGCGGATGCGAAGGTCGGGCCCGACGGGCTTGCCGTTGATGCTGCCGCCGAGGTTTGGAAGCACGTCGGTGCGAACGTCTTCGAGGCGTTCACGGATTTCGTCCATGATGTCGACGACGTTGGCGCCGGATTGGCGGATGACGTTGGTGGCGATGGCGGGATGCCCGAAGGTTCGGACGAATCCGCGTTGTTTGTCGTAGGTGATCTCGGCCGTCGCTATATCACGGACGAACACGGGAAAACCATCGCGGTAGGCGACGATGGTGTCGAGGATCTGATCTGTTTGGGTGTATTCGCCGACCAAGCGAACTCGATAGTCACGCTTACCTTCGGCGATGGTGCCGGCCGAGACGTTGCGGTTTTCACCTCGGAGGGCGGTCACGATGTCGACGTGGTTTAGGCCGCGTTGAGCGAGTGCGGTTGAGTCGACGAGAACGCGGACCTCACGCTCGCGGCCGCCGAAGATGTTGACCTCTGCGACGCCGTCGATACGTTCGAGGAAGGGCTTGTACTCTTTATCGAGTGCGTCATAGAGGGTGGTGATATCAAAGCCGGGGTGGTCTGGGATTTTGTTTTCGGGCAGGTCGATGATGATCCAGGCGATTGCGTTTTCGCTGGCGCCATCGGCCGCTTTGATCGAGGGTTCTTCGACTTCGTCTGGGTAATCTGAGACTTGACGCAGTGAGTCTGAGACTTCCTGTAGCGCCCGGCTGATGTCGGCACCGATCGTGAACTCGAGGCTGATTTCACTTTGGCCTTCGGATGACGTCGAGACCATTTTGCGCAGGTTTGAGACGTTTTTTAGCTCTTCTTCCTGCGGCTTGGTGATTTCGTCGACGACTTCTTGGGGCGAACGTCCGGTCCAGGTGGTGGTCACCGTGACGACTGGGCGGTCGACTGTTGGGGTGAGTTGAACGGGGATTGAGACAAGCCCGATGAGCCCGAACATGATGATCAGGATTACGCCGACGGCGACAGAGACAGGTTTGTTGATTGCGAGTTTGATGATGTCCATGGGTTAGCCCTCGCCTTTGTTCGAGTCCTCGCTCGAAGGGGGGCCGCCCGGGGCGCTTTGCTGCTGCTGAGCTTGGCGTTCGAGTACTTCTGGGAACTGATCCGCGTTGAGCACGTTGAGTGGCTGGCCGGGGAACATGCGTTCGTTGCCTTCGGTGACCACCAGCATGCCCGGACGGAGGACGGGCGAGCGGATGACGACGCGGTTGTTTGCCGAGAAAAGTCGGACGATGGGTGCGACTTGCGACATGCCCCCGGCATCGAAGTACACAAACTCACCTGCCGGCCCGCGGATGATGGCGTCTTCGGAGATGGTGATCGAGGGCGCGACTTCGCCGGTAGGCACGAGTGCAGAGAGCGACATGCCCGGACGCAGCCTTCCCTTTGGGTCTGAGACTTTGACGCGGATCGGAAAGAGGCGGCTGAGCGAATCGGCATCGGGAACAATCTCGATAAGTGTGCCAGTGAGTCGCTCGCCGAGCGCGGGGACATCGATTTCGATCGTGGTGCCGACGCCTCGGAGTGCTCCCACGGAGCGTTCGGGGATGTCTGCGCGTGCTTCGAGATCGGTGAGGGAGACGATGGTCAAGATCGGGCTGCCGATGGAAACCCATTGGCCGAGCTCGGTGTGCTTTCTTACTACACGACCAGCAAAGGGTGCTTTGATGGTCATGTCTTGGAGGGTTCGTTCGGCCAGAGAGAGATCTGCTTGGTCTGTTGCAAGGTTGGCTTCTGCTTCGGCCAAGATTGCTTTGCGACTCTGCACCAGCGTTGATGCGTCGTCGAGCTCACTTTCGCCGACGGAACCCATCTCGGACAACTTCTGGAACCGTTGGTAGTCGCGTTCTGCTTGGGCGAGTTCGGCGGCGCGTTGGTTGACGACCGCTTCGTCGGCACGGACGCGGGCTTTGAGTCGATCGACTGTGAGCTTGGCTCGGAGATCGTCGAGGCGGGCGAGCGTCTGGCCCTTTTCGACCGTATCGCCGATGTTGAGATCAAGAGACTCGATCAGGCCTGCTTCTTGTGTTGCAACGTCAGCGCGGCGAAGGGACACAATCTGCCCGGTCGCTGCGCGTTGCTGCCCCACTGTTTCTTGAATGACACGATCAAGTCGGGCGTTGGCGGGGGGCGGGCCTTGGGCGGCGGCGTGCGTGGCGAGTGCGAGCACGGCTGCGACGAATAGGAAGGTCTGACGGGTCATCGGGTCTTCTCCTGGGAGGCGGCCGGCCTTGATGGATCCTGTCTTGGGTTGGGGTCCTGTGATTCCATCGCGACGGTGTTTCGGATCATGTGTTCGAGTGTTTTTCGGGCCCGGTCAATGGCGGCATCGGTGACGCCCGCGGTCATGCCGTCGGCGCAGTCGTCGGCGTGTGCATCGCAGACTTCGAGACGTTGAAGGCCAAGCTCGGTGAGTGTGACTTTGACGGTGCGACCCGGGCCGGAGGTGTCGCGGGCGACGAGTCCCTCTTCTTCGAGCGAACCGACCATGCGACTGACATTCTGGGGGGAGATGCACAAATGTTCGGACAGATTCGTGATGGTCATGGGAGCACCGACGTCACGAACAACGACAAGCAGGATCCATCGCGATCCGGTCAACCCTTCTGGCTGGGCGACCGCATCGAGACGACGCATCATCATGTGGCACATGATGTAGACGGCCCGCATCAGGGCGCATTTGGAGTCGATCTCGATTGAAAGAGGATCGACCCGGCCTGGATCGCTGTGGGGCGGGGGCTCTGGGTTGGTGCGGACGGGCTTGGGCATGGTGAGGAGGATCCTTCTCAACATGTTGCGATATGTCAAGCGAAGTATGTCAACGCGGGCGATGACTCGCGGCGCGGGTGACCCGTTTGAGTCGGACTCATTCGGTGTCTTCGGGTTCGATCAGGTCTGCGGAACCGGCTGTCATGGGTGAACTGACCCGTCTCCAAACGGCGGGCACGCCGTCGCACGACCACCACCGCCCTGATTGGGGCAGTCGAACCACCAGGCCGGGGATAACTTCGGGCGGCGGGTCATCGGGGTCGTTTTTGGCGGCGAGTTCGACGATCGCGATATGACCAGGGATGATCTCGACTTCGTCTGCGGCGATGTCAGCGAGCAGGCCGCGTCGGAACCGGAAGAACCTTCGAACGACCCCGCCACGCCCCACGATCTCAATCGTCACGCGCAGCCAAAGCGACGAGAGCACTCCGAACGTGATCCAGTCGCCGGTTGACAAGCCTCGACTCAGGGCAGCGACGCATCCCATGACAAGAAAGAAAGAGAACCCGCCGAAGAACGGGATCACCCACAGGACTCGGTGGCCCGCGCGGCGAATGAGTTGACGAATCTCTTCAGCTTCCGCCGTTGTTAACGGGCGAACACCGATTCCGTGTGCGTCCACTTCGCTGGCTGCTGCGACCGTTCGTATCTCGGCGGGTTCGGGGTCGTTCAAAATGGTGTCTTCAACCTGCAAGATCAAGGACGATCTCGGTGCGATGTACAACGCCAGTGCGGTTGAATGGATCACGGGAATGGCACCCAGTTCGGCTGCGGCCGCTGCTTGCTCGTCAACATGCTCACTTAACTCGAATCGCTCGAGTTGCGGTGAGCGGAGGGCACGCTTGGCGAGGCGTCTCCGCTTGCGAGCTTTGCGTGCGATGCTGAATCCAACTGCAGCCCAGAGGATCGTGACCGTCCAAAGTACGATTTCGATCGCGGTTGCAAGCAGAGCGGGCATGTAGCTGCTGCCTTCGATCGAGACGATGAACGCGACGACAAAGAGGATCGGCGGCGGCAGCCCGCAGATGAGGATCGTGCGAATCGCCTTTCGACGGCTGGCGATAAGTGATTTCCGCAGATCAACCGGCCAATCGACCAGCCCGGCCGAGCGGTAATCATCAATCCAGCGATGATGCGACGCGGGCATGGACGAGTGTATGAATGTTGGACGGATAAACTCTGGCATGATGAGTGCTTTCATGTCGCGGAGATGGATCGGTTGGGCATTGGCGTTGGTGCTGGTCGGCATACCGACGGCGGTGCAGGCGCAGGAGTCTGGAGGAGAACAGGCGGCGATTGAATCTGAAGGGTTTCAGTCTCCTGAAGCCGCGATGTTCTCGTTTCTTGATTCGATGGATCGGGTTCGCAAGGGCCAGAGCTATGCGCTCGACGATGCGTACCGGGCGATGCGTTTCCCGCCCGGTGAGGCGGAAGCCGCCAAGCGTGCGTATGCGAGTGATTTGCTGTTTGTTCTTAACCGGGTCGGACCGGTGCAAGGCGATCAGTTCAGCACGGCTGACTCGGAACAGCGGCGGTTCGTCTATTTTCCCAGACCTGATCGCATGGCGTGGCACACGGACATTGCTCGGATCACCGCGGACCGAACCGTCACGTTGAGTCAGGAAGCTGACGGGTGGCGATTTACGCGCGACACGATTGAAGGATCGCCGAGCTTTGCAATTGAGCTTGCGGAGTTTGCTCCAAACCGTGGCGGTATTGATGTTTCCCTCACGCTGGGCGGTCGTGTTCGTGGCCTGATACCAAACTCACTGAAGGGACCAGGCAGAACCCTGCTCACGCTTGAGTATTGGGAATGGCTGTTTCTGTTGGGGTTGGTGCTGACGGGCATGGCGCTAGATCTCGTTGTGCGGTTCATCCTGACTGGATGGTGGCACCGGTATGAACGGAAGCGTGGGCAACAGGTTGAGGTCAGTGTGTTGAAGCGGGCGGTGCGGCCGTTTGGGATGCTGGCAGCGGCGATCCTGTGGCACATTGTGCTTGACCAAGGCTTGGTTTCGCCTTCGGCAACGCGGGTGTTGGTCGTCGCGGTTCGGGTGATCTTGGCGTCGAGCGCCATTTGGGCTGCGTTTAACTTGACCGATCTTCTGGCAGCGTTTGCATCTCGGCACGCGACGAAGTCAGATACCAAGTTCGACGATTTGCTCGTCCCGCTGCTTCAACGCACCGCCAAAGTCTTCTTGGCTGCGATGGGCCTGATCTATATCGCCAACGCGTTCTCGATCGAGATCATGCCGTTGCTCACCGGATTGGGCATCGGAGGTTTGGCGGTCGCATTTGCTGCGAAGGACACGATCGAGAACTTCTTTGGATCCGTTTCGGTGATTCTCGATCGCCCGTTCGAGATCGGAGACTGGATCGTTGTGAATGATGTCGAAGGAACCGTGGAGGACTTGGGGTTTCGTTCGACACGTATCCGGACTTTCTATAACTCGCTCGTGACCATGCCGAACGCATCACTCGTCCGCGCACAGGTCGACAACTTCGGACGGCGTCGGTATCGGCGGTATAAGACGACGCTCAACTTGACCTATGGCACGCCGCCTGAAAAACTGGAAGCGTACTGCGCGGGTGTGCGCGAGTTGATTGTGCAACACCCATACACACGAAAAGACCAATACCACGTTTGGGTGAACGGACTTGGGGCGCACTCGGTCGATGTTTTGGTCTACATGTTTTTCGAGTGTCCGGACTGGGCGATCGAACTTCGCGAGCGGCACCGGTTTATTCTCGACGTGATGCGATTGGCAGAAACGCTGGGGGTTGAGTTTGCGTTCCCAACCCAGACGCTGGTGCTTGAGCGCGGGGGCGGCGAACCGTTGCCGAATGGAGAGATATCACCCGATCGCGATGCCGAGTGGCAAGCCCGGCGCGATGGGGTGATCGCGGCCCGGACCATCACGGGCCAGCAACACTGGAAAGACAAGAAGCCTGGCTCGGTGCGGTTTCGCGAAGAATACGAAGGCGAGTTCGAGCCCCGGGGGGAAGGTTGAGGTTCGTTTCCTTCTGGAAAGGGGCGAAAAGCCGCCCCGCTTGTCCAGAAAGAACTTTCGTGTCCTTTCGTTGTACGAAAGTTGCGAAACTAACCATTCGGATTGCGTGAAGAGGTGCGGGCGGCAGGATAGCATCGCACCAAATCGGCGGGTTGTCTGCCATGAATCGGAGTTCACACCGGCTTCCCGGGCAGATGTTGGATACGCACAATGATTGAGAAGAACAGCTCAACGGTACAGCCGCCTGAACGAGTGACATTGGCGCGTGTGGCCGAGCTGGCGGGCGTTGCAGAGTCCACGGCGTCGCGCGTGATCAATGGCTACACCGAGAACTTCCGAGTCCGCCCTGAGGTTCGCGCCCGCGTGCTTGATGCGGCTAAGAAACTCAACTATCGACCAAACCCGATGGTGCGTTCGATCAGTGCCAAGAAGACCAATCTGGTCGCGGTGGTCGGTTGGGCATCGGACGGCGTCAACCGATCTGCTTTGGCAGAAGCGGTGCGTGTGCTGAAAGCTGGCGGCAAGCACGTGTGCACGACGTTCTTGGACTCAGACTACACCGGTCACGAGCTGCCGAGCTGGCGTGTTGACGGCGCGATTGCGCTGCAGGTCAGAGATCCGGCGGACGTCGTCGAGCTAGAGCGCCAGGCATTGCCGTACGTTTCGATCAACGGACATGCAGGCAATGGCGGCGACGCGGTGACATTCGATGAAGCACAAGGAACGCGTCTGGCGCTCGATCATCTCGCAAAGCTCGGTCACAAGAAGTTTGCCTACTGCTTTTTGGATCAGTTGCGTCCATCGCCGCGTGGTATTCGGCACGCTGCGGTGAGGCAGCGGCAGGAAGCGCTGCACGACGGGCTCAGCTCACTGGGGCTGGCTGCACCGAGCGGGATGGATAACTTCGAGATCGATATGTCGCAATACTGCCGAGAGTGCGTGGTTGGCACCGGGGCGACCGCGGTGATCGCGTTCGATGATGTCGTCGCGTCTTATCTGATTCAATCATTGAATGCGATGGGCAAAGAAGTGCCCTCGGACGTGAGCGTGGTTTCGTTTAACGATGAACTTCCGAGCAAAATGGCAAGCCCGCCGTTGACCACCGTGGCGCTGCCTGCCTCTGAAGCTGGACGAATAGCTGGAGAAATGTTACTTGAGCGACTTTCGTCGGACGAACCGATCGAGCACCGTGATGTGGTGCTGCCGGAGTCGTTGGTTGTTCGCAAATCTGCTGGCCAACCGGTCAGCTGATCGATCGCCGAGGGAGTAAGCGACGGGGCCGTTTCTACTCGGCTTCTTCTTCTTTGAATACAACCCATCGTTCGATCGGTTCGCCGGCAAGTACCACCGTTGGGCGGTCGTAGTACATGCGTGCGTTCCAGGGGCTTGGCTCCATGATGAGGCGGGCGCCATTATTCGCTTCGATTTTTTCAGCTTGGTCTTCATCGATGAGCAGCTCGGTGCTGTCTGAGTCTTCGGTGAAGCGTTCGGTTCCGATGAACCATTCTTCGCCATCGCACTCGAGGTACACGTCGTAGAACATGGCCGTGCTCGGTGGCAGTTGGTATGTATCGGCAAGCTCGAACTCGATGCCTGGGCTGGTGCCGCAGCTGCATCCGTGCGAAAGAGACGCCGTGATGGACTGCTGGGGTGACCAAGCGACCGGGGAATCCGAGCCAAGGCCCGGGTCTCGTTTGAAGCTGACAGGACGTGTCTTCGTAAGGGTAAAGTCGAGCGGGCCGACGACTTCGCCGGGCGAGATCAGGTTAGACAGCACCGAGTCATCTCCCCAGCCCGAACTCATGCCCGAGAGGCGCACGTCGTACTCGAATACGTTGTCGCCTTTGATCGCGCCGGCTAGGACCGGCAGTTCTTCGGCACCTTCCCAGACCCATTCCAGCGATGTCGTGTCATCACTTTCCCAGTCGTAGTCGAACTCGGGGATAACGAGCGGCACATCGAGCGAGTAGATCTCTTGCCCGTTGAGCCGGATGCTTCGGACTTCGATATCGAGCGCCGGAGAGCTGTAGCCGCCGTAGGGCGAAGCGCTCAGCGTGCCCAACTTGCCATCGACACGGAACGGAATGGGGTCGCCTGCGCGGATGTCTTCGGGCATCTCTACCGAGAGATTGATCATTGAAAGGGCGGTCGCTCGAGCTTCGTCGGCATCGATCAAGCCTTTGGAAACGAGATCCGGATAGAAGCTGGTCCAGTCAACACTTTCCCATTCGTAATCCCAACGCGAGGTATTGGTACTCGGATTGACTTCTTGAATCGCGGCTGCGACTCGGTCATGGATCGATGCCCATTCTTCGTTGCTTAAACGCGCCGAGTCGGCGCGGGTTTGGATTTCGGCGAATGCCTGGAATGAACCACTGTCGGCCATGCTTAGAAGCTGCGATGTCGACGCGACAGTGAGCAGGTTCATTGAACCGCCGGTGGCGGCGGCCACGGTCGCGAGCCCCGCGAGAGAAAGCCCCCCGGCTGCGAGCCCGGCAAGCCAAGCGGGCTTTCGTGATTGGCGAATACGCAAGCGGACATCGCCCGGGCCTCGCAACTCAAAACCGCACTCTGGGCAGGTTACGGGATAGGTGCTTTTGCGGATGTTCTCGTCGCCCGAAAGATCGAACCGGCATCGCCAACAGCTCGGCGGCGTGCCGATTCGTTTGCCCACGATCCCCACGATGACAAGAAGCCCCCCGAAAGACCCGAGGAGGAGGAGCAGCCCGATCAGTCCTGTGCTCAGCATGGAACGGTCCTTTCTACCAAGAGGATACGGGATGCGATGGTATTTGGATCAACGTGATTGCTGAGATGCTGCGGTTCAGTCTCGAAAAAAAGACCCCCGCGGTAAGGCGGGGGCCTTGGAGAAGCATGGTCATGACGCCGGACGTGCCAAGATCGCTGCGAATCAGCGACGGCGGCGTGCGGCGACAAGCCCGCCGAGCCCGAGCAAAGCGAATGACGAAGGCGTTGGGATGACATTGGCGGTGAAGAACCAGTCCTGCGCGTGGGCGAAGGCGGGGGTGCCGTCCGTGTTGGTGGTGAGCCAGCCCCGGCCGACCCAAGTATCTTCGTCGTTGTCGATTCGCCATCCGTCGGCGGCGAAGGTAAACACGTTGCCGGGAGGCCCGTTGAGACCGGCGGCGTCGGGCTGGGTGTACCAAGTGACGGATTCGTTGGTGTCGAGACGGGTCAAGACGCCCGAGTTTGCGATGTTCAAGGTGTCGACCGCCCAGCCGCTGGCGGTCGTGGTCACGCCGAACTCGTAGGTGAAGTTAAACGCGAGGTCGAACGGATCAACCCACACGTTGTTGACGAGGTTGCCGCCGAACAGCGTGCCGGACATATCGATGATGATGTTGCCAGTGCCGTTGTCCTGCGAGACGGTGAGTGTCGAGTTGTTGTACGTCTGGGTGCTAAACGTCGCGTCCATCGTGCCGAACACGTTGCCGAGGCTGAGCGCGTAGGTCGGGGGCGCGACGCCTCCGTTGGGGTGATCGAGGATTTCAAACTCGGCGAGCACGGTGGTGCCACCGGCGAACGCGGTTCCGGTCGCAGCGACGGCCACGAGCGCGGTGATGAGGGACTTCATAATCTCACTCCAAACTCTCTGTCTTTCTCTTGCCACACGAGCGACGGACCAGTCCGCCGAAGGAGGATCGTGCGAGTTATAGGATAACGCCCCATATGGTTCGAATATACCTCGTTCTGGAAAGATTCCATCAACTTAGGGAGGGTATAAAGCACTGCCCCCCCACTTTGGGTTGTCGAACGAGCTGATCTGGCTGGCATTCATTAGAATGCCTTGTCGATGGATCGAAGCAAATCGCTTACTGCCGGCTGATCCTTCGCTGCATCCATTTGATTGACGATCAGCAAGAATCGGTCGTGCGGCCTCAACCCAAATGAACCAAACATGACCCCTCCGCCGGGCCCGGGATGCTTGGCGGAGATGATCATCCACTCTGCAACGTCAAGATCGGGCCGCAATCGAACGGTGCGTTTGGTGCCCTCTGGGGTGTATGCGAATCGTGAGGCCATCAGATCGATGACCTGTTTTAGTTGCTCCGGACCATCTTGCGCGGCCGGCTCGTCGATGTACTCCAGGATCGAAACACTCACCATTCTCGGAGACGCAGACCCTCGATCGATCAAGGCGACCATGAAGGCTTGTTCGAGCGACGCTTTGCATCCGCATTCGGGCCGGGAGTGACTGTTGCGAGCGCATCAAACTGAGCGACATGAACCAGTTCGTGTGCGAGCACGAGGGTGACAACATCGTCTGCGAACAAACCGTTTTCGGCTGCACGCTCGACGAGGCTGTTGAACATCGGCTCGGATACGAGGATCTCTGATTCGGATGTGGTCACTGCGATCAGAACGCTTGGGACGTCCTCATCCGGCACATAAAACGCTGCTTTGGCGCGTTGCTCGAACTGTTCGGCGTCGAGCACTTCGACCGTAGCTTCGATCGGTCTAGAGACATCGAGCACACCCATCACCCACTTGGACACCCGCGGCATTGAACGTTGGAATCGCTCTTGCGTCGTTGGCGTTGCGCCTGCTGTGGAAGCAAAGCACAGCAAGCAAGCTTCGATACTGAGAACGTAATGATGCATGCTGATCAAAGTGGTTACTCCGTGCGGCTGATCGGCGGAGTGTACGGCAAGCTTTTGAATCAGCAAGGTCTGTTTCAGCGAGGAACTTCGATGGAAACGCCGCAATCGGGGCAGGGAGCAGTGTCTTCGAGTCCGGTGCGGAGGTAGCCGCACTTGGGGCAGACGTTATGGCCGCGGGCGCGGAGTTCGGCGTAGACGAATGGTTTCATGCGACGTGCCATAAAGGCCGCGCCGAAACCACCAGCGATTCCACCAGCAATCGCGTTGATGAAAACCCGAGGTATGTTGATCCCAGATATATGCACGAGAACGTGTACGACTCCAAAGACGGGACCAGCCAGCAAAATAACACCCAGAATAAGCAACGAGTCACGGCTAAATGCCTTGAGAGATTTGTTAGCTGTTCTGCCCGCACACTTGAGGACATCGCGTCGATCTGCAGAGGTGAGCCCGACGTCTTTTTCGAGATACGCCTTCATTGACATCTTGCTGTGCCTTTCACTCCGCGAACATGGCGTCGATGAAACCTTCGGGGTCAAAGGGTTCGACGTCGTCGGGGGTTTCGCCCAGGCCGACGAACTTGACGGGGATGTCGGTGGTGTGGCGGACGGCGACGACGATGCCGCCCTTGGCGGTGCCGTCGAGCTTGCTGAGGAAGATCCCGGTCACGCCGGCGGCTTTGCCGAACTCTTCGGCTTGGCGCAGGGCGTTCTGGCCGCTGGTGGCGTCGAGAACCAGCAAGACCTCGTGGGGTGCACCGGGGATCTGTTTGTCGACCACGCGTCGGATTTTGGTGAGCTGGTCCATCAAGCCGGCTTGGGTGTGGAGTCGGCCGGCGGTGTCGAGGATGAGCACGTCGACGCCGCGTGCTTTGGCGGCGGCGGCGGCGTCGAAGGCGACCGACGCGGGGTCGCCGCCTTGCTGACCCTTGACGACTTCGACGCCGAGGCGCTCGGCCCAGATTTCCAGTTGGCGGACGGCGCCGGCGCGGAACGTGTCGCACGCGCCGAGCAGGACGGTCTTGTTCTCGCGCCGGAGTTGGGCGCAGAGCTTGGCGATGGAAGTGGTTTTGCCGACGCCGTTGATGCCGGTCATCAAGATGACGCTTGGCGCGGTCTCGGCCAGTTTCAGTGTGCGGTCGGCTTCGGGCCACATCGCTTTGAGCTGGTTCTTGAGGTGCTCGAGGACGTCTTCGCCCTTGGTGAGCTTGCCGGCTTTGTAGTCGGCGTTGATCGAGTCGATCAAGTCGCGGGTGGCGGCGACGCCGACGTCTGACTGGATGAGGCGCTTCTCGACTTCCTTGATCAGCGCATCGTCGAGGGTGCGGCCGGCGAGGATCGAACGCAGTGACGACGCGAGGGCGTCGCGGGTCTTGGTGAGACCTTTGCGGAGTCGGTTGGTGATTGATTTGAACAAAGCCATCGGACGCTCACTCGGATTCTGTGGCTGCGGATTGCTCGACCGCCGGGTTGGCAAGAATCTTCTTGAGGACCTTGTCGAGCACGGCATTGACGAAGTTGGGCGAGTCTTTGGTGGAGAACTGTTTGGCGAGTTCTACGCCTTCGTTGACCACGATCTTGGGTTGTGAACCGGAGTGCATTTCGTAATGGCACAGGCGGAGCACGGCGCGATCGACGGCCGGCATGCGGTGCGCGGGCCACTCTGGGGCAAGCTCGGCGAAGACGGCATCAGACGACTCGTGATTGTCCCACGCTGCTTCGGCGATTGTGACTGCTTTATCTTTGTCCGCGTCGGAGAAGGCGCGGTTTGGATCTGCGAAGGTCAACCCTTCCTCTTCGAGCGCTTCGAGGTTGTCGAGTGACTCGCGGATCGACGCGCGGTTTGCGTCAGCGCCTTCGGCTTTGAGCGCGTCAAACTGGTAGAGGGCGAGAAGGGCGAGGCGTCGGATGTCGCGTGGGGTGGCCATGGTTAGTCGATCGCTCCGCGGAGGGCCGCGTTGCCGGCCGCTTTGTCTGGGATGGTGAGGTCGATGGTGTGGCGGACCGGCATGGGTCCGTGTCGGAGCACGCCTACCGCGTCGGCGGCATCGAGGGCGGCGTGCATTGCTTCGGCGCCTTTATTGCCCTTGTCGCCGTCGGCGCGAGATTGGGCCTGCTCGGCGTTGAGCGTGGTCAAGACGCCAAAGGCGACGGGGATGCCTGTCGTGGTTGTGATATCAGCCAGGCCAACTGCCACGGCACGCGAGATGTGCTCATCGTGCGGGGTCTCGCCTTTGATGACGCAACCGAGGCAGACCACTGCTTTGTGGCGTTCAGCGGCCGCGGTGGCGAGGGCGATGAGCTCGTACGCTCCTGGGGCCTCGACAATCGAAAGAGCGGCTGGGTCTCCGCCGCGATGGGCATATGCGTCGATGGCGCCTCGGAGCATCGCGCCGGTGACCGACTGGTTGTAGCGTGAGACAAGAATCGCGACAGGATGGGCGGGCGTGGGCATAGGGGGAACTGTATGCTCGCCGCCTGCGATCCAATGGTCGTTTCGCGAGGGTTGGACCGGTTCGATGCTCGGCACCGTGTATCTGAAGCCAAGATCGAACATCGGCCGTCCCTATCGGCGCGGACCGTATCATTCCCGCGTGCGAAGCCTTGCCCTCGATCTTGCCCCCGTGCTCCGACTGGCGCGTGTATCCACCGCGTTTGGCGCGATTTCGGGGGTGTGGTTCACCGTGCTTTGGACTTGGTCTCTGCCGAGCGAGCGATCAACGGAAGCGATCACGGGGTCGCCACTTTGGTTGCTGCTTGGCGGGGGCGTGCTGGCTGCGGGCGGGCTGTACGGGTTTGGCGCGGGGCTCAACGATCTATTGGATGCGCATCGCGACCGGGTTCTGCGTCCAAGCCGTCCGATTCCAGGCGGCACGCTGCCAGCAGAAGCAGCGGTCTCCGTTGTCGCGGTGTCTTTATTGCTTTCGGTGTTGGGTGCGACCGCATTTGGGACGGCTGCAGTTCTCGCGACACTTTTTTTGTCGGCAGCGATTCTGGTGTTCAACGCGCTCGGGAAGTTTGTACCCGCGATTGGTATGGTGCTGCTGAGCGTGATCTACGCCGGGCATGCTTTGGTTCCGAACTTGTGGGTTTCGTTTCTTTTTCCGGCGTGGTGGGTGATGACACACGCGATGGTCATCGGTGGTTTGTCGCATTCACTTGGTCGCAAGTCCCCCATGATCTCGCGTCGGGCTGCGAGCTTTGCGTTCGCGGGCTGGACATTGTGCACCGCCGTGATGGCGTACTACGCGTGGAAGCGACTCGGCGGTGTTTTCTGGCCGGATTGGGTACCGTGGACCGCAGCGCTTTGGCCAACGGCAGCTGCGGGGATTCTCGCGATTCAGATCTTCAGGCGATGGAAGTCCCTTGGAGCTGGTCCCAAGCTGGGTGAAAAGATCACGCGGTACGGTGCTTTTTGGCCGACCCTGTATGGCGTGGGGTGGCTTGCTGGTGTGGGGGCGTGGCGGGCGGTGATCATCATGAGTCTGTTGGCTGTATCTGGGACCATCGCGATCACGATTCTCCGCGAGTTTTACGCGCTGTCAGAACACCCGGTCGGGTATCGACTGTGACTTGCTGATGGCAGATTGTTCTGACAATCCGAACGGAAGGGTGCATCGGCCCGCACAGATTTCCCGCTCGCAAGACTAAAAGAGCTTGAGCGCGAAGAAGATTGTGGTGAAGATCAGGTCGGCGATAACAATCGCGACAACGCATTCGACGACGGTGTAGGTTGTCGCCCGCCCGACGCCCGCTGCTCCGCCGGAGACTTTGAGACCGTTGGCACACGCGATCACGCCGATCAGGGTGCCGAACACGCCTCCCTTGAACACGCCGGTCCAGAAATCGACCAGCTTGGCCTGCTGGAGCATGTTGGTCATGTAGGTCTCGTACGGGACATCGAGGACGATGATCGAGATACCCATCGCTGCCACGATCGCGACGAAGCTTGAGATGACGCCCAGGCATGTCATCGAGATCAACGACGCGAGCACCCGCGGCACCACAAGGAACCGAATGGGATTGAGGGCATGTGCTTCGAGCGCTTCGATCTCTTCGGAGACCACCATCGTGCCAATCTCAGCAGCGATCGATGCGCCCGCAAAGCCGGTCAGCACGATGGCACCGATCAAGGGCCCGAGTTCGCGGAGGACTGCGACGGTGATGATGTTGGCGATCTTGTCGCGTTGGCCGAACTCATCGAGGGGCGGCGCCAGCTGGAGCGCGAGGATCAACCCGACCGCGCCGGAAACGATCGCGACGATGAACACAGACTGCACACCAACGCGGATGAGTTGACTGACAATCGCCGATTTGCCCAACCGGTACTTTCGCCCGAACGCGGCGCGGCAGAACCAGCGGGTCGCATCAAACAAGAGCCACGTGACAACACCAAGATGCTCGATGATGCCGAGCGTGCGTCGCCCCACTACCGCGATTGGGTAGAGCAGGATCGCGACCAAGAGTGGCGGCCGGGGCGTGTTGTCAACGGGTTCATCCATGCGTCAACAGTGTCGCCGGGAATAGGGCCCACGTCCAGCGAGCCTGCTTGAGGGCGGAGGAAACCCGCCGATGAAAGGGACACGTGGTCGCCAACTCAGACTTCGAGGGCAGCATCCACGGAGTCAACGATGGTAAAGAACTGATCCAAACGCGCGATCTCGAAGATCGCACGGACCTTTTGGTGCATCGACGCGAGAATCAGCGGAGCGCCGGTCGTCTTGGCGGTTCGCATCGCTTCGACGAGGGTCGCGAGACCCGATGAATCCATGTAGCCGACGTCGGACAGATCAACGATCAATCGATCCGGCTTGCGGTCTTGGGCGCCGCGGAGCGCGTTTCGCAACTCTGGAGAACGCGAGAGGTCTACATCGGACTTTGGTGTGACCACCATGATCCCTGCTCGCGGCGCATGGACTTCGACAACAGCATCTGACTCAGGCATTCGGGCTCCCCAGGGGTCTCGCGTTTATCGTACGCGTCCGGGGGTGCGGTCGGCGGACCGATCGGTCACGATCGCGGGAGAACGTGGCGAATCGCTGAGCGTCGGCGGCTCGGAGGGATTCGGGGCTCGCTTGATCATGGTCAGCCGCATGCCCTTGGGCGAGCGTTTTTCATAGATCGCTTCGTCCATCACTTCTTGGATGATGTGGACGCCGAGCCCGCCGGGCCGAACTTCGTCGAGGTCACGGCTTTTCATTTTGGATGGATCGACTTGGCTTGCTTCGTCTTCAATGACGATTCGAACGCCGCCGGGGGAACGGGTATCGCCGGGGATGGGCCAAAGCGAAATCCAGATCGGCTTATCCATCGCTCGGTCGTAGCCGTGGCGGATGATGTTGCAGAGGGCTTCATCAACTGCTAACGCGATCTTGGAGCAATCCATGTCCTCAAACCCGAGCCGACGCGAGATCGACGCGACCAGCTCACGAGCCCCGCACAGGTAGGTGGGGTCGCTGATCAGTTCGAGCTTGATGTGCGGGGTTTCGTTCATGGGTGCTTGTTTGGGGATCGGCGGGAACCTTATCCAGGGCTGAGTAGCTCAGAAATCCATCGGATCTCCGTCATCTTGCTCGCCAGCCGGGAGTACAAGATCGCTATCGGAGCCCCCCGATTCAAGGTAAATTAACCAACGATTGATCGATTCCTGACGTTTCCACTTGGGATCTGTATGGGTATACCCCAACGTTTCGCCTGTTCTGCGTTCTAAAGCCCGGATGGCGAGCATGCGAGCGGCGGCATCTTGGGACTCGAGTTGCTCAACAAGTCTTGCAAGGCTGACTGCGTCCGCTTGGGGATCTGAAGCCTGAACAATCGCGTCCAAACGTCTTGACGGACTTGCTGCGTCAAATCCGGGCTTTTCGCTCGGAATGCAGCCTGTCATCACGATCGTGAGACCGAGTGTCAGCCCGGTCGCTGCCGAGCACCCCCATGCTGTCCCGTTTCTGGGCATGGGGTGATGCTATCCCTTTGAGGGCAGCCGAGTTCGATACGCGTGCGACGCTGGCGGGTTGCCCAAAGCGCCTGCCCGGGGATGCAGATTGATCGACGCAATGGCTACGATCACCCCCGGTGACGTTGGGTCGCTGGGTTCTCGGACCGGTTCGCGAGAGCGGGTCGGATGGCCGCGTCGAAAGAGGCGCGGCCGTGTTTGTTTAAGGGCACTCGATGACCACCCAGCACGGCACGCATGACGAGATTGTTCCGGTCCTCGACTTTGGAGGCCAAACCGCGCAGCTGATCTGCCGACGCATCCGCGATGCGGGCGTGTTTAGCCTTTTGGTGCGCTCAGATATCTCCGCCGAAGAACTCAATGCGATGAACCCCAAGGGCATCGTCCTTTCGGGCGGGCCATCGAGTGTGTATGACGACGGCGCCCCCACCATGGACCCAGAGGTGCTCAAGCTCGGCGTGCCGGTGCTGGGGATCTGCTACGGCATGCAGTTGGCGTGCAAGTTTCTCGGCGCAGAAGTCTCGAAAGCCGATCACCGTGAGTATGGACGTGCGCAACTCGATATTGGAACCAACGGCCCGTTCTTTGACGCGGTCCCCGAGCACACACAGGTTTGGATGTCGCACGGCGATCAGATCCGCGACCTCAAGGCGGGCGGGATGGAACCGATCGGCAGCACCCAAACATGCCCATTCGCGGCGGTGAAATCGACCGACCCAGCGGTTCCGTTTTGGGGCGTGCAGTTTCACCCTGAGGTGACGCACACGCCGCACGGCGTGGACATGTTCCGCAACTTCCTCTACGAGATTTGCAAATGCGACGGGCTTTGGAAAATGTCGGACTACGCCGACGAGCAAGCCAAGGCCATCCGCGAACGCGTCGGCAATGACCGCGTCATCTGCGGCTTGTCGGGTGGCGTGGATTCGTCCGTCGTTGCGGCGCTCTTGCATCGCGCCATTGGCGATCAACTCACGTGCGTCTTTGTCGACAACGGACTGCTTCGCAACAAAGAACGTGACTTGGTCGAGCACACGTTCCGAGACCATTTCAAGATTGATCTTCGCGTCGCGGATGCTCGTGCGGACTTCTTGGGTGACCTTGCTGGCGTGAGCGATCCGCAAGAGAAGCGCAAGCGGATCGGGCATCGGTTCATCGAAGTGTTCAAGCAGGCTGCGGAAGATATCGAGGGCGCAAAGTTTCTGGCGCAGGGGACGCTGTATCCCGACGTGATCGAGTCTGGGCATGGTCACTCTGGCAACTCGGCCAACATCAAGTTGCACCACAATGTTGGCGGATTGCCCGAGGATTTAGGCTTTGAGTTGATCGAGCCGTTGCGGGAGTTGTTCAAGGACGAAGTGCGTCGCTTGGGCGGCGTGCTCGGTTTGCCCGACAACTTGGTGTGGCGTCACCCGTTCCCCGGGCCCGGGTTGGCGGTGCGGGTGCTTGGCGAGGTGGCCGAGCCAAAGCTGGCGGTGCTGCGTGACTGCGACGAGATCCTGCTGGAAGAGATCGTGTCGGCCGGGCTGTATCGCAAGACCAGCCAGGTGTTCGCGGTGCTGCTGCCGGTGCAGAGCGTGGGCGTGATGGGCGACGGGCGGACGTACGAATCCGTCGTGGCGATCCGCGCGGTGGAGACGCAGGACTTCATGACGGCCGACTGGGCGCGGATACCGTTTGATGTGCTGGGTCGGATCAGCAGCCGGATTATCAATGAAGTGCGCGGCGTGAACCGGGTGGTGTACGACATCAGCAGCAAGCCGCCGGCGACGATCGAGTGGGAGTGAGGAACCGGGGGTGCAGGGCACGCGGATCGCGTTGGTGCAGAGTCTTTGTTGCGAATCGTGCGGCTATGACCTGGACGGCTTGGATGAGTCGGGCGTTTGTCCCGAATGCGGGCACAACATTGGACTAAGCGCCAAGGCGCACGCTGACTGGATCAGTTCGGCTCGGATCAGGGCACTCTGGCCATCTGTCATGCGGGTTTCCTCGGTTGTGCTGGGCTTTGCGGTGTTCATCGCGTTGATTGAGTATCCATGGCGGGTCCATCACTCCGCGACGAGCACGATCTATGTGATTGTGGGCGGTTGGGGTGTTGCAGTGTTCTGCTTTGCTGTAAGGCTCGATGGGCATGACTCGGCGTGGAGGGTCTGGGCTGCGTTCTTGCTGGGCATCGTGATGTTATTGTTCGCTGGATTCGGCTCGATCCCGGCGATTTGATCCTGAGGTTCGCGCAGCGCAGACGAAATCTGAAGCCGGACCGAAATAGAAAGCCAGCAAACACCATTTGTTTTCACAGATACAATATGGCCACACGAACGCCGCGTCCGCTTGGGTTCGGCGGTCGAACGGAATCGCTCAAACACACGCTCAATGAGCAGGAGATCACAGCATGAACAAGTCCATGATCGCAATCGTCGCCGGGGTTGCCGGCTTGGGTGGAGCCGGGCTTTTGGCCGGCTGGTCGAACGCCGAGTCTGGCGTCGAGGCCCGCGAGCTGGTCTTTGAGACCCGCGCCGGCGAGCGGATGTATCAGCCCGACCCGACGCACACGACCGTGCTGTTCAAAATCAGGCATGGCGGGGTTGCGAACTTTTACGGACGCTTCAACGACATGAACGGCGAAGTGCATTACAACGCCGAGAGCCCGATGGACAGCCGCATGGCGTTCACTGTGCAGACCGCGTCGATCGACACGAACAATGCATCGCGTGATGGCCACCTGCGGCAGGCCGATTTCTTCAACGCCCGGCAGTTCGGCGAGATCTCGTTTGAGTCGACTGGCATCACCAAGTCTGGAGATGGCTATACACTCAACGGAAACCTGACGCTGCAAGGCGAGACGCGTCCGATCTCGGCCACGCTCGATGGGTTTACCACGAACCGCTTTATGGACTCGGACCGGCTGGGGTTTGAAGCCACGTTCACCATCAAGCGGTCTGAGTTCGGCATGACCAAGTACCTGGCGCCCGACGGCGGCGAAGGCGGCGGCTTGGGCAATATGGTCGAGCTTACCGTGGCGGTCGAAGCGATCGCTGAATGACATGAGTTCGTTCGGTATTCATCGGCCGACTCGGTTGATCGGGTCGGCCGATGTTGTATGACTGAACCACATGAATCACTGACGCGTTTTGTTCTAGGGGTTGTCATTGCCGATTGATCTGATCCAACGTTTGACACTGCAAGGCGGGGTGATTCCTGGCGCGGTTTCGCTGTTGTTGCTGGGTGTGTTCTGGTGGATGTACCAGCGCCAGTCGGCGTTGCCGCGGGATGAAGAAGGGGATCAGCTCGGCGGTGGGCCTCGGTGGTTGCTGCCGATGCTGCTCGCGGGCGGTTTTATCGCGGCTGATTCGGTCGTGAAAGGAGCATTCGAACTCTGGCCAACGGATAACGATGGCGGATTCGAACTGATACCCAGCGACAACACCAAACGGGCAGCGCATGCAGCGTTGCTGCTCGGGCTCACAGGATTCATCGAAGGCCTCGTGCGACTGCCTGCTTGGTGCGTGGCTCTTGGACGCGGGATCGTGTTCGGTGGGCTTGCGTGGATGTTGTGTGAGGGGTACGCACCGCAAACGATTTCCACCGAAGACCTTTGGGGCATCGTCGCGGTGTGTGGCTTGATTGGTTCGCTTATCGCGCAGTCGGCTGATCTTGGTGCGGAGAAGTCACCCGGCTGGACCGGCTCTTTGGTATGGGTCATCGCGGCGGGCGCTATGCAGCCGCTGTTCCATCTTGCAGGATTCTCATCGGGCTCGATGGCGTTGGCAGGATTGATGGCTGTGCTGACTTCGACACTGATCGTTTCCGTGATCGCTCGTGAGACTCGTTTATCACGCGGCGGCGTCACCGTGATTGTTGGACTGCTTATCGCGGGTGTGCTCGGGGCGGGTGTCCAGAGTGAGCCCAAGAGCGTGCCGGTTCTTTTGCTGATCTCGGGCGTTCCGTTGGTGTTTGCGATCGATGCCGGCGGTGCGAAGCGAACGTTGCTGGTCCGTTTGCTTGGGATCGCTGCGATCGCGGGTTCTTCTGCGGCGCTTCTGACTTTCGGCGGCTCAGCCGTCGATGAGCCGGCAGAATCCAATCCATACGAGCAGTACTACGGCGGTTAGCTCCGACGGCACGGCCAGTGGTATTGTTCTGTGTGCTCCATGGATCAATGACATCAGGTGCGGTGGAGATTGGCGATCGAGTGTTCTTGCGTCCGGCGCGTGAATCTGACCGGGCAGAGTTCGTCGCGATGCGAAGCGCTAGCCGAGCGGAGCTGGAGCGTTGGGAACCCAAGCCTCCTGCAGGCTTTGATCCGTTCGGCGATGATGCGTTCGAGCGAGAAGTGCATGTGCCGCTCGACGGGACCGAGTGTCGATGGTTCATCTGCCGTGTCGTAGACGGGACGTTGCTTGGACGCGTGACGCTGGGCGCGATTGAACGCGGGCCGTTTCAGAATGGGCGACTTGGATATTGGATCGGAACCGAGTTTCACGGTCACGGTTTGATGACCGAGGCGATCGGGCTCGTGCTGCGGCGTGCGTTCGGGATGATGGAGCTGCACCGTGTGTGCGCCAACATCATGCCCGCAAACATCGGATCACGCCGCGTGCTTGAGCGCAACGGATTTGTGAAAGAAGGCTTCTCGGAGAAGTACTTGCAAATCGCGGGCATTTGGGAAGACCACGAGCGTTGGGCGATCACGCATGAACAGTTCAAACTGTGATGCTACGGACGCTCGGTGAGCAGCGACGCTCGGATCGAGGCTGCGATGGTTTCGATGAGCAGTTGGTCGCCGGCGGGGGTCATGTGGACGCCGTCGGTGGTGAGCACGCTTCGATCGGAGCGGTCCATTTTGTGTTTGGCGAGGTAGTCAAAGAACGGGGTGCGGAGATCACAGAATGAGGCACCGGTTTCCATCGCAACGCGGTGCGAGATATTGGCATACTCATCGAGATCATCGTCGAGCGGATTCGATCCTCTGGGGAACTCGCCGATGATGGTTGGCGACGCAAGCACGACACGAACGCCGACGGCATGGCACCGGCTGATCATGTCGCGAAGCCCTGCTTCATAGACATCGCGCGGAGTTCCGAGGCCTTTGGTTTGGTGCCATACATCGTTGATGCCGATGTAGATGACGACAAGGGTTGGTGATTCGTCGAGCACTTCTGCCTGCAGAAGCGGCTGAATCATGGGCACGCGGTATCCGCTGTGCCCGCGATTGATCAATGTGATGTCCAGACGGGGGCGGTCTAACGAAAGTCGTTGCTCGATTACTTTGATGTACCCGCCGGCTTCGGTGATCGAATCGCCGAAGAAAACGATGGTTTGTCCAGATTCGAGCGGCGAGTCGTCGGCGAGAAGCGCTTCGATATTGGTTTGCGACACAGCGGCGACTCCGGTTTGCGTGGGCTGTTTAATCCGAGCGTCAGCAATCATTGAAGTCACAGTGAGTCCAACAGCAAGAACAACAGCGAATGGCCACTTGGCGTTAGGATACTGGCTTCGGAATCCAGCGTGTCACGATTTCTGGCAGCGCGGGACGCTCGCGGTCTTCGCGAGGTTCGGTTTGGGTACCGAGGTGGATCCAACCAGACAGTCTTTCGCCCGGCTCGAGCCCGAGAGCGCTCAAGATTCTGTGGTCGTAGGTCGTCCAACCTGAGAGCCAAATCGCGCCAAACCCGAGGGCATGTGCGCCATGAAGCAAGTTCATACAAACCGCACCGCAGGTCATGAGTTGTTCGAACTCGGGGATCTTCGGATTCCGCGGATCGCCCGGGCGGGCTCGGCAAACAACGGCGACGATCATCGGCGCGTTGTCGAAACGCTGACGGCATTTCTGTAATGCTTCTTCGGGGGCGCCTGGGTTATCTGAAACGAATGCGCTTTGAACATGGTCACCCATACGTATGCACGCGTCATGATCGAGTGTGATGAAGCGGTATGGCACGAGCTTGCCATGGTCGGGCGTGCGGGATGCGATGGCAAGAATCTTGGCGAGTTGATCAGCGTCCGGGGCTGGCGCTGTCAGCAACGTTGGATTGCAAGACCGGCGATCGGCGAGGAAGCCCGCAGGATCGGCGGAAGACTGCTCTGGGTGATGCGTGTTCATGATGGAAGACTTCGCATTCGAGGAGATACCGGGCGCAGAAAACGGGCGCATGAAAAAGACCCGACGAGCGGGTCTCTTGAAAGCGGATCGGGAGGGATTCGAACCCTCGGTACGGGTTTACCCCGTACACCGGATTAGCAATCCGGCCCCTTCAGCCTCTCGGGCACCGATCCGGGTGCTTGGGCAGAGAGCGTAGGGCATATGGCGGCTGCAAACAACGGGCGATCGCCATGACGCGGGGAGGAGTCCGCTCGGCCGGGGGTAGGAGGCATCGGGGCATGCAAGCCCGGTGTCCTTCGGCGTGGCGGTGCGTCGGCGATCGGAGTCGATTGAAACGGGCCGATTTAGTCCGCGCCTTCGCCTTCTTGGCGGGTTTCGAGGAGGTTGCGGAGGTACTTGTTCTCACGCCGAGTCGCTTCCAGGTCAAAGACCAGGTACTTGACACTCAGGCGGAGGTGGTCCAGGGAGTCCTGGAGTTCTGCGATGGTTTTGCGCATCTTTTGGTGACGGGCTTGGGTTTCGCCGGCGAGTTGGGCGATCTTGGGGCGCTCGGATTCGGGCAGGGTGTCGATTTGCTCGAGGAGCTTGGCGAGGCGCGTCTGGAAATCATTCTCGGTCATGTCTCATCCCTCCGGTCTAATCTGGTGCCCGGCTGCTCGATACGGATAAGCAGGGGCGATCTCGATGTTCGGCGGCGGCGCGTGCTGCTGCCGACGGGAGAGTTGCGAACCGGATACCGGGATTGGCACGGGCCAACCGGCTCTGGACGCAACGTCCGCGAAGATCCCCTTCCGTGGGGTCAGATACTCCGTTTTGGGTCAGATTCCGTGACCGGAAGGCGTGCCCCGGCGGCCTTGCCGGGGGTGGGGTGATGCCGGGTGTTGCCCAGAATCAACGTCTGCGGTGCATCTCCTGCAACGCGCGCTGCCCGGCGGGCGGGGCTTTGCTGGCGATATCCCGCAGCTCAGCGGGGTCGACTTTGGTGGCTTCGCGGACCGCTTTGCGGAGGGCGGCGTCGAGGGCACGCTTGAAGTCACTGAAGAACTCTTCGAGCTCGTGGCGGTTGAAGCGGCTGAGGGGGTCGGCGAGCTTGGATTGGGCGGCTGCCCAGTCGATCAGCGAGCCCCCCGTGGGCTCGAAGCGGTAGAGATTGACAATGGCCCGAAGGCGCGAGCCTTCACTTGCGAAGGGGTCGGTGGCGGCGTCGGGTAATGAAGACATGAGCTTGCGGGCGGCCATGGCGTCTTGGGGAACGGCGTCATCAGCTGCGGCTGCCGGCAAGGGATTCTCAGCGCCCGATGCGACTGAAGCGGACTTGCTGGCTTGCTGGAGGGCGACAAAGGCGGTGGTGATGGTCTTGAGACCTGCTCGGTCAAAGCGGATCGCCAAGCGCTGGCAGGGGGTGCCCTCGTGCACAATGCTGGAGGTGGTTGCCACCGTGCCGACGCCCCATTCGGGCTTACCAGGATGGATAACCCGATCGGCGATGGAGAACTTGTGCGCTGCGGTGGCGGTCATAATACTGTTGTTTCCAGAGGGATAGAGATGCCTTTGTGGCGGATGGGTGCCCGGAGGGGATGGCCTCGCGTGGGGTGGCTGCCTAGAATCTTCTCTGCGTCCGAGCGTCTGAATGTGACGATCGCGTGGCTTGCCGGATCCTCCGGCGGCCCGGATGCTCGGGCCAACACCTCGCGGTATTTGGAGATCATAGCAGATGATCGAAGCTCTGAAAAGTGACGAGATCGTTCAGAAGGTCGGCGGGCGATTCAAGCTGTGTGCGCTGATTCAGCGTCGGCTCGAACAGCTCGTGGACGGGGCTCGCCCGCTCGTTGAGCGTGATGGGCGGAGCGACCTCGAAATCGTGATCGAAGAGATCTTGCAAGACAAGATCACATTGTCGTTTGAAGACGACTCGGCACCGGTCGAAGAGGAAGCGCTGCTCTGAACCTGTTCGGGATGAACATGTTTGATTGGAGCACGTCGTGACACTCGATCCGTCCGAACTCAAGAAGACATTTGATGGCCGAGAGATTCTGATTGGAATCTCGGGCGGTATCGCTGTGTACAAGGTTTGCACGGTGGTATCGCGCTTAGCGCAGGCCGGCGCGGGCGTAACCGTACTGATGACCAAGGCGGCGACGCACTTTGTGCAGCCGCTGACGTTTCAAGCATTGTCGGGTCGGCCGGTGTACACCAGTCCCTGGCAGCACAGCGAAGCGCATGACCCGCAGCACATCGCGATCGCGGACCGATGCGATGTCGCGCTCGTCGCGCCATGCACGATGGACATGATGGGCAAACTGGTGATCGGGCGCACGGACGATGTCGTGTCACTCGCACTCAGCGCGATCGATCGTTCAAAGACTCCGGTGCTGCTCGCGCCTGCGATGAACGATGCGATGTGGAACCAAGCAAGCACGCAACGGAACGCGGCGCAGCTCGAACAAGATAACTTCGGCCTAGTCGGCCCGGGGAATGGCTGGCAAGCGTGCCGGCATGTTGGCACCGGACGGATGGTGGAGCCGGAAGACTTGGTCGAGGCGCTCAAACGCGCGATCTCGGGTTAGATCACGCCTGGGTTCGTGCCCACTGTTGCTACAACAGAAGACTTGGACATTGAATGAACAACGGGCAACCAGAGGCTGCCCGTTGTGATGTTTTTGACTGATGGCTTTGCTTCAGCGGCGGCGGCGCATCGCACCCCATCCTGCGAGCCCGAATAGAGCGAACGCGGATGGGGCGGGGACAACCGAGATGGTCATGGAGCTGAAGTCGATGCCGAGGACGCCTTCGAATGGGCCGTCGTCGATCCCCATGCCAAAGTTAGTCAGCCCGGTGAAGTCATACGTACCGACAGCATCGAGGATGTCGAAGGAGTCGAGGGTATCGCCGGTATATCCGGCACTGAAGGCGGCGCTGAAATCACCAAAGGCGCCAACCTGATCAAGCGGAATGCCTGACGGGAAGTCGAGCCCCTGCGAGATAAAGAAGCCGTCGACGACAGGGTCGTTGTTGCGGAGTACAAAGTACGCCGGCCCGCCGAAGCTGGGCGCCGCGCCGATAGACGCACCGCCGCTAAACGAGAGGTTGAAGGATGCCAGGTCAATGTCGTAGCCTCGAGTGGGAAAGAAACCGTCGGTGAAGGTCGTGGAATCGACAAGGAACGAAAAGGTGACGGTTTCGCCGGGATTGATGGTGCCTAGAACACCGGGGTTGATCTGGTTGCCGAAGACATCGCCATTGATTTCGACCACGACCGGCGTGGCGTCGGCGGCTGCGGTCAAGGCGGCTGAGACAACAAAGGCGAGCATATTGACTTTCATTGCGTTCTCCCTGTTCTAAGCAGACACCTGAACGGACCCATGATGCTGAGAAGAACTCAGCGCACCTGCTTGGCGAGGCAGCCTGAGTCCGATTCTGCAGATAACTCCAATCTTACTGTTGGATTCCAAGTGACTTGGCGGGGTTTCGCGAGGAGCCTACCATACCTCCCACATGTCGTGCTCTGCGACACGGAACCTGGAGAGGTGGCAGAGCGGTTGAATGCGCTGGATTCGAAATCCAGTTGGGCCTCCGGGTCCACGGGGGTTCGAATCCCCCCCTCTCCGTTGTCTTCTGACATGCATGAAACGGCGTCCCTGATGTGACCCCGTTTCGCCCGTTTTGGGGCGAGCGGCGCGGTATGGCGCGTCTCCGGGAAATCGCACTCTGGCCAGATCAGCCGTCATCTGCTCGAATCTCCGCGAGTGTCTCTCGTGGCGATTCGAGGGATGTCCCCGCGCTACCTTCG
>JBGCEB010000019.1:0-18172 GCA_045106075.1 Phycisphaerales bacterium
GCCCGGGTTCGGGATCACCCGCTGCCCGTGCGTCCGTCGCAACAGCGACCCGATCGATTGGACGAACGTATCGCCCGCCTCGATATCCACACCCGAACCCGCGTAGGTCAGCCCGCCCGATTTCGCTTTCTTGGCCATGCGTTCGGAGTTTACGGCCGCGCCGCTTCCGGATCGCCTGCCCACGGCCCGAACTTCGCCTCCAACCGATCAGCGAGCGACACCATCTCCTCCTGGATGACCCGCCCACCGTCTCGATGATCCATAAACCTCGCGGACTGATCACGCAGGACCTTGACATACCCCTGCATGGAAGGCTCCGCCTTGTTCGACTCGGCCACCTCTGCCGCCAACCTCGGCAACCATGGTTCCAAATCACCCATCTCCAACAATCGCCGGCCGATGGCAATCATCGCGAACCGAGACTGCCCGTGACTGAGTTTCCTAAAGCGTCCGAAACCCTGCTCGAACGCGTCGTGCTGCCCCGCCGCCGCCCGCTCGAGCACCTCGCCCCAGTACACGGCCAAGTCCATTTCCAGTGGCAGTGTGTTACCGTATCGGGCTTCCATATGTACCAACGGCCACATCCGGGCGTTCAAGGATAGGGTCTCATCCCGCCACCCCTCGCCAAACGCGTACTCGATCGCCTCTTGACTGCCGAACCGCATCCCACGGAGTTCATACATGGCCGTTTCCCGATGCGACGACTCCGAATCTCTCGCCAACCCTATCAGCCACGCCGAAAAACCAGCATCAAGCCCACGCATCAGCCGCATGGCCCCCCGAGCGTGGTACAGCTTTCGCTCCGACTCGGCCTCTGCCCGGGCCAGCGACCAGTCGGCATCAATCAACGCAGCGTCATAGATCGGATACACCTGCGTAAGCCTATGGATCCAACGATCTCGCTCTGACCCTTCTTCAAGAGAAAGCGACCAGTTCACCGCTGCTGCACAAACAGCCGGCGATCGGCTCGCGGCATCCCGCAATGTATGGAAGTTCCCGCACGCGCCTTCGGCACGGATCAACCCCGCATAGACCTCCCACGCCGCGTCGGGGATGCTGTCCTTCGCAAGATCGCCTAAACGGTTTCGGGCGTGCTCGTAGCCCGGATCGCCGTTGTACTCCGGGATCGCCAACCACTCGCCAATCAGCGGAGCATCCTGAGCCCCTCCGGAGTACCTGACCATACCCCTCCCGAGAGCTTTCCTGCGGTCCGAATCCGCAACAACAAACGCGTTTCGGCGTGCCCTTGCAAGCTCAGTAGAATCTGTGACATCACACCGAGCAAGTAGCTGCTGAACAGCGAGATGCTGCACACCGTATGTATCCACCAGCGATAACCGCTCGGCATCGGTCAACTGATCTCGGGTATATCCATTTACAACTGTGAATGAGCGATCCACCGCTCGTTCGCTTGCTTTGGAACGGGTCAGGTTCTGGATCGAGATGCGATGTAACACGAGTTCTAGCCGATCCATGCGTCCCGACCCGATCACCGGTAGCGTCGATCCCGGACCAAAGCCAGGCGCGGTAAAACCACCCCTGAATCCTTGCGAAACACGGATGTGTTCGACGAGCTCGCCATATGCCTCTTCGTTCGTCTCCAAATGAAACAACCGCACCTGCAACTCCAACGGCAGCAGCCGCAGCCACCCGTCCCGCCGCACCCCCGGCGTCATCCCAACCCCCACCGCCCCCACCAACAACACCAGCCCCAACCCCGAGACCAGCCACCGCCTCCGCCCGGCGTAGTGCTCGCCCTCGTACCTGGCCGTGTACCCACAATCCGGGCAGGCGTGCCCTTCGGTCGCGGTCATGTCATACCGACATCGGCGACAGGCCCGGGTCTTGCGAACGACAAACCGCCGCCCAAACACCCCACGCACCAGCAACAACAGCCCCAGACCGCCGAGCAGCACCGATCCGACCGGGAACAGCCACGCGTTGATCCAATCCATGTTCTCAGCCTACCGCGAAAGAGGCTCCTTCGAAGCAAGAACACCGTGCTCGCACGATTTGCTTCATCCATTCATCCAACCTTCAATGAAGAGTCCCTGCTGCCAGTGCCGCCGGGGCGATCGATCCCCCCGAGTTTCCCCTGGGAGCCACCATGCCCGAATCGCACCTCTTCACCTCCGAGTCCGTCTCCATGGGGCACCCCGACAAGGTCAGCGACCAGATCTCCGACGCCATCCTCGACGCCATGCTGGCTGACGACCCGCACAGCCGCGTCGCGTGCGAAACCATGGTCGCCACCGGGCTTGTCGTCGTCGCCGGCGAGGTCACCACCTCCACCTACGTCGACATCCCCGAGATTGTCCGCAGCACGATCCGCAAGATCGGCTACACCTCGGGCGACATGCGCTTCGACGCCGAAAGCTGCGCCGTGATGGTCGCACTCAACAAGCAATCCCAAGACATCGCCCAAGGCGTCGATAAAGAAGGCGCCGGCGACCAGGGCATGATGTTCGGATACGCCTGCCGCGAAACCGAAGAGCTCATGCCGCTGCCCGTGATGCTCAGCCACAAGCTCGTCCGCCAGCACGCACATGTCCGCGAAGAGGGCGACATCGCCGGTCTCCGACCAGACGCCAAGTCGCAGGTCACCGTCGAGTATGACGGCAACAAGCCGGTCCGCATCGACACCGTCGTTCTCTCCACCCAGCACGACGCATCGTGGAACGAAAAACAAGACGAACTCAAACGCCAAGTCATCGACAAGATCATCAAGCCCGTCCTCGGCTCGCATTGGAACCCCGCCATCACGATCCACGTCAACCCGACCGGACGCTTCGAAATCGGCGGGCCCCACGGCGACGCCGGACTCACCGGACGCAAAATCATCGTCGATACCTACGGCGGACGCGGACGCCACGGCGGCGGTGCCTTTTCGGGCAAAGACTCGACCAAAGTCGACCGTTCCGCGGCATACATGGCCCGCTACATCGCCAAGAACATCGTCGCGGCAGACCTCGCCGACGAGTGCGAAGTGCAGCTCTCCTACGCCATCGGCGTCGCCGAGCCAACCTCGATCTTCATCGATACCTTTGGCACCGGCAAAGCAGACGAAGCCAAAATCGCCGCCGCAGTCCGCGAAATCTTCCCGCTGACGCCACGCGGCATCATCGAGTCGCTCGGTCTCCGCAAGCCCATCTTCTCCCCAACGGCACGCCACGGTCACTTCGGCCGCAACCCACGCGAGATCACCTACACCAAGCAAGGCGGCGGCACCGTTAAGAGCGAAGGCTTCACCTGGGAGAAGACCGACAAGGTCGCCGCACTCAAAGCAGCCGTCGGCAACGCCGCGGTCGCCAGCGTCTAACCAATCTCAATCATCAACGCCGCGGTATAAACCACGCTCGCTGATGTATCGAAACACGCCCGGATCGAGACCCTTGACAGGTTGATCACTCCGGGCGTTTTCACGCGCGGACATCGCATCACGAATCTCGGTCGAAGAAACATCCATAACTGGGACATCAATCAACCGCGACGACCAATGCCGGATCTCGGCATCACTCCATGCGCCTGTCGCACGCAATGCCGCGATGAAGTCATCGTCCGAGCCATCACCACGCCGCATCACGACGGCGTCGCGCCAGAACTCGGCGTACCGATGCCACCGGTGCATCGACAGGGCTTGATCTGTTCCGATCAGAAATGCACGCTCGCCGCTGAGGAGACTCCGAGCGATCAGCCAGGTGTCCGCCCAATAGCTCGGCTCACCAAGGTTCTGATCGGCGTCGAGCAGTTCCTGCTCCCAAATCCACCAGTTCGACCGCCCCCGGAGTCCCAGCCGCAGCATTTCGACCCGGTGACGATCTTCAGCGGGCCCCTTCGTCTTGTGCGGCGATCTGGCAGCGGGCACGAACACCGCCCAAGCCCCATCTCCACCCCAAGCGCGGGCAGCCGCCAGCGTCAGATCGACATGCCCCAAATGAACCGGATCGAAGCTGCCGCCAAAGAACAAAACCCGCGCCGCCCGCGCAACACAGCCCGGAAACCCCACAGGGGTGAACTCCCGCTCGATCTGCCCGTTGCTGTGCGTCATATGAGATCATTGGCCGCCGGCACATCCAACCCGCATCCCCGGCTTGAGCATCGCCGAAATGGGGTCTACCATCTGACCGACTTTGTTCCTGGCCCCATCGTCTAGTCTGGTCCAGGACACCAGGTTTTCATCCTGGTAACACGGGTTCGAATCCCGTTGGGGTCATTGACCGCACCTTCTCACGATGGTGCGGTTTTTTTATGTCCCCAATCCCGTGCCCGACAGATTAAATCACTCCGTACGAGGCTCTAACTCGATCGACAGCTCGATGTCCTTTGCTTTCTCAGCCGAGAACTGAACCATGATTTGATCACCCGCGTTGCCCTCGATGAAGAACCGGTGCACCACCGTCCCACGGCTTGGTATCCCCGAGTTCAGCAGCACCCGCCCGGGCTCGTGACGCACCTCTGCGAAGTCCGTCCCCCACCACCCGTTGGCCGTACCCGATGCAACGACGGTGGCACCATCGATTGAGAGTACATCGGCACGCCCGATGCCCTTGTCCGCGGCCCGCGCCGTGCGCGTCGGGATGATGTTCTCATTCCGCAGTTCGACCTTCACCGACCACAGCCGCGACGAATCACCACCGACACGCTGTACTTCCACGCGGTCGAACGCGATTTTGGGCATCGCCGCCCCGTGGAACATGGTGAACGCAAAGTTGCGATGGCACTCTTCTTCGAGCATGAACGTCGGCGTCGAGCGGCTTGACCATTTGTTCAGCCCCCCAATAAGAACCGTTCCATGCTGCGGATGCTCATACTCCGTAAAGTCCTTGAACGTCGTTCCAAACTGCAGCCGATCACGGAAACGCATCATCTGCTCGCTGTTCGGCCGCGTGACATCACGCTGAAAATACTTGCCGACTGTCCAGAGTTCGTTGGTAAACGAAATGATCCCAAGATTCTCCGAAGCCCACGTCGCTTCACCGCCGTGCACGTCGTACAGATCCTCGTAAATCACCAGATACCGGTAGTACGGCATCATCTCTTCGCCAGCGCGGCCGAGCTCGTCGTACACCCGGAGGTCCGCACGCGGATACTCCCTCGCGCGATGCTGCGCCCCGGGCCCACGCAGCATCATGCCGCCGGTGTTGTGATAACTCTGGAACGCCGCGATGTTCGGCCGCTCATAGCAAAACTTGCCAACGTTTCCTGTTTCCGGCGCCGAAAACGGGAACGCGCCCGCACCGCGCTGCACATAGGTCGGCTGCCAATCCGCCGGCCAGTTGCGATTCATGTCGTGCCCGTCGGTCGTGTCTTCATTCACACGCCCGTCGCCGTCCGTATCGATCCCCTCGGACCCAAGATACGTCCATCCGCCAAACTCACCCGCCGGCACCCGCTCGAACACGCGCGGGTCGAAAGGATCGCGCGCCCATGCACCGCGCGGATCTTCTTTCCACATCTGCGTGATCGAACCGTCGCCGTCCAAGTCTTCGGGCGGATCCTCGTCTACCAGACCGTCACGATCGTTGTCCATCGGCAACTGGTTCGACCTCCGGCTGTGCGGCGTGCTCGGCTCGGTAAACCACGTCACCCGCGAATCCGGATTTACCATCGGCAAGATGTAAAACGAGTTGTCATCGAGCAACGCGGTGATCGCGTCGTTGTGCCCATAGTTGGTAGCCAAGTACCACACCGAATACAAGCAAACTTCGACCGCCTGAATCTCGTTGGCATGAATCCCGCCATCGATCCACATCCCCGGCTTGCTGCGATCATCGCTTCCGGGCGAGGTCACCGTCGCGACCAGCATGTCCCGCCCGCCCAGCGATTTTCCGATCGATGTCACGCGCACCACATCGGGATACGCCCGCGCCAGCGCACGGAGGTGTGCGTCGACCTGATCCGCTGTGTAATACCGGTTCCACGCGATCTCGTGCTTGGGCTCGACATGCGCCTGCGCCGCGGCGCCGCCGCACGAAGTTGCCAAGACCAATCCAAACACCATTTTCTTGAGCAGCTTGTTCATCGCCCACCTCCGTCACCGAGTCGCACATCAAACATCCGATCACCGAATCTCGGTGACCGCAACTCCACCCGCACAACATCCCCGGCAGCACCGACAATCAACCACTCACCCCGCACCACACCGCCGGAACCGTCGACCGAACCGGCCCGCACCACGCGGGCACCCGACACGATCGCGTCGTGGTCCAACGCCAACTCCGGATCGATCATCATGATGAGACCCGGCAGCCTGCGAGCTTTCTCACCGATCGCCGGCATCGTTGCCAGCCAAGCGTCATTGCGAGCTTCAAGCGAGATCCGCCAAAGATCATCGGAGACACGCTCGACCACCGGCTCCCCCACTTTCAAGTCAGGCAGCATGCCCATCAACCCTGCGACAAACGCCGCCTGCTGATCGACCAAACCATCCATCATTTCGTCCGGCGGATTCACCCTCGCGCCCGGCACAAATCCACCGATCTCCACCGACCCAAGTTGCGGATGCTCAAAGGCACTCCATTCAACGAACCCATCGACGCCCGCATCTTCCATCCACGCCAACCACTTCGCGTCGGCCGAACTGCCCGACTTCCTCTTTGCCTTTGAGCCCCCAGGTGTACCGTCTGCGCCCACCGCCTCGCGATCCTCAGCCGTCACTTCGGGCGGGAGCGGATCCGCGTTACCCTGACCCAATGCCATGAGCCGCTGCTGCACATCCATCGGCAACTCGCGAATCGTCTGCATGATCTCAGCCAATGACTCCGGACCGGCCAGCTCCATCGCGAGCATCTCCGCCGCCCGTTCATCCGGACTCATGTAAATGAACTCGACCAGATTCGGCGGCACCCCACGCTCGGCAAGCGAGGCCCGATCTCGTTCGACCGCCAACGCCATTGCAGCAGCTTGCGCGTCGAAAACCTCTTCTTCCTCCGCCTCACCCTCTCCGACGTCTTCCGACACCGCCTTCACCAGATCAGGCCGCACCCAAACCGGCGTGCCAAACGCATACACCCCAAGGTCTGAATAGGCCCACTGCAAAAACGAACCCGAACGATCGACATCCGATTCCGGCTTCGTGATACCCGTCGCCTCTTTGAAGACTTCACTGACAGCGCCGTATGCATGCTCGTCACCCTTTTCGATCCCCGTCGGCACCTCGCCCACCGGGCCATACTTACCCGAAGCAGGCACCTTCGAAAGCGTGTCGTGGACCCCATAGACCACCACGCCCACGATGTTTGATCGTGATTGAGTCCACTCCGTGATCGCGCGAGCCGCCGGACGCTCGAGCGGGTACCGCCCCGCTCCATCGGTGTGCTCTGGCCACAAAGTTGGCCAATGCTTGTCGAAATCGACCCCGCCACCGCCCCCGTACACCAAATCGCCGCCCCAGCCGTCCTCGTTGAACGAGCCGTCACCATCGTTGTCGATGCCTTCAGCAATCAACGCATATTCCGCACGCTCGCCGTCTTTCGCGACGGGCTCACGCATCAATCGATCATCGTCAGGATCCAAAATGTGCGTTGCACGAATCCCGTAGCGCGAACCTAGGTCGGTCCCCTCGACCCGCACGCGCATCAGCGTGATGAACCCGTCGCCATTGAGATCGTCAGCGCCATCTTCGCTGGTTCGTCCGTCGCCGTCGAAATCCATGACCAAGGGCGCCCGCCCCCACTCCGCTCGAGCTAAAGAACCATCGTTCCATCGCCCGATGCCGTCCGGATTCGCCGCTGAGATCACATAGAGCGTTCGTCCCGCCAACGACGCTGCGTGCTCCTGCATCAAACGTTCCGCCAGACCCTGAGCCGTCGCGATGCCCACGGCGTGATGACCCTGCAGCCCGGCGACGACCAGCAACGCCGGCCGCTCGTCACGCGCCCTTCCAAACGAGTCCTCGCCCCGCTCACCGACCGCGACAACTTCGACCGCACGCCCGCTCGGAGTCGTGCCGATCTGCAGCGTCTCCGCGACCGGGGCTCCTTGCGAAGATCCAGCAACCAGCGAAACCAGCCCACCGCACGCGACGACCAATCCGGTACGCAACAACACACTCTGTTCAATCATGGATATTCGTTCCGTCTAAAGGGCATCCCCGTGAGCAAGACCGAGCCCAGAGCAATCCCTCGATGCCCCGAGCCTACCGGATCCTGCCCGCCGGGGATGCCGACGAACACTGAATATCTGCACTCAAACCATCATAAATCGTTCAATATCAGGGCTGTGCATCTTCCTTCACCTTGTCGGCAAACTTCTCACGCACCTTTTCGACCTTTGGCAATGCCACAGCTTTTACGTATCCATTCCCCGGATTGTTGCAGACATAATCCTGGTGATACGCCTCCGCGACATGGAACCCGGTGTTCTGCTCAAGCGACGTCACAATCTTTCGACCTTTGAACACATCTTGGTCCGTTAGATCCTCGATGATCGCCTCGGCCAGAGCTTTCTCCTGGTCATCCTTGTAGAAAATTGCGCTTCGGTACTGCGTCCCAACGTCGGCACCTTGACGATTCAGCGTCGTCGGATCGTGCGTCGCAAAGTGGACCTGCAGAAGCTCTTCGTAAGAAATCGCCTCCGGGTCATACGTGATCCGTACCGCCTCGGCGTGCCCGGTCATCCCACTGATCACCTTCTGATAGTCAGCCTGCGACGCGTCCCCACCGGCGTACCCAGACTCGACATCCATCACACCCTTGAGCTGCTCGAACACCGCCTCGACACACCAGAAGCAACCGCCCGCGATCACGACCCGAGACACCTCACCGATCGATGCAAGCTCGGACTTCTCAGTAAACACCAGCGATTCACTATTCAAGCAATGCCGCATGCCCGTCGGCTTGGGACCATCGGGGAACACGTGCCCGAGGTGCCCATCACAACGAGCACACTCGATTTCAGTCCGCACCATTCCGAACGAAATGTCGGATTTCTCAGCCACATTCCCCTCGGCGATTGGCTGAAAAAAGCTCGGCCAACCCGTGCCACTCGTGAACTTCGCATCCGAGCTAAACAACGGCAGCCCACAGCCAGCACATGCGTACACGCCCTGCTGCTTGTTATCGAGCAACGTCCCACAGAACGCCGCCTCGGTGCCATCCGTCCGCAGAATCCTGTACTGCTCTTCTGTCAGGCGTTCTTTCCACTCGTCTTCGGTCAAGTCCCACCGTGGCATCTCGATCGGACCCACGAGATGACCATCGGTATCAAACACCGAAACAGAAACCGTCTTTTCGCCCGCCGTCGTCATCGCGTTCTTCTCCGCACCACCCACATTTCCAGGCGCCATCATCGCCAGCGCGATCGGCACCAAGACCACGAAAGGCAAGGCCAACACTCCAAGCAAGATCTGCTTCATCCGTCGTCTCCAAAGCGACCCCGGCAATCAAACCGCCAGCGTCACATTCCTGCCAGACTACCCGCCCGGCGTCCTAAACACCCAAATCGTCCCGAACAGAACGCTGCTCATCCGTCTTCTATTCCATCTCAGACCCAGCTCCGATGCACCCAATGCCGCCCAATGCCCGATGAAAACCGGGACCATTGACCTCGAATCAGTGATCCTGTAGCTTCAAGCTCGGCCACTCCACCGAATCTTCCACATTGGCACGCCAGGGGCCCCCATGCGTCCTGTCCAGACAGCCCGCCGTTTCCCGATCCGAGCCATCGCTGGCTGCGTGATCGCCGCTCTTGCAACCGCCGGCCTTGCCCGGATCCAAGCACCAACCACAACCGACCCAGGTACGACCGACCCAGGTACGACCGACCCAACCGAAAAACCCGACGAACTCGCCATCTCGCTCGAAACCCGGTATTGGGACGATATCGAACCGCTTCTCGCCGAACATTGCTTTGCATGCCATGCAGACACCAAGCAAAAAGGCGGCGTCCGGTTCGACAACATCCTCACCCTCGATGACGCCCTCAACATCGCCGACGACCTCGCCACCGCCCGCCACCTCCTCGATGATCGGCAGATGCCCCCAGAGGACGAGCCGCAACCCACCGACCACGAAATCCTCACCATCCAACAATGGATCGACGACACACTCGACTACCACCCCGCCGACGCGCCAATCGATCCGGGCTGGTTCACGATCCACCGTCTGAATCGAACCGAGTACCGCAACACACTCCGCGATCTACTAGAAATCGACATCACCAAGCACGATCTCGTATCCACACTCCCACCCGATGACACAGGCTACGGATTCGACAACATCGCCGCGGTCCTGTCGATGTCTCCACTCCAACTCGAAGCCTACCTCGACGCCGCCGATCGCGCTCTCAACCTCGCACTCGGCCCGATCGTCAAACCATCCACCAAGCACAAACCCTTCCCCAATGCCGCCATCACACGAGGCGGTCGAGTAACCAAAGACGGCGCGTTTAATCTCTTCTCGAACGGTGATGTACTCTCCGAACCCAAAATCCCTGCGACCGCCGAGTATGAAATCACCGTCTCCGCATGGGCCCAACAAGCAGGCAACTCGCCTGCCAAACTCGCCATCCGCGTCGACAACGAAGTTATTGATACATTCGACGTGAACGCCGAGTACGGCGAGACCGACACCTTCACGATTCGCACCCGAATCAAGCAAGGCCGACGCCAGCTCACCGTCGGGTTCATCAACGACTATTACGTCAAGGGTCTTGCCGACCGAAATCTCACGATCACGAGCGTGACCTTCGCCGGCCCGCTCACTGAGGAATCGATCGAGCGCCCGGACGCATACCGCTCCGTTTTCTCAGCACAACCAAAGAACGACTCCAAAGCCGCCCAACGAATCGCTGCACAACAAGTCATCGAGTCATTCGCGTCCAAAGCCTTCCGACGACCCGTCACCCCACCCGAGACCGAATCGCTGCTGAATCTTTATGACGCCTCGCGCCTCGCCGGCGACAACCATGAACAAGCCGCCCGCGTTGCGCTCACCGCAACACTGGTCTCGCCTGCGTTCCTGTATCGCACTGTTGAAAACCCAGAACCAAACAATACCGAGTACATCCACCAACTCTCTGGGCACGAAATCGCCAGCCGCCTGTCATACTTTCTTTGGAGCAGCACCCCCGACGACCAACTCCTAAGTCTCGCCGAGTCTGGCAAACTTACCGATTCGTCAACACTCCGCGCCCAAACCGCGCGCATGCTCGCCGACGAAAGGTCTGACGCTTTCATCGAGAACTTCGCCGGCCAGTGGCTGCTGCTCCGCAACCTCGACCGGCTCGCGATCGATCAATCCCGGTATCCGGAATACTCCGCCGAACTCCGCGAAGCGATGATCACCGAAACCACCATGCTCTTCGCCGAAGCGGTCCGCGAAAACCACCCCATCCAAACACTCATCGACAGCGATCACACCTACGTCAACGCACCGCTCGCCGCCCTCTATGGCTTTGCCGAACTCGCCCAAGATCCGCCAGCAGACAACACCGGTTTTCAACGCGTTGCCATCCCCCCAGGCTCTGCCCGCGGCGGTGTGCTCACGACCGCCGCAGTTCTCACCGTCACCAGCAACCCAACCCGAACAAGCCCCGTCAAACGCGGCTACTACGTGCTCGACCAACTCTTGGGCACTCCGCCACCACCGCCGCCGCCAGACATCCCGCGTCTGGAAAACGCCGCCGACCTGCTCGGCGAAAACCCATCTCTCCGCGAACAACTCGCCGCGCATCTCACCGACGTGAACTGCGCATCCTGCCATAAACGCATGGACCCCATCGGTCTCTCACTCGAGAACTTCGACGCCATCGGCCGTTGGCGCGACCGCGACGAATCCGGACCCATCGACGCCGCCGGCACGCTCCCAGGCGGCACCGCCTTCACCGGACCCACAGAACTCAAGCAGATTCTCCTGGCACGAGAAGACCTCTTCGCAGACAATCTCACTCGCAAGCTTCTTACCTACGCGCTCGGCCGAGGGCTCGAACCTTTCGACCGCCCCACCGTCCGACGCATCCTCACCCAAAGCAAGACCGACCCGGCCGAACGCACCATCCCATCGATCATCCATGCCATCGTACAGAGTGACGCCTTCCGAACCTGCCGAGCACCCGAGCCCCGAACCGCATCACGGAGCACGCCATGACCACACCGCTCTCCCGTCGCACCGCACTCAAAGGCATCGGCATCACGATGGCCCTCCCCATGCTCGAAGCCATGGCCGGCGCCAACCAAGCGCTCGGCGCCGTAACAGGCTCCCTCAACACCGGCGCCATGCGCGCCGCATCAACAGCCCCAACACGCATGGCATTCGTCTTTGCCCCAAACGGCGTCAACATGCCCCACTGGCGACCGACCCTGCCCACACCAGCAGACCCCGCCACCGCCTTCACCGGCATCACCAAAGAGTTTGGACTCTCCCCAACCCTCGAACCCATCGCAGCAATCCGCGACAAGATCAACGTCTACACCGGACTCACCCTCGACAAAGCCCGCGCCAACGGTGACGGACCCGGCGACCACGCTCGCTCCGCGGCGACTTTCCTCACCGGCGCACAAGCCCGCAAAACCGCCGGGAACGACATCCGAATCGGTACGTCTGTTGATCAGTTCGCAGCCCAACAGATCGGGCACCGAACCGCATTGCCCTCACTCGAGCTTGGCTGCGAACACGGGAAACGCGCCGGCAACTGCGACTCGGGTTACTCCTGTGCCTATTCAGCCAACATCGCGTGGGCCGACGAAGACTCACCCATGCCAAAGATCGTCAACCCGGCGATCGCATTCGAACGCCTCTTCGGAAACGCCGAAGACGCCGCGACTCGCGCCAGCAACCTCCGCCGACGCGCTTCCATCCTCGATCTCGTCCTCGATGATTCCAAACGCCTCTCGCGAAATCTCGGCGTAGAAGACAACCGAAAACTCGATGAATACCAAACCTCAGTCCGCGAGATCGAACGCCGCGTGCGTCGCGCTCAAACAGAGGCAGACGACAATCCGACTCCCGATCAACAAGCCCCCGCCGGCATCCCCAAAAGCTACACCGAACACATCGATCTCATGTACGACATGATGATTCTCGCATTCCGCACCGACTCAACCCGCATCTCTACCTTTGCGCTCGCCACCGAAGGCACCAACCGCACCTTCCCCGAAATCGGCGTCAAACAAGGACACCACCACCTCTCCCACCACAAGGGAGACGAGCACATGATCGAAAACATCCGCAAAATCGATCGCTTCTATGTCGAACGCTTTGCCGCCTTCGTCGATCGCATGGCCAACACACCCGACGGCGAAGGCACCCTCCTCGACCACACCATGCTCCTCTACGGCTGCGGCATCGCAGACGGCAATCGACATAACCATGACGACCTACCGATCCTCACCGCGGGCGCCGCAGGCGGGCACATCAGCAACGGCCGCCTCATCGCCTCTCCCAACGAGACCCCGCTCTGCAATCTCTACGTCTCCATGCTCGAACGCATGGGCTGTGATATCGCAAGCTTCGGTGACTCCACAGGCAACCTCGCCGGCCTAAGCACATAACTCAGCAAGCAGAACGAGCACAGAAAAAACTCTAAAAGAGCGCAAAGCATGCTTCCCACGGGCGACTACCCAGCAAGGAGGACTCAGCATGACCATCACGCTCGACGACCAAACCGCCCTGCGCCGCTACGTTACCAAACAAGACCCCGAAGCATTCCAGGTGCTGGCTGCCCGTTATCAGTCGATGGTTTTCGCAACATGCCGAAGATCACTCGGCAACGATGCCGATGCTGAAGATGCGGCCCAAGAGACTTTCCTTAAGTTCGCTCGCAACGCCGGCAAAATCAAATCCAACACCGCCGCGTGGCTCCACGCCTGCGCCGTCGGCACCTCGCTCGATCTCATCCGCCGATCAAGCAACCGCCGAACGATCGAACGCGACGCTGCCACCCGAAAACCAGCATCTTCTGCCTCCAACTCGTGCACCACGTGGCGCGACATCGAACCACTGCTCGATGAAGCACTCGCCAAACTCGATCCGAAAGACCGCGACCTTATCGTCGCACGTTTTCTTGCCGGCCGATCACAGACCGAACTCGCAAGAGAAGCAGGCGTCTCCGATGGCACCATGCATCGACGCACCGAACGAGCCCTCGGCAAACTCCGCATCCAACTCGCATCCACCGGCTTTGTAATCGGCGGAATCGCGACGCTCGCTACCACCCTCACACACGCTACCTCAACCATCGCTCCCCCGACAACCGCAGCAACGTCTGCAGCCATCGCCAAAGTCGGCCTCGCAGGCATCGCAACACACACGCCCCATGTTTCAAAGACATTCGTTGCATTGGCAGCTGGTCTTGCCGCTTGCACCGCAGTCACAACCGCTGTTCTTCTTCAGCCTAGAACCGCACCACCGACAATACCCCCTGCGATCACGGCTGCCATTCCCATCGAAACGTCACAACAACCCCAGCTCGGACCCGCAAGACTCACCTCACGCATCGGACCCTTCGAATCTGTCTCCGCAATGGACGGATCGTTCAGCGAACGGGGTGTCTGGATCTCAAAAGAACGCCTCACCATCGCACACGGCACCACCGATGAAGGCGAACCAAAACGCGCCAATCTTCGAATTAGAAGCGTCACACCCGACCTCGACAATCCCAAGACGGTCACCATCGAATCAAGAGTCGAACGCATCACGCCGATCGGCGACCCTTACAGTCGATTCAAACTTGGCCAAGTCGTCACGATCACCGCCGAGTTCGACGAACGACAACGGGTCGTTCTCACACCAATCACTCCTGGCGTCCAACTCGGTCGCAACGAACCCAAATGGTTCGGCGTTCGCCCCCCGATCGGCTGGCCCGAATACGCACGCATCCCCGACGACGCCGGACCACACAATATCATCGGCCCCTGGACCGAAGCAGAACGAATCCCTGTCACCATCGACGCACGCGAGATCAACTTCGGCGCATCAACATGGACTGAACGCCGGTACCGCATCATCGAATGGACTCAGCAAGACGGGTTCTCTCGCGTGCTTTCTGTCAATGCAGGCGGCCGCGATCCACGGCTTATCGGCACACGCTTCCGACTCCTCATCCGCGAAGACAATGCCGGCTACTCCATCGCGTTCTTCCCACCCGGTGAACCCAGAGAAGGCGACTGGCCCTCTTCTTTCGAGTTCAGCGCCGACAACCCCGTCCGCGTCATCTCGTTTAAAAAGGACGACGGATGAACCGCAAACATAATCCACCCTCACTTCGCCCCGCATTCACACTCATCGAACTCCTCGTCACCATCGGCGTCATCGCGGTGCTCATCGGCATCCTGCTCCCCATGCTGGCATTCGCGCGAAACGCAGCCAAAGAATCAAAGTGCCTCTCAAACGCACGACAGATCACCATCGCGCTCAACGCATTCTCCGCAAGCAACCGCAGCCGCCTGCCCGAAAACCGCACACTCATCACTTCCAACACCTACATCACCTGGCGGGCCCAACTCGTCAACGACGGCTCGCTTCCCACCCCCGAAGTCTGGCAGTGCCCACTCCACAAAGATCCCGGACCACGCGGCGAACAAGGCTACAGCGAAGGCTCGATCCGATGCGCCGGCGATGTCACCGCCAGCTACGCCATCAACGGCCACATCCTCTGGCGCCGCGGACTCACCGACCAAACCGCCAAACGCGCAGACACGATCATCAACCGCCCCAGCCACACCATCCTGCTCGCAGAGACCAACCGATTCCTCGCAGACCTTCGCGCAAGCGATCCCATCATCGCCAACTACTACAACGAACAACCCGGCCCATACGCCTATTGGCACCGCGGCAACACAGGCACCTACGCCTTTCTCGACGGGCACGTCGAACGCATCAAACTCCTCGACACTGGCAGCCCCGACTGCCGCTGGCACAACGGCCGCGACCTCTCCGACGACCAGTTCGTCCCGCAACGCCCCAACGAAATCCGCCCACACGACCATCCCGACTGGCAATACCTCGTGCCCAGCATCTACTTGGGAACAGACCTCTAAACACACCTTGAACAAACAAGCGCCATGCATACCCGCCACATCTACCAACGTCCTCTCAGAATCAACTCGGTCAATCTTGTATCCGCTATGATCCCACGTGTTGAACGAAAACGATCGCGAACTCATCAGCCACTCGGTTTTGTGCTGGCTCTCGACCGCATCTGCTGAAGGCAAACCAAACGTCTCACCCAAAGAGATCTTCGCGCTCCAAGACAATCAACTCCTGATCGCAAACATCGCTTCGCGAGGTTCAGCGCGGAATGTAAAACAGAACCATCGCGCTTGCGTCGCATTCCTGAACATCTTTCGTCAAAAGGGCGTCCAGGTGCATGGCACCGCGGAGGTCATCACCAAAGCCGATGAACGTTTCGCTCAACTCGCGACGCCGCTGTTCGAACTCGCGGGCGATGATTTCCCGTTTTCTTCGCTATTCCTGATCACGCCCGAATCCGTAAAGCCGATCATCGCACCACGCTATCGCCTCTTCCCGGAGACGACCGAATCCGACCAGATCGCCAGTGCCATGCTCACCTACAACGTCCGCCCCGCCGATTGACCAGCCGACACCCACTTCGCGTACAGCTCGTTGAGTTGCAACCTCGCCGGAGCGGTTGTCGCCGAGAAAACCAATCGCTGGATCCCGGCGCTTCTTGAGCAAAAACTCTTGAGGCCGCTCGACATCTCGTCATACCACACCAACCTGATGCCGTCCGGCGACGCGTACTTCGGAGGCGGCATCCGCCTCCGCCCGCGCGACTTCCTGAAGATCGGCCAACTCGTGCTCGCTGGCGGACGATGGAACGGACAGCAAGTCGTCCCAGAGACGTGGATCGATGCCACGACCGCGCCCCGCAGCGAAGTACGCCCCGACTTCTTCTACGCGTCTGGCTGGTGGCGACGCTCGTACACCATCGAAGGCCGCCACATCGAAACGATCCAAGCGCTCGGAAACGGAGGCCAAGTGGTTGTCGCGGTTCCCGAGCTTGACCTCACAGCGTGTTTCACCGCAGGCAACTACAACGACGGGCAAGCCTCTTCTCAGATCACCGAGAAACTCGTCCCCGAGTACGTGATCCGAGCAGCACTAGAAGCCGATGTGAGCCACGGGAAATCTCAGAATCCGTAGATCGCCACGACCAACAACCGGAAAATACCCCCCAAAGGACTCGAACCTTTGACCCGCTGATTAAGAGTCAGCTGCTCTACCGACTGAGCTAGAGGGGCATCCGAGCACCTACGGTGCCCCGATACCCCTATTAGATCCACCTCAGGCCCCAAAGTCCACCCCCTCCACGCCCCAGCGCCCTCATATTGACCCCTTTCGGTCCCAAGCCTACCCTTCACGTCCTGCCCTGCCGTCCAATCCGGGGGTGCCCCCGGCAGCAGCGCAGCACCAAAACGACGACGACCGGCGACCCGCTCTCCAGCGACGACCCAACATCGCAAGCCGCCACGAGGTAACAAGATGCTCCCAGTTCAACGCCAAAGCCGAGGCCGCTCCCGTCGTCGTCGCTCCCACGACTCCCTCACCGCCGTCTCGTCTTCGATGTGCCCCCTCTCGGGCATGCCTAAGCGCCACCACCGCGCGTGTGCTGAGTCCGGCTACGTTCGCCCCGGCCTTCGCATCACCGTTCGCAAGCTCAAGATTGGCACCAACGACTAATCCGACTCCCTCCCGGCATCTCCTATACAATGCCGAACTGAGTCCAGTCCACGCCTGATCACCGCAGCGCGACCAATCACACCGTCGCGCTCTTCTCCGGAGCCTGCACGGTGCCGATCCGCATCGCAATTGATGTCATGGGAGGCGACCACGCCCCCGACGCCATCATCAAAGGCGTCATCGAAGCGCTCCCACTTCTTGCCAAAGACGAACACCTCGTCCTGGTCGGACGAGAAGCCGACATCCGCGCACACCTCGCCGAACGCAACATCGATGACCCACGTCTCGAAGTCGTTCACACCCCCGACGTCATCGAAATGGGCGACTCCCCGGCCAAAGCCGTCCGCGGACTCCCAAACTCCTCCATCGTCCAAATGGCAAAGCTCGGCTCGCGCAAAGCCGACGTCCGGTGCGACGCCGTCATCTCCGCCGGCAACACCGGCGCCTGCGTTGCCGCCGGACAAATGCACATGAAACGCCTCCCTGGTGTTCACCGCCCAGGCATCGCCGTCACTATCCCCGCCTTCCACGGG
>JBGCEB010000020.1:0-69031 GCA_045106075.1 Phycisphaerales bacterium
CACGCCGGGCCCGAGCCGTTCAAAGACGTCTTCATCCACGCCATGATCCAGGACGGCGAGGGACGCAAGATGTCCAAGTCGCTCGGCAACGGCGTCGACCCCCTCGACATCATCGCCTCCCATGGCGCCGACGCCATGCGCTTCACCCTCTGCCAGATGACCACGCAGACCCAAGACGTCCGCATGCCCGTCGAGCACGACGAAGCCACCGGCAAGAACACCAGCCCCAAGTTCGACATCGGGCGCAACCTCTGCAACAAACTCTGGAACGCCAGCCGCTTCGCCCTGAGCATGCTCGAAAAGAACCCGGTCAAACCCGGCATGCCCATCGACCCGCAAGAACTGTCCTTGGTCGATCGCTGGATGCTCTCGCGCGTCGTCGCCGCCACCGCTTCGATCAACGCGGCCGTCAAAAACTACCAGTTCAAAGACTACGCCGACGCCCTCTACGACCTGCTCTGGCGCGACTTCTGCGACTGGTACCTCGAATCCATCAAGCCCACCCTCGCGACCGACCCCCACCAGCCGGCCGTGCTGCGGCTGGTCCTCGACGCGATCCTGCGCCTGATGCACCCGGTGACCCCGTTCATCACCGAAGCCCTGCACGAACGCGTCGGCGCGTTGCCCAGCAAAGAGATCACCGGCTTCGCGTTCGCGCCGACCAAGTCCACCGAGACCCTCTGCCAGTCCGGCTGGCCCGAGCCCGACGCGGGCTTGCGTGACGACGTCGCCGAGGACGCGTTCGACCGCATGCGCTCGCTGGTCACCGCGATCCGCGAGGTCCGCGCGTCGATGCAAGTCCCGCCCAAACGCCAGATCGTGCTGCACGCCGACGCGGCGCTGGCCGAGTCGTGCAAGCGCTGGTCGCCGCTGGTCGAGACCCTCGCGGGCGTCAAGGAGATCACCACCGACGCCGCGCCCGCCGTGTCGGCCGCCCTGCCCCTCGACGGCACCGAGCACCGCCTCAGCGACCTAACCGACCAGGCCGACGCGGGCGCCGAGAAGGAACGCCTGCAAAAAGAACTCGACGCGATCAACAAGTCCATCAAAGCACTCGAAGGCCGCCTGTCCAACCCCGGTTACACCGACAAAGCACCCGCCCACCTCGTCGACCAGACCCGCGCCGAGCTCGCGAGTAAGCAACAAGAAGCCGAGACCATCGCCAAGTCCATCGAGGTACTCGGTTGAAACCGATCGCCCGATGGTTCATGCTGGTGATGCTGGTATCGCTGCCCGCGTGCGCGTCGAGTCGCGCGTCATCGCCGAGCACGGCAACAAAGTCGACAGACACGCCGCGTCTGTCATTCGTCGCCGACCGAACGCCGTGGTCGTACCAAGGTCGCCCGGGCTGGCACATCCGCACGCCATCGGTTGATCTCTACACGACGACCGACGATCGTTTGCTCCGCATGCGTTTGCCAGACTTTCTCGAGCTATCGCACGCGCATCGCCTTACAGCGATCACGCCACTTCGACCGGGCGACACATCGCTCGAAACCTACATCCTTGGAACACGATCCGAGTGGGACAGCATGACCCGCAGGCTGCTCGGCGACCGGGCCCGACCCTATCTCCGCATCGAGCGCGGCGGGTACTCGGCGAACGGAAAGGGCATCTTCTACGACCTGGGTCCACGCGACACGTTCGTGATGGCCGCCCATGAAGGCTGGCACCAATACGTACAGACTTCGTTCGCCGACCCATTGCCGGTCTGGCTCGATGAAGGGTTGGCCTGTTTCATGGAGGGCTTCCGTTGGCGGATCGAGTCGCCGGATCGCCCGGAGTTCCTGCCTTGGTCGAACCAAGAACGTTTCGATCAACTCCGCAGTGCAGTGGGTTCACGCGGCATCATTCCGCTTCGCGACCTGGTGAACGCACGCCCGCAAGACCTGATCGATACCGACCGTGGCGGTTCGGCCGCTTTGAACTACTACGCGCAAAGCTGGGCGCTCGTTCACTTCTTGAACGAATCCGAGGGTGGCATGCGCCGCACCGGTCTCGAACGTTTGCTCCGCGATGCACAAGCTGGCCGCTTTGTCGACGCAGTACGTCAAGCCGCGGGCGAACGCGAAGCAGGCGTGTTACGCACGCGGCGCACGGGCAGCGGTTCGTTCGCAGCCTATTGGCCAAATGAATCCATCGAGAAGTTAGACGCGTCGTTCCGAACGTTCATCGCACGCATCATCGCAACCGGCGGGCGCGATCTCGCCATCGCGGGGCGCTCGCCCTACACCGATCGCGAATGAACCAACGAAAAACGAGCCCGGGCGATCAACACCCGGGCCCGCATACGGAGCATGTGATCCGTTGTTTTTAGAACTCAGCGACGCCGACGGCCGGCCAGCAACCCGCCCATGCCGAGCAACGCGACCGCGCCCGGAGCCGGGACGACTGTGTAGCTCAGGAACTGACCCGCAGCCGAAGTGTTGCCCCACTCGTCGGTCGCGAACACCGAGTTCGACAGGTGGTCGACGCCGGGGTCGTTGCCGCCGCCGGTCGAGACAATGTCGAACGTGAACGTATCGCCGATGCTCAGTCCCAGGTCGGCCAGCGCGATCGAGAAGATCTGGCGACCCGAAGCGTGCATCGAGTCGTCCGAACCCGAGATCGCGCCGGTCTCGGCCCAGCCGCTGTCGTAGCTCCAGACCTGACCACCGATCTCGGTCCCGTTGCCGTCGGCCCACGTCGCGACCCAGTGCGTGATCTCCTGGCCGCTCCAATCGATGTTGCGACCCCAGCCGTTGCCCGCATCGCTCGAGCCCGACCCGTTGTTGATCGCCAGGGCGTACTTGCCCCAGTTGGTCGCGTCGAGATCAGCGCCGACCGTCAGATCGATGTACAGGTTGGTCGAATCGTTGGTCACCTCGGCCGACAGGATGTCCAGGTGGTCGAATCCTTGCGACTGGAAGAAGTCGTGCAGATCTCCCCCGTCGAGGTGGTTGCCGGAGTTATCGTTGTAAATGTCGGCGTTCGCCGCACCCGCCAGCGACGCAATCGCCGCGGCCAAAACAAAGCTACGCAAGTTCTATCCCTCTCTTTTTACGCTTGTCGATCCGATCCGAATCGCTTTCGACTTTGGGCCGCCCCGGCGTTCTCACGCCGACCTTGGCAACAATGCCCGCTCGCTTGGAGCGTATACGAAAGATCTTTCACCCACAAAGCCAAACAGCCCGAATTCACCCCCAGAGGGGCGTTTTCAAGCGATTAGCTTGATTGTTCAGACCTTTGCGAGACGGGCTCTCCAGTATCCACCGGCACACCCATGTACGGCAGCGCCCACTCGACCACCCGCCGCACCACCGGGCCAGCGACCCACGACCCGTAGTGCCGGCGTTTCGAGATGGCATCGGGTCCGGGGTCGTCGATGACAACAAGCACCACGATCTCAGGATTCTCCGCCGGCGCGGCAACAATAAAGCTCGAGTTGTATTGACGGAAGTACCCGCCTGCACCCGCCGGACGTTCCATACCCGCGGGCGGTGAGCATGCTATATAAGCGGTGCCTGACTTCCCGAACATGCTGTACCGCGCGGGCACATCGTCAGGGTGGGTACGCAATCGCAGCTCGTCCATTTTCTCAACAACTGCGCGTAACGGTTCACGAACCGCAACTGCAGATGCTGGCTGATAAACACGCTCGACGAAAAGCTCTTCGCCCACGATTCCGGGTCGATCTTGATCAAGTCCATCCGCTGTAAGTCGCACGCCCGGGAGTGTTCCCGCAAGATCACCACGCCGAGCGAACACCGAGAATCCCCGCACCATTTGAACAGGTGTAACCCCAACTTCGTAACCCATTCCAACGGAAGTATGCGTGTACTTGTTCCAGTTACGCTCGCTGGTCACCAATCCTGACGCCTCACCCGGCAAACCGAGTCCCGTTCGCGAACCAAACCCAAGATGCAACAGCTGAGCACGCAGTTCTTCGTGCCCCAGTTTCTCAGTAATGTGATACATCCCGATGTTTGACGAGAACCGAAGCACATCATCCCAAGTCATCGCGTCTTTGTATGCGACATCGGTGATTGAACGGTTGTACCAGGTACGGATGCTCTTGGCCTCGGGCCGTAACACGTCGTCCGGATTCAACATGCCTTTCTCGTGCGCGAGCGCCCAAGAAAACGGCTTGAACGTCGAGCCCGGTTCATAGATATCTTCGAGACAACGATTTCTCGCAAGAGCCGGTTCGATTCCTCGTCCGGGATCATTCTGCAGCACTCGGTACCGCACCGATTCATCGAACTTCGCCCGGTCTTCCTCAGAAGCAGGGTCCCACCAAGGGACTTCGATCAACGCGGGCATGTCGCGGATGAGATCGACCATCGCAAGAACTTCACCGGTGTTGGGCTCGAACACAATAGCTCGGCCACCCGAGGCATCAGCATCAATCACGCCGCGCTCGAGTTCTCGCGCCACCGCCTGCTGAATCGCAGAGTCAATGCTCAATCGAACATCAGTGCCCGCGTTCGCTTCACTCCAAGCGCCGCGTTCAACCCACAGCGGACGCCCCTTCGCATCACGCACATAGCGCAACTTACCGTCTTCACCTTCGAGCCTGTCTTGGAACAAGCGTTCCGCACCAAGCTTCCCTTCACGCTCATCGGACCAATCTTTGTAGCCAACTTTACCCATCAGCGGCGCCACGGTGTCACCGCCCACCAACTCACGGACCGCCCGGCGTTCAACCACGACACCCGGCAACGGAATCGCCTTTCCGTTCTTATTCGTAATACGCAGTGAACGAACTGCATCCGCCTCATCGCGTGTGATCACATCTGAAACCGTGACGTACCGAATCAAACCTTTGTTTGCATCCGGCTCAGCCCGCTTCTGGACCAATCCGATTCCAGCAAGCCAGCCGCCTGGCTCGGGTGTTTCAATCAACTCTCCACGCTCTTGGATCCGGAGTGCATTGCGCGAGGTGGCACGCATGACTGGAAGACCTATCTCTGTAGGACTGACCTCAAGCTGCTTGGCAAGCGTGACAATAACCCGATCGGTATACGGCTGTACCGCGACGGGATCGACCACCACACGCCAACCGACTCGTGTCGTCGCAAGCAATCGCCCCCGGCGATCAAGCAAATCACCGCGAACCGAGTCGATCGAAGAACCTGTCGTCCGCGCTTGGATCGCAGCCCGCAGATCATTGTCGGGGTACGCCTGCAACTGAACGACACGGCCGATCACCGCGGCCAACATGAGCAGGCCGAACACGCGCACACCCAGCGCGACACGATCAGTCACACGATGAGACACCCTATTATTCGTCGGCGTCGGACCCATGCGCATTATGAATGCTCCGGCTAAAGATAAGCATCAAGGCACTCTCGTGACACCAGCAGCGGGACGCTCTGGATCCGCGATGAGTTCATCGTTCACATCCGGACGAGCCTCGATCGCAGGAACAAGATCCGGATCGTTCGCATATTCTGAGAGTGCATCGGGCGAAACTCGTGCAGCAATCTTTGTCCGAAGCTCCATCGTTCGTTCAGCATGAGCGCGCATGCGAAGCCGTGCCTCAGCCGCTTCATGCCCCGCTTGCAATCTCGATTGCCGTAACGCGAGCACACCAACCGCCGTTCCGCCGATTGCGAGCACAAGAATCACGAGTTTCGCAAACAGACCAGCGCCCATACCGCCTCCGATCATCGAGCGGGAATCTTGAGCTTCTGTCCCACGCGGATGTCATTCGGATCTTTCAGCCCGTTCAGCTCAACGATCTCACTCACGCGCTTCGAGCTGCCCAGCATATCGGCCGCGATGTTGCCCAGATAATCACCACGCTGCACGACGTATTCTCGCAGTGCCGCCGCTGCTGTCGGCTTGCGAACCACCGGCTTCGGCGCGGGCCGGGTAACACCTTCACGCCGTTCGATGCGAAGGACCATCCCAACTTGTATCGCATCGCCGCCATCGAGAAGGCCATCGTTGAGCTTCTGAATCTCCGGCCAGCGAGCGCCACTCCCCAGTTGATCGCGTGCGATCGCGTAAAGGCTGTCACCCTCTTCAACGGTGTGGGTCCGCCAAGTAGCTTCTCCGCTTGACGCCGGCGTTTGAGTGCCCGATTGACGAATCACAACTGGCTCATTGATCGGCTTGACTGGCTGAATGATCGAACGCTGGTCCCGCGGCGGGAGTGTCACCCCATCACGGTCAACGGGCTCGAAGAGACCGTCACCGATCAACGCAGGGGGCTCTGCCGCGCGGATCCGTTCGATCGCGCTATCCAAGATGCCCTGATTCGGCTGAGTCTGTGCGATCACCACCGGCGTGTCGTCGACGGGTTGCTCGGCTGGGTTGTTCTTGCGGGTAAGCCCGTTAATGCCGTCGAGCCCCGCGGTGACGGGGCGATTGACGACAGGCTCAGGCTTGGGCGCTGATTCAAACTGCGCACCGGTCGCGCCCGACAAATGGTCGGATACCAACACGCCGACAAGCAGCACAAGCGTAATTGAAATGACAAGCGCCAGTTTGCTTTCGCGGGTCACGGTCACGTCCCTGCTTTCAGACCGGGCAAACCGGTCTCCGGAGTCAAACCCGCCGATCCTTGGCGGGCGTTCTGCAATCGGCTCGCTCAGGCGCTTCCGCCCGAGACCCGGATGACCCGCAGTTTCGCTGATCGCGAACGCGGATTCCGCGAACGCTCATCGTCATCAGCGATGACGGGCCCGCGAGTGATCGACTCGGCATGCCCCGCTTGGGCCATCGCCGCAAAGGCTTGCTTGACCGGACGGTCTTCCAAGGAGTGAAAGCTGATGATGCCCACGCGTGATCCTTGCGCCAGCCAGCAATCTTCCTCGTCTGCCCGCCCGACCGCGCGCTTCATCGAACCGAGCAGCCCTTCCAACGCCCCGATCTCGTCATTGGTCGCGATCCGCAACGCCTGAAACGTGCGAGTTGCGCCGTCGATAGAGCCCGGGGACCAAGGAACGACCGATCGGACGATTGACGCCAGCCGATCAGTGGTTGTGATCGGCTCGACCGCGCGTTCGGCTACAAGTTTGGAAGCGATCCGTCGCGCGTGCCGCTCTTCCCCCAATCGAGCGATGATCTCAGCCAGATCCGCCTGCGGCAGCGTATTGACCAGCTCACCGGCTGTAATGGGTCCGTCCGGGTCCAAACGCATGTCCAACGGCCCCGCTTTTCGGAAGCTCAGACCCCGCGCCGCGTCGTCCACTTGGGTGCTTGCAAAGCCAAGATCGGCCAGAACCAGATCCGCCCGCACGCCCTCTGCCTTCGCCCAGCCCGGAGCCTGCACAAAGTTTGCCCTGACAGCGTGGACCAACGCTTTCTCTGGATCGTCCGGTCGAAGGACTGCCCGAACATTGGCTTCGGCCCGCTTCAGATTGCCCGGATCTAGATCAAACAACACCACCTGACCCTCGGGACCCAGGCGCCCGGCGATCGAGCAGGCATGCCCCCCAAGACCGGCGGTGCAATCAATGAGCGTCTGGCCTGCTCTCGGATCAAGGAGTCGCAGCACATCGTCGTGCAGAACCGGAATGTGATCAGGATCATGGGCCATACAACAGTGACAATATGCTCCGATGACGATCGCACACCATGAATCCTCTCCAAGTGTGAACAAGCAGAAGCTGATACCTAAACTCTGAGAATGGAGCAGTGGATCGTCCTCACGCACGCGACTCGGGCCGAAGAGGTCAGCATGATCCTCTATGGGCTTTCGATCCGCGGGCTCCAGGCAGACAAACGTGAAGCGCCGCGCCGCGCACCCGAGCCTTGGGAAATCTTGGTCGCCAAGGATGACGAAGCGATGGCCCGCTCGGTGCTGCCCACCATCTGGGACGCCGTCCTAGAGCTCCCCCGAGCGATCCGCCAAGACGGGACCTGCCCGTTCTGCGGCTACGACAACATCGGAATCCCGCCTGATCAGCCGTGCCCGGAATGCGGTGTTCACCTTGCTTCCGTTGCTGCTCGGAGGGCTTATCGGGACGGCCGCATGCTCCGCCGTCCGGCGGATTAGCCGTTTTGACGGCGATTTGATCAGAAACTTCCTCGTCCATGAGCATCATGAAACCGGGTGCCAGTACGGGCGTATCGAAGGATGCCCACTCGGGCACCTGGTCTCGTTATCGGACAATCCCTGCTCGCTCGAACTCGTGTGGATCGAGGGGATTCTTTGTACCTGCATATTTGAGAGGTTTCCCATGCTGACGATCGCGCTCCTCGCGGCAATCGCCGCCCCGCAGCACACACCCACCCGTGACTTCCAGCCAACGCAGGACGTGACGTCATTCCAGGTCATCTCTGACACAGAGATCATCGCCGATGGCATGACTTTCAACTCTTGGGATGATCTCTACCAGTCGGGCTACTTCCATCAGCACGACACACGATGCGCCACGATGCCTTCCATGGATGGCCCGGTCGTTCGCGGCGGCGGCGCGGGCGATTGCTCATTCGGCAACACCACCACAAGCCCGGCGTACGACCCCGCGATCTCAAAGCTCCGCATCCCGGTCGTGGTCCATGTCATTCAGCAAACCAACGGCACCGGCGCTCTTTCCGACGCACGTGTCACCTCCCAAATCGAAATTCTCAACGAGGATTTCCTTGCCCTGTCCGGCTCGAACGGAGCACCTGGATTCGACACCCAGATCGAGTTCTATCTCGCAACCGAAGATCCAAACGGTAACCCCACCACCGGCATCACCCGTACGACCAACAACACGTGGTTCAACGACGGCGGGAGCTATTGGAACTCGCTCGCATGGGACACCGACCGCTATCTCAACATCTACACGAACTCCGCGTCCGGCGCGCTCGGCTACGTGCCTGACCTGCCCCAAGGCGGCATCGTTGGCAGCAACGCCGACCGCGTTGTTGTTCTGTACTCGACCTTTGGCCGCAACGCACCATTCAATCCGTTTAACTTGGGTCGTACCGGCACACACGAAGTCGGTCACTACCTCGGGCTGCTTCACACGTTCTCTGGCGGCTGCGCTTCGGCATCAAACTGCTCGAACAACGGCGACCTGATCTGCGACACCAACCCGGAAAACTCGCCGACCTTTGGCTGCCCCGGCAGCCGCACCAGCTGCGGCGCTCAGGCCCCGCTCGACAACTACATGGACTACTCCGATGACCGGTGCATGGAGCGTTTCACAGAAGACCAGGGCTACCGCATGCGTTGCACCCTGCTCAACTACCGCTCTGACCTGTACGAAGAAGACTCCGCCGAACCCTGCCCGGTCGACCTCGGCCTGCCCTTCGGCACGCTCAACTTCTTCGACGTGGCGCAGTTCGTCGACTACTACAACCAGATGAACCCCATTGCCGACTTTGACAACAACGGCCAGTTCAACTTCTTTGACATTGCCGACTTCGTCGCAGCATACAACGCTGGTTGCCCCTGATAGCACCCCTTGTCATTCAATGACGATCGAGTGAAAAGCCGCGGGCGATTCTGGAGTCGCCCGCGGCTTTCTTTGTGTCTTGAATGGATCAAATCCGCCACATACTTCAGGGCGATGGCCAGTCCGTATTCGTGAACAATCCGTCTTTGTGGAACACTTCTCCATCGGCTTCAATGGTTCCGCCCTGGCCCGGCTCGCCGCGCAGATCGCAAACCATATCCCAGTGCAACGCCGATTCGTTGTTGCTGCCAGACTCGGGATACCCAGCGCCGACCGCAGCATGGAAGGTGCCGCCGATCTTCTCATCAAACAACGTATTCTTACTGAACCGCTTGATCGAGTAGTTCGTGCCAATCGCAATCTCACCCATGTTGCGGGCACCTTCGTCTTGATCGAGCATCGCAAACAAGAATGACTCATTCTTCTTCGCGCTGGCGTCAACCACACGTCCCTCCTTAAAGACCAATCGCACACCCTCGACTTCGTTGCCGTTATACACCGCCGGGAACGTATAGTTGACGTGCCCATTGGCAGACTGCGGGCCGCAGAATACCTCGCCGTCGGGAAAGTTCTCGGTTCCGGCACAGTTGATCCAGATGGACTTCTCGTTGTTCACATCCACCGTGAGATCGGTTCCGTCGTGATCGGCCCCCGCCGGAGCTTGAAAACGGACAACGTTCTTTGTCTGTAAATACTCTCGCACACGTTCTTGGCGTTCATGGATTGATCTCCATGCCGCGACCGGATCGGGCAAATGCAAGAGCCCCGCCTCGAAAACGAACCTTTGGTATTGGGCGAGTGAGAGCTCGGCGTCTTGGGCGGCAGCCGCGGTCGGATACATCGTCCCACACCACCGAAGCTCACCCTCAGCAGCCCGCTCGAAGAACCGCTTCATGATCGGTTTGCGTGCGACGCGAGTCGCCGCCACACGCGACGGGTCCACTCCGGTGAGGCGCTTGGTGTTTCCTTCTGCCCAGAACACGATCCGCGCATCAACCGTGTCTGTCGCATGGGCATCAATCGGAGAGCAGTAGTCGAGCTGGTGCTGCTCTGCGGTTTCCATGAACAGATCAGACAGCGTTTCGCTAGAGGCATTCCAAAAGGGATGCCCGCCGGCTTTTAAGACTTTCTCGTACACCGCCTCGACGAGCGGCAGCCCGATCGGATCGGACTGGATCATCACGAGGTCACCCCGCTTGATACGGGTGGAATATCCGACGAGCACGTCGGCGAGTTTGTCGATCCGTGGATCACGCATGGTGCGAACTCCTGTCATGGCAGCGGCGTAGATCAATCGAACACCCCGCTGACGGGCCTCGATGCCGGTTTTTACCCCGACGTCGCAGCCGGTCATCCCCGAGCCCGTAGAGTACGGGCCCCGGCACGGTCAGGCATCCGGACGGGGGCAGCAACCAACACTGATCTCAGGAGATCCTTTTATGTCCCGCAAAGTTCAGACCATGACCCTCGGGTTGGCGTTGGCCGCCGCCGGCTTTGCCGGTGCCGCGTTCGTGCAACAAGCCGACGCTGTCCGCGACTCCCACGCCGCCGAGCATGGCATCGCCTTCGTCGACGTCTTCGGCCTGATCGACGAGATCATCCAAGGTGAAGAATACGAAACCGCCCGCACCGAGTTCGACAACGTCCAACAGACCCAGCTCGGGCAAATGCAAGGCCAAATGCAGGCACTCCAAGCCCAACTCCAGCTCGCCGACCCCAATGCTCCCGAGACCCAGGCTCTCTACGGCCAGGGGCAGCAACTCCAGCAGCAAATGCAGCAGTTCTACCAAAGTTACCAGGAACAGATGCAACAGCTGATCGGCACACAGATCGCCGAAGCGTACAAGATCGTCTACACCGCAGCAGGTGAAGAGTCGGCCGAACAAGGCATCCATTTCCTCTTCGCGACCCGTCCAGGATCTGACCTGCTTGTCGACTCGCTCAGCGGCGTCGCCCAAGAAATCCTCGCACGCCCGTTGATCGCACCCGCCGATTCATTGGACCTCACGGGCGCGGTCCGCGAACGACTGGGCCTGCCCGAACCGACCGACGAAGAAGCAGGAATAGAACTCGAGACCATCGAAATCACCCCGGTCGAAGTCGATGAACCAGAAACCCAACCCGCCGACCCGATGGGCGAAGGCGGCTAACGCTGCTTCGACGCCCGCGACGCATCTCGGGCGTCAAGCAACGCTGACGACAACTCTTCGATCAACACGCCGGCGACCTCGTTCATTGATGGACAGCGGTCGCCGGCGATTTCTTTGAGAGAAGTCACCGGTCGCCCGGCAAGTCCACAGGGCACAATCAACCCAAAGTGCGACATGTCGGGATCCACATTGATCGCCAGCCCATGCATCGAGACCCAACGCCGCACGCGGACGCCCATCGCGCACACTTTGGCAGAAGGCGATTCGCCGCGCGGGATCCACACGCCGGTCGCATCCGAATCGCGACTACCAACAATGTCAAAGTGGGCAAGCGTTCGTATGACGCCCTCTTCAAGCGTCCGCATGTATTCGTGGATCCGCAAATGCAGCCGATTGAGATCCACGATCGGGTAGCACACCAACTGGCCCGGCCCGTGGTACGTCACATCACCACCACGATCGGTCTCATGCAATGACACTCCACGCTGAGCAAGCAACTCCTTTGAGAACAACACGTGCCCCGGTGCATCAGCGCGACGGGTCACCGTGATCACAGGCTCATGCTCAACGATCAAGATTCGGCCAAGCTCTGGCGAACCGCTCGCCCGACCCGCAAGAACCTCTTCGAGGTGCCCGCGCTGAAGCTCGACGCCCTCTGGGTACGCCAATCGACCAGCTTGTACAACGCGAAACGGGGCGGGTTCGATCACAGAGCATCGTAGCTCGACGACCTAGAGTTCTGTATGCCCAACGTTCACCCGACAGCAATCGTCGATCCTGCCTCCCAGCTTGCCGATGACGTCGAGATCGGCCCATTTTGCTGCATCACAGGACCCGTCAAGCTCAGCGAAGGCGTGCGACTTCTCTCCCACGTGACCATCACCGGCAACTCCTCCATTGGTGCGAACACGATCGTGTACCCCAACGCGGCCATCGGATTCGAACCCCAAGACTACAAGTTCAAACCGGGGATGCTCACTGCCGGCGTCTCAATCGGTGAAAACTGCCTCATCCGCGAGCACGCGACCGTGCACGCCGCGAGCAAGGAACACCGCCCCACCACCATCGGCGACCGAGTTTTCTTAATGGTCAACGCACACGTCGGACATGATGCGACGGTGCACAATGATGTGATATTGGTCAATAACGTCGCGCTCGCCGGTCATTGCGAGGTCTTCGACAAAGCGATCATGTCCGGCGGTTCGATGCTTCACCAGTTTGGGCGCGTTGGACGCATGGCGATGTGCTCAGGCGGCTCGGTGCTCACCAACGACGTCCCGCCGTATTGCATCACCGCACAACGCAACATGCTGGTCGGGATCAACCTCATCGGCATGCGCCGGTCTGGAATGCCGCGTTCCGAAATCGACGCAGTCAAATCCGCATACCGCGAAGTGTTTTCTAAGAACCCCGGCCGTAAAGAAATGCTCGACATGCTCGACGAACGGGGCCAAAACAGCCCCGCGGTTGCCGAAATGGCGACATTCGTGCGTGGCTCAAAGCGTTCGCTCACCCCAGTCGGCGGACGTCGTTACCGAAACGCAAAGAGACCAGCAGATCAGGGTGAAGAGTGATCCAAAACCCAAGTGAACCCGCCCCGCCGCCCGAAGTCGGTGTATCGATCTGCGTGCTCGCCAGCGGATCGCAGGGCAACTGCGCCGTCCTTGTCAGCAGACCTGAACCGGGTCATCCACGGCGCGTCGTTTTACTCGACGCCGGGCTTTCACCGAGACGCACCGGCAGGCTACTTCTCGAACGCGGCATCCGACCCGATGAAGTTGACGACATCCTGTTCACACATCTTGATTCTGACCATTGCCACTCTGGCTGGAACCGTGCGATCAGACCCGGCGGCTGGCGTGCCCGACTCCGCATTCAGCAGCAACATCTCGGACGCGCCGAAAGATCCGGACTCCTTTTCTCGCACACAGTGCCATTTGAAGACTCGATCAAAATTGACCCTTCTCTGAAGGTGCATGTCACCACACTCGCCCACGATGCATTGGGCGTCGCTGCGTTTCGGATCGTTGCCAAGAGTCCCTTCGGTGAAAAGCACGTGGGCTATGCGACCGATTTAGGTCGCGCCACGCAAGCGCTTACTCGTCTCCTCCGTGGTGTGGATTTGCTCGCGATCGAATCGAACTACTGCCCGGTCATGCAAGCCGAGTCCGGCCGCCCCCAAAGCCTCCAACAACGCATAACCGGCGGCTCGGGGCACCTAAGCAACCAAGAAGCTGCCCAAGCGGTCCGAGATATTGCCCCGCGCGAGCACCTCGTGCTGCTCCATCTCTCGCGTCAATGCAACACGCCCGAACAGGCGCTGTGCGAACACCAGTTCGGTTCGACCTGCCCGATTATCGTGAGTGAACAGTTCTCACCAACACCTTGGATTTCTGTCGAAGGCTGTGCGGATGAAGTTCGCAGTTCCGAAGCACCATGGCTACCGATCCAAAGACCTCGTCGAACCAGAACCCCATCACTCTTTGAGTCGCCAAACGCCGGGGGAACTGCCTGGTGAACACCCAGAATCGAACGAAACGCGTTCGACCGACCGAAGACCCGGCGACGGTTGATGTCGGCTCTGGACTTCTCGCCCGATTGATTCCCCTCAAACGGGCCCGCGTACGCATCATTGATCATGTTTCGTACAAGGAACGCCGCGTTCGAGGCATTCCAGGCATCAATGCAACACCCCAGCCCGGTGTTCGAGAGTTCGACGTCCGCTTCCCTGGCGGTGATCGGCGAACACGTCCCATGCGGATCCGGTCCACACCGACCCGTATCTACGATGACATCACACCCGATCCGCGTGCGGAACTTGTCCGATCTCTCGATGAACTCATCCGCCCGGGTGATCGAGTGCTTGAACTGGGATGCGGCACCGGAGCCGGCGCCAAACACCTCGCCTATCTCACAGGCCCATCAGGCGGCGTGGTCTCACTCGATCGAGACGGCGAAGCAATCCGATTCGCACGCCAGCGATACGCAGCAGCCCAACTCGGTTTCGAGCTAGGGTGGATCGAAACCCTCGCCGGTGAACTCGATGATGCGTTCGATACCGTCGTCCTTGTGGACCCGCTTCGGGATGGATCGACCCAAGCAGAGCATGACCAAACAATCGGCGAGATCATCCGTGTCATCCGCCCAGGTGGGCATTTGCTCTGCATCGGCACCACCGATGAAGCGGGCGAACGAGCCCGCCGAATACTCGAAGAGCACGCCATTGATCCCGTCCATGGCCAGCACCGGGCAAAGGGCTGGCGGGCGAGCCTCTGGAAGAAGCCCGGCGGGCCGCAACGCTGAAGCTGCAGCCCTACGATTGAACATGACCGACTCCCGACCGAACAAAGACGCCAGTTCTGATCCGCACGCACCCCAAAGGGGCGTGGCTCGCCATGGTGCAACCGTTTCGGACGATCCGGGCATTCTCGGCATTGAAGATTCCCGCGCTTTCGCCGCCGCTCTCGCACGATCCGTCATCGACGATAAATGCGAGCACGTTATCATTCTCGATGTTGCTCAACTGACCACGGTGACGTCTTGCATCGTGATCGGAACCGGAACCTCTGACCGCCAGATGCGTTCCACACTCGATCATCTCGATGAAGTCGCCGACGCGTTCAATACCCAGGTCGCTCGGATCTCCAAGGACGACGGAACCACCTGGCTGCTGGCCGACTTTGTCGATGTCGTCGTCCACCTCTTTGAGCCCAACGCTCGCGCGTACTACGACATTGAATCGATGTGGTCCGATGCACCCCGCCTCGAGCCCGCCCCCCCCGGCCCGACCGCAACCGAGCCGAAAGAAGGCTGAACCGATGGATCCACGCGAGGTCCGCGTCGAGCTTGGTGAGCGTTCTTATACCGTGCACATCGGCGATGGCACGCTGCGATTCGTCCCAACCGAGATCCGTCGCAAGCTCGGGAATCGCGCCAGCCGCGCATTCATTGTCCGAGATACCGGGGTTCCTGAGCAGTTTCTCACGCAACTCCAAGGACTGCTCGAAGCTGAATCACTTCGGGTCGCCTCCATCGATATCACGCCGACCGAAAGTGATAAGTCGATCGCCACGCTCGAACGAGTCCTGGCGGCTATGGGTGAGTCAGGGCACACGCGTTCCGACCCTGTGATCGCGTTGGGAGGCGGCATTGTCGGGGATCTCGCTGGGTTCGCGGCTGCCACCTATCAGCGCGGTGTACCGATCGTCCAGTGCCCCACCACGTTGCTCGCAATGGTTGACGCCTCCGTCGGCGGTAAGACCGGCGTGAACCTGCCGGTTGGTTCTGGCTCGAACGCTCGGCTGCTGAAGAACTTCGTCGGCGCGTTCCATCAGCCGATTGTGGTTGCTGCCGACACCCGTGTGCTTGCATCGCTGCCCGATCGGTATCGCCGTTCCGGGCTTGCAGAGTGCATCAAACACGCGATGATCGGGCACGGCATCACCGGAGCCGATTTGATTTCCGAAACCGAAGCCGTGATGCCCGCAGTGCTTGCCGGTGATCCAGAAGCGTGCGCTCGCCTGATCGATCGGTCGGTTGCTCTTAAAGGCCAAGTCGTGGCGCGCGACGAGCATGAATCCATCTCGGGCACCGGCGGTATCCGTATGCTGCTCAACCTCGGCCATACCTTCGGGCACGCGATCGAAACGCTCCCGGGCCTGACGCCGAACTCAGGCGATCCGACCTTAGCTCCATTGCATCATGGCGAAGCGATTGCCTTGGGGCTCGTTGCAGCCTGCCGCTGCGCCGAATCCCTCGAACTTTGCGATGCAGCAGTGGGCGACCAAGTTGTTGGACTTTTACAAAGCGCCGGGCTGCCGGCCTCGATCGCCGGCCTGCCCCCTTCCGACCTCATCCTGGCCCGCATGGGATCAGACAAAAAAGCATCCAGCGGCACGATCCGGCTCATCCTCCCCGACGGGCGAGGCAGATGCCGCATCGTCACCGACGCACAACCAACCGACATCATCGCGGGCATCGATGCCCTCCGCGCCGAACTGAACTGAACCGATCCATAGAATCGCGAGATGCACATCGACTCACTTCACACCCTGGCCGCCAGCAACTCGACCGGGGTGTTGCTCTGGGCGGGCATCCTGATCGTGGTTGCGATGATCGGCGGATTCATCATCACTATGGTCCGCCGCAACATGCTCGGCGATCACGCTCGTGATGATGCCGGCAGCATGATGGAACAAATGCGAAAAATGGTCGAGCGCGGGCAAATGACCCAAGAAGAGTTCGACCTCGCAAAGAAAACCATCATCGAAAAAGCACGCGCCGGGATCGATCGCCCCGCTGCTCCCCCCCCAGCACATCCTGCGAAACCGGGTCCCGCCCCGCTTCCCGACACGGAAAAGCCAGACTCCGGACCGACAGCCACAAGCGATGGCTCGGCGTAGCCAAATCCGATGAATCCGGTTATTCCGGCAGTTTCGGGTTGTGTTTGCAACATCGCGCGGATTTGGACGTGACACAACCCCCTTAGACCGCGCTACGCTTTTCTCCGGGAAACAGATCGCCCGACCGGCAGGTTCAGATTGAGCCAAGCCCGAGGTTTGGCCGATACCCCCGGAAGAACGACGCGGTCGAACCCGCGTGTTCCTTTGTAGACCGACGACCACCGAGGCCGCGATGACCAAAAGACCAGGCGATTCCGTTCCGCCCGCCCCCGAACCCGCCAACTCGGGCTCTTCTGACACACCGACCACCGGAGGTGGTGGCGGAGGCGGAGGATCCGGCTCGGGCGGCGGCTCGGGCTTCCGCGGACGCAAAGTGACCACCTGCTCCTTCTGCGGCAAGACCAGCCGCGAGGTCGGGCCCATGGTCGAAGGACCCGGCGAGGTCTACATCTGCAACAACTGCGTCGAGCTCTGCCAGAACATCTTCCGCCAGGAACGCCGGCGCGTCTCCTCCGTATCGGCCCAACTCAACGAGATCCCCTCGCCCCGCGAGATCGTTGAGTTCATGTCGCAATACGTCATCGGGCAGCAAATCGCCAAGCGATCGCTCGCCGTCGCGGTGCACAACCACTACAAGCGCCTGCTCCACGCCGAAAGCGAGGACAGCGACTCGATCGAACTCGACAAGTCCAACATTATGTTGATCGGGCCCACCGGCTCGGGCAAGACCCTGCTCGCCCGCACCATGGCCCGCCTGCTCAAGGTTCCATTCGCGATCGGCGATGCGACGACCCTGACCGAAGCCGGCTACGTCGGTGAAGACGTTGAAAACCTGTTGCTCAAGCTCCTACAAGCCGCCGATTTCGATGTCGAAGCCGCCCAACGTGGCATCATCTACATCGACGAAGTCGACAAGGTCGGCAAGACGTCCAACAACGTCTCGATCACCCGCGACGTATCAGGCGAAGGCGTTCAGCAGAGCCTCCTCAAGATGCTCGAGGGCACTGTGTCCAACGTTCCCCCGCAAGGCGGTCGCAAGCACCCAGAGCAGCAGTACATCCAGTTCGACACCCGCAACGTGCTCTTCATCTGCGGCGGCACCTTCGTCGGGCTCGAAGACATCATCCGTCGCCGTCTCGGCAAGACCAAGATCGGCTTTACCAGCCATGAGCACGACCCCTCCCGCCCCGTGGGTGAAGAGAAGGTCGAACGCGAATGGCTGCTCAGCCAGGTCACCAACTCCGACGTTGTCGAGTTTGGGCTCATCCCTGAACTCGTCGGACGCCTGCCGGTGATCACCCCGCTGATGCCACTGAGCGATGAAGCGCTCGTCCAGATCCTGACCGAGCCAAAGAACGCGATCATTCGCCAATATCAGCACATGTTCGGGCTCGAGGGTGCCAAGCTGAGCTTCACCGATGACGCGCTGATGGCCGTCGCGAAAAAAGCAGCACAACGCTCGACCGGTGCCCGCGCCCTGCGTGCCGTCATGGAAGAAGTCATGACCGACCTCATGTACGACCTTCCCGAGATGGACAACAACAACGCTGAATATGTGATCGACCGCGATCACGTCGAGAATGGACGAAAGTTGAAAGACCTCCGAATCAAGAAAGTCCACTCAGCGTAACCTGAACTCATCATACAAACCAGAAAGGGCGTCCCAAACCGGGGCGCCCTTTTTCATTCAACACTTGTTGTTACAAGGCTTGTTAAACAACTTGAAACACAGTGGTTTTCAATCAGAGATTCAGTGGGGTCGCGACCGACACTGGCTCGCCGCCGATGTACGCGGTCGCGAGCGCATAGATGTTGACATCGGTTTCGAGCATGGCCCGAGACGCGGCTGGTCGACGCGCGAGCAAGTGAAGCGAGACGCCCGCATCCCATTGAGGTTCTGAAGTAGGCATCGCGACCTGTGTTTCAGCACGAATCAAAAGCGGCAAGTGGTCCATCGCCCAAGCGCCCGCTGCGATGAGCTTCGCGATCGGGTTTTCCGCGTCATCGGTCACGACCGCATGCAACTGCCCGTCCTGGTCACAAGCAAACTCAACGCCAACCGCGGAAGGACAGCGGGCCTCGATCGGAGTGAGACCTTCGATCAACAACGGCAACGGGTCACGCATATGCCGGATCCGCCGAGTGTCAGGTTCCGGTATCGATTCCGCCGCAACCGCTCGAGCAATCGGGCGAACCACAATCTCGGGAACTTCATCCAACTCCGCTTGCTCGGCATCGGCCAGCAACGCTGAATCCAGCTCGTTGGTGTCGTCGGAGTCCAGATCGTCTGCCAACCTCAACCCAAGTGCTACACCAGTCATGTCGGTATCGATTGGCGCTTGCACAGATGTTGTTCCAAGCAATGCTTCGATCGCGACGGCTGAAGATCCCTCGGCGTCGGTCCGGCAAATACTCGCCGTCCCCGTCGCATCGATTCGCCCTGAGGCATCAAGGATCTCGATCGGGCGATCCAAGAACGCTCGGCAAGCACGCTCGATCTTCAAACACGCCTGGCGAATATCATCGCCCGAACCGCCCATGACCGCGACCCGAAGCACCGGCATCGCGTCAGGTTCGAGACGATCATCAAAGGTCGACACCAAAGACTTGATCAATCGATACGACGCAACGACGGCGGCTTCGTCAGCGCCGGTCAGAATCGTCACTTCATCGACCCCCCCACGCTCGAGCAACTCAGGCTCGGTCGTTTCATCGACACGCACAATCACGCGAGACGAGGCCGACTTTGCGATCGTCATCGCATCGACGATCGACTCAACCGGTGCTATCTCAGCACGCTGATGCCCGGTGATCACATCGACGGCGACTGAGTCACCCGCCGACCGAACCAAGGCAACTGTTTCCGAACGCTTGCGAGCCGCAAGGCATGCGTATTGACGGACCCACAGCGACGCACGGACAGGCAAGTGACCGAGAACGACCAGTTCGATGAGCGGATTTGCGTTGAGATCGGCTTCGCCTGACTCAGATGCTTCCGCCACCGAACGCACAGCCGATCCTTCGAATGTCGCGACGCGACTCTCGATACTTGGACCGGCGTTGGCTGGGACTTCAGATGGTTCATTGGGCTCGCCCATCGGCGCGGGAGCGAGCGGGGCATCGCCCAAAAACAACTCGGCGAGCGCATCGTGCTCGTGTTGCTCGGTGCCGGTCAATCGCATGTTGGCAGGTCGTCGGCTATCGCGGTCCATGTCGAGCCTCCGCTCAAGAGAGCCCGCCGATCCATCCGGCGGGGCGATGATCCTTAGACCACCGCCAGGTTGTTTTCCCCCCCCAGCCCGTTTGGAACACGAGCGGGGTTGTAGGCATCACAGCGCCATTCGCCGTCGATAACCAGCCGGTAGTGGAATCGCCCCGGGGGGCACTCGATCCGGCACTCGAAGATACCCAGGTCAGACCGCCGGGTCATCTCCCCGGCTGACGGATCCCAACCATTAAAGTCGCCAACCACCGCTACAGACCCTACACCTGTCGCAGGCTGCACAAAAAACAGTCCGCCTTCTACGCCGCAGACACCCCAGAGGTGCCTCAGTGCTTCCGCATTGGGCTCTGATCGCGGCAGTGGAGCGGCCGGATGAAGGCTCGGATCAACCACCGGCTCTGTGGATAACTCGATTGCGATTGGCTTGGGGGGATGCATCGCCCTCGTAGCAGGCCGCGCTTCCTTCGGCATCGAGGCCGCCCGCAACGCGATTTCTTGGGCCCGGCTCATCGGCGCTGCCGCACTGGCTTGCCCTGCCTCCGACCGGTCCTGCTCGCTGATGGGAGAAACGGACCCACTTGGTCTCATGTCCTCTGGCAGCGGCCGAGCTTCGAGGGTTTGTTCAGGCAACCGAGGCTTGTCCATCCCGCGTTCGTCCGTGCCCGGCTCTGGACGATCCAGGCCAGCACGTTCGATGACCCATTCGCAGAGGGACGCATAGTCCGTGGCTCCCATTGATTCGGGGGCGTGTTCTTCGACCGGACGCCCAAACGACGCCGCTTCTTTGACCTCCGGATCCATCCGGATCGCCAGCGGCACCACCGCCGCCCCAAACCGATCCCGCAGGTCATCCAAGAGATCCCGCGCCAGCGGCAACGACGGATCAAACATCGTCGCCAGCAACCTCACTCGGGGTTCAACGCCCACATGCCGGGCGACAGACCGAGCGGTCTGGATCTGTTTGCCGGCGCCTCGGAGCGAGAAATAGCTGGTTTCGACCGGGATCAACACCTCACTGGCGGCTGCCAACGCGTTGTAGCTCAATAGCCCAATCGCTGGCGGACAATCAATGATCACCGCGTCATAGCGGCGGGCAGGTTCGCCCAGCGCGTCGATTGGCGACGCTGCATCGTCCGGTGGCGAAGAACGGGTGATTCGATCCAGGACGAGCTTAAGTCGACTCTGGGGCTGATCCATGTCTGCGAGCCCGCCACGGGCAGCTTCAAGCCCGGCGAGCTTCATGCGACTCGGCAGCAGGTCCAAGCCCCGCCCGACACGCCAGAGCAGCCGATCATGGTCGAGCTTGCCATCAGCCGGCGCACGCAGCGCATCGGAGATATCAAGGTCCATCCGGTCCTCTGGCACGCCCAAACCCGCTGCACAATGCGACTGCGGGTCAAGGTCGACCAAGAGTGTGCGGAACCCGCGCCGAGCAAGGCCTGCGGCCAGGTTGATCGACGTCGTGGTCTTTCCACACCCGCCTTTTTGGTTGATCACAGCGATCGTTCGCATCGGGTCGGACCCTCAGTTCAGGTGTTCCCCCGCCCGATAATGGTTTCGGCTGTTGTTCGTAAATAACTCCAAAGAACGTGCGCAGCGGTACTTGCACCCCGGAACTGGGCAGGGGTTTCCCCTATGCGGACCTTCGGCGTTTGAGGGCAAGTTCGAGCCCGAATGATGGAGGGTTTCTGGCTAAATCAGGCTAGAAACTCCCGGATTCGATCTCGTCTCGCAATGGTCGGAGCAGACTCGGAATCGCCAAGGAATCCACGAGTTCCAAGCCCGCCTCCGCGAGCGAATCGATCCGACCGGGCATGTGCTTGAGATCGGCAATCGGCTCTGTTGATCGAACGGTCACGTACAACGAGATCGGTTCGGGCTGCGGCGCCCCCTCTTTGCCTGATCTCGTTTTTACTTCGATCTTGGCGTGCACTCTGCCGTCGTCGAGCGTGAGCCCGACCGAAGGCTGGCATTCACGCACCCGGGCGTTGGGCGTATCGAACACCGCCGAGAGCGGTGAACCATCGAGCAACGCCGATGCCACGATCGTGTCGTGATTGGCGCGAGCCGCCAGGTCAAACCCGTACAGCAACTCGATCGATTCAACGTCCAATGGCGAAATACTGAGGTAGTACGGGCACACCTCAGCCGCCGATCGGTGCAGGTCGTGCATCTCATCTTCGTTCTGGGGATTGACGATGCCAGTGCGGACCGAACGAGGGCGGATGCCCATCCAGCGGTGCGGGGCATCGCCTTGGCCCGACTCGAGCGCGAACTCTTCTTTGTATCGACGGAACGATGCCATCTGCGGATATTCCCGCTTGATACGCTCGAACAACTCGAGAACCGGTTCGCGTGACCTTGGCAGTTCCATCCGCGAGGTCAGCTTGGCGTTGACGTAGAAATCACTGCACAACGCCGAATAACTCATCGTCATGTGATAGGCCTCCATTGCCTTGCTTGGAGTGTACCGGGCTCGAAGCTGGTTGAGGCAGAGACGACAGGTTGTCAACGACAACTCACCGCGTTATTCACCAAACTCTCACGCTTTGGGCAGCCCCAAATACGTCATCTGTCGCCAGAGCCATTCGAACGGTCCGAATCGGAAGTACCGCAGCCACAGGGCACTCAACGCGAAGTTGAACACCCAGACTGCGACGATCACGCCAAACAGATGTGGGAATGGGATCGAGGCAAAGAATCCGAACCCATACCCATAAAAAAGCGTGGTGCAGATCAACGTTTGGCTGAGGTAGTTGGTCAGCGCCATCCGACCGACATTGGCAAGGGCTTGCACGGGCTTGCGGAGAGATTTGGCTCGGCAGGCAAGGACGATCAACTGGCTGTAGCCGATCGCAAGAGGTGCACCGAGGAACTGAGCCATCGATTGCCAGACCGCACCACTCGGGACCGAGAACTCGGTGTTCTTCACGAGCACATAGCCAGCGGTCGTGGTGGCCGTGCCCAGAACGAGCATCATGATACACAGTGTCGCATGGAATCTCGTGGATCGCTCGCCGGTGAGAACACCCGACTTGGTAAGCCCCATACCCAAAATCATGATGCCAAGAATGGTTGGCAGCATGAGCGGCAGGAACATCAGGTGCATCGCAAGCGTCGTGATCGCACGGATCTTGAACGCATCGAACCATGAACCCAAATACCCCGCAAGCTCGCGAGCCGGATCCGGATTCATCTGACTCGCGGGGATATGTCCCTCGCCAACGGCCCACGCAAGCCCACCGGTGAGACCGACCATCATGGTGGCGCCCAACGTGAACAGCGCCAAGCCACCCACTATTTGGGTCTGGGCAGATAACTTGCGGGCCCACCATACCAACGACAATCCGCAGACTGCATACCAAAACAGGATGTCACCGAACCAAAACAGGTAGGCATGAACGATGCCAATCACCAACAACGCGGCGCAACGGCGGCACCACAGCGCCCAGCCATCGCTCAGCTTGGGCTTGCGATCGGTCGGCGTGGTCTTGCGATCAAACAGCACGACGCCAGCGCCGAAGAGCATCGCGAAGTTGAACATGAACTTGCCAAGAAACGCGGTCGAGTTGAGATCGTGCGCAAACACATTCCACTGCGAGCCGCCAATAACGCTTGGATCGGTCATCGCGGCCGTCGGCCAAGCGAACGCGAACATGTTTGGCAGCAAAATCCCCAGGATCGCAAAGCCTCGCAGCGCATCGAGGGTGATCAGACGCTCGCCCGCGGGTTGAAATTGCTGCGGCGTGGTCAATCGCTGCTTGTCGGCGTGGGCGTGGTCAACCATTCGATGATGTCCCCTGTACGAGTCAAGTCCCCCACCACTCGGTGGGCACCGGCCTGCGTGAGTTGGCCGGAGTTGTGATGCCCTGTCGCGACGGCAAGTACGCGACACCCGTTGTCAAGAGCGCACGATACGTCATGGACCGTATCACCGATGATGACGACTTGGTCGGGATCGATCGCCGTTCCGTGCATCGATTCGAACCGCTCTATACCTACCGGCGGCAGGTGCGAACGATGCGGTGGCACGTGAGGAGAATCATCGCCCCACACACGGACCGAAAATCGACCCATGTCGAACCCGGCCCGATCGATCTTGAGCGTGCCGGTCTCTTCAAAGTTGCCCGTGAGCAGACCGAGGGTGATGCCCGTTTGATTCGCAAGTGCGTCGACCAGATCGTGGGTGCCGAGCAGCGCTTCGCTTTGGGCACTGCCCGAGTCGTACACGAGTTTCATCCGCTCGACGTAGCCGGCACGGAGCTTTGCTGCGTTGTCTTGATTCGGTTCGACGCCCGATTTCACAAGCAGGTCATGAACGATGAGAGGATCAAGCCGCCCGCCATAATCGATCCCCTCGGCCGAAAAGCCTTGCCCAAAGAGTTCCTTGCCGGCTTCATCGAGGCACCGCATGCCGCTGCCGTGGGTGTTGACGAGGGTGAGGTCGATATCAAAGAGGATCAGCATGGGCGACGGTAGTCGCCGGGCCCCGTTCTCGGACCGTTCCGGCGGGAATCGCACGATTTTGGTTGGCGCGCGGGGTCGGGACCGCGTTTGTAGGCCAGATGCGGCTTCGTTGCGTCGAGACGCATGAACCAAGGAGAAACACATGCCGCACTGCTGGAAGATCGCGACCCTGACACTGGTAACCTCGGCGGTGCCGGCGGGAGCCACACCGGGCGACGAGTTATTCGTCATCTCCCCATCGCCGGCGATCGAGAGCAACGCCTTCGGCGACTCGCTCGGGCTGCACGGCGAGCTCGGCGTCGTCGGGGCGGCGGGCGTGTGGACCCAGCAGATCGGGGGGCACGCGTACGTCATCGATGTGGTGACAGGCGTGATCCGCTCCGAACTGCCGCTGGTCAGCACCGACCCGGATCGGCTCTGGGTCTTCGGGGCAGGTATCGGCGAGGGCATCGCGCTCGTGGGATACCAGGACGAGGCGCTCTCGACGTACCGCAACGGCGTCCAGCGGTTCGACATCTCTGACCCCGACAATCCGGTGTACATCGACACCCTCATACCGAGCGACGCGGTATTCACCGATTCCTTCGGCGATGCGATCGCCGTGGACGGGAACATCGCGATCATCGGTGTGAGCGGCGACGACGACAACGGCGGGCTGTCCGGATCGGCGTACTTGTTCGACATCAGTACCGGCGCGGAACTCAGTAAACTGCTGCCGACTGACGGCGGCGCGGTCCAGCAGTTCGGATTCTCTGTGGATATCCAGGGAACGACCGCGATCGTGGGTGCTCGCTGGGACGACGACCTGGGGACCCGATCCGGCTCGGCGTACCTGTTTGACATCTCAGACCCCGCCAACCCTGTTCAGACAGCCAAAATCACCGCGTCGGACGGGCAGGAGCAGGACTTCTTCGGCTTCGATGTCGCGGTTTCGGGCGACCTGGCGCTCGTCGGGGCGATTTTTGAGGACGAGCGTGGCTTCGATGCCGGGGCGGTCTACTTGTATGACATCACCGATCGCACGAATCCGGTCGAAACCCGCAAGATCACTCCCGCGGACGCGAACGACACGGACGACTTCGGCTGGACCGTTGCGCTCAATGCCGACACCGCACTGATCGGCTCGCGCACCGACGATGACTTGTTCCCGGGCGGCGGGTCCGCGTATCTGTTTGACGTGTCGGATCCGAACAATCCGATCGAGGTGGTCAAGATGACCCCGGCTGACACCTCCGCGAACGCGACGTTCGGGTGGTCGGGCGATCTCGACGGCGGACGAGCATTGATCGGCGCAAACCAAAGCGATGTACCCGCGATCAACGCCGGTCAGGTGTATGTCTTTGATGCTCAGTTGGAACCGAGCGGATGCAGCGCCGCGGATCTCGCAAAGCCATTCGGCGTGCTGAACTTCTTCGACATCGCGGCTTTCATCGGGCTGTTCAATAGTGGTGATCCGGCTGCCGATGTAGCAGCACCATTCGGGTCACTCAACTTTTTCGATGTCTCCGGCTACATCGGGATCTACAACTTGGGCTGCCCGTAGGTCCGGGCAATTGCTTATGCGTGTGCGATATCGAAACGGGCTTCTGCCGGGACGAGTTGAGTTTCGAAAGCGAGTTCACGATCAACCAGCCCCGATACACGGCGACGTAGATCTTGAAGATACGCGTCGACCGCCTCATGGGCGCCCTGCACTTCAAGCGTCACGGTGCCGTCAGACTCGTTTCGAACCCATCCGGTGACTGGATGAGCGCCAGCGGCATTCTGGGCCCGGGCGCGGAAGCCAACACCTTGCACCCGTCCCTGAAAAACGACCCGGCGCCTGACCATCTCAACATAGTGCCACGAAGCTCGCCCGTTGGCAAGCCGGCCTGTCATGTGGTCCTATGGATCCACCCCGGCGGCCGAAGGCCTGATTCAACGCGCGGATTGGGCGGATTCGGGCGGTGGCGCTACCCTTTCGATCGGAGCTGCCACCCACTCCATTGGGGCTGTTGGTTCTTTTTTCAACGTATGGATATGTATCAACGCCAAGACGATGATCGGCAACGCGTGAAAGACGCGTCGGACATTGTGCGCGTGGTCGGCGAGCACGTCTCACTCAAACCCAAGGGACGCGAGTTCGTCGGGCTTTGCCCGTTCCATGACGATCGAAATCCATCGATGGCTGTTGTGCCGGCAAAGCAGATCTTCCACTGTTTCGTGTGCGGCACGGGTGGCGACGTGTATTCGTTCGTCCAGAAGTACCACTCCATGGATTTCCGAGAAGCGATCGAGTTCCTTGCCCAGCGAAGCGGCATCGAACTGACCAAGCGCCAGCCCAAGCGTGAACCGTTGCCCGGCGAGTTACCAGGAATCAATAAGGCGGACATTCTTCGAGCCAACGACACGGCACAAGGCTTTTTCAAAGCGATCCTGAATCACCCCGAGCATGGTGTGATTGCTCGTGGACTGATTGAACGCCGCGAGATTTCTCCAGAGATGGTTGAGGCATTCGGAATTGGCGCCTCGCCAGATCGCTGGGACGGACTCTTGGTGACGATTGAGGGCAAGAAGCTTGATCCGCGCGCGTTCGATGCTGCCGGGCTGCTGAAGACACGCGACTCTGGCGGGCGGTATGACGCGCTCCGGAATCGATTGATCTTCCCGATTCACGATCAGATCGGGCGAGTGATCGCGTTCGGGGGCCGACGAATCGATGATGACGACGACCCAAAGTACCTCAACAGCCCCGAGACGCCCGCATTCCGTAAGAACACTACGCTTTACGGCATCTCGCAGGCTTCGCGTTCGATCCAACAGAAGCGGACCGCGGTCGTCGTCGAAGGTTATACCGATGTCGTCGCATGCCATCAGGCGGGGGTGACCAACGTGGTTGGGACACTCGGGACCGCCTTGACAGGCGGACACGCGACGGTGCTTCGTCGGCTGTGTGATACGGTCGTGCTGCTCTTTGATGGTGATACCGCGGGGCAGAAGGCTGCCGATCGAGCGGTGGAAGTCCTCTTTAGCGAACAGCTCGACATCCGGGTCGCGTCATTCGCATCGCTGACGGACGCGAAAGATCCTGATGAAGTTCTTAAGCTCGAAGGCGGGCGCGAGATCTTTGAACAAGCAATCGCAAACGCGAAAGACCTGCTCGCGTGGAAGTTCGAGCGACTGCGTGTGTCCCTTTCTGACAAAGGACCGGCTGCGGTCGCGAATGCTGTAGAAGAGGAACTCGATCGGTTCACCCGACTCGGCATGTCACGCTTGAGCCCCGTCCGTCGGCGGCAGCTCGTCAGACTCATCAGCGAAGCCACTGGGATCGACGAAGCCACGATTCAGCGACAGATCAAGACCGGCCGCAGCGGGCCGACGTTCGATCGAACCGAACAAGACCCTCAAGGCCCGACCGCTCGGCGGGGAGAGCAAGCCACCGGACGAGAACTCGTATTGGGGTGTCTCATGACCGACGGTTCACTCTGGTTAACGATGACCGGCGAGCAACAAGACAGCATCCGGGTGGATGCGTTCAAAGCGCCCGAATCCAGCTTGCTCGCCGATACGGTGCTGCGGGTTGGAAGCGATGGAGATCGGCCGACATTGGATGCTGTATTGGCAGAGCTTGACCCAGAAGAGCCGTACGCCGAACAGGCTTCAGCTTGGGCAGTTTCTCTCGCCCGGACCGCAGAAGAGCGGACGCTCGGTCACCCCGAACGACTTCGACGTCTCTTCGACGAATGCTTGCGGGCGGCAGGATTTGAAGATGAATCCGCCCAGGCCGTCGACCCCAAGCCGAGCGGGCAACAATCAACTTCAGAGTCAGCGGGCGGATCTCAAGGCTCTGGAGACGATGCCGCGGCGTTGGGGGCGTTTATTGAACGTCAGCGGGCGCTGCGGGAGAAGTTTGGCCGACCGGGTGTCACCCGGCTCGGTGAAGAGTAAAGTGACCGATCGAGCCCCACGCCAGGGGGCAATATGTACGAAACGGGACGCCAGGCGGAGCAAAACACTGCCCAATCCCGACAACAGCAGGAACGCACATGATCTCAACCCTGCACCCACCACTTGAACAGCTCCTCACGATCGGGACCGGTCGCGGCTGGCTGAGCTTTGAAGAGCTCAACAACACGCTCCCCGACGAGATGATCGAATGGCGCGCGGTTCACGACCTTCTGACTCGCATGGATTCAGACGGCATCGAGCTGATCGACGAGATGGAGTTCCGGGCTCGCGCCTTCCGGGCTACCAAAGCGGGCGACACGATTCTCACCGTTGGACCGCTCGCAGGGACGTTCCGTGCGATGTCGGTTGCGGGCGGCGAAGACCTCGGGCAAAACGAGCAGCTGCGCGTCCGGATTAACGCGGCGCATCACGAGAGCGGGCAGACGATCAAGCCGAACGAGCTGCGCCGGCTTGCCGGCGACGCGGCTGAGAACTTTGACCGCGACGAAGCAGAGCGAGATGTCGCCGAGGCGCGAGAGCTCAATGCGGAATCCGTGCAACGAGAACTCGAGGAACCAAGCCCATCGGCCGATCCGGGCTCGAAGCGTATCGACGATCCCGTCCGGATGTATCTGAGCCAGATGGGCGCTATCCCGCTGCTCACGCGCGAAGAAGAGATCCGGCTGGCAAAGAAAATCGAGAGCACCCGGATGATTTTCCGGCGACGCTGCCTCCAGTGCGATTACATCGTCACGCTGGCTGTACAGACGCTCAAGCAAGTGTCCGCGGGTGAACTCCCGTTCGATCGCACGCTGCGGATCTCTACGCTGGACGAGAACGCCAAAGAGAAACTCGCGCAACGGATCCCGGCCAACTTGCCCACCATCGAAAAACTGCTCGAGCTCAACCGAGTGGACTGGCAAGAACTCGAAGCCTTGCGTGGCGACGACGGCAAGATCAAATCTGCCAAGCAAGCCCGTGTGATACAAGATCGTGCCAACGCCCGACGCCGACGTATGGCAGCCTTGATGGAAGAACTGTGCTTGCGGACGGGTCGCATCGTGCCACTGATGAGGAAGATGCGTTCGATCGGCGAAAAGATGGAGCGTCTCCAGGACGAGATGCTCCAAGCAGCCCGGTACCCCAAAGCCCACGACGCGGATGATCTCGAGGTCATGCGCGAAGAACTCGACGGGCTTCGTTCGCTTGTACAAGCCGAACCGGAAGTGCTGGCGAGGCGAATCAAAGAGATTTCGACCGTCTTCTGGGAGTACGAACAAGCAAAGCGCGACTTGTCTGGCGGCAATCTTCGCTTGGTCGTTTCGATCGCCAAGAAGTATCGCAACCGCGGTCTCGGCTTCCTTGATGTCATCCAAGAAGGCAACACCGGGCTCATGCGTGCGGTCGACAAGTACGAATATAAACGCGGCTACAAGTTCTCGACATACGCGACGTGGTGGATCCGTCAGGCAATCACACGGGCGGTGGCTGACCACGCACGGACCATCCGAATTCCGGTCCACATGATCGAAACGATGACCAAGCTGCGGAACATTCAGAAAGACATCACCCAGCGGACCGGTGTCGAACCAACGTTGGAAGAAATCGCCGAGAAGGCACAGATGCCAGAGCACGAAGTCCGCCGCATCATGCGGATCGGACGGCATCCGGTTTCACTCGATCGCCCCGTCGGCGAGAGTGAAGACTCAAACTTTGGTGACTTCATCGAAGACACCAACCAATCCAGCCCGGCAGACACTGCAGGGCAGGAGATGCTCCGTCAACGACTCGAACAGGTGCTCAAAACGCTCACCTATCGCGAGCGTGAAATCATCAAACTCCGCTACGGCATCGGCGACGGCTACACCTACACCCTCGAAGAAGTCGGGCGGATCTTCAAAGTCACCCGCGAACGCGTCCGCCAGGTGGAAGCCAAAGCTATCCGCAAACTCCAGCACCCGGTCCGCAGCCGCAAGCTGAAGGGATTCGTGGACGGGGACGAGTAACGGCAAGCCGTTTCTTTTGCATCATTCTCAGTCTTGCATGACCTCGCCCTGCGACGGCGACTGGATCTTCGACGGCAGACTGACGTTCTTCGACATCGCGGCGTTTGTCCGCGACTATAACGAAGAGTCGCCGAAAGCTGACCTCGATCGGAGCGGGTCGGTCTCGCTGGCGGACTTCGATAGGTTCATCTCAGCCTTCATTTCCGGTTGCCCGTGAGCTCATACCAGAGCCGGAAGACCGCGTAGGCTGCCCCAATATCGGTCGTGCCGGCGTATCCGCCCGTAGAACGGCGGTTTTGTCCGGACCGAGTGTGCAGCGGTCAAAATCGGGGTTACATTTAGACCATGCCATTCGTTCCCGGTCGTCGTTGTCAATCCGCGCTGTTGGTCTTGCTCGCTGCCGGCGGGACCGCGGCGGCACAGCCTTCACTCTTAATCATCGGTGAGGACGGACTCGACACGCCCCATTCCTACGGCACTGCAATCTCTGCCGACGGGCTTGTGATCGCAGGATTCTCGAACCAGCAGCCGGGCGCGCGCGCGTTTCGCTGGCGAAGTGACACTGATCTAACACTACTCGAAGCGGTCACGAACGACCCCAACGAGCAAGACGTTCCATTCGCGCTCAGTGCCGACGGATCGGTGGTTGTAGGCCACCAAGCCGTAGTCGGTGTTCCGATCGGCGTCGTCTGGCACAACGATACTGCGCCGGTTGAAATCGGCGCAATCGGACAAGATCCGAGCTCGGGGTTCACCTTTTCCAATGCTGCTGCGTGTGATCCAACCGGTACGGTGATCGTTGGATTGAGCACGACCGCCGAAGGTTTGCAGGCGGTACGCTGGACGGATGCTGATGGGCTTACTGCGCTTGGCGGGTTAGCTTCCATGCCGCCGTTTCGTTCAGAAGCCGTAGGAATCGATGCCGACGGCGCTATCTTTGGCCATTCCTTCAACGATCAAGGTTTTCAGGTCCTGTTCGAATGGACCCCGACCAAAGGCATGATTGCCCAAGACACCGGCCCGTTCGAGCAACTCCAAGCAAACGATGCATCTCCAAGCGGCCGCTCAATGACAGGGGGCGGCCGGCTTGCGGGTGACGCAACACTCTTGCCGATGCTCTGGACTCGCGACGAAGGCGTGCTTGCCATCCCACTCCCCCCTGGCGCAACGAGTGCCGCGGGAAACGCAATTGGTAACAATGGCGACATCATGTACGGCCGATACGAACCCGCTCCGACGGCACCGGGCACCTCTGGTTTCCTCTGGACGTCAGAGCTTGGCTCGGTCGATCTCAACAGCTATCTGATCAACGAGTTGAACATCGATCCAGGTGATTGGATTTTGTACCCCGAAGATGTCGATGCGACAGGCTACATTCTCACCGGCGTGGCCCGGTTCCATCCTGACGGCTCGCCGTTCGCGCTCGCAGAGGGCGCGTTTGTGCTCGATCACACGCCGCCTTGCATCGCAGATTTGACCGGTGATTACGCGATCAACTTCTTTGATGTCGCGTTATACATCTCTCGCTACAACGCCGGTGATTCCTCGGCTGATATTGATCAAAACGGGATGCTGAACTTCTTCGATGTCTCCGGCTACATCACTCTCTACTTGAGTTGTAACTAAAACTTCGATTGGAAGACCATCAGTCACGACGCACGGCGGCGGCCGAGTCAAACTCTAAAATCAATGTCGTCGGCACCGGCGGATATGGCATCTGGAGTCGATAGACATCGAACGACTCGGGTGCCCAACCGAGCGTGCCCAATGCTTCGTCGACTGCATCAGCAAACTTGGGATAAATATCCAAAGAAAGTACGCCCGGCGACGCACGCAAAACTTCGGGTTCGCCCAGCCCGGGCATCTCGTCTTGTGGTTGCGGCTGCGCCCCGAGATCCGACGCGAATAGATCAGAAACCATCAATGATCGAGGTGTCGATCGGCCGAACATTTCGCGATGCATCATCACATCGAACACCACCTGCTGGGTGGGGATCCGAACTGATAACCTTGTTCGCAGCGGCGGATCACCCGGATTGGCGAACCGGGATTGAACCGACCGGGTGACTTCACCAATCACGAGATCGAACCGCCCTTGCTTGCCTACCGGGCCGTTCCCAAGTTGATATTCGACAGCGCCCAGCGGCGAAGGTACGCGCTGAATCTCAGGCAGTGGGTTCGAACAATACCCGGCAAGCACCGGAATCTCATCGCCCGGATCGACACCGCGAAGCGCAGGATCTACTGCTTCCCTCCGAAAGTTTGACTCGACGCCATCAGGTCGACGCATCGTGGTCCGGGCGACGCGCCACGGAACGTTTTCACGCAGGCGTTGGCATCCGATGATGCCGCGGATAGATGCAACATCCATCATGTCACCCTCGGCTGACGGATGGATGATGTATGTCATCAAGTTCGCCGCCGACTCGATACCCCAGATTGAACGGACGCCCTGGTACGCCAGCTTGCGGTGATCGATGGAAGATCGCTGATCGGGGCTCTGCGCGCTTAGGAGCACATCAAAGCCCGCGCGGTTGTCAGCGTGCGACGAAACACATCGCTGGAACGCATCGCTCGCCTGCCGAACTGCGCCGAGGCTTGCTTCGGACGCTTGAACTCGGGCAAGCCCGTCGACAATCAGTCCCATACCCGCCCGCCCCGGAACATACAGCGCCGCAGCGAAAAGATTCGACTCGGTCAACAGCCAATGAAGCTTCCAACCAAGCTTGGTATCAAGACCAAGATCGCGTGAGAACTCGGCCGGCGACCGAGTCGGATCCGCTGCATCTTCGCCTAATGCTTCACGAATGGCGGCGCGCAACGACTCCATCACCTCGCAAACCTCGGCTTTAAAACCGAGCATCGGGGTTTTTGCGCTTGGTTGCTTTTGATTGTTCGATGATGCCATACCGGTTCGCCTCACTGGCCGGGACGCCGCCCGCTCATGATTTTTTAATAGTCATTCAAAGCTCAGGCGCGAAACCACGACGCATGGTGTTCTCGCTCGATGCCCGCGGCTCAACGAACTGGTACAGGTACTCAGCCCCGCCCGCCTTGCTGCCAACCCCTGACATGCCAAACCCGCCAAAGGGCTGGCGTCCAACCAAAGCACCAGTAATGCCGCGATTGATATAGAGATTCCCTACGCGGAGTTCGCGCTTGGTACGCTCGATGTTGGTTGGCATGCGAGAGAATACGCCGCCGGTGAGCTTGTACTTATGACCGTTCGCGAGCTTGAGCGCCTCGTCAAAGTCTTTGGCATGGGTGACAGCGAGAACCGGGCCAAAGATCTCTTCCCGATAGATCGTGTGTTCGGGCGTCACACCCGTGAACACATGCGGAGCGATCAGGTTCTCGACGCCCGGCGGCAGATCAAAGTCTTTGTCACCCACAAGCTGATGCAGCCCTTCCTCGTTCGCTTTAGCGACGAAGGAACGGATCTTGTTCGCAGACTCGGCATCAATAACGGGGGCAACATCAGTTGACGGCTCTGTCGATGGTCCGAGCACCAACGTCTTGACCGCCGAGCCAAGACGCTCGAGGAACAGACGCATTTGCGAGCCATCAGGGCCCTGCGGGTCGACCACGATACACCGTGAACACGCCGAGCACTTCTGACCTTGAAATCCGAATGCTGAATACACGATGCCAGCCACCGCTTCGTCGAGGTCGGCTGACACGTCAATGATTGCCGCGTTTTTGCCACCCATTTCGCAAACAACCCGCTTGACATGCATCTGGTCTTCAGAAGTGACGCCGGCCGCCTGGATAATGTCCAACCCAACCGCTTTCGATCCGGTAAACGCGATCACTGATACACGCGGGTCACGAACGAGTGCGGCGCCGACGGTTTCGCCTGGCGCGGGGCAAAACTGCAGCACGCCCTTTGGCGCATCGACACTCTGCAAGGCGTCATCAAAGATCTCGTACATCACTTTGGCGATGCCCGGCGTTTGCTCAGCGGGCTTGATGATCACGGTATTGCCTGTGACCAACGCCGCTGACGTCATCCCGCAGCAAATCGCCAACGGAAAGTTCCAAGGCGATATCACGACCGCAACACCGCGCGGCTGGTGCCAAACTTCATCGAGTTCACCGATAAAGTTACCCAAACGCTGGCGCTCAAAAAGGCCCGGCGCCATGCGGGCGTAGTACGCGCAGAAGTCAATCGCTTCGCAAACATCCCCGTCGGCCTCGCGCCAAGTCTTATGAGATTCCTTGCACACGATGCCTGATAGCTCGTCACGGCGAGCACGCATCACTTCAGCAATCCGCATCAGTACAGCCGAACGTTGAATCGGATCGAAATCACGCCATTCAAGGAATGCTGATTCCGCTTTAGCAACCATCTCGCCCGCTTGCTCGACCGTGCAATCGTTTGCGACCTCTGGAACTTCCGCGGCGCGCAAAGACTGTGCGAAGAATGAACGCTGCTGCTCGTCTGCAAAGTCGCGCATAGGTTCTGTGTAGAACGGGCGTCCATCGCCCACGCCCTCGACGGCCGGACTGAGCATGTGGCGTTCTTTGGCAATCTCGGCCAAATCTCGCATCCGCTCCGTTGCGGGCGTCGGGCGCGGAGCGGCAAGCAAGATCGCCGGATCGGCGTTGTCTAAGAAACCTGCTTTCAACCACGACTCGTTACTGGTATTTTCAAGCAACCGACGCACGAGGTAGGCCATGCCGGGAATCATTTCACCGACCGGCACATACTCACGAACGCGGAGCCCCATGTCAGCGCCGGCTTCCTTGAGTTGATCGGCCATGCCGTGAAGCATCTGGAGCTCGATCGCTTCACGCGGCAATCCGCGACGTTCCAAACCTTCAATCGCCGCTGCGATCGAACGCACATTGTGCGAACCAAGCGCGAGCTTTACGCCGCCTTCACCTGGCTTCCTCGGGCATGCATCGAGCAGGACTTCCACCATTTCCTCGAAACAGCGATCGGTCTCCCACTTCTCGTTCCACACCGGGCAAGGCCAGCCCATCTGCTCAGCATGGATCGTCTCGAAATCCCAATACGCGCCTTTCACCAGTCGCACGGTGACAACACGCCCCGTGCGCTTTGCCCAATCGGCGATACGCTTCGCATCATCAACACCAGATTTCAGATAAGCCTGCATCGCAAGCCCCGCTTCGAACTCGTTCGTATCGCATGCATGCATGAACGCGTTGAGCGTCAGGTCTTTGAGCTCGTATTGCTCCATATCGAAGTTGATCAACACGCCGTTGCGTTTGGCGGCTTCTAAAATCAAAGTCAGCCTCGACATCAAATCCGCAATGGAGCGATCAGGTGCGATCGGGTCGAACTGCCCGCATAAGCTTGAGACTTTGATCGACACGTTGACCCGCGGCACGGTTCCGAGATGATCTTTCTCCAGCCGCTCGTTGGGCTTCCAGCTTGATGCTTCACCGACAAGATTCTCGACGAGATCGAGATACTTCCCCTTGTACATGTCGGCTTCATCGCTTGAGACGCACGCTTCACCGAGCAGATCGACCGAGAACGCGATGCCATCTTTCCAAAGCGATCGGAGCGCCGGCAGCGCATCCGCAGCGTCGGTGCCGGCAATGAAGTTCTGGGCCATGCCCTTGATCTGCCCAGAGATCGTCTTGGTCATCAGCCCTTTGGCGACGCCACCAGCCCGCAGACCAAGATCCATGCCGGGCGGCGTCTTCACGCCAGGCTGTGTCAGGTAATCGACCAGATGTTCATGAACAAGATCCGGCGTTGTCAATGCGGGAAACGCATCGACGAATCGGAACAGCTGTACTTTGAACTCATGGTCCTTCATGGACCAGTCCATCAGCTTGTCTTGGTAAAACTTCGCGCTCAGCAATCCCGATCGGTGCGCACGAGCTTTCTCAAGCATCTCGTGCCCGATTGCCTGAATACGAGCGTCGTCCTCCCCGCTCGCCGAGTGGGGAGCGTGAACGGCAACCTGCGAGGGCGCAGGCTTCGGCTTTTTCGAAAATAATCCCATGACTTAGAACTCCAGAACAGAGCCCACCGAGATAGGCCGTACGTTTACGCGTTCGGGTCCTCGGTCAGCTCAATGATACGCACACTGACCCCCCCTACCGTTGCCTGAATGCCCTCCAGACGCGTTATCACAATCGGCAACTTTGACGGCGTCCACGCCGGGCACCGGGCCCTGCTTGCCCGTTCACGGGACCTGGCAGGGCAGGCCGGCCGAGTGGTCGCCATCGCGTTCGACCCCCATCCGCTGACACGACTCCGCCCGGACAATGCCCCAACCCCCATCGAGCCGTGGACCACCCGAGCCTCCCGCCTTACTCATGCCGGAGCCGATGAAGTTGTCCGGCTCGAGCCAACTCCCGATCGCCTCGCGATGACGCCGCCAGAGTTCGTCAACTGGCTGATCTCCGAGCATCAGCCAGACCACATCGTGGAAGGCCCTGATTTTCGATTCGGCCACAAACGGGCCGGTGACGTGGATGTACTCACAAAGCTCGCCGAGCCTGAACGCATCGGTGTGCACGTTGTCCCGCCGGTCATCGTGACGCTCCGCGATCAGTCCGAAGTCGTTGCATCGTCATCAATGGTCCGGTGGCTGCTCGAACAAGGACGGGTGCGGGACGCGGGGTTCGTCCTTGAACGTCCCCACGAACTCATCGGTACCGTTGTCACCGGCGACCGGATCGGACGCACCATCGGTTTCCCCACTGCCAATATCGAAACAGACTCCATGCGCCCCGCAGCCGGCGTTTATGCCGCGCTCGCGATCCCCGATCATCACAACCCCGTCGCAGCGGCTGTTCATATCGGCGGGCGACCCAGCGTCAATGATGAACGCCCCCGCGTCGAAGCACACCTGCTCGCAAAGAATGGCTCTTGGACACCGCCAGAGGCCCTGCCCGAATCAGGCTGGTCGTGTACGCTGCAACTGATCGGTCGCGTCCGCGATGTCATGAAGCTCGACGGACTCGACGCCTTGAAATCCCAGATCACCCGTGATTGTGCGCGGGCGAGAGACATCACCGAACCTCTTTTGCGTTCGCCTCAGCGCACGCCGGAGACCGCATGAGCATGACCGACTCCGGCACTTGGACATCCACCGTCACCCCCGCCGAGATGGCCAAATGGATCAAAGGCAAACGCACCTGCGTCCTGCTGACCCACACCAAGCCAGATGGCGACGCCATGGGCTCCACCCTCGCGTTGGCTCGCACAATTAACCTGATCCACCGCACCACCGGCGCGATCTCGGCTGCCGAGTGCTGGTACGGCGCCCCGATGCCCGAGTGGGCTCCCAACCTCACAGGATCAACCAAAGTCCGCACCGTCGAATATGGCCAAAACCCGCCCGGCTCATTCGATCCAGAAGCCGTCATCATCTGCGACACCGGCGCATGGGGACAACTCGAACCCTTCCGCGCCTTCATCGAAGAACGCCTCGACCGCACCGCAGTCATCGATCATCACCTACAAGGTGACGCCGAGATTTCCGATCATCGCCTGCTCGACACTTCCGCAGCTGCGGTCACTCAACCCGTCGCTGAAGTCTGCTGCCATCTGCTCGGGTTCGACTCTCCATCCAAACTCCCCGTCGATATCGCGACACCGCTCTACACCGGGCTCGCGACCGACACTGGCTGGTTCCGCCACTCCAACGTCGATGCCCGCGTCATGCGGTTGGCCGCCGACCTGCTCGAAGCCGGCGTCGAGCACACATCACTCATGGAACTCATCGAACAACGCGACCGCGCCAGCCGCCTGCGCCTGATGCAGCGGGCGCTCACCACGCTCGAACTCGTCGAAGACAAGCACTGCGCGATCATGACGCTGACGACCGAAGACTTCCGCCAAGCCGGCGCCGCACCGGGCGAATCCGGCGGCTTCGTCGACCTGCCCCGCACCGTGCCCACCATCCGCGTCACCGCCCTGCTGACCGAGCAGGAAGACGCCCAGGGCGTGTTCACCAAGATCTCGATGCGTTCCAAACCCACCGGCTGGGACGGGCAAGACCCGGTGGACGTCAACGAGGTCTGCCAAAAACTCGGGGGCGGCGGCCACGCAAGAGCCTCGGGGGCGCGGGTCCGCGCGAACCTCGCCGAGACGAAGAAGCGGCTGATCGAGGCGTTGCCGTGAAAAACAAGTTCGATCCCGACGCGATGCGTAAGCGCATCGAGCGCGCCGCCAACGACCCCAAAGCGGGCCGCGACGACCGCCCCCGCGGCCCGCGCCCCGGGCAACGACCGCCGCTCCGCGTCATGACCACCACGCTCTGGGAATACCCCAGCCAGCACTACGACGGGAAAAACTCGCGCTTCCAGGGCAGCAAGGACTACGCCGGCGCGACGCCGAGCTGGGTTATCTGGCAGCTGCTCCAGCGCTACACCCGCAAAGGCGACACCGTCCTCGACCCCATGTGTGGCTCGGGCACAACCCTCGATGTCTGCACCGATCTCGATCGCGAAGGCATCGGCTACGACCTCAACCCCCAACGCCCCGAAATCACCAAGAACGACGCGCGCGAACTTCCCAACGACAACGAATCGGTCGACTTCTGCTTCGTCGACCCGCCTTACTCAACGCACATCGATTATTCGGATGACAAACGCTGCATCGGCAAGCTCGACGCCGGGGCCGCCATGTCGAAAAACGACGTGATCCCCGGCCAGGCGTACTACGAGTCAATGGAAGAAGTCATCAGCGAACTGCACCGCGTGCTCAAGCCCAACCGCTACATGGGCCTGTATGTCTCAGACTCATGGCGCAAGGAAAAAGGCGTCAAGGGCGGCGTGTTCATGCCCATCGGATTCGAGCTTTTCTCGATCATGCGCGACTACTTCCGACCCGTCGACATCATCACCGTCGCCCGCGGCAACACCAAACTCCAACGCGGCAACTGGCACAAGTCCGCCGAAGAAGAAAACTTCTTCTTGCGGGGGTTCAACTACCTCTTTATCATGAAGAAGGAGTAGTTTCACTCCTTAAAGGATGCCACATGAGGTTCATTCTCGCCGCGGCCGCGCTCGTAATGCCGATCGTCACTCCGCTCGCCGCTGACGAGATTCGGTGGATCAACCCGGCTGGCGGAGGATGGGATGACCCGGCAAACTGGGATCTTGGACGAATTCCCGGCGTGTTGGACACCGCGATCTTTGATCTCGCGACGGCTTACACAGTCACATTCGACGCCCAGCCGATGTTTGACTCCATCGATATCTCGAAAGGAAACATCGACTTTGAGTTGGGCAGCATCGCTGCGATCTGCCTCGGCACCGAGTTTGGGACACGAAGCATCATTGTGGCAGGCACTGATCCCGATGACCCGATCCTTCATCTGCGGGGCGGGATAATGCTTACCAAGTGCCCCGACTCAGACCCTGACACATCTACACCGGACGCGTTGTTGGCGATTGGCCTTCCAGATGACGGAAGGACAAATGGAAGCGTTTTAATCCACGACGTTGGAACATTTGCTCCGGACCTTGATTACAACACACTTCGAGTCAGGGTGAAGGGCAACGGCCTGTTTCATGTAGTGTCTGGCTCATTCGGATGGTCATCCAGATTTAGTAGCAGCGGAAGTGTATCGTATCGGGTTTACGCGCCAGCTGCGGCGATCATTGATGGCGATCTGATTGGATCATCAACGCAAGGAGATGGCAACTGGCTGATCAACGGACAAATCGGCGGCTTCGATGATCAACTTGAGTTTGGCCATGCAACGGTGACGAGCGGAACCGAGTTGTATACAGAGGACCTGTATCCCGGCGTGACCACTCTCGAAAAGGCGACAGAATTCGGCGGTGACTACATCTACCCAGGAACGATGGTTTTTAAGGAGCCAGGCAACATCGTCAATGGTGTTTCACTCGACAGAACACACCTGATAATCGAGTATCAGGAAAGCCCAACCACTGCTTGGATTTTGAATGGAAGTCTCGCCAGATTCGACCCCAAGATTTCAATTCTAGCTGCTGGCGCCGATGACTTTCCCCTTCCACCTGCAGTGGCTGTGATCGCCGAAGGCGGTATCCAAGCAGATCATGTCACCATCGAACTGGGAGATATCGAGCTTCCGTTCGCGAGTGATTCCGAGTTGATGACCGTAAGGCACCTGGGCCAAACGACGATTTGGCTGCAGATGGCTCCTCCGGGGTGGTGCCGAGCAGACCAAGACTTTAACGGCGTCGTGAATTTTTTCGACATTGTTGCCTTTATTGATCACTACAACAATGGCCAACCGTGGGCGCAGATGAACCAAGAACAACGGCTTAACTTCTTTGATGTCGCAGACTACATCGCGCTGTTCAACGCCGGCTGCCCCTGATCCTTAGCCCGTCGGCCCATTAATCCCGCCGCCTTGCCAGCCGCCCGGGCCGGTGCGGTGGTCGTCGATCTGGGTCCGCAGCACGGGCAGGTTGGCCAACAGTCGCTGCATCTCAGACTCGCCCATTTGGCGGGCGACTTCGATCATGCCTTCGACCGTGAGTTGCTTGCGCTGAGCGCTGCCGTCCGGTTGGCGGCGGATCGCAGCACCGGCGCGGTCTGACAGGAATGTTGGTTCGCGTTCGAGCATGTCGGCCATCTTGCGGAGCATCGCGGCAGCCGTCTGCGACGACACGCCGTGACCCACACGCACTCGTACCGGAACAATCGAGCCCGGGTCTTCAGGACGCTTGATCACGGTCCCGGTGATCACATGCCCGTCGTCATCGACGCTGGGATCGTCACCCTTTTCGTACGTGTCGGCATTCAGCCCCGACAAGTAGATGGCGAGGTGGTTGGTCGACTCAGCTTCGGGCGGATTTTGTTCGGGCAAATCAGTCATCGAGCTATGGTAGCGCGACGCGGGCGGATTTCGGCTGATTTTACCGAGAAACCGAGCCAATCCAGCCACCACCCAAGACGAGCGATGTGTCATGGGCGTCATACAGCACGACCGCCTGCCCCGGCGTGACCGCCCGCTCGGGCGCTTCGAACTCAACTTCGAATGCACCCGGCCGCCCCGACGGACCGGCATCGCCCGGATCTGAGTCATCGACAACCACGCGCACCCGTGCGCGGGTCGCATCGGAGTTGTATCGATGCTGCGCGAGCACGTCGATCCATTCGCCGTCGGCTGGCGGATCGATCAACCAGTTAGGCTCACGCACGGTGCACGATGTTGCCAACAGATCTTGAGCTTCACCCACGACCACCTCGTTGGTTTCGGGGCGTTTCTCGACGACATAGATCGGATGCCCGAGCGCGACGCCCACGCCTCGGCGCTGCCCGATGGTGAACTTGTGCTGCCCTGAATGCGTGCCGACCGCTTCGCCGTCTTGGTTGAGGATGCGCCCTTCGACGCTCAGCTCGGGGCGCTTGCGCTCGACCAGGCCCGCGTAGTCGTTGTCGGGCACGAAGCAGATTTCTTGTGAATCGGGCTTATCGAACACCGGCAAACCCAGCCGCTGCCCGATCGCACGAATCTCAGCTTTCGTCTCGTACTCGCCAATCGGCAGAACCATCTCTTCGAGTCTGGTTCGCGGCGCACCGAACAGGACATAACTCTGATCCTTGTTCAAATCTCGGCCGCGTCGAAGGATCGGGGTATCGCCCGTCCGGTCAACTCGGGCGTAATGCCCAGAGGCAACGAAATCAGCACCGATCTGCTTGGCGTACTCGTGGAGCTTGCCAAACTTCAACCAATCGTTGCATCGCACGCAAGGATTGGGTGTGCGGCCATTGGCATACTCATCTACGAAATAGTCGATGATCCGCCCGAAGTCTTTCTTGAAGTTGCACACGTACAACGGCACATCAAGCTCGGCCGCAACATGCCTCGCATCCGCGGCGTCATTGATCGAGCAGCACCCCTGATGGCCGATCTTCACTTTAGAAGGATCACAACTCACACCGGCACTGTCATAGGGCACCAGTTCATCAAGGGTTTCGCCGGGGGAACCCAGGCGCATGAAGCAGCCGACGACCTCGGCGCCTTGCTCTTTGAGCAAGCCGGCCGCGACGGACGAATCGACACCACCCGACATGGCGACAAGCACCTTCCGCCCGGTCCAAGGGTGATCGGCGGAACTCGATTTGGATGCAGGACTTACCACGCCACATGGTAGTCACTTAGACGGTGCGATCATCTGGAAACTCAGCATCATCGGCGAACGGGATCGACCCATCATCCACCGCGCCGTCAGCGTCGGCCAGCGCACTGCCATCTGATCCGTCTTCGTCCTGCAAGTCCTCGGGCAGGTCTTCGCCGGGATCGGGAAAAGACCCAGTGCCCATTGCCAAGGGGATCGGCTTGTCGTCATCAATCGGGGGAATCTGCTGGCGATGCCCGCCGAGGGACTCCGCCCGCGCATCAGGATTGATCGAAGGTGTCCGTGCGATGATCGGCAGAAGCTCACCGGACTCATCCAGATCGATCGGAGCATCTTCTTCAGGGCTGCGGACACGGTCCGGGCGGATCGGCATCGGTGTGACATCGGCATACGACGTACCACACTCGGGGCATTGCCCGCCGTTGGGCAGCCCACGCAAGTTGTACCCACATCCTCGGCAGTCCATGTCACCCGCGACCGTGCCGCCGTTTTCTGTCTGATCCATCAAGCGCTTGGTGATGCGCTCGGTACGCCCGTGCACATTCTCTTGGTAAGACAATACAAACGATGCCATTCGGGCACACTCTAAGACCGACCATCCAAATACAACGGCAGCGCCAAACACAAGGATCGAAGCAAAGAATCCAAACAACGCGAGATAGCTCATGCCGACCGCTGAGAGGCCGCCCATAACAATCGAAATGACACCAAAGACCGCCATGACCCAAGCCGCTGCGCGTAGTCGCCAGCCGCCGCTGTCATTCGACATCCAAAACGCCATGTCTCCGACAAAGATGCACATGGGAATCAAACTCAAATATGCGCCCAATCCGATGACGACTTTGAGACCAAGTAACACGTTCTCAAGCAGCCCGGGTGCAGCCACCGCGGCACCGCCGGCTGCTCCTCCCGGTCCCGCACTCGCTAGCGCACCGTGGGCGGCAGAAATCAATGCATATGCGACCCACACCGCGCCACACGCTCGTATGAGAAGTTGCATCCTCGGATTGTCGAGCACCGCTTCGTTGAGCTCGGCAAATACCGGCGGACGCGGACGCGAAACGATCCAAATACCTCCACACCACGCGCCCGAGGCAAGGACACTCAATCCTGATCCCATCAGCTCGTTTCTGATGCCGGCAAAGACACTGAAGATCGCGACTCCAATGCCGACACTCATCAACACAAAGCCCCAACGCAGCAGTTCCACATACGCCGGATCTGCATCCGAGAGGGTTCCTTCGCGCGCGTTGAATGTCTTGGGTCGCGATCGGATCAGCTCGCCGCACTCTGGGCAGTTCCTGCCCGTGCGGAGACCACGCAACTCATACCCGCAGCCCCGGCATGATCGCGAATCCATGATGACCGTGCCGTCATTCAACCGACGCCTCCAGGGCGATGAGCCCACCCCCGTGGTAATGTACCGCCGACGCCTCCGATCGGTTGTGGCCAGTTCAGAAATCAGTTCGAGTCGGTGCCAGTCGTGACCGAACGCACCGATTCAACCGCGCCCGCAAACATCGCCAAACCCGGCGTTTGCCCACAACGAGAAGCATCATCAAGCCGCGTCCAAAAGGGGTGGCGTGTCCAATCCAGATAACGCTCTGGATGGGGCATAAGTCCGAAGATTCGCCCAGTCGCGTCGCAAATACCGGCGACGTCGCCAACCGATCCGTTCGGATTATCGGTATACCGAAGCGCGATCTGCCCGCTTGCGGCAAGCTTTTCAAGCACCGACTCGTCTCGAGGCACAAATCGCCCCTCGCCGTGGGCGATCGGCAGCATCATCACGTCTTCCCGCTGTTCACCCAGCAATCCGCGGATCCAGACGCATGCGGAATCCGCGTCGGGTTGAATCCCGACCCAGCGATCGACGTATCGCGGCGGTTCGTTCTCGGCCAACGCTACGCTCGGCGCAGGGGCTGCTTCAGCCGGCCAGCCCGCATCGATATCAGGCCCGGGCAGCAATCCGACCTGGACCATGACCTGAAACCCGTTGCAGACCCCGATCATCGGGGTCCCACGCTCGGCCGAAGCCCGCAAAGCCGGGTACAACCGCTCGCGGGCCTGCATCGCCAAGATTCGCCCCGACGCGACGTCATCCCCGTAAGAGAACCCTCCTGGGAACCCGATAAGGTCATATTGACTGATCCGATCCGGGTCATCGATCAATGCCCGGACATGCACAAGGTCGGTAGTCGCCCCGCCAAGCTCGAAAGCTCGGCACAACTCTGCATCGCAGTTGGTGCCGGCCGTTCGGATGATCAACGCTCGTGGCTGCTCTGGCATGGTGCATCATACACGCTTGCCGTATCATCCCCCACCGCCGCACAGGATCCCAAGCGGCCAACCGACCTCAACGAAAGGACCGCCCTTGCCATCCATCTATCCGTACAGGGCTGTTCAATACCGAGCAGGCGTGGGCGATGTCTCTGATTTAGTTGCTCCCCCCTATGACGTGCTCGACGCCGAGAGCAAAGCAGCATTGCTTGCCAAGAACCCCGGCAATGTCGTTGGGATCGATCTGCCCCACGTGCCCGCCAAGCAGCTCGGCCCCCCGGAGACATACCAGTCGGCCGCGGCTGCTTACCAAAATCTCCTCGCCGTCGGCACGCTCTCTCAACGCGATACACCCGCCATCTTTGCCTATCGCCAAACCTTCACGTTTGAAGGGCACCCGTATCAACGCTGCGGCATCTCGTGCACCATCGACGCTGTCCCTTTCGGAACACGCCCGGGAGGCGGCGTGCTCCCGCACGAGCAGACATTCGGCGGCCCGAAAGAAGACCGCATGGCACTCATGCAAGCTACCCAGTCTCAGCTATCACCCATCTTTGGTCTCTATTCAGACACCGAGGGCCTTGGAACCCAGCTCGTTCGCAAACTCATGGCGTCGCGCGAACCGGATATGACCGCCGACATGAACGACGGCGTGACCCATGAAGTCTGGACCATCGAAGACGCCGAAACCATCGAACAGTTTGCCGACGCGCTCGCGGGACAAGACGTGTTCGTTGCAGACGGGCACCACCGGTACAACACCGCCCTGAACTACCTTAAAGCGCTCGAAACCAAGGGTGATCTCCCAGAAGACCACCCCGCCCGTCGAACGATGTTCGTGCTGATCTCTATGGCCGACCCGGGACTCGCAATCGGGCCAACCCACCGCGTGCTCGGCGGAATGGAACATTGGTCGATGGACAAGTTCATCGACGCCGCAGCGGGCCTGCTCAACGTCGAAGCAATCGACAACGATCCAAAGACATTTGAGTCACAGATCGAGTTTCTCGCGAATCGCGAAAACACCAATGTCTTTGGCCTCTTCGATTACTCCACCGGGCTGTGTTTCGCCGGCTGGCCGGCCGTACCAGATCCGCTTGAGGATCAGTTCCCGGACAAACCAGAGTCCTGGCGAAAACTCGACGTCGCGATCGTCCAGCACCTGATTGTCGAGCAAGTCTGCAAGCCCGAGTTGAACAACAATCTCGATATCAAGTGGGCATTCCCGCACACGATTGAGGAGATGCTGGCACTTGGTCGCGGAGTTGAAACCAGCAGCTCGATCGAGGGCGGCGGCCGACCCCAACTCGCGGTCGTCGTCCGCCCGACCCCACTCGATGCGGTTCGTGAAATCTCACTTGCCGATGAACTCATGCCGCAGAAGTCAACGTTCTTCTACCCCAAGATCGCGACCGGTCTTTTCATGAATCCGTTGTCGTAACCAGGGTTGCGTTCGCTCGGGCTTTTCATTACTGGTCGCGGCGTCGCTGGTCGCGGCGTCCGATTCAATTCAACCCGCCTGTTCCACGGCCTGCTTGATCAGCCCGAGGTATTTTTCCGACGAGGCCCCGCCTTCAACGATACCCAACACCGCCTCGCCGTTTAAAACGACCGTGGTTGGATACCTCTTGACGCGCAACTCGCGGATCGCCTCGATGCCAGAGGATTCCTCGATGTAGACCGGCACGGTGTTCTCGCGCAGATACGCAACCACGTCTGGATCGCTCAGCGCACCACGCTTGAGCGATTGACAAGGAGGGCACCAATCTGCCGTCGCGAGTGCCAGTATGGGCTTGCCAGTTTCGGCCGATACGGCTCGCGCCTCTTCCAGCGTATATTCATCCGAGAATACACCCGGCGTCGCCGCCGGCCCGCCAAACCCACGCAATGCAAATACCGTCGCCAATACCGCCAAGATCGCAAAGAGGAACCACGTATCACGTTTCATGAGAGCATCTCCTGCGTAAATCAACCGAGCCTCGTCCCACCTTGTTCCAAGAATCTCGCAAGATCAACCAAGATCACCAGGCCCTTAGATCACCCGTCATCGGCTCGACAAGATCCTTATGGGTCACCACCCCGATCGCCTGCCCATCCCTCTCGACGATGGCAAGCGGGGCTCCGCTTGACCGGAGAATCCCGAGTGCTTCCCACGCGGAGCACTGCTGATCCACACGGGGGCAGTCAGTTGCCATCATTCCGAGCCGCTCGGTCGGTCGGCGGAGCATCTCAACCAAGCCAACCGACCCGACCACGCGACCCCGAGCGTTTAACACCGGATAAGCAGAGTGCGGCGATCGCATGATCGCTGCTTTCGCCCGCCCGGCGTCCCAGTCCGCACGCAGGCACGCCGCGGCATGCAGTGGCACCATCTCGTCGAGCACAAGCGTTGACTCAACCAACAACGCCCGGTCGATCAGCCCGGTCTGCGCCTCAGACAAAGCGGGCGATCCATGCTTGATGAGCTCAGCGCTGCGGGCCCGAGGCGTGCTGAGCGCCCCCGCCGAATCGGCACCGAGCAATCCTCCCAGACCACGGGATGCGAACGCGATCGCCGGGACGGTGCCCGTCCAACGCCCTGCTTGCTGCATGACTGACAACGCGGGAACAAATCGACGCACCATCCGATCTGGATCAGACCGAAACAGCTCTTTCGGCAACGATTCCGCGAACACCAACAGCACCGGCGTGAGCACCGCCGCTTGCAACACGACAAGCATCCACTCCGACAGCCCGGTGGTCGCAAGCAACGCCGTGACCGCGAGCGTGCCGATGTAGTTAAACGCGTTGTTAAACAACAGGAGGGTGGTCAGAGAGCGATCCGGACGCTCGATCGCTTCGGACATCGCTCGATCGCGCACCGGAGCATCTTTGACCCGCGCTCGCACGAACGCTCGCACCGAACTTGCCGCATACAGGCCGGTCTCAAGCCCAGAACACAGCATCGAGCCACCGAGCCCGATGCCCGCAAGCACCCACCAAACAGTCAGCTCGGTCGGGCTCACGCTCCACGCTCCATCAGCGTCACTTCGACACGCAATACCGATCGCTCACGAACCGACCCAACGCGAAGTTCCAAGTCACCTAGCTCCGCACGATCGCCCGGTTCAGGTACTCGCCCAAGCAGCGTCATCAAAAGCCCGGCAATCGTCGTGGCACGCCCCGCGAACTGCTGCGCATCGCGAGCGCCGAAGGCATCCGAAAGCTCTCGCAATCGAAGTCGCCCTGGGACCGACCATGTCCGCTCGCCGATCCGCTCAACACCCGGCCGATCGGCCCCTTCTTCGTCACCGAGTTCACCGGGCTCTGCTCCAGAGACCAGTTCATCGACCACATCTGAGAGCGTGATCATCCCGGCGATCCCGCCGTGCTCATCAACGCACATGGCAACACCCATACCCTCATCTCGCAACCGCTCGAGCAACGCGTCAAGCCGGGCAAGTTCCGGCACAAACAGCACAGGCATCATCGAACGCGGCACGGTCCAACCAGAGAGCAACCGCGTCGCATCGAGCATTCCAACCACGTTGCCGTCGAGCCCGCCGTCGCAAACCGGGTATCGAGCATGCCCCGATTCGATGCACTCCATCAGCATGACATCGCGCTCGGCACCTTGTTCCACCGGGATCAGATCCACCCGAGGCCGCATCACCTCCCGCACTCGCCGGGCACCGAGCGAGATGATCGATCGCAGCAGCTCCTGTTCAGAACCTTGGAACGAGCCATCTTCGGTGCTCAACTCGATCAACGCACCAAGCTCCTCCGGCGTGACCGGAACGGGCTCGCGTTGCGACGGTGCAATAAGCCGAGAAAGTGGCGCAATCACGAATCGGTCAAACCGGTCCAACACTGGCTCGAGTGCCGTTGAAATGACCAAATGCACAGGCGACGTGACACGCAGAAAACCGACCCGTGCCCGTGTCGCAAAGAGCTTGGCAAAGACTTCACCGATCAGCACAATCGCAGAAACCGACACCACCGAAATCAGAACCTTCTGAAAGGCGCCCTCAGCTCGCACTGTCAATACGCTGGTCGCCACAAAGTACGACACGTTCGCGAGCATGTTAACCATGAGCACTTGCCCAAGAAGACGTCTCGGCTTGGAGCGCAGTCGCGAGACGATCCGGGCCGCGACAGGCGATCGCCGTCGCAACCCCGCCTGCTCACCGGGAGTCACACCAAAGAGCGCGGTCTCTGAAGCCGATGCGAACGCCGACAGCACGAGCAGCAACGGCAACAAAACGAGCAAAACCACATCGGTGCGCGCCATGAAGTGATCAACCCATCCCGTCGGCTTGCGCCGGGTCATATCCCGGATCGAGCTGCTCGATCAAACGCTCGGTATACCGCCACGCATTCAACTCCGTGCGGATCAATCGCAACCCATCATCATCAACTGAACTGGGCGAGAAGAGTTCTGAAACACGCTTGATATGTTCCGCGCGGCGCTCATCAGCGAAGCTCTGCCATCGAGTCCGCGCATCGGCATCGGAACCCAGCTGCTCTTCGATCTCGCCGCGAAGCTCCATCATTTCCATGAGATACCCGTCCGGCAGCGACTTGTCATCCGAAGCGCTTGGGCCCCCAAGCAACTCCAAAAGCATCGTTGCTCGGCGTTCGGGATTTTCAATCGTTGCCTTGGCGTCCATCAGATCTGCAGCTTCGAACGAAGCCCCCTCACCCGCCAGATCTGGGTGCACACCACTCAATCGTGACAAAAAAGCCGACTCAATCGCACCAATATCAAGATCGAATCGACGCGGAAGCCCGAGCACGGCAAAGGGGTCGGGTTGAGAGCTATCGAACTGATCAGGTGCAACTTTCATGCGGCGTAACCCTACGCCAACATCTACACCCAAAGCGATCGTTGACCCGAGAGGCGATTTCTGCGATCATGGGGAGTCCGAACACGCACAGGAAAGGAACAGGTTTGCCCAGGCACTTTGGGATCGTCGGCGTGAGCCCCGAGGGGGCAGCTATCTGCTATCGCCAGGTGTTCCACCACGCCGGCGTCTTGCTCGAGCCCCATCTCCACCCGATCGTCTCGGCATACAACCTGCCTTTCGCTGACTATGTCGCCGCGATACGCAACGATGATTGGCGAACCGTCGGCGAGCTTCTCCGTGACTCGGCAAACAAGCTCGCCTCCATCGGTGCCGAGTTCTGCTTCAGCCCAGACAACGCCGTCCAACAAGCCGTTCAACTCGCCGAAGTCGGATGTCCGATCCCTTGGCTCAAAATGACCGATGCGGTGGGCGAAGCGCTCGCACGCGATGGGCGACAGACCGTCGGCGTGATCGGGACTCGCGTCGTCACCAACGGCAGCGTCTACCAAACCGATCTTGGCATCCGCGGCATCAAGCTCGTACGCCCCGATGACAACGATGCAGATCAGCTCGAATCGATCATCTTTGACGAACTCGTCTTCGGCAAGGTATCTGAAAGCTCGAAGAAAACAATCCTCGATATTGTGCGCCGACTCGGCGACCGCGGCTGCGAAGGCGTGATCCTTGGATGTTCAGAAGCACCGCTTGCGATCACGAATGCTTCGAGCCCGATCCCCGTGTACAACGCATCGGACATCATGGCCGAGCAATCCGTACGCCATGCGCTCGCCGGCGTTGGAACCCCAAGCTAAACCACGCTCATTCGATATCTCTCATTCGGAATCGAGCTCGGGCATCACGGTCGGCAGCCCGGTTGCCAACCACTCGTCGTACCCGCCGGGGTAAAACTTCACCCGGCTCTTGAGCATCGAGTTGTAACCAGCCTCGATCAATCGCTTGCTCATAGCCCGAGCTACTGCTGAACCTGGGTTCTGCCCAAACACAATCAACGCATCTAAATCGGCATATCGCGGATCAGGATCATCCCGCAGATCGACATCGTCAGGGCGGAGCTGGACCGACCCTTGGATCGTGCCCTGAACGAAGATCGAGTCTCGGCGGGCGTCGAAAAAGACGGCTTCGGGCTCTCTCCCGCTCGATCGCTCGAAAAACGCGACCGCTTCTTCAAGGTCTATGACATCGATTTTCTTATCAGAGACCTGCCTCTGGCAGCCTCCAACCCCCATGAACAGCGTCAGAACGCACATCGGGGCCCCAAACAGGGTGAACACAGTCGTGAGAGATCGCATCTTGTTGGGCATTCATGGAGAATAACACCATTCCCCGCCGCGTTCCTCCCCCGACCCACTGCACTCTTCAGGAGCCCGAATGCACGCTGATTGTCCTCGACTCGCTGCGATCTTGTCTGCGATACCGCTTTTCGGAGCTTCGGTCGCCGCGCAGCCCTCAGATGAGGAGTATGCGGACTTGGTCAATCCCAGCGTCATCGCAGAGTTGAACGGCATCGCGCCCGGAGGCACGGTTTGGGTCGGAATCCATTTCGAGATCAAAGACGGCTGGCATACCTATTGGCCCGGCCAAAACGACACGGGCTTTGGCACGCAGATCGAAACTGCTGCTCCAGCTGAACTCGTCGTCGGCGACACGTATTGGCCCGCGCCCCATCGATACACCGCGCCCGGTGGCATCCTCGATCATGTTCATGAACACGCGGTCACCGCGCTCTTGCCGATCACCGCGCCGCAAAGTGCAGCCCTCGGATCGGATATCACCGTTTCGTTCGACCTTTCATGGCTCGTCTGTGATGATGTCTGCATCCCCGGCTGGAAAACGATCACGCTGACGCTGCCAGTGATAAAATCTCCGGTTGCAAAGCATGGTGTGACCGTTCAACGCTTCGAGAAGGCCCGCGAGCGCATCCCGAACACTGACATGAACAAAGCCCGTGTCACCGTCGATTGGTCAGGTCAAATCGCGACGGTTCGTGCAATAGATGCAAATAAACTTGCGTTCTACCCCGACGAGGGGGGTTCGAAGGTGCTTGATTTGATCAACGCCGGTTCTGCTTCGTCAGACGTGCTTAGGCTTTCATTCGACTCCCAGGATCCGGTGCTTTCCGGCGTGCTAGAAATCCACAGATCCGGGGACTCGGTTACATTCTTGTCTCTCCGAGCTTCGCCAAAGGGCAGCCCGTTAGAACCCTGATATTTCGGCCAACGTATCTTGGCCTACGAAACACGCCCCAAAGGGGCAAGGAGGAATCATGTTTGGATCAATGAAGCGTGCGTTGTTTGCAGTGTCGACGGTTGCTGTTGGCGGGGCGTTGATCGCCGCGGGTAGCAACGCGGTCGCACCCGCCGAGGTCGGCCAGCCCGCCCCGGACTTCACCCTCACCGACTATCAGGGCAATGAGCACACCCTCAGCAGCTATACCGACAAGGGACACGTTGTTGTCCTTGAGTGGTACAGCCCCGCGTGCCCATTCGTTAAGAAGCACTATCGCGAAGACACCCAGTCGATGAACAAGATGATCACCAGCTGGGAAGGCCAACCAGTCACCTGGCTCCGCGTCAACTCGGCATCGATCAGTCACCCTTACGGCAACCGCGAAGCCAACCTCAAGTCGTTTGAAGAGTTCAAGATCACCAAGCCCGTGCTCGTCGATGCCGACGGTAAAGTGGGCAAAATGTACGGCGCGAAGCGCACCCCTGAAATGTACGTCATCTCCAAAGAAGGCGTGCTCGTCTACCACGGTGCGTTTGACAACGACCGCGGCGCTCGTGACGCTGGCGACGTGAACTACGTCGAAAAAGCCGTCCTCGAGACCCTCTCGGGCCAGCCCGTGACCACCGCGACGACCGAGGCCTACGGCTGCGGCGTGAAGTACCAGAAGTAATACAAGCGGCAACCGATGAAGCATCGGCTGGGTATCACACACCGAACCATTCACACGAAAGGTTCGGACCCAGACACCGCTACCTCTTCTCAAGACGCCCCGGACTCATCGGTCCGGGGCGTCGTTTTTTGGCTTCATTCGCACGAGTCTGCCCGAAGTTCGACCACTTGTGCGGTCGGCCCGCCCGACGGTCGATAAGGTTGGCTGACCGGAGGACTCTTACATGTTCGATCTGCCGGGCCCGCTGGGCACGCTGACCAATCTGCTTATGGTGATCGTCGGATTCGGCGGGATCATCTTCATACACGAACTCGGGCACTTCGTGGCTGCCAAGTGGGCGGGCATCCGCGTGCTTGCCTTCTCAATGGGCATGGGCCCGATCGTTTGCAGCTACCGGAAGGGCATCGGATTCCGGCGCGGATCGACAGATGAACAATACCGCGCTGCATTGATCGAAAACCCGAAGACCGAAATCAGCTCGACCGAGTATCGCTTCAGCGCGTTACCGCTGGGCGGGTATGTCAAAATGCTCGGGCAAGAGGACATCAACCCAGGTGCCACCTCAGACGCGCCGGACAGCTATCAGAACCGTCCGGTTTGGAAACGCATGGTCGTGATCTCCGCGGGCGTCGTGATGAACTTGATACTCGCTGCGTTGCTCTTCGTGTTTGTTTTCATGATTGGGCTCCGCGTTCCGACACCTGTGATCGGGTACGTTGCTGAAGGCTCGCCCGCGACCGAAGCGATCGCGATTGATCGAGATGATATCCCTGCCGGCTTGCTTCCCGAGGATCGGATCCTCGAAGTTGACGGCCGAGAGATGAATGCATTCAACGAGGTGACCACCGAAGTCGCGATGAGCGGACGCGACAATCCCGTCGTGCTTCTTGTCGATCGGCCCGGGATTGGAACGATCGCATTCGAAGCTCGCGCTCGAAGAGACAACACGACGGGCTTTCTCGATCTCGGGATCGACTCGGCGATGTCTGCCACGATGGTTCGAAAACCCGACTCGCTTTCCAGGGGTACTTACGAAAGATTCTCAAGGCGGGCCGGCTTTGGCGAGTATGTCCCGGGTGCCACCATCCAAACAGTCAACGGCGAGCCCACGATTCGCCCGCAGGCATTGACATCAGCTGCGAAAGCATCGAACGGATCTGCATTCGATGCGACGCTTGATGTACCGGGTGAGGGCCAACGCTCGGTTCGCATCACGCCGCAGCGAGAAGTTCAGTCGGGCATCACCAGTGTCGGCGGCGAACGCCGACCGATTGAGCACGTGCTCGGGCTTCGTGGCTTGCTTCGTGTTGATCCTGCTGCATCGCCGAGCGAAGTGGCACAGGGACTGATGCCCGGTGACGTGTTCGTACGAATCGGCGATGTTGAGTATCCATCGTTTTCGGATGCGATGGTTTTGGTGCCTTCACTGAAGGGCCAGGATATCGAAATTGAAGTGCTTCGCACCAATGCCGAGGGCATTGCCGAACGTGTGACCCTGGAGGTGTCTGTCTCCCGCGAAGGTCGCATCGGTTTCGCTCCGGCATCCACCCTCAGCTCCAGCTCGTTGACCGCAATCCCCGCGCGGCTCGCTCCACCTGGCGAATCAGGTGCATCTGAAAGCACCGATCCACAAGATGTGACCGATTCTGATTCCGAAGCCCGCACACTCTCGTTGCAGGACTCATCTGCAACTTCGCTCATCGATCGCCCCGGCACACGCATCGCGTCGATCGATGGCGAGCCTGTCGATTCCATCCGTGATATCCCGAACGTGCTGTCTCGTCTCACCGATCAAGCATTCGGACAGCGCGACACACCTGGGTCGTTCGATTTTCAGGTCGAACTTGTGTTGCCCCTTCCGACTCAAGAAGATGGCACGCCGCCAACCGAGACGCGACTTTGGACGCTGAGTCAAGAGGATGTTCTTGCGATCCGCGAACTCGGTTGGGAAATGCCGGGCGGGCAAATGTTCTTGATTTTGTTCGAACGAGACATGGTAATCGACAAAGCATCCGGGCCCATCGCAGCGGTCGGGCGCGGGATCGACAAATCCCGCCAAACCATGAATCAAACCTACCTGACATTCCTGCGTCTATTCCAAGGATCTGTCAAAATCGAGCACCTCAAAGGCCCGGTCGGCATCGCGCACATTGGCACGCAGGTTGCCGACCAAGGATTCATTTGGTTATTGTTTTTCCTTGGACTCGTGAGCGTGAATCTCGCGGTGATCAACTTTTTGCCGCTGCCCATTGTGGACGGCGGCCAGTTCTTGATGCTCGCTTATGAAGGCATTCGGCGCAAGCCCGTGCCGATCGTGTTCCAGAATGTCGTAACACTCGCCGGGCTGATCCTGATCGGGTCTGTGTTCCTCATCGTCACGTTCCACGACATCAAAGCGCTGCTGGGGCTCTGACGTTGCCTGCTTGGCTTGGACTGCTCAATCTGCTCGGTGTCGGAGCGCTCTTCGCGATCGCGATCGCTGCGATCCATACTGCTTGGGCACTCACGCATCCGCCCAAGAGAACATATGCATGGGCGTTGTCTCGCGGGCTGGCGGGGGATCCGGGCGAGTTGTCTCCGTCGCTTTCCTATGAACCATTTACGTTTCGCGGTGCTCGCGCAGATTTACCTGCGTGGCGGGTCGCGGGGAGCCGGCCCGATGGCCCGATCGTCGTCATGACGCACGGTTGGGGGAGCTCCCGCGTCGGTGGGCTCAAACGCTTGCAGGCGGCTGTGACACTCGCGCGAGAGGTTATTCTCTGGGACCTGCCCGGGCACGGCGAGTCGCCGGGCGCCGCGCACATGGGCATCGATGAGCACCGTGATCTGCTGGCATTGCTCGGCACGCTTGGCGATGCGCCGTTGGTGCTGTTTGGTTGGTCGCTCGGTGCCGGTGTTTCGATTCGAGCAGCCGCCGAAGACGCGAGCGGGCTCGACATCCGCGGTGTGATCGCCGAAGCGCCGTACATTCTTGCACCGACGCCAGCCCGGAATGTCATTCGTCTCCGCGGCATGCCTTACCGCCTCAACCTGCCGCCTGCGATGGCGATGATTGGGACGACGCTGGGCGCCGGTCCGATGTGGCGCGGATTCGCACGCGATCAGCACGCTCGGCGGTTGGGCCCGATCCCACTCACCGTTATTCACGGAGACGCCGACCCGGTCTGCCCGATCGCAGACGGGCGAACCATCGCCGATGCGGCTCCACACGGGCGGCTTGTGACGATTGCCGGCGGCGGGCACAACAACTTGTGGACCGAGCCTACTCTCGCAGCACAAGCGACGGATGCACTGAGCGACGCGATCCGCGCGACGACCGCACCAACTTCCTGACCCTATCATCTATCATGCCAAGCACTTCCGCGCCAAGTCTGCCTGAGTCCCCCACGGTCGACGCGATCATGATCGATCGGCGGGCCAAGTCGTTCACCACGCGATCGATCAAGAAGGACAGCAAGCTCGCAGCGCTGAAACTGGCTGTGTCGATGGTCGACCTGACGACGCTGGAAGGCAAGGACTCGCCGGAGAAGGTGCGGAGTCTGTGCCGCAAGGCCGTGCGTCCATGGGAACGCGACGAGGAGTTGCTCGGCGAACGACTGCCGCACGTGGCCGCGGTGTGCGTGTACCCAAGCATGGTGCCGGTGGCGGCCGAACTGCTCGCGGACACCGGCGTCAACGTCGCCTCTGTCGCGACCGGGTTTCCCTCCGGGCAATACCCGCTGGACATCCGGCTCAACGACGTGCGCAACGCGGTCAAGGACGGCGCGAACGAGATCGACATGGTGATCAACCGCGGCGCGTTTTTGAGTGGGCGGTATCAGGAAGTGGCCGACGAGATCCGCGCGGTGTGCGACGCCTGCGGCGATGCGCACCTGAAGGTCATCCTTGAGACCGGCGAGCTGGTGACGTACGACAACGTGCGACGCGCCAGCGACATCGCGATGGCGTGCATCCGCCCGGGCGACTTTATCAAAACCAGCACGGGCAAGGTCAGCCCCGCGGCCACCATGCCGGTGACGCTGGTCATGCTCGAAGCGATCCGCGACACGTACCTGGACACGGGCGTGAAGATCGGCATGAAGCCGGCCGGCGGGATCCGCACGGGCAAGCAGGCGTGGCACTACCTGTGCATGGTCAACGAAACGCTGGGCGAAGGCTGGCTGAGCCCGGACTGGTTCCGCTTCGGCGCGAGCACGCTGCTGAACGATCTGTTGCGGTCGATGCAGAAGCTCAAGACCGGGTCGTATGCGGCGGGGTATGACTTCTCGGATGCATGATGGCCAACATCGACCCCTGCCGCATGTGTGAAATTGGCGTCAGGTCCGACGACGACCTTCTCACAACGGGCCGCCGAATTACATCGCTTCTTCAAGTTAACGAATTTGAAGTTCGCGATGGAATCAACATTGGGGGCGGCGAGTATGTCCGATTCTTCTTGGACGAGTGCGAATGCTATTTGATTGACAATCGGAACGAAGACGTCCACATCGATGAACTGTCAGAGTTCGAGTTCTACATCTGGGGTGAGGCGACCGAACCCGACGAGTCAGGTAGTGTAATCGCTCTTTGGAATCAGGTCGCCCAGTCCGTCACCACGGCGCTCACACGAGCGGGCATCGACTTGCGAGTCAACTCGGGATGAAATCCTAACTCACGCCGCCCGCTGCTGTTCGTTCGCCAGCCGTTCGTCATACTTGCCGCGCAGTTCTCGATCGCGCAGGATGGTGTAGGCTTTCTGCATCTCGGCGAACTTGCTCTCGGCTTCGGGGTGATCTGAACGGTCCGGATGCATTTCTTTGGCCAGCTTGTGGTACGCCCGGCGGATGTCCTCCTGCGAGGCATAGGGCGACAAGTGGAAGATTTTGTAGAGATTGGGGAACTCGACGCGGACGCGGTCTTCGTTGCCTTCCATCAGCCCGCTGCCGTCGCCAGTGACCGCGAATCGACGCAGGGCATCGCGCTTCGAGGGTGTGATGCCGACGAACTCGACTCCGACCTCAGCTCGTTTGTGCAACCGACCGGCCGGGCGGACCCAGCGGACGGTGGCCATGAGACGGATCTCTTCTGGACCTTCGCCGAAGATATAAGTTTCCGGATCACCGACGCGCGGGGCGCTCTTCCAAGGCACCAACACACGCATCCCCGATCCGGACATGTCCAGCACATTGCCAGCATGGCAGCTAAGCCCGCGGGTCGCCATTCGGACCTCGGCACGGTTGACCACGCCCTTGGGATTGTCCGGTTCGGTGTGCTCTGACATATGCCGCTGATCGGGCCAGCGGATGCTCGGCTTGATCTTGGGCAGCGCCCTAAATCCTCCCAATGGGGTATCAGCCCGCATTTGCCCTACAATGCCCCGATGAGCACCGCCGCGGATCGATCCAGCACGTCCGAGAGCCTGCAGACCCGACCGGGTCCACCCCGGCTCGACCTCCGTTCCACAGTCGGCGGCGGGGTCTTTGAGTATGCCCCGGCACCGGAATCAGTCCGGCCCCAGATTGCAGACCGGTACGGCTTGTTCATCAATGGACGGTTCACCGACCCAACCAGCAGCAAGCGATTCACCACGATCAACCCGGCGAACGAGGACACATTGTCCGAGGTCGCCGAAGCGAACGAAGCCGACGTGGACGCAGCGGTGCAAGCCGCCCGCGCCGCGTTGCCCGCGTGGTCTGCGTTGCCGGGCAAGGAACGGGGCAAGTATCTGTACCGCATTGCGCGACGCATCCAGGAACGCGCACGAGAGCTGGCTGTGCTTGAGACGATGGACGGCGGCAAACCGATTAAAGAATCGCGAGACGTCGACATCCCACTCGCAGCGGCCCACTTCTTTCATCACGCCGGATGGGCCGACAAACTCGAATACGCGTTTCCGGGACGCTCAGCAAAACCGGTCGGCGTATGCGGCCAGATCATCCCGTGGAACTTCCCGCTGCTGATGGCATCTTGGAAGATCGCACCGGCACTGGCGTGCGGCAACACCGTGGTGCTCAAGCCTGCTGAAACGACGCCGCTCACGGCGCTCCGACTCGCAGAAATCTGCGAAGAGGTCGGGCTGCCGCCCGGCGTAGTCAACATCGTGACCGGCGCGGGCGCTACTGGCTCGGCGATCGTCGAGCACCCCGGCATCGACAAAGTCGCGTTCACCGGATCAACCGAAGTCGGCAAGCACATAGCCCGATCGGTTGCCCCGACAATCAAGCGGTTGACCCTCGAGCTCGGCGGCAAGAGCGCCAACATCATCTTCGAAGACGCCAGCATCGACCAAGCGATCGAAGGCATCGTTGAAGGAATCTACTTCAACCAAGGGCACGTGTGCTGTGCCGGCTCGCGACTGTTCGTGCAGGAATCGATCGCCGAGCGTGTCATTGCGAAGCTGCATGATCGGATGAGCACACTGCGAGTCGGTGATCCGCTGGACAAAAATACGGACCTAGGTGCGATCAACTCCAAGTCGCAACTCGCAACGATCGAACGGTACATGGAAAACGGCGACGCCGAAGGCGCAGAACGGCATTCGTTCGGCGAGGATCTCCCGAGGAAAGGCTTTTACTGCCGGCCGACGTTCTTTACGGGCGTTCAGCCGAGCCATTCGATCGCCCGTGAAGAAATCTTTGGCCCGGTGCTCGCCGTGATGACTTTCCGCACGCCGGAAGAGGCAATCAGCCGGGCGAACAACACGCCCTACGGCCTGGCTGCCGGCGTGTGGACCGACAAGGGCAGCAAGATTTTCGATACCGCCAAGCACCTCGACGCCGGGGTCGTTTGGCTGAACACCTACAACAAGTTTGACCCGACAAGTCCGTTCGGTGGATTTAAGGAGTCGGGCTTTGGACGCGAGGGCGGGCGGCACGGACTGCTGTCTTATCTCGCGTAATCACCGCATCAGAATCACGCGACGCACAACGGGAAGACCCCCCGTTGCCCCAACAGGGAGACACGATGGCTTCACAAGACCAACCGATCGGCGCTGCGGCACCCGAGTACTCCGGCGAGTTCACGGTGCGAGAGTTGACCCCAAATGACAAGCCGTGGGTGCAAGATGTGCTGCGCAAATATTGGGCTTCGCTGGTTCAAGTCACGCGTGGGCGTGCGATCCAGGCAGATGAACTGCCCGGATTTGCTGCCATGCGAAACGGCGAAGAAGTCGGGCTGGTGACCTACGACGTGCAGGGTGATGAATGCGAAATCGTGACACACAACTCACTTGCCGGTCACGGCGGGATCGGCTCGTGCCTGCTTGCTGCAGTACGCACCAAAGCTCGTGAGCTCGGCTGTCGCCGACTTTGGTTGATCACGACCAATGACAACACGCCCGCGATGCGGTTCTACCAACGACGCGACTTCGACATCGTGGCGGTTCATCGCCATGCGATTCAAGAAGCTCGCAAACTCAAAGCCGTTATCCCAGACACTGGGCTCGACGGCATTTCGATTCGGCACGAAATCGAAATGGAGTACGTGCTCTAATGGGCGAGCGACTCGGCATCACCAAAACCTACAAGCTGTACATCGGCGGCAAGTTTCCGCGGACCGAGTCCGGGCGAACGACCGTCGTGACCGATGCGTCGGACAATGCGACCGCCCATGTGTGCCACGCGTCACGCAAAGATGTTCGCGACGCGGTCGAAGCCGCGACCAAGGCCCAGTCATCTTGGGCATCACAAACCGCGTATCTGCGGGGGCAAGTTCTCTATCGCCTCGCCGAGATGATGGAAGGCAAAGCGAGCGAGCTCGCAGCGGCCCTCGGTGATGGTGGTGAACACGAGGTTGCCCAAGCAATCGATCGCACCGTGCACTTCGCCGGCTGGACCGACAAGTTTTCGATGATCGCAGGCGGCGCGAACCCCGTCGCCGGACCGTACCACAACTTCACCATCCCGGGCGCCATCGGCGTGACCGGTGTGGTATGTCCTGATAATCCATCTTTGCTGGGATTGATCTCATTGGTCGCGCCCGTTGTTGCGATGGGCAATGCGTGCGTGGTGATCGCGTCTGAAACCAACCCAATCCCTTCGATGGTGTTGGCAGAGGCACTGGCAACGAGCGATCTGCCCGGCGGCGGCGTAAACATCTTGACCGGCTTTCGTGATGAACTCTGCCCGCACCTCGCTGAACATCGCGGCGTGATCGCGATCCACGCGGGCGGGCTTTCCGAAGAACAACGTACCACGCTGAGACTCGGGGCTGCAAACAACATGAAACGTGTTACGGTACGCGACGGCGTGAACTATGCCGACGATGACGCCTGCGAAGGGCCTCGCTGGCTTGAACCGTTCGTTGAGTTCAAGACTGTTTGGCATCCCAGCGCCGTTTAACGCGAAGGGTTTCCCTTTGGGTTCAACAGGATCTTGCTGACTACGCGGCAGGTCCCGTCTTAAGCTTGAGCTGCTCGTCGATCACCATTCGCGGCTGACCTTCGCCCTTGGGTTGCGAACGCCACACGATGTCGATCCGCACGCCAAATAACTTGGCGATGGATTGCAACTGGCGTTCGATGGCGTCGCGCGCCTGCCCGATGTAGCGTGGGTCGTTCTTTTCAAACAACTCCGAGGCTTGCTGCTGGGCGGTGCGCATCAGTTCGCCCTGTCTTTCGGCGTTCATGTTGATCACATCAACCAATCCAAGCACACGCCCTTGCTGAATGTCATACGGCTCGACGTCCATCAATCGCAGCGAGCCTTCGATGGGCGGAAGCTCCACTCGGAAACAGGCTTCGCTCATCTCGGTCACGTCGTCATGGTTGATCGAACTCAAATCGACGGAGTATTGCTTCTCAAACTGAAAGATCATCGCGACCTTTGCTTGGCTGAGGAGGATGGTCGGTAGCCAATCCCAGCCCTTGGTCGCGGTGGCAATCTCTTTGGCATGGACCTCAAGCCCGATCAGCTTGCCGACCGCGCGGACACGCTCGGTGAGCATGCGGAGTTCGATCTTGTCAACGCCCTTACCCGAACGGCCACGCCTGATGGACATGACCACCCAAGCAGCAATCAACGCTCCCACGAAGACAGCAAGCACGAGCACAATCATCAGTAATAGAAAGTCGTTCACAACTGATTGTTCGCAGACCGATGCCTCGGGTTTCTGCAGAACAACGCCCGTCCGATAAAATCAGGTGTTTGACGGCTTGGACCCGGATTGGATGCCAGGGCGGCCAAACTCGTAGGCCCGAATCAGCAAATGACCGGCAGCCGACACGAGACCGACGCCAATCAAGCTCCCAACGACCAGCAGCGTCAGGCGGAGCCCCTCAGCTCCGGGAGTCTGCCGGGTCGCCATGATGGATCCCGTTGGCCCGAATGCGAACCAGCCCCCCACCGCTGCCACGGGAAGCAAAACGATCACAGCTTTGATGACCGCACCCCAGCTCCGCGAATCTCTCGACCATACGGCAACCGACGCGACGAGCGCAACCGCGCCGGCGAGCCCGACCCGTATGGCAGCAGCCGGCTTAATGAATCGCGCGATGGCGGGGTCATCTCCAAAGTTCGCCTGCACCTCAACGAAGGCGAAAACAGCACAAACCAGCACGGTTCCCGCTGCACATGTGAGCGCCAAGCCCCAGCCATTGCCAAAGCGACCAAGCCCCGCCAAGACACAAAGCAACCCAGCGCCGGCAACCAAGAGCTCAAAGAGCAGCGAGAACCACAGCACCGAATCACCTGCAAAGCCTGTCAGCCAAACTCCCGGCAAAGCGGAGGCCGCAACCACAACCCCGATCAGCAACACCAGCATCTGGAGTGCTTTGGGAGGGGCGGGGATGGATGGCATCTGGTCATTCATGCGTCAGGGTTCCTTCGGCGGATTGTTGCCCCTTATTGACTCAGGGGCACGAACGTCCCGAAATCTACAACCAAAGCGCCCACCTTGCCAAACTCGCACAGCTGACACACCCGATTGGGGTGGATGGGGCTCGATTCAGGATCTCCGGGAGTGGATTGCGCGTGGTGGCGCGGATGTCGCCGGATTCCGGCGCGAAATCGGCCGATGCCGGGCGATACGAGCGGTTGTTGTCGATGGGGTTCTATCCCCGGGCGTCATCCGGCCGATATCTCAGACTGGATCTGAGAACTTGGGAGAACTGCCATGGGCGGTATTACTACTGGCGTCGGACTTTTTAGTGGCATCGACTCGGCTTCGCTCATCGAGCAGCTGATTGCGTCGCAGTCACGCCCTCAGATCTTGGCCAGCCAGCGGCTCTTCCAACTTCAGACTCAGCAGGCGGCCTACCTCGACATCAACTCGCGGGTCAACTCGTTCAAGACCGCTGCGGCGTCGTTCCGCGTCGGCAACATTTTCGACTCCAAACAAACATCGTCGAGCAACGAAGACATTCTCACTGCGACCGCGAGCAACAGCGCGATCAACGGGACTTACAACTTCATCATCGATCGACTCGTTTCGTCGCAACAACTTCTCAGCCGAGGCTTTGCTGACCAAGATTCGACACCAGTAGGACTTTCCGAACTGACCTTCGAAGGTGTCGAAGCCCGGCTTGACCGAGACACGGCGCTGGCGGACTTGAACAACGGCAACGGCATCAGCCGCGGCAAAATCGTGGTCAATGGCACCGAAGTCGACCTGTCTCGCGTTGCCACGGTCGGCGAAGTGCTCGATGCCATCAACGACTCTGGCTCTGGCGCCACCGCAAGCGTAAGCAACGGCTCGATCGTGCTCGATGGCGTGGACTCGCTCAACGATGCGTCTGGTTCGGAAGTCCTTGATTCGTTCGGCCTGTCATCCGTCGGCGGTGCCAGCGGGATCACGGTCACCAGCGACAACATCTATGGCCTGGGCACCAACACCGCGCTCTCAACGCTCAACGATGGCAGGGGCGTCGGCTTTCGTGACGCGACCGGCGAAAACGTATTCGACTTCAACATTGTTGTTGACGGTACCACCGTCGGAATCCGGATCGGCGAGATCCAAGAACTTGTTGATGATGAACTCACGACCACCAGCGGTGCCGCATCGAGCACCGGGCAGGTGATCGACCGGATCAATGACGCGCTGACTGATGCGGACTTTGGCGATGTGGTGGCATCGATCGATGAAACGAACGGCCGCATCGCGATCACCAACAGTTCAGGTCGAAGCATCGACATTGAAAACATCACGATCGGCAACACCACGACGACGACGGCAACCGATCTCGGCATTGAAACAAGCGCGACGGCAACCGGCGACATCAACGGCGACAGAATTCTCGCCGGCTTGAACACCACGCTGCTTTCGAGCATCAACGGCGGCCGAGGGCTCGATGGCACGAACGGTTCTGTCGGCTTCGTCCCCGCGGACGGCAGCGGCGGGTTCTTCATCGATGTATCTGCTGCGACCACGATTGAAGAAGTCATCGATATTATCAACAACGACGCTGCCAACGACACCGGCTCGGGCCCGCGCGTCGTTGCAAGCCTCAACGAAAACGGCAACGGTCTTAAGATCACCGACAATACGGGCGGATCCGGAAGCTTGGTTATCACAAGTCAATCCGCGATCGCACTGGGTATCGATGGCACCTTCGCCGACGGTGTCTCGGACGGCGAAAATCTGCAGCTTGCCTACCTCGGCAGTTCGAGCCTGCTTGCCAATCTGCGTAATGGCTCGGGCATCGGAACGGGCACGTTCGAGATTGTTGACTCGCAAGGCAATAGGGCGGATATCTCGATCTCCGACACGGACAAGACGCTCGGTGACATCATCAACAAGATCAACGACGAGGGCGGGATCGAAGTCACCGCACGGATCAATGACACGGGCGACGGCATCATCATCGAAGATACATCGGCGGTTCCGGGTGCCGGCAAACTGACAATCAACGATACTGCAGGCTCGGTTGCCCGCAACTTGAACCTCGAAGGCACCGCGTCTGGCACCGACGCCGACAACTTCATCGATGGTTCATTCGAAATCACGATCGAGTTCGACGCCAACGACACACTACAGGATGTCGTGCGGACCATCAATGAGAACGCACCGGGTGCCAACGCCACGATTATCAATGACGGCGCGGGCGCGAACCCGTTCCGGCTTAGCTTGATCGCTGCCGATGCTGGGGTCGATGGTCGATTCATTGTCGATACCGGCGGATTCGACCTCGGGTTTACCACCCTGGAAGAAGGCAACGATTCGCGCGTGTTCTACGGGTCCACCGACCCCGCCCGCGGCGTGCTGCTCTCGAACTCTTCGAACACACTCGACGGCGTCATCGCCGGCGTGAGCATCGACCTGACACAGGCATCTAGCGATCCGGTCACGCTGTCGATCACGACCGACACCGAATCGATCGAAAGCAAGGTGCAGGACTTTGTCGCAGCGTTCAACTCGATCATCGAACGCATTGACTTTCAAACGCGATTCAATGACGAAACGCTGGAACGCGGGCCGCTGCTTGGAGACGGTACCGCGATCACCCTCCGGAACCGTCTGTTCGCATCGCTCCAGCAGGGTAATGATGGATTTACCGGTGCCGTCGATCGGCTCAGCCAGGTCGGCATCACCGTCGGTGAAGGATCGCAGCTGGAGTTTGATGCCGAGCGGTTCAGGACTGCGTATGCAAACGATCCGGGCGCGGTCGAAGACCTCTTTACCCGCCGAGATGTTGTGACGAACACCGGGGACGATGACCCCGACGGCGACGGCATCGTGTTTTCGAATCCAGACGCGGAAATCGAGTTTTCGGCGCTGGGGATCATCCCGCAGCTTGAGAACTTGGCCGATAGTTATGTCTCCAGCATCGGCGGCATCCTCCAGAATCGAAAGACATCCCTCGACAGCCAAATCCAGCTTCAACAGGATCGAATCGAGTCCATTGAGCTGACCCTCAACAGCAAGCGGGAGATTCTCCAACGTCAGTTCCTGGCCATGGAACAGGCGATCGCCGGCTTCCAGAGTCAAGGCAGCGCACTTTCTCAGATCTCACTTATCGGGTAACGCTGAAGTCACCCAACGCCCGGCCCGATATCTCTGCCATGACGACGCCCTACGACACCACGACCACGTACCTGCGTTCCAAGGTCATGACCGCCTCCCCAGAGGAGCTGCGGCTGATGCTGCTCGACGGCGCTTTGCGGTTCGCGCATCAAGCCCACGCCGGGCTGGAGTCACAAAACTTCGAGCAGAGCTATTCAGGCTTCTCGCAATGCCGGGCCATTATCCTTGAGCTTTCGAGCACCATCAAAGAAGACCAATCGCCCGAGATCGCGGATCGCGTCAAAGCGTTGTACCACTTCCTCTATACCGAACTGGTCAATGCGAGTCACGAGAAGGACATCGCCAAACTGAGCAAGGTCATCGAACTCCTCGAGTTCGAGCGTGAGACCTGGGCGTTGCTGATGCAGCGGTTGGAAGAAGAACGACAAGGACAAACTGAATCGCGGCCACAAAACGCGATCAGCTTCCAAGCGTAACGACCAAAGCTCGCTCTTAGAGACTGCTCATCGCCCGCTGGATAACCCAGCGGCAAGGTGATCAAACACCATCCGCATCTGCACGTTTGTGTTCAGTTCTTGCTGCGCCCGCCCCACCATGTCGATTGTGCGAAGCGCAGCCTCCGATCGATTCGGATCTGTAAGCCCCATACGAGCTCGTTGTGCGATAAGCGAGAGCATGCGTCGGACGCCAACCCGATTGGCTGCATCTTTAGACCGGTTCTCACCCGCCTTGTCACCCTGTTTCACCCACGCACCTGCCCAGTCGTCGACGAGCTTGGTCATGGTCGAACCCAAACCGATCGGGTGCACGCCGCGCTCCGCGTCGGCGAGCATGGGGTCAACCGCGAGATACCACTCGTACGCGTTTCCTTCTCGCAACGCTAGGAATCCGCCGGGTGAACCCTGCGACGAACCAAGCAACCAGAGACGCTCGTCGTGTGAGATGTCGTCACTTCGAGTGCCCAACCATGCACGCATCGCATGGTCTTCGAGCGGGCCGAACGCAACGCGCTGGCACCGGCTTCGAATAGTTGGAAGCAATCGATCCTCGCTGGACGTGACCAAAATGATCACCGTGCCCGGCGCGGGTTCTTCGAGCGTTTTAAGAATCGCATTTTGAGTCGGGGCGTTCGTGGCAGACCGATCGAGCAGCTCCGCTTCATCGACAATGAACACCTTGCCAGCCAACGACCCGGTCCGCATCACCGGAGCAACCGATGCAGGCTCGATGAGGTGCTTTTCGACAACAGCCTTTGGGATCGTCGCGAGCTTTGAGTCTCGCGTCTTTGCATCGGTTGAGAATCGAGCGAGCTCCTTGCGAACCACATGCAGGTCGGGGTGCGTGCCGGCTGCCAAGAGTTGCTGGGTCTTGCTCTCGGGATCACACCCGAATCCGCCCGTCAATCCGATCGCCGCGGTCGGATCGAGAAGCAATGCAGCCCACGAAAGAGCAGCGGTGAACTTCCCCACGCCTTCGGGCCCATGAAAGATCCATGCGTGGTGCAAACGCCCCGATGCCATCGCGGCGCCGAGCTGAGAAACCGCGCGTTCTTGCCCGATCACCGCATCGAACGGAATCGGGGGCTGGACCGGCAATGACGCCGACTTTCCTGTGTCGGCGCGCGGAATCTTTTTGACGACTTTCTTTCTTGTCGTTCGCTTGGAGGTCTTCTTGGTTGCGGTTTTCTTGGCCATCGGCACTGGGAGGATACCCGGTGCCTCGCCATCTATCGACGCCGGCGCCCGAACGCGACACCAACCATGCCAATGACTGCCAATCCACCCGGCGAAGGCACGCCGGTGACGTCATAGATCCAGGGCAAGTACGAAGACACCCGGGTGTAGGCCGAGTAGTCACCGTAATCGGCGTTGGGGCTGCCGTCCGAAGACGCGATGAACGAGGTGACGCCGGCGATAGCCAGCCCCTTGCCGTCTTCGACAAACAACGGACCGCCCGAGTCACCAGGTGAAACTTGGATCTCAAGGTCCAGGGGCGATGAATCGCCGTAGGTCGAATCATTCGGGTTCAAAGGGTTGTCGAAATCGGTGATCAGGATGTCGGCATTCCAGCCGCGATCATTTCCGAACGCGTCGATCATGTTGTGACCGGCCCGTTTCGTGCCCGCAGTGTTTGGGATGTCACCGGTCAGACCCGTGCCTTCTCGTCCATACCCCACCGACGTTCCAACTGAACCGAGCTCATTGGAGCCGGTAAAGATGCGTGCAGGTTCGATGTTGGTGATCGGTGTCGCGAGTCGGATCAATGCCAGATCGTTGCCCGCGGGGAAGCTCGCCGGATTCCATCCGTCGAAGATCACGATCTCGGCGGCGAAGCCGAACGCGCTATCCGTTGCCCAAGAGACGCTCGTTGTAGAACCATCAACGCAGTGGGCTGCGGTGAGCACCCATTCGTCGCTGATGAGCGTGCCGGTGCACGAGGTCGATTGTCCGTTGCTATTGGAGATGAGCATTTGCCCGACCGCTGCGAACTGAGGTTCTTGTGCGAGCGCTTGATAGAGCGCGTCGTCGACATCATGCCGGCGGATGCCCGCCGAGGCGGTACCCGCGATCACTGCGATCAACCCGATCATGCCCGCACGATGACCAGCACCGATGTTGCTCGTTCTTTGACGCATCCGATCTCTCCAATGGCGGTGTCCGCGCATTCGGCCAGACCGGCCAACTGCGGATAGCTCTCTATACAAGTTGCCCCCAGAGTGCGCTCGCGGCCACCCGCTTCCGAGATCAGGGGCGATTTTCGGTCGTTTGAGATCCAATTGAGCAGCCATCGAATGCCCGAAACCGCATGATCCGGGGCGTACCATCATCCCCGCAGATCTCACGCCGGATCGGCACAGGCTGTCACCCGAGGAACGACCGAACATGTCCCAGTCCCCTACTGCTTCCGATAAGCCCTCAGGCACAAACGCAGCCGAGGTCCGAGCCGCGTTTATCAAGTTTTTCGAAGAACGGGCCCATGCCTTCGTGCCATCTTCGACCACCTGCCCGATTAACGACCCTTCGCTGCGCGACACCTTCGCCAACGCGGGCATGAACCAGTACAAGCCGATCTTCCAGGGCACGCTGCCGCCGGACTCGCCGCTCGCGGGCATCAAGCGGGCCGTCAACAGCCAGAAGTGCATCCGCGCCGGCGGCAAGCACAACGACCTCGACGACGTCGGCAAGGACACCTATCACCACACCTTCTTCGAGATGCTCGGCAACTGGTCGTTCGGCGACTACTTCAAAGCCGAAGCCATCGCCTGGTCGGTCGAGCTGCTCGTCACCGTCTGGGGCATCGACAAGGACCGCCTGTACGCGACGTACTTTGAAGGTGATGAAAGCCAGGGCTTGCCGCCGGACCTCGAGACCCGCGACCTCTGGCGCGAGTTCCTGCCCGACGACCACATCCTGCCCGGCAACATGAAGGACAACTTCTGGGAGATGGG
>JBGCEB010000021.1:0-41782 GCA_045106075.1 Phycisphaerales bacterium
GCAGCGTGGTGTGGGTGGCGGGGTGCTGGGGTCCGAAGTTGAGAACCCAGCGGTCGCCGGTGTCGACGTGGTCGTCGAGGTAGTTGATGTTGTCGGAATCGGGGGTGATCCCCTGGTCTGGCTTGAGCGTGTACGGCATGGCAACTCCGGGTCGGGCTTTGGGCCGAATGATAGAAGGCGGATCGGCCCCTGGGGTTCGCTGTATCGCGTGTTCTGGACGCAGGTTCCGATCCTCGGAGCAATGGCGATTTCGCAAAGGTGCGGCCTTCGGCGGGTTCATACAGTCCACCATGGACTTCCTCTCCCGATTTCTGGCTGAACTTTGGCACATTCTCGTTGAATCCGGGGTGTGGCTTCTGGTGGGTTTGCTACTGGCGGGGGTGGTGCACGCGTTTGTGCCGCGGGCGTGGTTTATGCGGCACCTTGGCGGGCGCGGCTTCGGGGCGGTCGGGAAAGCGAGCTTGTTGGGCATTCCGATGCCGCTGTGCTCATGCTCGGTGATTCCGGTAGCGGCCAGCCTGCGCCGACAAGGCGCGGGCAAGGGGGCGTCGGCGGCGTTCGCGATCTCGACGCCGCAGACGGGCGAGGAATCGATCCCGCTGACGTGGGCGCTGTTTGGGCCGGTGTTCGCGCTGGCCCGCCCGGTGATCGCGGTGATGACGGGTTTCATCGCGGGTTCGGCGATCGATGCTCTTGACGGCGACGAAAACCTGAAGTCTGCCGCGGCCCCCGTGAAGGACCGCGACGAACCGACCGGATCAATCCGCGAACGGCTTGTGATCGCGTGGCATCACGGATTCATCACGATGCTTCGAGACCTCGCGCCGTGGCTGACGGTCGGACTGCTCATGGCTGCGCTCATCAGCGCGGCGCTTCCGACGGGTTGGATCGCGGAGAACGTCGGCACGGGCGTGTGGCCGAAGATCGCGATGTTGTTTGTCGGCGTGCCTCTTTATATCTGCGCGACAAGCTCGACTCCGCTGGCGTGGTCTTTGGTGGCTGCGGGACTCTCGCCGGGCGCCGCGATCGTATTGCTTCTCGCCGGGCCTGCAACGAATGTCGCAACGATGAGCTGGGTGATCAAAGACCTCGGCGTGCGCTCATTGATCGTTTACATCCTGACCATCTCGGCGGTCGCATTGGGCGCGGGTGTTGTCTTCGATGCTTTTTTCTCTGACATGATCACACTCGCAACACGCGGCGAGTCGCACGCCCACGGCGGCGGCGCATGGGGGCTGGCGCAGTCGATGGGCGCCGGTGCGATCTCGGCCGGGCTTCTCTGGGCAGTTTCAACGCGGTATTGGGCAAAGCTTTCTGCGCCTGGCGCAGCCGCGTCCTGCTGTAGCACGGCGGCACCTACCGCTGCGAGTGCATGTTGCAGCTCTACTGCGCCCGACGTAGCGCTTCCTGTGAAAGGTTGTTGTGTGTCGGATCCCGCGTCGGACTCGTGCTGCGTCAATGATTCGGCATGATCGCCACCGCATCGGATAAGTCGGCCGGGGAACGCAACGTGCTCGGCGGAGCGCTCGAGACATGCTCGAAGGACCCGGTGACCGGGTTCTACCGCGACGGCTGCTGCTCGACCGGGCCCGAGGATGTCGGGTCGCACACGGTCTGCTCAGTCATGACGGCTGAGTTCTTGGCGTTTTCGAAGTCCCGCGGCAACGACCTGAGCACGCCCAGGCCCGAATGGCGGTTTCCGGGTTTGAAGCCGGGTGACCGCTGGTGCGTGTGCGCAAGCCGGTGGCTGGAGGCGTACGAAGCGGGGGCCGCGCCGCGGGTGAATCTGCGGGCGACGAACATGGCGGCGACGCGGATCGTGCCAATTGAGGCGCTGAAGGAATGCGCGGCCGAAGAGTGATTACTCGGAGCGGTCGAGTTGGATCATAAAGACCTCGTGCCCACGGATCCCGCCGCTGCGGAATGTTGAACGGTCGTCGCTCACACTGCCGATCGGTCGGTGGTTACCGCTGATGTCGCGTGCCCGTCGGCTCTGCACCGGGCGGTCGAGCGGAACACCGACCCATCCGACAGGGTCTTCGCCTGTGTTGACGAGCACGAGGATCTGATCGCCCGTCTCGTCGCGTCGGAAGAACGCGAGCACCGCGTCATTGGTCGTCGCGAGCGGGATCACATCGCCGGTGCGCAGCGACGCATGCGCATCGCGCAGCGAGATCAGTCGTCGATACCAAGACATCAGCGAATCACTCGCGTACCACTGCGTTGCGGCGTTGACGTCGATCGCGTCCGGCTGCGTCGCACGCCAGGGTTCGGCGGCGGAGAACGCCTCGCCGCTCGCGTCCCATTGCATGGGGGTGCGGATGTTGGGGTCGGGCTTGCCGCCGGTGTGGCCGATCTCTTCGCCGTAGTAGATGAACGGGACGCCGGGCAGGGTCAGCAGGATCGCGGCCGCGGCTTTGGCTTTGGCTTGCTTTTCGGCCGCGTCGCCGGTGAGTTGGCTCATCAGGCGGGACTGGTCGTGGTTGGTCAGGAAGGTGGCGACGGGCGTGTCGTAGGCATTGTCGACCACCCGGATCCGCTCGGCGATCTTTGTTGCGTCGCCGGTGTTCAGGCCGTCGATGATCGCTTGGGCAAGGTCGAACTCGAACGCGGTGTCGACGGCATCCGGGATGTACCGCGCGACCTGATCGGTGGTCGACCAGACCTCGCCGACGGTGAAGAAGTCGGGGTTGAGCGATTTGCAGTACGCGTTGAAGTCTTCGAGCCAGTCGATGGTTTCCTGGGTGTTTTCTTGGTCTGCGCCGTTTTCGATAAGGTGCTTGATCGCGTCGAGGCGGAAGCCATCCACGCCCATATCCTCGATCCAGAAGCGAGCGATGTCGTAGAGCTCGGCGGTAAGCTCGGCGTTTCGGACGTTCAGGTCGGGCATGCCGTGATAGAAGCAGCCGTAGTACAGTTGCCCGGATTGGTCTTGGGCATGGTCGTGCCAGACGTTCTGGTTCCAAGGCCCGCGATAGCCGGGGTGCGTGTCGGCCCAGGTGAACCAGTCTCGCTTCGGGCTGTCTTTGCTCGATGCCGCATCGATAAACCACGGGTGTTCGTCGGCGGAGTGGTTCAGGACCAGATCGACGATGACACGGATGCCGCGTTCGTGGGCAGCGTCGGTAAAGGCGCGGAAGTCTTCGTTCGTGCCGTACTCCTGATCGACCTGTTTGTAGTCGACCACGTCGTAGCCGTGGTAGGACGGTGATTCGGCGATCGGCATCAGCCATACTGCGTCAATGCCGAGGTCGGCGATGGTGCTCGGGTCGCCGTCGTTGAGGTAATCGAGCTTATCGGTCATACCGCGGATATCGCCGACGCCGTCGTTGGCGAGCGGTCCCTCGCGCGAGTCAGCGAACGAGCGGACAAAGATTTCATAGAACACAGCATCGTGCCACCAGGGCAACGCTTGGGCATCGGGCGCTGGCGCAGCGGGAGCACCGAAGGAAAGCAACAACGAAACGGCGGTCGGGGTCAGCATGGATGCATTCTGACCGCGACCGCCGGGGTTGGCTATCTCTGGGTTGTGGATTCGCGCAGATTACTGGTCGCAATCTCGATCAGAACCGTTCGATGGTCTCGCTGACAAGGCGGGCTCCGAACCCGGTGGGCCCGGGAATGTATGGGCCCGAGTCTTTGTCGGTCGCGTGGGTGCCGGCGATGTCGACGTGGGCCCATGGAATGCCATCCTCGACGAAGTACGAGAGGAATGCTGCGCCTTGAATCGGATGGGCCGCCCGTACGGGTGCGGAGTTGTAAATATCGGCGATGGGCGAGCGCATGAGCTGGCGGTACTCAGGGTGGTGGGGCAGGCGCCAGACGCGTTCGTCGGACGCGTCGGCCGCGTCTTCAAGTGTGTGACGAAGTTCCTCGTCGTCGCACCACATGCCGGCGTAGGTGTTGCCCAGCGCGACGACCACGCCGCCGGTGAGGGTCGCCATGTCCAAGATCGCGGCTGGCGATTCCTTGTCGCACGCCCAGCACAAGCCGTCGGCGAGCACGAGCCTGCCTTCGGCGTCGGTGTTGGTGACCTCGACGGTCACGCCGTTGCGGAACTCGATGACGTCGTCGGGGCGATATGCCTCGTCGGAGATCGAGTTCTCGGCGCACATCAGCAGCGCGACGACGGGTCGGTTGGGCTTGATGACGGTGGCGATGTTGTGCATCGCGCCGAAGATGGCACACCCGCCGTCTTTGTCGCGTTTCATGCCGCGCATGCCGCCGCCGACTTTGATCGAAAGCCCGCCCGAGTCATAGGTGATGGTCTTTCCAACCAGAACGATCGGGTCTTTGGTTTTGCCACGCGCAGGGGTGTACTCCAAGCGGATCATGCAGGGCTTGTTCTCGCTGGCTTTGCCGACTTCGAGCAGCCCGGTGAACTTCTCGTCTTCGAGTTTCTTGCCTTGGAACACCGTGCACTTGAGCCCGGTCTTGCGAGCCATTTTTTTCGCTTCGCTGGCGATCCACATCGGAGTTGCGATATTGGGCGGCGTCTGGGAAAGAGTCCGCGCGATATTGGTGCCTTCTGCCAGCCCAAGGCCACGGCTAAGCCCGCCTCGGAACTTCGCATCGTCGCAGTGCACGCCGAGCTTGGTGCGGTCTTTCTTGGTCGTCGCGGTGCCGCGGAGCGTGTCGTAGTTCCACGACGCGATGCCGAGCCCCTCGCCCATTGCCGAGCCGCAGGAGTGCATATCGACCTTGGCTGACTTGGGAAGCTTGGACAACGCTGCATGTACTGCGATGTTGGCCGAGGGCGCTTTCACTTTGCTGAGTGTTCGAGCCACAGCGCCGGCAGCGGTGCGGAGTCGGGCCGCGTTAAAACTGTCCTTGTTACCCAAACCAACCACGATGACGCGATCGTGACCCTTGGCAGGAAAGCCCTCGGCGATGGATCCAAGATCGCCGGTCGATTCAGTCCGTTCTGAAGCTGACACTGCCGCGCCGGATGGATCGAGTTTCTTCGAGTTGGCATCGAGCTTCTCGCCGGAGAACTGTCCGAGGACGAGGACTTTGGCGTTGCCTCGGCTGGCAAGGGTGACGGAATCGAACATGTGCAAAGCCTCCCCGACGGGCTTAGACGGCCACGCCGATTTTATGGTTCAGATTTTGCATGATAGCAGAATAGTCCTGCTAAATCGCACCATGCCCCAGATCGTTGGCGGAGTTTCGCCCCGGGTCGCGGCATGAGTCTCGCAATCACGATGATCCGATTCGCTCAGGCAGCTTTGCGTGGGTCAGGCTGATCTTGATCAAAGTGGGTCGAGTCGCACTCCATTTGATCGATCGCCCAACGGACGATATCGCGAATGGTGACAATACCTAAACAGCGCATGTCCTCGTCGACGACGGGCACGCATGAGATATTACGATCGAGCATGACCCGGGCGGCAGACCGGAGCAGCGTGTTCGAACGGACCGTAATCAACGAACGACTCATGACCTGATGCGCTTTGCGCTTGAGCGAGTTGATATCGCTGGAACGCTCGGCCATCTTTCCGATGAACGGCGAAACCGTTTTAAACAAGTCGCGGTCTGAGATCACTCCGACGCAACGACCTTCGTCACCAACCACGATGAGGTGGTGGAAGCAGTGTTGCTCAAAGATCGCCTGCACCTCACCCATCGAGGTGTCCATATCGATCGTCACGGTCGGCTGGGTCATGATGTCGGCAATGGTTTGCGGCATGGTTGCTCCAGATGGAGCTATCGACCAATTTATCCGCACGATACACTCAGACTGTGAGCAACAACACACCCGAATCGAACGAGCAACTGCCCTACGGGCCAGACGCGATCTGGGCCCCGTGGCGCCTGCCATACCTCGAAGACCTCGGTGCGTCCGAGAACCCGCCGGGCAAAGCAAAGACCACCGGCGCACCCAAAACCGAGTCGGCCAGCTTCCTCGCGGACTATTGGAATCACCCCGAGCACGACGCACGCAACCATGTCATCGTGCGCGACGAAATCGGCATGATCTTGCTTAACAAGTACCCGTACTCGAACGGGCATTTGTTAGTCGCGCTGGGCGAGGCGCGACCGGCGTTGCTCGACTATGACGAATCACAGCGGGCCGCGCTGTGGCGGCTGGTCGATCGGGCGGCCGACCTGATGCAGCGGACGCTCGAGCCGCAGGGGATCAACATCGGGGTGAATCAGGGACGAGCCGCCGGCGCGGGTGTGCCGAGCCACCTGCACGTGCACCTGGTGCCGCGGTGGGGCGGGGACACAAACTTCATGAGTGTGGTGGGTCAGGTGCGGGTGATCCCGGCGTCGCTGGAGGCGATGTACGCGAGGTATTGCCGCAGCTTGAATCTTAAGGGTTCGTCGTAACGACAAACTCGACTGAATCAAACTGGGCGATTATCGCTCGCGATGAGCTGGCTCCGGTATCAACGTGATGGAACAACCCAAGCTTGATGATCTTCGAGCCCGGCCCAAAGTCCAGAACAGCACCCGGATTGTTGAAGCAGTAGAAATCACTGAACTCGATGTCGCCGGTACTCACCCAAGCAACCGTCCAAGGAACTCCCGAAGAATGGCGGAGATACACAGGCCCAGTCAAAGGATCAGGCACGAACAAGTTAGAACCCTGGATCAGTCCGATGGTCAGCCATGAATAGACGAGATCACTGCCATTGAGCAGATCGGCACTCAAGCTGATGGTGTCGGTCGCGGACTGCTCATCGCCACGAATCGTCCAGCCATTGCGGCGAAGCACAACAGTGCCGGTGGTGTTGGTTGGTCCAACTGTGAGATAAGTTTGCAGCAGCCGCTCGTTTACGCTGCCGTAGTACGGACCGACCAGCCTGGCGGCTGTCCAGGTGTGATCCGGGTCGGTAAACACCGGTGGATCTTGGTAAATGACGTGGAAACGGTTCATCACGAACGTGTCGTCGTAGAAAACCTCCGTGGTCCCCCCGGACAGACAAACATTCAGCGACAGCAGTGCAGCAAAGATCATCGGACACCTCCTCTCCGATGCATGCTGTTCATTCGCGGAGTTGCGTCAATCGAAAAATCGTTCATGCCACGATGTCTACATAGATCATCAACGCGTTGACACCGCAACAAGTGCCAACACCACCTGTTCTTGGTAGAACAAAAGTATCGCTAGCCCCGCCCCATCGCCCCAGCCAGCAGGAACGCGAGTTCGAGTGATTGCTGGTAGTTCAGCCTCGGGTCGCAAGGGCTGGCGTAGTTGCGGGTCAGGTCGTGCTCGCCGACGCCGGCGGCGCCGCCGATGCATTCGGTGACGTCTTCGCCGGTCAGTTCGAAGTGCACGCCGCCGAGGACGGTGCCGGCGTTCTTGTGTGCATCGACGGTTTGTTCGAGCTCGCTGAGGATGTCGTCGAACGAGCGGGTCTTGATGCCGGCTGCGGTCTTGATACCGTTGCCGTGCATGGGGTCGGACATCCAGAGCACGGTCCGCTGTTCGGTTTTAACGCGGTCAAGGATGGCCGGAAGCGCGTCGGCGACTTTACCGACGCCCATGCGCGCGATCAGAATCAGCTTGCCGGGCTCATCGGCGGGGTTGAGCGTATCGATCAAACGGATGAGATCATCAGGGTCGATGGTCGGGCCGACCTTGACGCCGATGGGGTTGCGGATGCCCCGGAAGAACTCGATGTGCGGCCCGTCGAGCTGGCGCGTCCGCTCTCCGATCCAAGGCAGGTGGGTCGTCAGGTCGTAGTACCCCTCGCGGCGTGGCACGGTGCGCGTTTGGGCTGCTTCGTAGTGAAGGTTCAACCCCTCGTGGCTGGTGTAGAAGTCGACGCGATGCGAATCTTCGAGCTTCTGCTCGCCGAGATTCTGCATGAATGCCAGGCCGTCCGCGAGCGTACGCGACATGTGCTCGTACTGGGTCTTTCGCGTCTGCGAAAGATCGGCGTTGTGGAAGAACGACAGGTCCCAGTTTTCTGGATGCTGCAGGTCGGCGAAGCCTCCGTCAAGCAACGAACGGATGAAGTTGAGCGTCATTGCTGCGTGCTGATAGCCCTGGACGAGCAAGTCCGGATTGGGCGTGCGTGAATCGGGGGTGAACTCGGCCTGGTTGATGAGATCACCGAAGTAGGACGGCAGGTCAATCGTCGAGCCGTTGAACTCGCCCGGCTCAGTAGGGCTCGACCGCGGCTTGGCGTATTGCCCGGCAAAGCGGCCGACGCGGGTCACCGGCTGACGCAGGCCGTGGATCATGACAAGGGACATTTGGAGCAGGATCTTGAGCTTGTTGGCAATGGACTCTGGCCGGCAATCGGCGAGGGTCTCAGCGCAGTCGCCGCCTTGCAAGATGAACCGCTTTCCTTGCTGCGCCTCGGCAATCTGAGCTTTGAGCTTCTCGATCTCCCAGCTGGTCACTAGCGGCGGAAGTTCAGCCAAACGAGCGCGCGCGCGATCGAGCGCCCCCGGGTCAGCGTAGCTGTATTGATCCGCAGCGGGCGAAGACAGCCCGACCCATGACTCGGGGGTCCAACCACCCGACTGGTTCTCGGGCGTTGGGCTCAAGGGATTGCTGTTTTCGGTGATAGGCATATTTGGCATGTTCTCTCAGAGCTCCGGTTTCCCTCGCACGATGGTAGATCTCGGCTGAATCCTCCGATGCGTCCAGCAGCTTTCAGAAGTCGTTCGGACGAGGGCCTGGCTCGGGTACAGTGGTAGCAATGCCAGCCGACACCCCTGATCGCCCAAAGACCGTCTCGCTCCCCGTCATCGATGCCAAGAAGGCACCCAAGATGGGGTCGACCCGCACCGGCAAGTGGCGGGCCGCGCTTTTGTTGGTCGTGAACCTGCTCATCGTCGCCCACATCATCCAGTGGTTGATCATGGGTTCGACGATTTCGCCGGTCGAGCCGTCCGAATCCATGCTGACACTCGAGACCGGAGTGATCAATGCTGGTGCGATCTTGTTCGCGCTGGCCATCCTCTCGACGATGGTGTTTGGGCGGTTCTTCTGCGGCTGGCTCTGCCACGTTGTCGCATTGCAAGACGCTTGCGCCTGGCTAATGAACAAAGCGGGCATCCGCCCGAAACCGTTCCGCTCCCGCTTATTGGTCTTTGTGCCATTGGCGATGGGCACCTACATGTTTATCTGGCCGACGTTCAAACGGTTGGCGCTCCAGCCGGCATTCAGAGCTGCTGAGATCGATTGGCCAGCGTGGCTCAAGCCTGTTCAGCCGATCAACATGTGGCAGACCGAGATGGTCGTTGAAGACTTCTGGGCAACGTTTGGCAATCCCTGGGTCGCGATTCCATTCTTGCTCATCTGCGGTTTCGTGACGGTGTACTTTCTTGGCGCAAAGGGATTTTGCACCTACGCATGCCCATACGGCGGGCTCTTTGCGCCAGCTGAGAAGATCGCCCCGGTCCGCATCCGTGTGACTGACGCGTGTATGCATTGCGGGCACTGCACCAGCGTGTGCACTTCCAACGTTCGTGTGTCAGATGAGGTTCGGAACTTCGGGATGGTGGTCGATCCCGGCTGCATGAAATGCATGGACTGCGTGTCGGCGTGCCCGAGTGATGCGCTCTATCTCGGATTGGGCGCACCCGCGATCGGCGCCAGAGTCCGCGATAAAGAGAATCACCAGAAGACCAAAGCCAAAGAGAACCGGCGCTACGACATGACATGGCCCGGGGAAATCGCCGCTGCAGGCGTGTTCATCGCGTGCTTCTTCGCATTCCGTGGCATGCTCGATCAGATCGCACTGCTGCTTGCCGGCGGTTTGGCTGCCATAGCGACGTACGTGATCTTGAATGGATGGTGGCTCATCGCTCGCCCGCACGTTCGGATCTATCGATTGATACTCAAGCAGAAAGGGAAAGTGCGTCCGGCCGGCGGCCTGTTCGCGTTGGTGGTGCTGGGATTGGTTGCGGTTGTTGTTTGGGGCGCCAATGCCCGGTACAACCGCTGGCGTGTGGATATCGCCTATGCCAGCGCGGTGATCCCGGCAGGCGCCACCGCCCGGACTGAGTTTGCGCTCTCTCCGGCGTATCGATCAAAGGCTGAGCAAGCCCTGGCGTGGCTCGATGAAGCTGATTCGTTTGAGCAAGGCGGTCTGGGTTGGTCGCTGAATGCGGATTACCGCACGTGGCGGGCGTATTACCTCGCGCTGCTTGGCCGAACCGGTGAAGCAGCCGACCAACTTGAACTCGTTATCGAACAAGGCAACCCCGGCCCGTCGTTGATCGCCCAGCTTGTGCGCCTGCGTCAAGCTCAAGGTCTTGCCGACGATGAAATCGAAGCTATCTACGTTCGTACCTTGGAGCTTCATCCAGACCTACATCCGATCAGGCTTGATCTTGCCATTCGGCGTGCATCCGAAACCGAAAACCCCGAAGCCGGACGACCGCTGTTCGACGAGGTCTTTGAGCAATACAAAGGCGACGTGGGATTCCGCTTCTCGAATCTTTCTTACTACAACCGGACGGGTCGGCAGGATATTGCGGGCCAAGGCATCGAAGCCGTCGCCGAGCTCGCAGAGAAGAATGACAAGTCGGCAGCGGGCTGGCTTGCCGATCTCTCCGGTATGGCAATGCGCACGGGCAATGCCGAACTCGCCCTAGACCTTGTAGATCGGGCGACCAAGGCAAAGAACGCCCACCCGGGTGTTTGGTTTGCGGCGGCCGAAGTCGCGGGCACCTTCGGGGATGGGCCGCTCGCACTCGAGCGGATTGAAACCGCGCTCGACATGAAGGCTGTTCAGCGATCAACCAACGGTCTGAACCGCGCCGCGGGGTTGCTGATGCGGCTTAACGAAACCGACCGTGCGATTGAGCTCTATCGGCAGGCGTCTGAAATCGCCACGCAACCATTCGAGCAGGCACAGATCGGCCAAACAATGGCGAATCTCGGGCGATCCATGCAAGACCCTGAACTCACGAACCAGGGCATGGCGGCCATCGAGGCCGCCGCACAAGAATCGCAACAGCCGATCCTGTTTCATGACCTTGCTGTGACTTTGTATCGGGCCCAGCGAGTCTCCGATGCAGCGGTCGCGATGGAAACCGCCGCCACGCTTGGAGCTCATAGCCCGGTGCTCGCAATGCGGGCCGCTGACATGTGGCGGTTTGCGAACGACCCCGACAAGGCAGCGACTTGGGATGCTGAGCAAACACGACGCCAAGTGGTGTTGCCCGAGCCCGCAAGCCCTTGATTGCCGCGCGGTCTTTGCGCAATCGGTACCACCCGAACACAATTTGATGGTCTTCAGTCGAAACTTCGCATCCCGTGTTGATATCTCATCGCGGACTTGTCGATTTGTACGGCGCGGCGCAGAAAGGACTCTGCTGCCGGTCGGGACGCGTGTCCCGCACATTGGGCGAGGAACGCATGACGCGAACCGGACCTTCATTTGAACTACGCCGGGTCAAGATGACTGCCGGCATGGAGACATCGTCATGGCGACCCGCACCACGAGGCACACCGCCCGTAAGACAACAGCGAAGCGAACCCCAGCCAAGAAAACGACGGCTCGGAAAGCTTCAAAACCCGCGAGCCGTAAATCGGCGACCAAGAAACCAGCAGCTAAGAAAACCACGGCGAAGAAGACCACTGCACGCAAGACCACCGCCAAAAAGACACTTGCCAAAAAGCCTGCTGCAAAGCGCACCACCACAGCACGCAAGACCATTTCGAAGAAAACTGTTGCCAAGAAGCCTGCATCGAAGCGCACCACGACTCGCAAGACCGCTACCAAGAAGCCAGTCGCCAAGCGTTCCACGGCACGCAAAACCACCGGGCGGAAGGCAACCACCACACGTAAGCCTGCCGCTCGCAAGACCACCGGAAAAAAGACTGTTGCTAAGAAGCCAGCAGTGAAGCGCACCACCACGGCCCGCAAGACGACAGCGAAGAAGACTGTTGCCAAGAAGCCCGCGGCCAAGCGCACCACGACTCGCAAGACCGCTACCAAGAAGCCAGTCGCGAAGCGCACCACCACCGGACGCAAGACCACTGCTCGCAAGGCAACCACTGCCCGCAAGCCAGCAGCCAAGCGCACCACTACCAAGAAGACCACTACGGCTCGCAAGACCACTGCCAAGCGGACAACCGCACGCAAGACGGCGACTCGCAAGCCTGCCGCACGCAAAACCACTGCTCGGAAGTCAACCGCGAAGCGCACCGTCGCACGCAAGACAACCGCTCGTAAACCCGTTGCTCGCAAGAACAGCACCAACAAAGCTGTCGTCGGGCGCATCGGTCGGTCAAAGACCACTACCGCTCGCCGTACGCGCCGCGCGGCTTGAAAAACCGGTCCTATATTGATTGAAAACAGCCCGATGGATTGATCCATCGGGCTGTTTTTCATTGGTAAGGAGGCATCTAGAACAGGAGCTTAGTTGGCTACGGCTGGTTCTTTCGTGCTTGACTCAGCGACGCCAAACTGGTCATAGATACCTTGATGAACCTGCCAATAGTGCTCGAAGCTCTCAGAGAATGTCATAGATTTCATGAATCCAACCGCGGCTTCGCCCATTGAGTGACGCGTGGTGTGATCGCATGCAAGACCGACAACTGCTTGTGTCCAACGGGTGAGATCTTCAGCGGGCAGCACGTACCCGGTAGTTCTATCTTGGACAACTTCTTGCGGGCCACCAATGTCTGTGACCAGCACTGGCATGCCAGACGCCTGTGACTCCATCACGACTTGGCCGAGCGTATCCGTTGTTGATGGAAACGCGAACAGATCGCAAGAGGCGTAGAGCTTCGAGAGCTCTTCTCCGTGGCGGAATCCAAGGAAGTGTGCTCCGTTGCCGCCGAGTTCACGTTCCATTGTTTTGCGATACGGGCCGTCCCCGATGATGATCAGATCTACCTCTACGCCGCGCTCGGAGCATTGCTTTCGAATGCCCGACCAGATGGCGGTGAGATTCGGAAGGTTTTTCTCTACACTTACCCGGCCACAGAACAAAACTTTAGTCGAACTCGGGCTTATCCCGTGCTGGCTCCAAATCGAGGTATCACGAAAGGCCGGAGAAAAGTGACGATCGTCGTAGCCGGCTTTAAGCCGAACGATTGCATCATCCTGCAGGCCAAGTGCACTCAACGATTCGGCGTAGTCCGCTGAACGTGTAAACACCGCTTTGAATGGCTTATAAAAAGCACCCATGAATTTTTCGCATGTAGCTGTCGCCGCTCGATCATCGAATAAGCGGTCTACGTACGCAGGAAAGTCTGTGTGGTACACGCCAACGACCGGGACACGAAGGAGCTTGGCGGCGAGCATTCCGACGCATCCCACAGAACCAGGCGTTGAGATGTGAACTACGTCAGGGCGTACCTGGTCGGCGTATCGGAGCATCTTCAAGATCGGCGGCAGTGCGATCTCGAGGTCGTCGTACTTGGGCATCTTGGTGGCAAAGACCGGATCGAAGTTCTTGATGTTGGGCAGGTCCTTGACCGGGATATCAAGGCGCGTCGAAGTCACCACGGTCAGGTCGCGCCCCGTGTCGTGCGCTCGGCGGGCGGCGTTCTGGATAAAGCGGCAAACACCGTTCACATCCGCGAGCGTGTCTGTGAACTTCATGACTCGCAGCGGGCGGTGATGCTCGCTTGGGTCCTGGGAACCGGTTTCTTGTTGGAACTGATCCACGAATCGACGCTCCTTGTTCTTACAAAACAGACTGATAATGTAAGGCAGCTGGGCAGCCTGCAGGACAAGATACCCGGTGATGTGCTCCAGAATTTTCGATGCATCTTTCTTGTCGATCGCTTTGGTGGCTGACGATTCCATGGCGCGACCCAGCGTCTGAATCAGCTCTCCCACAAACTCGGCCATCTCCTCGTGCTGACTGGCTGGCGTTCCATCTAGCCAGGCGTCGGGATCTAAACGCTCCTTGAGATTTGGATACTTTTCCAACAGAGGCTTGAACTCTGTTTGGATCGCCTTCAAAACGGGCGAGGGCTTGCTGGCTTTTTTGCCGAGCCAGATTTTGCGCGCCGCCCGATACGCCAGCACCCGCTTCTTGCTGGGTGCCTCGGCTTCCACGCCGAAGAACCGCAGGAACTTGGCACTCACGTACCGCCCGGTGGGCGAGCAGCGCTTGAAATGCTCTTTCGCGAAATGGTTCGCTCCGACTGTTGAGATCTGGTGTGCCAACAACACGGCGTGCCCCCCCTGCCCGCCCGCGGTGCCCATACCTTGGCCGATCCGTTGGACAAAATCGTCGGCCGACACGATTTCTTCTTTGCCGGCCTCGATGCAGGTCCAAGTGCGTCCGACATTGAGCAGCGCGTGATCGTCGGAGCCGCCGGTGCGTGACTTTTCCCACACACGGGGCCAAACTGGTTTCATCCCGTGGCGGGTGACGATCTCTTGGGTCTTCGCGGGCGTCAGCGTATCGAGATATCGCCCGATCGTTCTGTTCAGCGTGTTGCCGTGCGCACCATTGATTGTTTCAAAGTTCTGAAATAGCAGCACTGCCCGCTCGATGTGCCAACGGGTCAGACGTCCATTTTGGACGTAGAGCGGGTGCGCAAAGGAGTGGGGAAGGTTGTGCTGCTTTAGCCAGTTGGCAAAGGCGTACACATCATTGCGCAGCCCATCAGTACGGATTTCATCGTGCAACTCGGGTGTCAAACCCCACACCAAGACATGCAGCAGGCAACGGTCCTCGGGAAAGTGGACCGAGACTTCTTGGCCGACGATAAAGTCTTGAAACTTTCGATCGACCAGTTCCATTGCGCCATCGATGGTGTCATGGTCGGTAATGGTGACCAGGTCCATGCCGCGTGCTTTGGCTTGGTCATAGACGCGCTCGGGTTCTGAAAAATGACTCGGGGCACCCGATCAGTCCGGCGGCGGCGATGACAGGCTTGCTCGAAGCACGCGAGTGGCAATGCGTGTCCATCTTGAGGACACGTGTCCCGGGACCCGGCACGGGAGTCCGGCCAGCGGGCAATCCGTCGGAGTCAAAGCCCACATGGTGAACTTGTTCAGTGTGCAACGCGATCATAACGAGCCTCGCAAGGGGTAACTCCGTGCGGCCTCCGTGCCAGACGGGAGACTCCGAAATGATCGTATCTTTCTGTTAAAGATACACTTACCAGTTTCTTTCGTCTTAACAAACACTTGGGACGAATCCGCCCACCGTTCAGAAATCCGAACACACCGACCGCGCCCTGGCCGTACGATCCCCGCCCATGGACACACGCGTTATCTCGATCGGTGCCCTCTCGACCAACTCCATCTGGAGCGAGCGGCAACCTACCCGCACCGGACACAGCACCACCACGCTCGTACGGGCCGGCGACGCGGTAATCTTGGTAGACCCTGGCCTGCCTGCTCCTGCTTTGAAAGCCCGTCTCAGCGAGCGTGTCAATCTCTCGCCGAACGACGTCACTCATGTGTTCTTGACGAGTTTCAGCCCCGAGTGCCGCCGGGCACTCGAGATGTTTGATCAAGCGGAATGGCTGGTGTCTGAAGCAGAACGAGAAACCGTCGGCGTTCCGATGGCTCATTCGCTGCAACGCCTGGCCCAGACCGCTGAAGATGTCGCCAATGCCGGCGAAGAAATGGACGACGATCAGAAGGCGATGCTTGAGATTGTGCGGAGTGATGTTGCGATCCTGTCTCGCTGCCACGCTGCCCCTGACTCGCTGGCGCCGGGCGTGGATCTCTTCCCGCTGCCGGGTGTGACGCAAGGCCTCTGCGGATTGCTGCTGGCCGAACCCTCCAGGACCATATTGATCTGCGGCGACGCCATCCCCACGCAGGATCATCTCGATCAAGGCAAGGTGCTGCCGACCTGCTGGAGCCGCGAAAAGGCGCAGGAGAGTTTTCAAGAGGCGATTGAGATCGCGGATATCTTGGTACTCGGACGCGATAACACCGTTGCCAACCCAACTCGCCAAGGGCTGTAGAATCTTCGGTAGCTTATGAATCGATCGCACATCATCTCTGGCACTGCTGCGTTGATCATGATGGCTGCGCCCCTGCTCGGGTCCGTGTTTTGGTCGCGCGATTCGTTGTCGTTTATACGAAACGCTGAGAAAAGAGAGCCCGCGGGCTGGCCTCGCCCGAGCAAGCCCGCCGATTTCTTCGATTCAGTTTTATGGCAACAAGTCAATCTTGCTATCAACGATCGGATCCCTTTCCGCGGCGATCTCCTCCAGCTCAAGCTTGATCTGGAAACACGATTGCTCAAAGAACAACTGCTAGGCGCAAATGGAAATGAGCAAGTCGGGCTTGGTCGAGATGGCTGGCTGTTCCTGTTGCAGGAACTTGGCGGGATGTCTGGCACCGACGACGAGATCACGTTCGCGATTTCTAAAGCAGAGGCCGCCGGCGAAAACCCATCCTGGAAAGCGCGACTTGTACTGGTTCCCGCGCCGGATAAAAACTCGATCTATCCAGAGCAACTCAGTCCCGAACTCGAGCGCCAACTTCAGCCATATGCGGCCAAACGCGAGCGGATACGGAACTGGTTCGCCAGCCCAGGGCTGCCCGAGCGACTCGACACCTGGTCCGTTTTCTTTCGGGCCAAACCAAACGCAGAGGAGGCGCTGTACGAACCAACCGGTTCGCATCACTCGTCATACGGGTCGATGCTGCTTGCTCGGGCAATGATCGATGCAGCGAATCCTGATCTTTGGGACGACGACTTCGTAACTCACGTCCGCACGCTCACCTACCAATCTGATCTGCGCAGCTTGGCTGGGTGGGTCGGGCGTACTGAAGACTGGAAGCGGTACGAGGTCATCCGCCCTGGTGTAGAACTGACTGCATTCCTTCATAACGGCGAACTGCTTGAGGGCGTTGATCGGCCGCCGGAGACTCCGGGCGCTCAAAACAAGCCCGCACGCTACATCAATCAATCAGACAGTGCCGAGCTTGTCCCCGGCCGCACACTCATAGTGCACGACTCGTTCATCGCTTCATATCTGCGACCAACGCTCCGGCAGTTCTTTGCCGACGTGACATTTGTTCACTCCGACACCATCAAGCCTGGCGATCTTCAAGACGCCTTACGCAGCTTCGACTTGGTTTACTTTGAGTTTGCAGAGCGGGGAGCCCGGCCGATTCTGCAAGGCTTTTTTACGGATCAAACACCTGCTGGTGAAGATCGCATCTTGCAATCTGTTGCGCTTCCGGGGCGATCTTGAGTAATCCAATTCCTGAATGAAACGAACAAGGAGTCGCTGGTTCGGGGTGTCAGAAAAAGCACCCAGCTGCCTGATAAACCACGATGGTCTTTTCCTCTCAAACTTTTCTGTTCGTGTTTCTGCCTGTGGTCCTTGGGCTTTACGCGGTCACACCTCGCGCCGGCAAGAACGCGGTACTACTTCTGTTTAGCTTGTTGTTTTATACGTGGGGTGGCGGTTGGTTTTTGGGCTGGCTTGCCGGGAGCATCGCAGCAAACTGGTGCTTTGGTTTGCTCGCAGACCGTTGTCGAGCTTCGGGGAGCAAAAACGCGCGTCAGACTGTCGTCGGGCTTTCTGTGCTATTCAACATCGGTGTATTAGCCTGGTTCAAATACGCCAACTTCTTTGTGGATCAACTCAGCTCGGTGATGAACCACCTTGACGGTGCACCGGTAGCATGGTCAGCGATCATGCTGCCGATCGGGATCTCGTTTTTCACGTTCCAAGCCAACAGCTATGTCTTTGACGTTGCTCGCGGCGATGCTCGGGTGATGCGGAATCCGCTTGATTTTGCACTCTATGTATCTCTCTTTCCGCAGCTCATTGCCGGCCCGATCGTACGGTACAGCGAGATTGACAATCAGATTCGTTCGCGTGCATTCACGCTTGAGAATGTCTGCGTGGGTATGACGCGATTCTCGTTTGGTTTGTGCAAGAAAGTACTCATCGCCGATTCGGTCGCCCCACTCGCGGATGCAGCGTTTACGCCGGACGCATCGCTTACAAGCGCAGATGCCTGGGTTGGTATCCTCGCGTACACGATCCAGATCTACTTTGACTTCTCTGGTTACTCTGACATGGCGCTCGGGCTTGGGAGAATCTTTGGATTCCGATTCCCAGAGAACTTCAATCATCCGTATTCGTCTGCGAGCGTGACTGAGTTCTGGCGGCGGTGGCATATGACACTCTCGCGTTGGTTCCGTGACTATCTGTATATCCCTCTTGGGGGGTCGCATGGAACTCGGGCGGCCACCTACCGGAACTTGGGGCTGGTGTTCCTCATCACCGGGCTTTGGCACGGCGCAAACTGGACGTTCATCGTGTGGGGTGTGTATCACGGTTTTTGGCTGATTCTCGAGCGAATCCGTGGCCGACGCGAGCGAGCAAAGGGTCTCTGGCTGATCCCCACACGTGTATACACGCTGCTCATCGTGATGATCGGCTGGGTGCTGTTCCGCGCTCCGACGATCGGCGACGCGTGGAGCTACATTCGATCGATGTTCTCAGGTTGGCCGAGCGCTACGAGTGAAGTAGTTGCAAGCGGGTCTTCGAATCAAGCGTGGCTCGCACTCGGGATCGGATCGTTGTCATTCATCGCGCCGCACTGGTGGGCGATCGGTCCGAGGCTTGACTCTGACGAAACCAAGATTGCGGCAGCCCTTCGGTTGGCGGTCGTTTTCATAGGACTTCCGCTCGCTCTCTTGCTCGTAATCACCGGCTCGTTCTCGCCGTTCTTGTACTTCCAGTTCTAGTTTCCAAAGACGTGTTACGTGAAACCACGAGCCTGAAATCGTACCCTCGAATACCCGATCTGAGCGAGCCAGTTCCGACTTGCCAGTGGCTCAAGACCATACAAGAGAGAACTCATAGACTGATCAAGGTTGCCGAGTCATCGATTCTGGGGAGCCAGGGCATTGTGATCACGCTGACACAACAGGATTGCTAAGCGATGAAACGTTGGGAGTTCTACCTGCCCGAAAACTGCCTTGATTGTGGCTATGACTTAACGGGACACGGAGCAAAGCCTGGCTTTGCCTGTCCCGAGTGCGGCGAGCCAAACATCATGATGATGGATGAAACGCTTCCTTGGACGGGGTGTCTCATTCCACTGGGCATGATTGCTCTGCTTGTGAGCATCGCTGCCTGGATACTGATCTAGCGTCTCACTTCGTTATCCGATCGCTTGATCCAGATCGGCGATGATGTCATCGATGTCTTCGATGCCCACACTCAAGCGGATCAGGTTGTCGGTGATGCCGAGTTTCTCGCGCTGGTCAGCCGGCACCGAAGCGTGGGTCATAATCGCGGGATGCTCGATGAGAGACTCGACGCCGCCGAGTGATTCAGCGAGCGCGAAGATTCGGACTTTCTCGAGCATCGAACGTGATTCGCCCAGGCCGCCCTTGAGATAGATGGTGACCATGCCGCCGAAACCGTGCATTTGTTTCTTGGCGATGTCGTGTTGCGGGTGACTCTCGAGACCCGGGTAAACAACCTTGTCGACCTTGGGGTGCGCCTCGAGATGCCTCGCGACCTTCATCGCATTTTCGCAGTGGCGCTCCATGCGCACGTGCAACGTTTTGGTCGAGCGCAAGAACAGGAAGCACTCTTGAATACCGGGCACGGCACCCTCGGACAGCTGGATGAACTTCATCTTCTTGAACAGCTCGTCGTCGTTGGTGATCAATACCCCGCCGATGGCATCTGAGTGCCCACCGATGTACTTGGTGGTCGAGTGACAGACGATGTCTGCACCGAGTGTCAGCGGGTTCTGCAGATACGGCGAGCAGAATGTGTTGTCGACCGCCAAGATAGCGCCGTGTGCTTTGGACAGCTTCGATATCGCTTCGATATCGATAATCTTCAGCGTGGGGTTGGTGGGGGTCTCAGCCCATACGAGCTTGGTGTTGCCCTTGAAGGCTGCCTTGGTTGCGTCGAGATCGGTCATATCGACCAAGGTGATCTCGATGCCCATCTGGGCGAACACACGGTGAAACAAGCGGTTGGTGCCGCCGTACACGTCGTCACAAAGCACAACATGGTCGCCGGCGCTGAGCAAGTGAAGCACCACACCGGTGGCGGCTACGCCCGACGAGAACGCCAGACCGTGCTTGCCTTGCTCGAGTGATGCGATGTTGTCTTCGAAGGCTTTCCGCGTCGGGTTTGCAGCTCGTGAGTAGTCGTACTCTTCAACAATGACGCCCGGCGACTTCTGCACGAACGTCGACGTCTGGTAGATCGGCACACAGATCGCGCCGGTGCTCGGGTCGGGTGACTGGCCGGCGTGAATAGCGCGTGTGCCAAAGCCTTGATTGGAGTTGGTGCTCATAGGGTGTCCCTCAGTTCGTCAAAGTCGGTATGGAAAAGAAACAAGAACCAGGCCAAAGCCGTGTTGTTAGGCGTGCGCAGGCTGGGCGTTGTGCTTGGCGAGGTGTTCAATCAGGTCGATCTCACTGAGCACGCCTGCTATTTTGCCGTCGGACATAATAATCGCAGCCTGGTCAGCTCCGAAGATGCCATAGAGCTCTTCGACCCGTGCCTGTGGCGGAAGAATCCCGCCGAGCGGCGTTTCCATACCCTTGATCGGCGAGCCCATGCTCACACTTGCTTGCTGCAAACCACGGAGAATGTCGATCTCATGGATCATGCCAAGTGGCTTGCCCGATGAGTCGGTCACTGGAATCTGGCTGATACCGTGCTCACGCATTCGCGCCACCGCGTCGCCCACTGAGTGGTCTTCACCAATTGTGATGACTTCCGCTGAAGCATCGATCAGATCGCCCACCTCGCCCAATCCGCGCGGGGCTTCCATGAAGCCATGCATTTTCATCCACTCATCGTCGAGGTACTTTGTCAGATAACGACCTGCGTTGTCGGGCAGGACAACGACAACTTTCTTTCCTGGCCCGAGCTTCTTGGCGACTTCGATGGCAACATGAGCCATGCCGCCAGAGGAACCGCCGCAGGCGAGCCCCTCTTCGCGGATCAGTCGGCGCGCCATAGAGAAGCACTGGTAGTCGTCGACTTGGTACATCTCATCAACAACACTGGGGTCAAACGCTCGGCAGACGATATCTTCGCCCAAACCCTCAACCTTGTACACATACGGCGTGCTTGGCTCACCCGTATGGAAGATCGAGTAGTGGACCGAGCCCAACGGGTCGACACCAACGATCGAAGCCTTCGAACCATTTTTCTTGAAGCAGCGACCCACGCCGGAAACCGTTCCCCCGGTGCCGGTGCCGATGACGACTGCGTCGATCTGCCCGCCATCGGTTTGCTCGAACAGTTCTTTGCCTGTGAGAAGCTCGTGCGCTTCGATATTCCACTGGTTGTGGTATTGATCGAGGTAGAACGAGTTGGGTGTCTCGGCAGCTACGCGCTTCGCGACATTGACGTAGTGGTCCGGCGAGTCACCCGGCACATCAGTAGGGGTGATGATGACCTGGGCACCAAACGCGCGGAGTCCGTCGATCTTTTCCTTGGACATCTTGTCGGGCATGGTGAACACGGCTTTGTAGCCTTTGGCAGCCGCGGTCATCGCCGCACCCATGCCGGTGTTCCCTGAGGTGTTCTCTACGATGGTCCCGCCCGGCTTGAGCAGGCCATCTTTCTCAGCGCGGTCGATGATGTACCACGCCATGCGATCTTTGATCGATCCAGCCGGGTTCATGAACTCGCACTTGGCGTAGACCTCGGCCGAGCCAGAGGGCACAACCTTGTTCAAACGGACTAACGGCGTATTCCCGATCGCATCAAGGATCGTGTCTTTGGTATCCAAAACGGGCTCCCTCCGCCTCTATCCGCTCATTGCTCAGACTCGCCCCTACTGGCAAGATCTTTCATAAAGGATAGCGCGGGGCGGGCCTTGGCCGGAGACAAACACAACCTGTTCCTTCACTGGGATTCCTCCCGAATTTCGCCGATATATGACCCATGAACACCGAGCCCACCCACCCTTCGACTGACTTTGAATCAGCCCGCCTCATCTCCCCCCGACGCAAGTCCACGGGGGCAGCCGACATCGAGGGGCTCGTCCAAGAGCAACTCGCTCACTTTGGCATCGATCCAACGACCGAGTTCGGGCAGCGCATGGCTGGCTTTGCGGGGCATTTGTATGCGGGGCAGGCCGATCTCCAAGGGCTATGGGACGTTGGCATTCGGGAGCTGGCGGGCCTCCCGCGCCAGCAACGCATCGAGCGATTCAGCGCCCAGCGTTTTCTGTGCTTCCAACTCGCCAAGATTCTCGACACACTCCAGCACCCGATGCGGGCCGGATACCAGTCCATCGTTGATTCACCCGGAGATCGCGCCGCGAAAGGTGCGTATCCGATTTTCGACAACGTCACGGCACTGCTGAGTGCAAAGCCAGTCATCACCCGTACCGCAACATACATTTATGCTTGCGCCGAATGGGTCGACGACGCGTTTCAGGGGAAAGAACTCCTCCACGAGATCTACTCACGCCTGCTCAATCCAACTTCGGTTGCTTTGGCGAATCAAATCGTTGATATCGAATGCGGGAGCGAGTCAAACCAATACATGGCCTGGAACTTCAACTCCGGTATGGCTGCTGTCGATGCAGCCCTGAGTCACCTCGTTGGATACCAAGATGTCGTGCTCTCGTCTCGCAATGTCTATGGCGGCACGTACCAGCTTCTTCATGATTGGTACGCCAAACCATCCAACCTTGATGTCGGCGTTCGCTTTTTCGATGGTTTCACCGGGGAAGATTTTCGCGAAGCACTCGACGCAACGATTGAGCAATACAAAGACCGCTTGGCTGCCGGACGCCAGATCTATGTCTATCTCGAATCTCCGTGCAATCCGCATGGGCACGTGCTCGATGTACCAGAGATATGCAAGATTGCTCACGAGCGAAACATCACGGTAATCTGCGATTCCACGGTCGGCACTCCTTTCTTGCACCGGCCGCTGCAACGTCCAAACCTGGCTGAACGCCCCGACTTTGTGATTCACTCTTACACCAAAGATCTCTCGGGGCACGGCGCAACCACCGCGGGCTGCGTGATCGGGCGCAACGAGCGCATGTTTATGCCGAAACACGCGTCTTGCCAAGGCCGCGACGCGGATGGCACCGAGCGCACATTCAACTGGGATGAAACACTGTTCTGGAACGTGTACTACATCAAGGGTGCTTTCCTCGATGCAGACAAAGCGTTTGAAGTCATGACCGGGATGCACACGCTGGAACAGCGGATGCTGCAAAAGGCCGCGAGCACCTTGGCACTGGCTGAAGTTCTCGAACAACATCCGCAGATCAACGTTTGTTGCTCCGCTGCTCCTGGGCACCCAAACGCACCAATCCGTGTAAAGTGCATGCACCTTCAGCTGCCAGTTCCGTTGTTTACATTCGACTTTGAAGGTAAAGCGAATCAAGACCCCAATGCAGATGATTTGTTTTCACGAGTTGCATTCGAACGGTTCTTTGATCATCTCGATCCTGTGTTTGGTCATCAGGTTTCGCTGGGTACACCGAATACAATCGTGCTATGCCCTGCGATCACCAGCCACTCCGAGCTCTGCCGCCAAGCCCTGTTCGATGCAGGCATCACGCCCACCACGGTCAGGGTTTCGGTTGGACTGGAAGACCCTCGATCTTTGTTGGCCCACCTGATCAACGCGGCCCTTGCGACGCTTGAACCTGAATGCCCCGGATTCTGCGACGCATTCCCCGAGCCAGCAGAGATTGACGCGATCTACAGGAGGCACTACAAAGATGTTCACGCGCGATATGTTGAATCAACACCGACCTGCGCCCAACTGATGGCATAATGATCCATGGCCAAACGCCCGAACCGGAATATCAGCCCCGCCCTCAAGGCGCAACTTGCCCAAGCAAGCGCCATGATGAAACAGCGCCGCTTTTCTGCCGCATTGCCCGCACTTGTAACGCTTCGTCAACAACTCCCGCGTGACCCGCAGCTCCTTTGGATGCTCGGAGCCTGCAATGCCGAACTCGGCAGACACGCCGAAGCGATCGAAGCTTACGGCGCCGCGACGAAAGCTGACCCGAATCACCCCGATCTTCGCATGTCATACGCCTTCGCGCTACAGCGCGGCGGGGAGTATGAACGTGCCCTTCCCGAACTTGAACGCGTCCTCTATAAACGACCCAATGACTTCGCCGCCAAACGCATGCGGATCAGTGTCCTCATGGATCTGGCACGGTGGGAAAAAGCAGAAAACTACGTCGACCAGATGCGAGCATCCCCCGGTTTCACTGCATTGTCGGCAGCCGATCGTGCAATCTTCGCGATCGCGGCAGCCCGGCTCGCACCCGATCGGCGAACACCTCAAGATGCGATCGACGAACTCACGCCACTTGCTGAAAAATCATCATTGACACCGGCAGCAAGGGTGACCATCAACTGGCACCTCGGCCGGCTACACGAGGCGGCAAAGCAATATGACGATGCGTTTCAGTGCTATAAACGTTCGAAAGAAACTAGCAAGCCTGGTTGGGATCCCGATGAACATGCCAGTCGTGTTGATCGGCTCATCGAATGCTGGAGCGCCGGCTGTGATATCCCGTTCGCCGAGCGGGATGGCTCGGGCCTGATCTTCATTTTAGGAATGATGCGGTCTGGAACTTCGCTCACTGAACAGATGCTATCTCAGCTCGACCATATCCATCCCGGCGGCGAGATGAACGCAGTGTCACGCCAAGTAGCTGTCGTCGACCCCGTTCCCGTGGGGCACTTCCGTCCACTTCCATTCACACGCGCAAACTACACTAAATCAGTGATCGAAAAGATGTCAAAGGAAGCATGGCCATACTTCGAGAACGTTTCGAGAACCGGGATGGTCACGGACAAACAGCCTTACAACTACTACTACGTGCCGCTCATTGCTCGGATGTTCCCGGGCTGCACCATCGTGCATTGCCAACGCGACCCGCAAGACACTTGCTTGTCGAACTACTTCCAATCCTTCTCGCGCCCACACCCCCACACCCACGATCTCAACTGGCTTGGTCGATATTTCACTGACTACCAACGCATGATGGCCGCGTGGCATGATCTCCCCGATATCAAGATCATCGACATGCCGTATGAAAAATTGGTCGCAGATCCAAAGGCGATGCTGATACCCGTGCTTGATCGGACTGGACTCGAATGGGACGATTCGATTCTTGATTTTCACAGTTCCAACCGAACCGTGCGAACCTCTTCACGCGATCAGGTACGTCGTCCGCTGTATAGATCATCGGTCAAAAAGCATGAAAACTACGCTGCCCATCTCGGACCCCTCCGGGTAGGGCTCGGTATCGAAGCGTGAACCCGTCGATCCAGCGCGCTACGCTGGGCTCATGCGCATTCTGCTGACAAACGACGACGGAATCTACGCTCCCGGCATTGCCGCCTTGCACAACGCACTGATCGGGCCTGATCCACTCGGCGAAGTGTTCACCGTCGCGCCGCTTACGGTTCAATCCGCCACTTCGCATGGCGTGACTTTCGATCAACCACTCATGACGCGAAAGACCAGTTTGAATGGTCAAGATTCAATCGCGGTTGACGGTCGCCCGGCTGATTGCGTTAAACTCGCGCTCACAAACTTGTGGGCGGATCGATTCGGCGCAGGCTCACGCCCCGATTTGGTGATCTCTGGGATGAACGCGGGCGCGAACTGTGGTATCAATGTGCTCTATTCTGGCACGGTCGCTGCGGCCCTTGAAGCTGCGTTCTTAGGAGTTCCATCGATTGCAGTCTCACTGCACCTCGACGGCGACAACATCGACTTTGCCAAAGGCGCTCGCGCAGCTCGGCGTACGATCGATTCGCTCATCCGGGGTGGCTTGCCCGGTCCCCACGAAGCATTGTCGATCAATATCCCCGCAACCGAGTATCTCAAAGACGATACAACCGCGATCGTCTGCCCGATGAATACACACGCTTTGGTTGATCAGTACGAGCAAAGAGCATCCCCATCGGGCGATGTCTATTACTGGGCTTCTGGACATGGACTCGATTTTCGCGGCACCGATGCTGGCACCGATGTCCATGAGCTTTTCGAACGCCGAATCACCATCACACCGTTGCGGTTCGATCTAACCGCCAACGAGCGGCTGAGCTTTTGGAAAGACCGGATGTCTTAAGCTGTCAATCGCGCATGAAAAAACCGTCTCAAGAAGAGACGGCCGAGAAATACCTCACATTGTGATCAGATCATGTTTTCAGCGTCGGAGACCATTTCCTGCAGACGCTCGACCAACTCTTCGATCTTTTCGTCGGTGAGCTTGAGCATCTCACGCACTTCCTTCTGGATGGTGCATGATGGATTGTCGAGTCGGAATCCGCCTTCGATGCGTCCCGCGAGACAGTCTGCAGCATGCACCACAGCGACAAGTTTCTGCTGTTCAGCTGGGGCGGCCATCGGATTGTGGTGATAACCGGTAGCGGATGCGAACGGCGCGGGGAACTTCCACTTTGAGCACAAGCCTTGGCCGAACTCTTGATGGTTCGCGCCAAACACTTCGGATTCTGTCTCGAGCAACGAGACCGTAGGAATGCCGTCAATACCGGCACCGGTCTTGTCGATTGCTTCGATGAGCTTCGAACGATCGTACTGCATCTCGACCATGATACCGATGTCATGAATCAAGCCTGCCAAGTACGCTTCATCACCGAGACCCATGCCTTGGGTGTCTGAGATGAGTTTGCACGCGATCGCGGTTGCGTTTGAGTGGTTCCAGAGTTCTTTGGCTGAGAACATCGGGGTCAACTCGCCGCCGCGGAAGAGCTTGGCGAGCGACGCTGCGATCGCGATGTTTTTCACCGCGTTCAGCCCAAGCATAACGATTGCCCGGTTGATCGAAGCGATCTGGCCGGGCAAGCCGTAGAACGAACTGTTGACCACTTTCAAGATGCGGCTAGAAAGAGCCGGGTCGTTGCTGATCACTCCATGCAGGTCCTGAGCGGTGCTGGTGGGATCTTCAACAAGTTCAATAATCCGAAGGGTAACCTCGGGGAGTGTCGCGATGTGCGAAATCTCCCGAATGGCCTTTTCGACAATCTCTTGACGCTGTTCTTCCGTGACGGGCATCCAAAGCTCCTTCGTGTGGACGTTCGGTCGTCGGATCATCGACGCAAAGACCGCCCAACTTGCGTTCGACCGTCAGCACTCTTTTAAGCGTGGCTATCTAGGAAGGCACTGCCAGCACCGAGCGTCCGAGAACCGGTTGACGCATTGATCTAGCCTGAATCTGGGAGGTCACCGCACGACGTTTTAGTAGCGGCACTGTTTTCGGAGCAAACCCGCTTGATGGGGATCACGCTCGGCCAAAGCTCGCGCCGCTTGTACCCCGGCATCTCCCGCACCGTACGGATGCTGTGCTCTTTGTCGTCCCGAGTCTGTGACACGTTCGATGGCAGCTCGCACTGAGTCGCTGTCTTCGTGCGCCCATTCGGTCCAACCCTCCGCCCGCTCGCGGCCACGCTGCCGATCACCGATATCAACGCTCGGACAGCCTGCCACAGCCGCCTCGATCAATCCCGCAGACGAGTTACCCACCAACACGCCACCCTCAATAGCTACCCGCTTGAGCAACGAAACAAACTGTGCTCGCGGTATGTGCGATTCAATACGAAACTGCTCGGACGCATTCATGAGCGCTCGCATGATGCCATCACGCCCGGGGTCAAAGTTCGGGTGCAGTACCAGCACATCAGAACTTTTGATAGCTGCAAGAACTTGATTCGCGCCGTGCTCTTCGACTTCATCGGCGCGCCCAATAGGGTGGTGCAACATCACGATCTTTGGCGAACCAAAATCCGCGTACGACCTGTCATCAAGGGGTTCGATGACATCCAACCCATCAACAGCCGGCGAGCCGATTACTTCGATCGATTCATCCGGCTCGCCCATTTTCCGGATTCGTTCGGCGCTCGTTGGAGTCGCAGGTAGATGTAGGTGGGCGAGTTTAGTGATCGCATGCCGCATCGCTTCGTCCGCGACGCCCTCGGCTCGATCGCCGCCGTGAATATGTGCGAGCGCTGTCCCACCGATGCTGGCCGCGCTGGCTGCTGCAAAGGCTTCGATACGATCACCGAGCACCACCACCCAATCGGGCCGGATCCGCTCGAATGATCGCCCAAATCGTGAGATCCCTTTGCCGAGCGACTCCACATCATGCCAACGCCCGACTCGCCCCGCGGTTTGCATAGGAATCGAATCGGCCACTTCAAACCTGGCTTTTACCTCGCGAAACGTCAGCCCCGGCAGCACCAAATGGGCGCCGGCTGCGATGACAAGCAACTCGCAATCAGAACGATCTCGGACTGCTTCCATCACCGGCGTCAGCAACCCGAACTCAGCCCGGGTGCCAGTCACGACCGCGATGCGGCGACGGTTCTCCGAACTCGCACGAGCATCCCGCGCCCGTTCATCCTTCGAACTCGCCCAGCCGTCACCGATCACGCCAACCCTCCGACAAGATCGTCTTCCACGATCGGCACATCGCCCTCGATATCACGGGCCGCCGTCTTGCCGATGACCTCATCGAGACGGTACGCCAGGATTCCGGTGCCGGGGCGTTTGATGGCCAGATGCTCGGGGCCGATGACGGTCCCGGCGGGGATATCGCGCGCGCTGCCGACCGATTGACGTGAGACGGTACGGACGTCGCGTTCGCAGTCAAAAACCTGCTTTGATTCTGACCATCTCGCCGCTGAGTAAACGGAAACCCAAGCCGGCCCTGCCCCAAGCTCAGGGTAAGTATCAATATAGTACTGCTTAAGCAACTTACCCGATTTGATCTCGCCGACTTTATCACGATACGCGCGGTCAGCAACAGACGAGAACCCACCGTGTCGTTTCGCAATCTCAACATAGCGTCGGAATCCTACTGGAGGAATCGATGCTGCGTGATCTGGTCCAACTGCACTGCGGCTGTAAGTGATGTGCTTCTCAAGTATCACCGCTCCAAGCGCAGAGGCACATTTGGGAACAACCGGCCCATTCGTATGGTCGCTATAACCGACCGGTAGATTCGTGACTTGAGCGATCGCCCGGATCCCACCAAGCGCCGCGTCCGGCGCCGGATAGGAACTCACGCACTGCAACACCGCCAATCGATCACGCACCGAGTCCAACCATCCGACCGCACGCACCACCTCATCCAGCGTGCTCGCCCCCGTGCTCACCACCATCGGCTTGCCGGTCTGCGCCAGCCGCTCAAGCAACGGTTTGTTCACAATGTCCGGACTCGCCGTCTTGTACGCGTCCCACGCGAGTGTCTCGGCCGCGTCGACCAGCTCCGTGCTGAACACCGTCACGATCGCGTGGATGCCGCGTTCGTGGGCGCAATCGACAACCATCGCCATCTCATTAAGCGTCAGTTCCAAGCGCCGGAGCATCGCGATTGGATCAGTCTCGCCCGCGTTCTTCTGATACGCGGCCAGCTTGGCCGCCTTGCTCATCAAGCGGTCCGTCTCGAAATACTGCAGCTTCACCGCATCCGCTCTGGCATCGGCGGCCGCCTCAGTCAGTTCCAGCGCACGCGATACCTTGCCGTCATGATTCACACCGATCTCGGCAATCACATAAGGCGGATGATCCAAACCGATCTCACGATCACCGATTCTCAAATCGACACACCCTCTCGCTCGCGGAGCAATGCGTCGGCCACGATCTGATCGATGCGCGTATCGATATCGATCACTTCTCCTTCGCCAGTCATCACGCCGCGTCGGTCACGCCCAAAGAACGCGTGCGGCCCCTCTTCAACATCAAGCCTCAACATCAACGCATCAACCGTGCAAACGATGACACCGCCATCTGGGATACATGCGCTCGGTAAGTCCTGCCGCCGAAAGACGCCGTGGTTGAGTGCATCACCTTCCCACGGATGGACCTGCCCGTCGGACACGTCGACCCGCGCCGTCCACCATGGGTGATGCTTACCTACCAACGCGTAACTCTGAACACTATCACAACCTGATCGTTTCAACATACGTATCGCACGATCGATCAAGTCATCTGGGCGAATCGGAACATTTCCATACAGAATGACCACGGTGTCAACCGTCTGATCAAACTCGGCGAACGCATGCCGGGCAGCTTCATCCACCATCGCCCGATCACCGGCGAGTTCCGACGGACGTTCGATCACGCCGACACCCATTGTTCGAGCGATCACCATCGCCTCTTGATCATCCGACGATACCCAAACTTGTTCTACAAGCTCAGAACGTTTGGCCGCATCGATGGTCCATGCAATGCAAGGCCGACCCCCGACTGTTGCTGTGTTTTTACCAGGCAATCCCTTTGATCCGCCACGCGCCAAGATAACTGCTGCACAGGTCACTGCAACGCTCCTGTCAGCATGGATGCTGGTTTCGGTGAATGCATTCCATGAGCAATATGTGCGCGCCAGGCAGCAGTCGCACCCGACAGTCCATCTTGAATGACGTTCACAGCACCAACAGGGCGCCACCACGCATCGCACAATGCTCCATCGCATCGGACTCGCAACGTGTTCCGCTCTCGGAGCTCAGCATGGCGGTTCGGGACCGGCAGCGGCCGAACTCGATCGCTCACCCAACCAGGTTGTGGATCGATCACCGCTGCCCCGACCGTCATAATCCAAGCGTCATAAAACCCTTCGACCTGACCGAGCACCGCGTCACACTTGGTGATTCGAGGTACGACCCAAGGCGAACGCAAGCCACCTGCATCAAGCCCCCGCGCATCTGCCAACGCTCCGACTCTTTCAAACACGCCCTGATACGCATCAACACCTGTCAATGCGGCATACGTTGCTTCGTCACTTGCGAGCAGATCAACCGACAGGACTCCGATTCCGCTCGCAATGATCTCATCGTCCGACTGCCCGCTGCTGAGCAAATCAGTTCGTAACGACACACAAGAGATTCCAAGCCCTTTCGAAAACGCAGCGAGATCCAATGCCTGATGATGCATCAGCGGATCACCCGGTCCATCGAACGTGACTGTAGCATCAGAACGTGAAGCCGCGTGCTCGTGCAACAAGTCCATCGCCAGCTGGGCAGCCATTGGCGTGCGATGGGCCGGCTCGGCTTCTCCGCGTTTCCAAGCACCAAACACACCTCCTGCGGTGCGATCGGAACACAGATCTAACACGAGCGACTGTGCTGGAGCTTCAGGCATACTCGCGAGTACGGCGCGGGTTGATTGCACAACGCTCGATGAGTCTGCTCGATCACCTAATCGATCCATCGCGGCTGAGATCATCCGTCGACCAAATGCCGAGTCAGCTACGACTCGAATGCCTGCGTCACGCACGATCGGATCCACACTAACACACAACGTCGTTCCAATTGGATCCGCCTGCGTGTTGACTGGAACATACCCAAGCAAACCACCAATGGTCCCCAATGGGCTTCCAGCCGACTGTAGTTCGACCAGCGAGCTGATGGCCTCGCGTCCAAGCACACACGCACTCAAGCCCGGAACCGCTTGGGTAAATGTGATCGCGTGTCGATCAGGGCTCTCAGCATGTCTTTGCACCACTTCGTCGATTAATACAGGATCAATCAACGCCCAATCAGCGCCGATGACCGCGACCGCGTCAAGCTCTGCTTTTTGCATCACATCCTGGATCGTCTTCGGATCAAGCAACTCGTCGAAAATGGTTGTTTGACCAAGCCCACCACGCCAACACGACCCCGCGTTTGCTCGAGCGATCCCGATCGATTGAGCACGAGCAGACCACCTGTCTGCATCAACTTGTTCGACTGCAACCTTTCCGGTGAACCCAACTCGCTCGATAAGCGCGCCAACTCGGTCTGCGTCTGGCGTGAGCACCCTGACGCCCCGTACCGTTTGACAACGAAGCGCACGACGAAGTGTCAACGCGAGCGCGTCTTGCCCTTGCCAAACCGGCTCACCTATATCACGCTTAAATCCTGTGCCCGACACATAGGGATCACAAAGCACAAAAATCTCAGACCGAACCGATTCATGCCCGATCGCGATTGATTCAGCTTCAACCTGGTCCCGGGTGATCTTTTCGCGTTTGCCATCGAGCACGTCGATTGCAAACCGCACCTGTCTTTGCAACTCGTCTGCCGCGTGTCCGATCCACTCGACGTTGGTGACGTCACGTTCCGCCTGTTTGCGCTGACGCTCGATCGCATCTCCGCCTTCTCGCAGCCCGATCATGCGATCCGCTTTGAACCGATTCAGCACACCCGACTGATTGATGAACTCGACCAACTGAAAGCACGGCTGAATCGCCTGAACGCGCTCGCCGGTTGCCTGAACCGCGGAAACAATCTCGTTCGCTTGGTGTATATCAACTCGACCGGCAGCAATCTCCCGAAGCTTTTCGCCCGTTTGAGTGCTCGCTTTCTTGATTTGCTCTGTCTGCTCAATGAGCTTTTCCCAATGCCTGCGAAGTTGGCCACGGACAGATTCCATCGGCCGCGTTATCAAACTCGTGTCAGGTAACCGCGGGTAATCACGCTTGGCGTGTACATCGAGCGCATACCGGAGTGTCATTTCGATCGTGTGTTGTTTGCTCGCCCCACCCTCGGTTGCATCGATCGTCGTCAGTCCAGCCATCGCGTCGCGCTGAAACTCGGTTTCAAACTGGGCCAGGTACGTCACCATCTGTTCATCCGCATAAAGCGCGTGGCCGTTCTGCCCGGCGACTCGATGCAGGTTCGCACGCATCCGCGCGACCCGCTCCCATTCGAGCATTTCTAGCGACCGATCGGGGTTGAGTTCCCCTTGCCAAACAGTATGGATCGCTGCATTCGCCGAGTAGTACTGCCCATCGGTAAACGCGAGATCTTGCCCGATCATGATGACCGGATCGCACCCGAGATACCGCGCCAGGAAGTAACTCAAATGAGCAACTGTTGCACCCGCGGGAAGTTCGCCGATCTCCCGAGTCAGTTCGTCGCCGATCAAGCTGTCGAGCACTTCTTCTTGGGTGCACAGAATCTCGCCAGGGAACTTTTCGAAAATCGCCGGGTTTGCCTTCGGTTCAACAACCAGCCGAACACCTTCGACATCTTCAGACGTGAGGCCCTCGTAGAAGCGTCCGCTGAGCTCGTGGTGGTCGAGCGCGGTCACAAAGTGTGGCTTGATCCCGGCTGCCAGCATCGGTTTAAGCACCGTTTGTGCCGCGATGATCACGACTCGATCCCGGACGCCATCCTCGCCGAGAAGCGCCAAGTTTCGCTGCAGACTCGGACCGGCTGCGACGGTAACCGCCGGATAACCAGCCAAGCAGCCTTTCAGCTTTGTAATACCACCGCTCGTCGCGTATCGGTCCGCATTCATCAACATGTTTCGGAGCGTGATCGGCGCATGCACCAGTGTTGTAACGATGTTGGTGCGTGTGGCGCGAACAACGCTGCTCACTGTGCTTCCAAACATGCCGGCGGTGTCATCGATCCGTGATTTGCTCGGTGCATGTTCAATGATTTGTGCGCCGAGTGAAACGATGCCTTCCAAGCCTTCGATCCGTCGGCTAAGCCCTGCTGCATCGTTTGCCTCAGTCACGATGATGCAGCGACCAAGCGCCAACCATCCGCTGTGATCCACACGCTCGAACACCGATCTGAGCAGTGACACATCCGGCTCATACACAATCACGACTGACTTCATACCGAGATGTTCTTGAAGCGAGCAGATGTGATGCCCGAGTCCAAACCCAACGACGCAGGCTGCAGCGCACGATTCAGGATCTACACCCTCTGCCAGCGCCCGGGCCTCGTCTAACACCCGCCGCTTGCTGCCCATGCGGCGTCCGTCCAGCGTTCCGGTGATGCCGCCGTCGGCGCTCTTTTCAAACACCGACCCCGCCCGGGGCGCTGCCGACGCAATACGCTGCGCCAGTTCAGCATTCCGGGCGCACAAAGCGATCAGATTTTGTTCGAGTATCGAGGTGTCGGCCGGGATGCCGCTCTCACCACCAAGCAAGCCTCCGAGGGATGCTTCTGGCATGCCCCCTGACCCGAATGCGGATTGCGAAAAATCGAACGGGTTCGCTTCGTTCATTGGTCCCTCCAGAATCGCAGAGAATCACCAGTTGATCACCAGCGAGACCGCCTGATATCGGCGTTTTCGGCCCGAAACCTGCAAACCAAGCAATCCCTTGCGCCCCCTCACTGCGAATCATCAGCCATGCCAACACTCGCCCAGATCTTCGAACCCGCCCTTCCTTCCGTGCCCGCCACACCATGGGTTGAGACTTGGATCACTGGATCGGGGTTTCCCGGAGCAGCAGCCGCCTGCATCGGAGCGATCTTCGCGCTCGTTGTTCTCCGCCGAATGGACAAATCCAAACATGCCATCGCCGCGTGCGCACTGTTCTTCGTATTGGCCGGGGCAATTCTCTTGGCCGGGCGATCGGTCGTCACGCCGCGCGAGCTACTCACCGAGCGAACCGGTTTGCTTCTGCAAGCTGCTGGCACCGGCGACGCGGAATCGCTTCAAACTCTTCTGCATCCAGATGTCCGCGTCCGCGCACGGTTTGCCAATGCCCAAGGCCGCGACCGCGTCATCGCGCTGAGTGATCGTGCGAAAGGCTACATCGACCAAATCGGCACCAAGGACATCCGAGTCGATCTCCGCGGCTCACAGGTCGCGCGCACACTCGCCACCGTGCGCATCCAAGGAGATTCGATTCCCCGGTTGTCACAGTGGACCATCGACTGGCAAAGGCCGACGCTCGACTCTGGTTGGGTCGTGGTGGATATGGAGCCAATCTGGATCCAGGGCTTAGAAAACCCCGTCTCATCACCCTAAACCGCTATTTTTGGGGTATCGCGACCAGCCTGCTCGCTTGCAGCCGCTTCACCGGGCCCCGCTCGGTACGCACTGTTTCCATCAAGCCTTCGCCATTGAGTAGGTTGTTTGGAAACTCTTTCCGCAACACACGCAACCGGACCGATTCGACCGGCGGGACCGTTGTTCCATCATGATCGTCTTCATCGAATACACCGATGGTCACCGACGATGAGTTGGGGCCGTGATAGAAAAACGCGTCATGCCCGTCGGCTCGCATTTCAATCACGGCTTGCTCGGCCTGGGCTCGGAACACCTTGAGATCCTCCGGGGTCGCCTTCTCCAAATCACTCCGCCCGTAGACAGCCACCTGCAAGGTGTAGACCGCGCGCTCGCCAACCCGAGCTTTCACCGTGCGAAGATCGAACTCGTTCCCACTGGATTGTGCCATCGCAGCCGGAGGCGGGATCAAGATCGCCGCAGCAAATGGAGTCATGCCACCAATCTGCATTTCACGCACACGCTGCAACCCCGCCTGGGCATCGTCTGAGCCAGGATCGTCATACGAGCCGTACACCACGGCAGAACGCCCAGAGCGTTCGACGAGATACGCCTCACCGAGCCCTGCCGATTGGACCGTGCCGAGCATTTCCTCGGCATCACGCGGGCGATTGGTCGGGACCACGGCAATCAGAACCGACCAACCACGGGCCGCCGGATCACTTGCTCCGCCCATCGGAGCGTCCACCGCAAGCACACTCGACGCCTCTTCGACATAAGGCGAAAGGGGATCGTCCCTGGTTGTTTCAGTCGAGCCACAGCCAACGACCGACCCGGAGATAAGCCCCGCGATGATTGTGAACACCCATATTAAGGTGGTATCGGCAAGCATCGCGCAATACCCGAACAAAGAAAAAACCCGCTTGGGATGGTCAGAATCAGGCATGATCAGAATCTCGAAAGGTTTTTTTCGCGCGTCCAGACTAGGTTATTCACGTTAAGACACTTTCTGATATACACTTACACACAATGTCCAGAACTGTTCATCTTTTGAGTCCAGCGAAATCCGTCTCCGATACATCTCAAAGCGATGGCCCTCGAAAGGGAATACATCCAATATGTAGTGTGTGTCAATGTGGTGGGCACAAGAGACGCACAGAGTAGGAGGCCGGTTTGATGTCAGAACTTTCACCCCTTGCCTCGGGTCAGGTTGCCCGGACCGGGCGGGTCACCCCCGCCTCCGGACGACGATCCGAGTCAGCAGAGGATACCGCTCGGGTACCAGGACGCGATCGAGGCTCGGACGAAGTCCAGTTCTCGTCCCAAATCCAGCATCTCGTTGAACTCAAGAATGGCGGCCCGGTCCGTATGGACCTCGTAGACCGTATTCGCAATGAGATCGAACAGGGATCCTATGAGACACCCGAAAAGGTCGAAGCCGCGATCGACGAACTCATGAGCGAGTACGCCGAAGACGAATAGGCCAACAGGAATCTTCAGTCTCAAACACAGACCTGCGCCAGCCGCAGGTTTTTTCATGCCCTCACCTCACATTTGGTAATCTCCCAGAGCAGAAGAGCGTCGCCGATCAAAGGGTCTCTGAAGCACTCCGTGACTCCGTCGTGGATTCGCCGCTCAAACAAGTTCGCTCGCTCTGCCTTGCTCAATCACGGTTCCATCACGCCAGGAGAACCTCAGCCATGCTCGCATCACAAAGAAATCGCACGACAGTCTTCACCACGCTTACGTGCGTGTTTCTGACGATCACCGGATGCCAATCGGTTGAGCCCAGAGATCAGCTGCTCGGCGACATGGGCACACATTCCCGCGATATCACCACGTCATCGAGCTCTGCACAACGCCATTTTGATGATGGTCTCAAACTCACATTCGGTTTCAATCATGACGAGGCGATCCGTTCGTACGAGCAGGCCGCAGAGCTGGATCCGCGAGCGCCGATGCCGTGGTGGGGCATCGCCTATTGCCACGGCATCAACATCAACGATCCGGAAATGAACGAACAGCGCTCGAAAGACGCTTGGGACGCGATGCAGCAAGCCATCGGTCGTGTCGAAAACGCATCACCCATCGAACGGTCCATGATCGAGGCACTCAGCGCTCGATACAGCTGGCCGGCACCAGAGGATCGCTCTTCCCTTGATAAGGCCTATGCAGACGCGATGCAATCTGTTTACCAACAGTACTCAAACGATCCCGACATCACAGCGCTTTATGCCGAATCTCTCATGAACCTTCAGCCGTGGAACTATTGGAAAAATGAAGGCACACCCGTGGGACGCATCGAAGAGATTGTTGATGTCATCGAACAAGGGCTCGCACAACACCCGCAACACCCTGGCTTGAATCACTTCTATATCCATGCCGTCGAGGCATCGGACGACCCCGACCGCGCCGTGCCCGCAGCCGACCGCCTTGTTTCGCTCGTTCCTGGGTCTGGACATCTGGTACACATGCCCTCGCATATCTATATCCGCGTCGGTCGGTACGCCGATGCAAAGCGATCAAACATCGATGCGATTAATGCGGACCGTGCCTACTTCGCCAACTCGGAATCGCCCGGGCTATACGCGATGTACTACGCCCACAACCTGCACTTTATGGCGTTCGCGTCGATGATGTCGGGGCACGAGGAAGATGCGATTCGTGCCGCACGCGACCTCGAAGCCGAGATGCCCGAGGAACCCCTGCGTGCTTACGCAGGCTTGATCGACGGCATCATGCCCACCACGTTCCACGTGCTGATCCGTTTCGGGCGATGGGAGCAGATCCTCGAAGAACCCGACTATCCGGAGTGGCGCCTGATGTCCCGAGCGGTCCGCTCCTACGCACGCTCGATCGCGTATTCGGCACTGGGTCGCACAGAGCAGGCCCGAACCGAGAAAGCAGAGTTCGAACGCCGCGTATCTGAAGTCCCAGAAGACTGGTACGTGTTCCAGAACAAGCTCAGCGACGTGTTACCCATCGCCCGTGCGATGATCGAGGGTGAACTTCTGTTCCGAGAGGGTTCTCGCGACGAGGCCTACGCGATTCTTCGCGAGGCAATCGCAGGCGAAGATGCGTTGGTGTACGACGAGCCACCAGGGTGGATGTTGCCTGTGCGCCACGCGCTGGGTGCACTCATGATGGCCGATGGTCGCTATGCAGAAAGCGAAGCTGCCTACCGCGAAGATCTTGAGCGCAACCGCGAGAATCTATGGGCCCTTACAGGTCTACGCGAATCCCTCAAGGCTCAAGGCAGAATCACAGAAGCAGCAGCTGCGGACGCTCGCTTACAGATCGCACTCGCAGATGCGACCATGAAGCCAACATCATCGTGCTTATGTGAGCCCTAAACGCCGGCGTTATTCAAGCTCGATTCAAACGCCGAGGTAGTCCATCGCTTCGAGCCCAGCACCGACAATACCCGCATCGTCGCCAAGTTCGCTTTCAACGATCTGAATCGCTTGAACAGCAGATGGGAACGCCTCTCGGATAGCTGCCTTTCGGACTCGCTTAACGTACGGCTCACCCAACGCCTCGGTCAGCCCTCCACCAAGCACAACGATCTCAAGACTCAACAGCGTTGCGATCGACCCGATCGCCATGCCCAGCCGGTCTGCTGAATCATTGATCACTTCGCACACGAGATCATCACCCGACCGGTATGCATCGGCGAGCACGCGGCTCTTGATCCGTTTGCCTTCATTGATGATGCCGGCGATCGAACTCTTCTGGTTCGCCTTCACCAGCTGTGTGATACGCTGCGCAACCGCCGTCCGTGAACAGTTGTGTTCGAGTGATCGCGAACCCGGCGCTGCGCCGGGCACCAAGATCATGTGCCCGAGTTCACCCGCAGAGTTAAAGTGTCCAATGAACGGTTGCCCGCGGAGCACCAACCCACCCCCGACGCCAGTCCCCACCCAAACGCCAAGCACATCGGTGGCACCTTTCGCGGCACCTCTTTTCCACTCGCCGTACACCGCCGCGTTGACGTCGTTTTCAACGACCACGTCAAGCCCGGTCTTTTTTGACAAAACATCGCGCAAAGGTGCGTTGTCCCAACGCAAGTTCACGGCTTCGAGTACGACGCCCGTCTTTGGATCCACCGGGCCCGGTGTGCCCACGCCCAAACACGAGATTCGGTCCATACCGATTCCCGAGTCTTCACAAGCCTCGCCGACCACGCGGATCAGGCGATCGACCACGCCGTCAAAACCAGCATCAGGGTCTGTCTTTGTCTTGGCTCGTCCATACACCCGGCCATCGGTATCGATGATGCCGACCTGAATGTTGGTGCCGCCCAAGTCCACGCCCGCAGCGAGCTGAATCCCGTGCGCTGGCGGGTTTGGATTGGCTTGTCCTGGTTCGGCGGGCACTGATTCGGGCATGACGTCTCCTAGTACGATTGTATCGGCCAAGCCCCGATTCGCCGCGCGTTCAAAAAGAAGATGACCGAGCTGTTTTTGATCCGCTGGATTCAAATCAAGCGGGTAGAGATCACCCGGACCTCGGCAGAGACGCCCGGATCGGTATGCCCGGATGCGAACAAGGTGCTTCCTGAGCCCGATACATGCACTGGTTGTGCAAGCGAGGACTCCAACCCGCGGCGTATCCCGGATAAGCGGGGCTCGACAGATTCCGCGGCAGCAGCCAGATCATTGAACAGTCCCGCTTGAGTCATACCCCCTGATCCAACTAAGTCGCGGACCCTTTGTTCATCGCATTCGGACGTTGGATTCTGATCGAACCGTTGGTACACCGCTGCGGTCGCGCAACCAAACGGCGGGCAGTACAGCGTGATCACATCGTCGAGTCGTTCGGTACGCTCGATCCGATCGCCTACACCAGACACCAACGCTGGGCGTGGCGGCAACCCAATACTCCAGGTCAATGGATCAATGAAGAACGGTACGTCTGTTCCAAGCCGGTAACCAATCGCTACGAGTTGTTGATCAGAAAGCTCGAGCTTAAACACGTCACGCAGCGCAAGTAGCACCGCGCCCGCGTCCGCTGAACCACCACCAAGCCCACCGCCAGCGGGTATGGATTTTCGAAGACGCAAACGGATCGGCAGTGCCTGGCCCAACACCAGCTCGATGGCCTGGTGGCTTCGGACACACAAGTCGTTTGACACCTCCCAATCGATGGAAGTTCCGTCCGACCATGCGATGTCGTAAGAAGACTCCATAGCCGGCGTGATCTCGATCTCGTCAAATAGATCAACGGCATGCATCCAAGACGCGACCGGGTGATACCCCGCTTTCGGCTGCCCTTCCGGGATCGTTGGGCCGACCGCCAACGCGAGATTCACTTTCGCATACGCACGGACTCGCTTAGATACGACCTTGCTCATTGCTCGGAGCGTAGCGAAGATCAACCTACGATTCTGCAGCTCGGTATCAACAAGGAGAACTAGGCATGATCGTGCAAGATCTGATCGACGCAATGGAAACCATCGCCCCGCTCCGGGCGGCTGAATCCTGGGACAAGGTCGGACTCCACCTCGGTGTTCCGAATCGACCCGTCGGCGGGCCCGTCCTCCTGACAATCGATCTCACCGAGGGCGTCCTCCAAGAAGCCATCGACATGCATGCCAGCGCGATCGTCGCATACCACCCCGTCATCTGGGAACCACTCAAGACCCTCACCGACGCGACCCACTCCGAGCGGATCGTCCGCGGAGCCGCCGAAGCAGGTATCGCGATCTATTCACCCCACACCGCGCTCGATGCCGCACCAGGCGGCGTGACCGACTGGCTCTGCGAAGGCATCAGCGCTCCCATCGGTCAATCCGAACCCGATCGCATCCACGGCGACTGCCGCGGACTCGCACCCGGCGCGGGCGGCGCAACCGAGCGCGAAGTGAAAATCATCACCTTCGTCCCATCTGATCAAACCGACGCGCTCCGCGGAGCGCTGGCCACCGCCGGCGCCGGCGGAATCGGAAAATACAAACTCTGCTCGTTCAGCGTCGAGGGCGAGGGCACGTTCCTTCCGATGGACGGCGCCGAGCCCGCCGTGGGCCAAATCGGCGAACTCGAACGAGTCACCGAACGTCGACTCGAGATGGTTTGCTCAAAGCGCGCGCTCCCCCTCGTCATCGAAACACTCAAAGGGTTTCACCCTTACGAAGAGCCCGCGTTTGATATCGTCGAGCTCGTGCCAGAACCCGTGCGTCGGACCGGACCGGGCAGACGCCTTGTGCTCGATCAACCCGTGACCATGAGCGAGCTCGGTGACCGCCTCAAAGCCCACCTCGGGCGAGCTCGTATCCGCTATGCGCTCAGCGGCAATGATCGACCCTTCCGCACCATCGGCGTCGTACCCGGCTCGGGCGGTTCGATGGTCGACCTAGCACTTAAAGAAGGCTGCGACGCGTTCGTCACGGGCGAGATGACCCACCACGATATTCTCGCAGCACGCCAGGCAGGACTCAGCGTGCTGCTCGCCGGCCACAGCAACACCGAGCGCGGCTACCTCCATCGCCTCGCGTCGAAACTCAACGGGCTGCTCCGCTCAGCCGACATTCGTGTCAGCGAGATGGACCGAGACTACATCGTGGCGGGATAACTATCGAAGGATCCGCTCTAATAAAAACCGCCGAACATAATCGGCGCGAGCAGCACGCACACCACGCCGCACAGGATCGTCAAAGGCCCGCCAAACTTGGTGTAATCCAGCCACTTGTACCCGCCCGGGCCCATCACCATCAGGTTGGTCTGGTACCCAATCGGTGTCGAGAACTCGCAGGAAGCTGCGATCGCTACACCGACAACAAACGGCAGCGGATTCAGTCCTTGCTCGCCCGCGACCGCGACGGCAATCGGGAACATCAGGACCGCCGCCGCGTTGTTGGTCATGCATGCTGTGAACACCACAGTCATGAAGTAAACTGCTGCGAGCAATGCCCAAGGACCGACTGCACCGCCCGCACTGACAATGGTGTGCCCGATTGTCTCAGCCAGTCCGGTCTTACTCATCGCAGCCGCGATTCCAAACGCCGCACCGATCACAACCAAAATCTGGAAGTCGACACCACGCCTTGCCTGCGGCCCGGTGCAACAACGCGTGAGCACCATGAGCCCCGCAGCGAGCATCGCCGCAACCATAATGGGTAACACTTGGAACGTGATGAGCACAACCAGCAAGCCCAATATACCCATCGCGACCCAAGCA
>JBGCEB010000022.1:0-118569 GCA_045106075.1 Phycisphaerales bacterium
GCATGCTCGCAGTTCGTGCGGTCCGGAGGGGCATCGAGCCCATCACGATCGCCAAGCGAACTTCGAGACGAAAAAATGCCATCTCGCGAGCATTGAACGATGGGCGGGCAGACCTGCTTCGTTCGCTCGAACTTCCAGCCACCGATAGCGCGACATCCACGATTCCTTCTGGACCAATGGTCGAGTCGGATCTGCTTGTTCATGCGCCCATACACCTTGTGGAGTTGATCGAACGCATGCGCGAGCGTGTGACTCCGGTCGCGGTGGCTGAGCGTGTGCGCGGGGCTGCGTACCGCGCGTTAGTACGCAGCGCGGCCCGTGCGATCGAAGATCTACCCTCGTCAACGGTTTCGGGTGCGGTCCTTGACGAGATCGAGACTTCGTTGCGTTGGGCTTCGATGCTCAAAGCGGTGCTGGTCAGTACCCAGCTCCGTCTTGCGATCGACACGCTGGAGGGGCGGCTTGGTGGTCCGTTGGAGACTTTGCCTCCCGGGCGTGCGGGTCAGTTGGCGAAAGGGGCGATCAGTTCGGTGGGGGAGGCTGTGGACCGATTCGATCCATCGCGCGGTGGCCGATTGGCGGCGCCGGCAGCGATCGCGTTGCAGCGGTGGTGTTCGCATGTGCCTGATGTTGCCGCGCCGACCGAGCCCGGCAGGGCCGCCCGGCGTGCCCCGGCCGGGGTGGTCGTGCCCGATTGGACCCGGAGGTTGGCACCTTGGCAGGTTTGGCTAGATCCCGATCCGCGGATTGCTGGTGTGCTTGGTTTGCTTGAGGAAGAAGAGAGGCTGTTGCTGGTCCAACGTTTCGGGCTGTTGGGTGATCGGCCGATGACACTCGATGAGATCGCTCGATCGAATGGCAAGCAATCGGTGCACTTGGCACGGGCGGAACGCCGAGCGATTCGGCACGCGCTCCGTGCTTTTCGGGAAAGTGAATAACTTCAGCCAGTCTTGTGTTACCATGGTTCCATGCTTGCACGCCTGATGCTTGCGTTCATCCTGCTGCTTCACCCAGTCCGGGGTGTGCTGGCGGCCAGTCTGGATGCGCCTCAGGCCGGTGAAGTGTGCGGTTCGATGTGCTGCCCGCTGTGTGCAGAGTTTGATGTCTGTCCGTGCAACGTGGGCCCGGATGATCCAACGCCGATTCCCGAGCCTGCCGCACCGATTCAAGGCAGCGAGAATCTGCGGCTGTTGGCATCCGATGTGCCTTTCATTGCGCCGGTTCGTTCGGTCCGTGTTGCATCTCCCCGCGCACCGCCGGCGATTTCACTGCGCGGGCTCGACGCAACAGTTGGTCTTTTCCTTTCAAGGGTGTGTCTCTGGACAACGTGAGCGTGGCGGATTGATTGATTCAATCACGTTCGTTTTCACGTTTGTTTCTGCTGACAACTCCGCGCGATCGCCGTCTCGATCTCGCGCGAAAGGATTTTCAATGAACTTTGTTTCTCTCTCTACCCTGGTTTTAACTGGCGTTATCTATGCGGGTGTTCCAGCCGTTGTGCTATCTGGCTGTGGCACCACACAGGTTCGTGATATTGATACCGGTGTGATCAGCGGGGCCGGAGCGCTACTCACTGTTGAAGGGCTTGGCTGTCCGATGTGCGCCGAATCGATCCATGTGTTGCTCGATGATGTTGATGGCGTTGCTGATTCGGATGTGAACCTTAAGACCGGTGTGGTCGAGGTGATTTTCGATCCTGGTGCGTCAGTCTCGCGGGCGGCGCTCGCGTCGGCGGTGATCGATGGCGGCTTCTCACTCCGGGGTATTCAGGCAAAGGAGTAGATCGATGCGATATACAAAGATCGTTCGGCGGGTCATTTCGCTCGCCGGACTGTTGTTTACGTGCGCGCCCGGATTTGCTCAGGAAGCGAACTTGTCCGAAGCCGCCACTCAACCTGCGAAGGGGCGCATCACATGGCGTGAGCAGGTCCGTGTTATGCGGTATGAGTTGAACGATCGGAACGTTGACCAGATCGTTTTGAATACGCGACTGTCGCTTGGGCTCAGTGGCCGACTTTCCGCGGTTCTTGATGTCCCACTGATTAGCCGGGAGGACTCGCTGGACGGCAGTCTGGACGCGGATGGCCTTGGTGACATCCAGATCGGTTTGAAGCACCGATTTTGGCAACATGACCGGGGCCCTATTGAGACTGAACGTCTCTCGGTCATCGGCGGCGTGCGATTGCCGACCGGAGCAGATCAGCTTTCAACGGAAGGCTTCGATCCGTATATCGGCTTGGTCTACACCAAGGTCTCTGGTCGACATGGCGCGAACGCTTCGGCGAAGTTTCAGTATTCGTCCGATGGGATGGCAACGCCAATCGCTGCGGGATTAGGTAGTGACGACCTGCTCGTGATCGAGACGAGCTATCTGTACCGGCTCAGTCCGGCGGCATATACGGCCGATACGGTCGGCTCGCTGTATGCCGCGGTCGAATCATTCGTTGACTATGAAACCAACGGCGATATCGAATGGCGTCTTGCGCCAGGCTTGTTGTGGGAAGCGAGGCGCTGGGCCGCGGAGCTGTCGGTGATTTTTCCTGTGGCAAGGAGCATTGAAAATCGCGCCCGCACTGATTGGGGGCTTTCGCTCGGGGTTCGCGTGTTGTTTTAAGGAATACCTAGAGGCTTGCGACTCGCGTTCGCACGTTGTCGAGCACGTTCATGAAGTTGATGTACCCGTCGTAGGGCGAGTCGTAGGGGCTGAAGTACTTGTGGACGTCGCCGTCCGCCCAGAACTTGGTGCACATGTAATAGAAGTGGTCGCTGGTGGTCAGCTTTCGCCAGTCTTCCATGATAAACGCGGCGTTCTTAGAGCGTTCCGCATCGGCTGATGCTTTGATTTCGACCATGCGTTCTTTGAGGGAACGCTCAACGCGATAGGTTTCTTCGAGTGCGTTGTGCTGCATGGCGTTGCCGCGCCACGCGGTGAGGTCACGCTCGCTGTCAGCCCACGAGATGAACTCGGGCACGTCGTAGGTGCCGACTGGTTCAAACCGTTCGAGCGCCATGCTGGGCGTGATGAAGTGGTTCTCGGTGGTTCCGTCGGCTCTCTTTGAGACATCGAAGACCGCTCTTGGCAGATTTTCGAGGAACTTAAAGATGCCGGTTTCAGCCCATTGGTGCTCGCCGAACGTTTCATAGTCCATGAACAGGTTGCAGAGGTAGCCGTCGCCGTTGATTTGGTTCACCCACTCGGCAAAGCGATCGGCGCTGAGTGGCCACTCTTCCCAGCCCTTGTTTCCAAACCGGAACGCGATGTCGTCCGACAAGCGGTAGTTTTTGAGGAGAAGTCCAAATGGTTTTCCGTCTGGGCGGAGGAGTTGTTTGCCGTTGGCTCCGGGTGCGCTGTACACATAGTTCGGGCTGCGATAGCCGAGGTGACGATCGACACCTTCGCAGATGGTGCCCATAAAGCGGGGTGTGCCGTCGGGGTTCTTGAGACTCGCGAGGAACTGAGCGAGTTCGTTTGAGTAGATGAGTTCGGTGTTGCGGAAGACCTTGGGTCGCTGGCCGAAGGTGTTCTCGATGCGTTTGGTGTGTTCGTCGATCTGGTGGACGAACTCTTCACGCGAGTAGATAAAGCTGAGCGAGTGGTAGTCGGTCTCGCCGACGAACTCGCAGCAGCCGGTTTCAGCCAACTCGACAAACAGATCAATCACATCGGGGCAAAACTTTTTCCATTGCTCGATCACCGTGCCGGTGATGGCGTACGAAACTCGGAAGTTTCCTTCGTGGCGCCGCACGAGGTCGAGAAGAAGTTTGGTCGTCGGGCGATAGCACTTGTCGGCGACCTTACGGCAGATCTCGCCGTTCTTGTCTTCGTCGAAGTAGAACGGGTCGGTATGAAAGACCGAATAGGGCTTGAGGCGGTGTGGTTGGTGGACCTCGAAGTAGAACACGACCGACGCCATATACGGCTCCTTCTCAGTGTCGTCTACCCGATGCCGGATGGCAGGCCGGGAGGCTCGACGCCCCATTGTGGGGCGAGGGAGGGGTGGAAGGCAAGTGCTTGCACCGCGATTCAGGTGATGTTCTTCGCTGAGAGCGGATCAAACTCAAGTCTTGAGCGCGCTGAACTGTGCCACAGCGACCACCGAGAGGATCATCACCGGCACAAAGACGCCAACCGCGGCGGGCAGTCCGGGGATGCCCACCGATGCTCCGAGAATGCCCCCGATCAAGGCTGCGATCGCGAATGGAGCGCATTTTAGCGACTGGGTGACCATATTGGTCGGCTCGCGCTGGATGTAAAACGGCATCGCGATTAGCAGCGAGAGCAACGACGAAATCATCATCGAGAACCGCCCCCAGCGGATCCGTTCGAGTCTGGCTCGCTGCTCGGGGTCTTTCAGGGTCGAGCGATCCAACATTTTTCCTACTTGCGAGAAGCTCAGGGCCTGTTTGTACGATTCGAACCGATTCATCCGGAGTTCTTCGGGGTCGAGCGAAGACTCGATACGGCTCGCGGCCGACCGAGCACCGACTGATGCTCGCTGGCGGGGCTCAGCGAAACCGTTGGTGAGCAGCCATGCATCGTTTTCATATTTGGCTGATTCAGCGGTGACCACTCGGGTCGCGCGGCCTTGTTCGTCGCGTTCGAGCACGTAGACACCGAACATCTCGCCGGTGTCCGCGTCGAACCGATCGGCGCGAAAAAGCCTGCCCTGGCCATCGAGCGTGAGAGAGACCGCAGCGCTGCCGAGTTTGTGGTTACCTGCGTCTTCGTGGTCTCGGACGAGGAGTGGGGCGATCTTGGGGATGATGAGTTCTTGATTGATCGCTTGAAGCGCTGTGAGTCCGAGGGCAACGATCAAGATCGGTCGCATCACGCGGTGGAGCCCGATGCCGGCTGCCATCATGGCGATGAACTCTCGGTTGCGAAGCATTTGCGTGCAGGTGAAGCCCATCGAAGCCACCATGACCATGCCCAGCAAGAAGTTGAAGAGTTGGAGGAGCTTGGGCCACCACAGATCCGCGCAGAGCACGAGGGCGATGAGCCCTTTGCGGAGTCCGCCGACTTCGCCTCCGTCTTGCGAGCCGATTTGTTCGGCAAGCCGAAGAAACTGATCTGCGTTGAGTGAAACATCGATAACGACCACAAAGCCGCACAAGATCACGAATAGCACCACCACATTGATCAGGAACTGCTTCGCGATGGCACGGTCGAGGAGGGTCATCTGTCACATGGTATCTGCGTGGGCAGCGGGAGTATGGCTCATCCAAATCGAATGGGAGCTGGGGGCGGCGGCTCAAAGAACCTGGCACACGCCCAGCCAATCAGAGCCCCGATATAGACATCGGTGGCAAAGTGTGCTCCGGTCAGCATTCGGGAGATTCCGCACCCAATCGCGAGTACCAGCAGAACCGACCTAGCCCGCGGCATCCATGCAGCCAGAACCAGACAGCCGGCGAATGCGACTGCTGTGTGGCTAGACGGCATGCCCAGATTGGTGCTCTCCGCGAACCCGCTCATGAACTCTCGCCAGTGATACCAGCCCTGCTGGAGCCCGTCGCCGTCCACCGGGCGCTCGCGCGGCATGATCCGTTTGAGAAGCTCGGCGAATAGGCCTGCCAACACCGGAGCCAAAAAGACCGATCCTGCACGATCCCATACGCGGTCGTGAAGGAAAAGCACGAAAGTGATCGCAATCCAGATCCAAAGCGCCCCGACGACTCGGGCAGTGGTGTAGAGGTCTTTTGAGTTGAGATAGTCTCGGTCGGGGTTGAAGAGCAGCCGTGCCAAAATCGGATCGAGAAGCGTGAGTACGACGAACCCGAGCAAGAGCTGCCCCAGCAATCTCCATTTTCGTATTCGTTTCTGTCGCTTTTCGAATGGCGTCAGGTACATCACTCACCCCCTGCTGACGCATCATTGTGGTGTATTGGGAATCCATTGAAACCTGCAGCAATGAACGTGGACCTTTGGTCAGGCTTTGGCTCACCAAGCAGCGGGCCGATGTCACGCACCGTGTCGAATCCTGTTGACCATTGCTCGGCGGTCCCGCCGAATAGCAATGCCGGGCGGCCGAGCAACTCTTGGATCACTTTGGGATCAGAAAGTGCAGTGTCAGACCAAAGATCGTACTGCGTCTTTCGGCCGCCGAGCATGGGACTGGCGCAATACACGGTCGGTTGTCCCGGCAGGTAGTACGCGAGTTGTGATGCCCGTCCATAGTGGCTGCTTAGAACGAAAGGTCGAAGCCCGGTAGATGATTGGATCTGTTCGAGTTGCGTCGAAGCGGCAGCCGCGTGTTCATGCATGCCCGTGAATCGATACAGCGGAACCAATGGTCCGATCACGCGGCGTTCACTTAGGAACCGCATGCCGGGGAACATCAGAATGCAAATAGTTCCACCAACGATCGAAGCACCCCAAAGGAACCGGATCGTGTGCTTTGTCCTTTGTACACCGTCTAGAACAGTCCACGCTGCGAGAGGTGATAGCGTCGCAGCTCCCGCCATCGCCCAGTTTCCCTCAGTCTGTGTTTTGAGAGAGACCGCGAGGTAAAAAACGTAGATAGGAACCGCGAGCGACCCAAGTATCTGGAAAGCAGTGCGCGTGACATCATGGTTGTTGTTTCGTACGCGAAGCCAACCAAAAGCCGCCAGCAAGATGACCGGCCCGCTGACAAAGCCTTGCACAACCAAGAACTCTGGAAGCCAAAGCGCAGACCAATGGCCGTTCGTCGTGGCAATATCGCCGCCGCGCATGCCGAGATGCCCGAGGAGGTGGCGCACGGTTGGCCAATCGCGTCCGGCGTTCCAAATCAACACAGGAACGAGACCTATCGATGCAAGCAGGCCCGCGGTCGCCAGACCCATTGGGCGGATGTCTCTTCGGCGTGACCGCGTCAGTAGTGCCGCGAGTATGACACCTGGCAATAGCAGTAAGATGGTGTACTTGAACAAGAAACCAATTGCGATCGTGATACCAAACGCAGCCCACACTTTGGTCGAACCGGTTTGTATCGCTCGTAGCGCGAATGCACTCGCCCACATCCAGCAGGAAACGTACGGCGCATCGATCGTCATGATCATCGATGAGATTGCAAAGCCCGGCACGAGCGCGTAGAGAAGCGCACTTGTTGCACGCAGCTCGGGGCGATCTGGGAATGCCCATTGAGCAGCCTTTGCTGCTCCCAACATTCCGATGGCAGTTGACACGATCGCGGGCAATCGGATGGCCCATTCCGAGCCCCCGAACAATCGAGTGCTGGCCCAGATGCTCCACGCGACGCCGGGGCCTTTGCTGTAGTACGACCAATCGATTCGGCGTGACCATTCCCAATAGTGGGCTTCGTCTTCGAGAAGATTCAGGTCGGAGACGAACATGTGCCACGCAGCGCGAGCGATGAGCAGCACGCCGATCATCGCGGGGACGGTCCAAGCTTTGGTAAACAAGGACATCCACCGGGTGCGGCGGAGGGGCTTGTCGATGCTATCGATGCTTTGGCTTGCTTGATTCACACATCCACCGTTGGCACGATCACAGCCGACTGAGCCCGCGATAGGCGGCAAAGGCCAATGCAGCGAGGCCTACGATCGCGCCCCAAAGCAACGGCAACCCAATGAGCCCTTGGTCATGGACAAGCTGCTGGCCTGATTCGAGTAGCACCACGCTGAGTAACGCGGGGAAGAAGCTCCAGAGGTACACGATCAGCGGGGTTGAATCACTGAGTCTCAGTGCCATCACTGCGCCGAGAATCACCATCACGAGGCACTGGGCCGACATCGCCAGCCGTTCGTGCTGTTTGCTGAGGACTTCTCGTTGCAAGAAGGCGATCTCGCGTTCGAGCGCGTGTGACATTGTTGCGATGACACCTTCGTCATTTTGCTCGACGAATGGCTTTGCTCGCTCGAGTAGTTCAGGGCTTTTGAGGGCCATAAGTTCGCGCATCGGATCATCGGCCGGGCTTAGATCCGCGTAGGTGGTCGTGGCCAGCTCGGTTCCTGATTCGGTGCCGGCACCAAGCACGCGGACACGATCGAGTTTCAGCCGAAAACGTGAAGAGGCACCGCTCGACCGGTCGGCGAACGGATCTTGATCGGTGGGGGTCTGCATGGCGAATGAGCCTTGCTCGGCGCGGAGTCGATCAGTGCGTCCGGTCGGCGAGACGATTTCAACTTCGATCACGCCGGTTTCTCGGACAGGTAACACGCCCCAGTCGCCGCCGTTCGGCTGGATCTGTTGCCCGAGAACACGGATGATGCTGCCGTCGATGCTGGTTAACTCGATCGCGTGACCGGCACGGAGGTCGCGGTCGAAACCGACGTACGCGAGTTGGGCGGCCAAGCTTCTTGCGAGGGCTGTTCGACGCCTTGCGACGAAACTCATTGAGTCTGGATTCCGTTTGATCTCGCGCATTTCAGCGCCCGATGCAAACTTTGGATCATCCTCAAAGACCTTGGGGATCGGGATCGCAGGCGCGACCAAGGGGTCTGCAGACTGTGGAGCTCCATCCCGATAGATGGTGACGTCATAAAACTTAAGAATCACGGCGGTGGCGTCGTCATCCTTGATTCGGGCGCGATCTTGGGGCGTCAGCGACCAAACTGGGCGCATCTGAATCCATGCCTGTTTGGCGGTGCCGTCGATGAGAATGTTGCCGTTGTTGTCGGTTTCGACCATGGCAACGCCCGCCAGCAGGAACTGCTGAAGCACCGGAGAATCAGGGCTTGGCTCGACCTGCTGCACTTGGTCGGCATGGATCTCGGTGTTGCCAATCATCGCCGATTCGCCTTGGCTCAGCGACGCAACCATCAGGCCGGCGAAATCTCGAGTGATCATCTCTTGCATCCGCGTGAGAAACACGGGGATCACGCGGTCGTTGAGCACCCACAGCCCGCCGGCGATCATCGAGCCGCTGATGACGGCTGGAAAAAGGATGCGTCGGTACCCGATACCGCCTGCTTTGGCAGCGGTGACTTCATTGTCTGATGCCAACCGGTGGAATGCGAGCGTCGCTGCAAACCCGCCGGCGAACGGAAGCGCGTACGCGAGCATGGGCGGGATGGCGTAGAACATGAACCGGATCGCCTGATCAGCGGTCAGTTTGCCGTCGGCGAGTGGCTTGACCGTGGCTGCGAATGCCACGACCAGCACGAGCACAGCCGTGGAAAGCAGCAACAGCCGCCAAAGATCCGCCAAGATGGCCCGCCAGAGGGTCCAGAGCATCGCCCGAATCGTACGGCCCGCGTTGGCTCCACGCGGGCCGAGCGGATTCCTTACGCCGGCCCGACTTCGACCTTGCCACCTGCGATGTCTTTCAGGGCAAATCCCATACCGGCGAGCTGGTCGCGGATGGCGTCAGAACGGGCGAAGTCCTTGGCTTTCTTCGCATCGCGGCGCTCAACAAGGAGCGTTTCGACCTCGTCCGATGGGCTTGCCCCGGGCAAGTAGACGGCGATGCCGGTCTCTTGCGAAGCAATTGTCTGGAGTGAGAGTATCCCGAGCACTTGGTCGAACTCAGTCAGGAGATCAGCATCGCCCTTGGAAGGTGAAGCCGTTGCATTGATCCATTTGTTAATCGCGCCGATAGCGCCAGCGATGTTGAGATCGTCAGTAAGCGCAGTTGCAACATCATTCCGGATCTGATGGTGGATCTCATCACCCGGTACTTGTTCTGCTTTGGCTATGAACTGCCGCCAACGTTCAACGGTCCGGCTGCTGTCTTTGAGCCCTTGCATCGAGAAATCTGCATTCGCGCGATAGTGCGTTTTGATCAGCTCGAGCCGGATTGCTGCGGGGTCGATGCCCTTGGCCATCAGTTCTCGCGGAGTATAAAACGTTCCCTTGCTCTTACTCATCTTCGCGCCGTTCACCATCAAGAATCGCGGGTGAAACCAATGGCGTGCGAAACGAGGAGCGCCTGTGAAGGCGCACGACTGCGCAATCTCACATTCGTGGTGAGGGAAGATGTTGTCCTCGCCGCCGGAGTGCAGATCGATTTCGCTGTGCTTGTGCATCGCAGCGGTGAGTCCGCCGGGCACCAAGCGCTCGAGCGACATGGCGGTGCACTCGATGTGCCATCCTGGATAGCCGTCACCCCAGCCGGAGCATTCAGCGTGTTCTGGCGCAGTCCATTTCATCTTGTGCGTCGCGTCTTCTTTCCAGAGCAAAAAGTCGGCTGCGTGCTTCTTTTCTTGCTGATTCGAGTCATGGAGGCGTCCGCCTGCGCCTCCCCGTAGGTTCTCGAGTGAGTTGCCTGAAAGCCGTCCGTACTCGTTCGCCTTCTGAACGTCGAAGTAGATCGCTCGTGAGCCGGGCGTACCGCCGGTATAGGCAAAGCCGCGATCCAGCAGCTCTACGATGACACGCTTCATGCCATCGATGTGCTCGGTCGCACGCGGCATCAACATTTTTCGTGCCTTTGGACTCTTGTCTGTTTCGATGGCCACCTTCAGGCCGAGATTCTTCGCGTCTTCAAGAAATCGATTGGTGTAATACTCTGCGACCGCGAAAGGATCGCCTGGGTCGACCTTTGCGTCGGCGGGGATCGTGCCCGCTTTTTTAGCTTCGAGAATACGTTTTTCGGCTGCGAGCATTTTGTCTTCACCGCCGCCGTCTGCGTCGGTGTCGTCGGTCATGTGACCGACGTCGGTAATGTTCATCACATGGGTGACGTTTCGGGGGCCCGAGTGGGATCCGCCATTGCCGTCCGCCAAAGTGCATAGTGGGCTCTCTAGCCAGCGGCGCAGCAAATCCGCAGCTAAAAACGAGCGGAAGTTACCGATGTGTGCATCGTCGTACACCGTCGGCCCGCACGTGTAAAACGTGATATCCGCAGGGTTACCAGGTACAAATTCGTTGGTGGACTTTGATGCAGTGTCGTAGAGCCTGAAGTTCATCGGGGATGTTATTCGCGCCGAGCAGGCATCGCGCTGGTCTGCCTAGCCCGCGTCTGAGCCGACCCCGGAGTTGCTGGGCTCAATCAGCGTGACGCGGACACGCACGACGCGAGTGGGCTCGGCCTCGAGAACTTCGATTCGTGCTGGGCCTTGCTCGAACGATTCCCCGGCATCAGGTATCCGGCCAAGCGTGGCGCTGACAAAGCCCGCGACGGTGTCGTAGTCGTCAGATTCGGGCAGCTCAATGCCCATGTTTTCAAGAACATCGTTGGTGTCGTCAATCGGGGTTCGTGCATCAATGATGGCTGAGCTATCTGCTTCATTGAGCTCGACACCGCCGACGATATCTTCGGCGTCTTCGTACTCATCTTGAATATCGCCGAAGATCTCTTCGACGATATCTTCCATCGTAACCAGCCCGCTGGTGCCGCCGTACTCGTCGGCAACCATGGCGATGTGCACCTGCTCGGCCAGCAGCTGGGTAAGCAACTCGCGGACCGTCTTGGTTTCTGGGACAAAGGTCACAGGGCGAAGGATGTCACCCAAAATGAACGGCGTTCCGTTCCCGCCGTGCGAGAGAATCCAACGAAGCAGGTCCTTTGCATAGAGGACACCGACGACTTTGTCGAGGCTTTCTTCGTAGACCGGTGCCCGCGAGTGCCCGTGCTCGTCGATGAATCCTTGAACGGTGCTGATATCGTCGGTGTACGCCAGCGCGTCCACTTCGGTACGGGGAGTCATGATTTGCTCGACCGTGGTTGAGCGGAACTCAACGACCGCTTCGAGCATGTCTCGCTCTGCTTCATCGATGTGGCCTTCGCGTTCACGCTCGGTCACCACCGAAAGCAATTCAGCATCAATGCTCGTATCTTCTTGGTCGCCATCGGTGCTCAGAAGGCGCCGCACGACCTCATCGACAAACCGAACGATCAGTGTCACAGGTCCCATCGAAATGTGAACGAATCGGATTAAGATAGAGAACGAAACGACCGACCTCTCGGGCCCATGATGTGCAACACTCTGTGAAACCAATACATTAAACAACCAAATCAAGACTGAGCCAAAGCCAATACCGATCAGGACGGATATCCAGCTCGGGGTCACTTCTACACGGAGCGCCGCGATGTACATCACGCTTGAGATGCCGGCAAAGAGTTGGAATGGGATGCGCAGTGTTGCCATCGCAGCGGCGTGTTCGTAGGGATCTTCGATGATCCGCTGCAGGCGCGACTGTGCATTCTCGTTTGTGTTTGACTCGATGAGTTTGCCAAGCCGCCCGCGCGAGAACTTGTGCAAGCACACGACCATGGTCGAGAAAACGCCTGCCATAAGCAGCAAGCCGATCGTGATGATGAGCCACCAGCCCGCGGTCATAGTGAATCCTTATTCATTTTTTTGGCAGCGAACGTCACGCCCACGCCGAGTCTTTGGAGTACTTCGTCTTCGGCGGCATGCATCCGCAGGTAGGACGCATCGTCATGGTCGTCATAGCCAAGGCAATGCAGCATGCCGTGGATCATGTAGAGCAATGCTTCGCGTTTGGTCTCATGCCCGAGGCGATCACCCTGCCGGTGTGCTTCATCAACACACACCATGATGTCGACATCGAGTGTTTCGCCATCCCCGGAGAGATCAAACGTCAGCACGTCGGTAGTGCCTTCAACGTTTGAATACTGCTCATGAGCGCTCGCCATCTCGGTATCACCAACCAAGCGGACCCGGACCTCGTGTGGTGTGCGGGCTCGTTCGTCTTGCGCAACGAGAAGCTCTACCGCGCGATCTCCCATGGCTTGGAGCCACAAGATATCTTCGGGAGGAAGGGATTCATCAGCGTTGATGACATCCACGTACCTTCGCGGGGGGGGTTGGTCATCATCAGACGACGACCGGTGTTGTTGAGGTTTATCCATTGTTTGAGCGTCCACAAACCCAGCGGGGGGCACCACTTCCCCTCACATTCATCTGGGTTTTGGTTCGGCGCACCACCACTGTATCCGTCATGAGCGGGCAATCATGCACCGGAAGTCCACCATCGGCGCAATATTTATACTAATAAAACCCAAACATAACATCAAGTATGGCAGTTTAGGGGGGCAATTCGTTCCAGAACTTATTGTTTGTGGCACCGATAAACCGATTTTCCGTACAGTACACAGATCTCTCTCTCCTCCAGCGGGGCGCCGTGGACCCATGGCGCCCTGCTTTCTTTTTGGTCTGACCCCAGACAGGGGTGATCTTTTTTCGCTCAGTTCGGGTACCGATACCATTCCGAGAAGCAGATCAGCCGATCTGTACAAACCGGACCCAGGAACCGATCTTCGACCGAACGCCATTGACCAAGCAACGTGCCATCGTGACCGGATCAGCGGGATTCATCGGATCTCACGCTACCGAAGCGCTCATTGACGCCGGTTGGTCGGTCATGGGTCTCGATTCGCTGGATCCTTACTACGACGTTGCTCTGAAGAAACGAAATCTCGACGAGATCGCTCGGCGCGCCGACGGCTCATTCGAGTTTGTCGACGCCGACATTACAAGTCCGTCACAAATGCAGTCGGCATTCAATCGGTTCAGGCCCGACGCTGTGTTGCACCTCGCGGCGCGCGCGGGGGTCCGCCCTTCGATCCAAAACCCGGCAGGCTACGCGGTGACCAACGTTGTGGGCACACAGAACGTACTCGATGCAGCTAAAGGCTCTGGTTGCAAGCGCATCATCTGTGCATCATCGTCGTCTGTCTACGGCAATAACCCGAAGACGCCGTTTGCCGAGATTGACCGTATCGATGCGCCGATCTCGCCATATGCAGCTACGAAAAAGGCTTCCGAACTCATCGCATTTACGCACCATCATCTGACCGGTGCCAATGTTGGCATGCTTCGATTCTTCACAGTCTTCGGCCCGCGGCAAAGGCCCGACCTTGCCATCCGTCTGTTTCTTTCACGCATCGCGCAAGGCGAGCAGATCCACCTGTTCGGCGATGGATCAACGTCGCGCGACTATACATATGTGCAAGATATCGTGGCTGGCGTGCTTGCAGCGCTCGATCGCATTGATTCATTCGGGTATCGAGTCTGGAATCTGGGCGGCGACCATCCTGTTTCACTCGGCGAACTCGTTGAGATTGTTGGCGAGGTTGCCGGGAAAACACCCATCATCGAACGGCGGCCAATGCAACCAGGTGATGTTCAACGTACCTGGGCAGACCTGACCCGCGCTCGTGAAGAGCTCGGATACGCGCCGGGCACATCCGTGCCAGACGGTGTTCGTGCACAGTTTGAATGGATGCGCGCAAATGGCGATGTGTAGACTCTGCCCGTGCCAGCCAAGCCAGTTATCCCAATCATCAGACATCTCGCCCGTTCGGGCGGCACGATCATCTCTCGCTGTATCGGATGTATGAACGGCGTCTCGCTCCTCAGCGAAGTCCATCCGGGCAACATGAAGACAACCAATCCAGTTCGCCAAGCACACGATTGGCTTGGCTTGGTGAAAGACGCTGAGATCAAACGTTGGAAACGTTCTGGCCCACCCAACCTGCTTCAGCTCATCGCATTGTGCGAAACAAGGGCGAAAGTAAGGGGTGAACGGCTTGTGCTCCGCGATTGGACGCACCTGGACTACATCGGCGTTCCGTACGTCACGCCAACGTTCGGCTATGGCGTGCGCGAGGCGCTGCATGGCGCGTACACGCTGCGAACAGCCGTCACCGTCCGCCATCCGATCGATCAGTATGTGTCCACCATGAAACTTGCCGTGATGCAGGGGCGCCTGGACATTGATACCTACCTCGTTGGTAACGTGCGCTTTGCTCAGTTTGCCGCCGAGAATGAGTTCGTCCGCTACGAGGACTTTACAAGAGACCCGGATTCAACGTTGCGAGTTCTTTGCGATCGAATCGGGATCGATTTTGACTCCGATTGGTTAACTAAGTGGGCTTCTTTCAAGCATGTCACCGGCGACTCGCCCGGATCCGGATCGCGGGGTTCGATGGCATCCAAGATTTTGCCGTTGGATCGCCCCCAGATGCCGGTTGAATTGATCGAGACGTTTCGTGCCAACGCAAACTATCAGCAAACTTGCGAGCTGCTCGGATACGAGCCCTGATCTATTGAAGATAGCCAAACTCGCGCATGGCGTCACCAAGCCTGGCTTCGAGCATTGCATCGAGCCCGCGACCAAACGTATCGAGAGACTGCCCCGACTTGCCCTTGTTGATAAAGAACACGCCTTTTCGTGTTGCTGTGGCATCGCCGATAAATAGACGCTTGTCGAGCTTGGCATCGTTGCGTATGGCCTGCTTTTCGCGCACTTCGAGCGCCCGCATAGATTCAAATGAGCTAGCTTTGACAGCAGCATCAATCTTTGCATCATCAATGGTCTCGCCCAAGAAATCGAGCATCCGAACCAACTCGCTGCGTGGATTGGCTTTGAGTTCTTCGTATCGAACATCAAGCACAGGGAATCGATCGGTGCCGCGCCAACTTCGCGCGTGTTTTGCCCAGGTACCGAAACCAGAACTTGTCCAGTTAGCATCGCCACCGGCCGCTATGAACTGCTTGATGTAGTCACCCTCGCGGTTGGCGCTCGAATCTTCGCCCCGGAGTTTTCCATAGTTGAGCGCACTGATGATTACGTCGCGCGGATCACGGATCACATGGATCGCTCGATTCGTGTTTTTAAGCATCGGGTGTCGATCGGTGAGCATGAAATGAGTCTTCATGATCTGACGCGTACCAGGTGGGACTGAGTGTGGTATCGGGCGGTGGATGTCTGTGATCCGGCGTGAAACCTCGATCGATTCATTTGGTGGGCCGTGCAATGCAGCAAACAACATGAATCGAACCCACGTGTTGCCGCATTTGGGGTACGAGGCAAGCCAAACTACGTTACTTCCCTTGGCAGATATGCCAGTCATGCCTTGTTTTCCTTCCGGCACCACGCTGTCCAGAGCTCGCGATAGACCTCTTGCGTTGCAAGAGAAAATGACTTGCTATCAAGTAGCGGAGAGACCGACATCTTTGCTCTTAGCGAAGATCGATCTTCAGCAGATCGGACTCCGTTCATGAACGCATCGCACGCTTTCTTGACATACTCCGATGCATTCTCAGCGACCCACTCGTTCAACCCGCAGGCGTTGAGAAGTGAGGCGCCCACTCGGCCGGCGTGAGATCGACCTTTCAATGACAGCATCGGAACCCCTTGCCACATCGACTGACATGTTGTGGTTGTGCCGGCATAGGGAAAGGTGTCGAGTGAAACATCAACCTCATCGTACAGCGCGAGGTGTCCGTGCTCAGATTCGATCCGACCAAGCAGCGTGAGTCGAACCGAATCGACACCTTGCCCAGCGAATCTCTCTTCGATCATGGAACACATCTCACGGTGTCCGAACTCGCGGCTCTTCAGCAGCAGTCGAGAGCCGGGGGTGGCCTTCAGGATCTGGCTCCAAGTTTTTACAACGTTTGGCGAGATCTTCTTTGCATCATTGAAAGAACCAAATGTGAACGGCCGGTCGGGCTCGCCCGCGGTTGGAATCGGTGCGCAATCGTCCGGCCGGTACGCCAAAAAACAGCGATTAAGTCGGCGCAACGACTCAGTTGCGAGTCGGTCCGCGTCAGGGGATGGATCGGTGATTGCGTCGACGATCCGTGTATTGATCGCCCTGACGCCCGTCGTGTTTCCATATCCGATAGCGGTGACCTGCACCGGCGCTGGACGGGCTGCGAAGGTCGGAAGCCTGTTCCGCGCAAAGTGCCCTGATAGCTCAACGAGTACGTCGATTCGATCCTGAAAAATGCGCTTCGCGAGCATTGGCGGGTTTAGAGAATCGCAAACAACCCATTGGTCAGCCATCGCTTTGATGACATCGGTTACCCCGTCCTCGTGGCGCGAAGCATGATACATGACGACCTCGAACTGCTTATGGTCGATATGTTCGAGGAGCGGGCGCAAGAAGTAGGTAACCGAATGCGTACGCAGCTCGGACGAAACGAATCCCAGCCGGATTCTTCGGTCAGCGTCAGGCGTGTTTGGGTGCTTGTTAAACGTTTGAACCGCTCGTTCGACGCATTGTCCATAAACTTGATGGCGTTTGAATACTTGCTCTGGCGAAAGAGAATCGTCGTAGGAGGATGCGAGCGCGAGTTGGCCTGTTGCCGGCAAATGGGTCGGGTTGCGACTGACAACAGCCGATAGCCGCTGGCCCGCTGCTTGTGCCCTTGCGGTATTGAGTTCACAAACAGCCAGTGCGATCGCCGGGTCGACCCAGTCAGGCCGCAGCTCTATCGCACGTTGATAAGCAGCTTCGCCGATGCCATATCGTCCAAGATCGATCGCAACCGCACCGAGTGCATGTAAAACCTCGGGGTCATCCGGCGTCATCTTGCGTGCCAGTTCAAGCGCGTTGTACGATTCTTCATATCGATGCAATGCTGACAGCGCGACGCCGAGCCGAAGTTGAGAGCGGGGGTTGTCTTTATCAAGCTTTACAGCTCGTTCTGCGTGAAACAACGCTCTTGCCGGCTGGTTGTGCAAGACCAAGAGCGCAGATGCCAATCGATGCCCTTCGGCATGCGCAGGAGCTCTCTCGAGGATTCGTTGAATGTTGGCGATCGCTTGTTCGAGTCGGCCACGTTGTGCAAGCTCGGCCGTTTCAACGACCTTTACATCGGTCCTAGGGTCGGCGGTACCGCTCGATCGTCTGTTTGGCCGCGGCGACATTACTCTAACCTACCAATGCATTGGGCTGCTGCGTCACGCGCAGCCTGGTCAGCGCTCTGTACATCTTGGATGGTTCGGATTGGTAACACGGTGTGCTGTTCGCAAACCAGCTCAACAATATCAAGGATCTTCCCGAATGGGATACGGCCATCAATGAACGCATGGACAGCTGCTTCGTTACTCGCGTTGAATACCGCACCAGCGCTCCCACCAGATCGGATGACCCACTGGCCAAGGTCTATTCCTCGGCGCCACGGACCATCGATTGGCTTGAAAGACAGTTCGCTCAGGCGACACAGATCAAGCCTGGCCAGCGGTTCAGGAGAGCGTGCCGGGAAACAAAGCGATCGAAGAATGGGCGTCCGCATATCCGGTGCACCCATCTGCGCTACGACCGATCCGTCACCCATTTCTACGAGCGCGTGGACCGTAGAGCTCGGGTGAATGACCGCGTCTAATCGATCAGCACCAAGCCCGAACAGCCAGTGTGCCTCGACAAGCTCCAGAGCTTTGTTGATGAGCGTGGCAGTATCTATCGTAACTTTGGCACCCATGTTCCAGGTCGGATGTGCGAGCGCTTGATCGACGGTCGCGTTGGCGATGTCCTCGAAGCGTTGACCCCGAAACGCCCCGCCAGAGGCGGTGAGAACGACTCGTACAACATCGTCTGGAGCAGGATTCGGCGGGGCATAGTTCGTTCCGGCCGCCTGCATCATGCACTGCCAAATACCGGCGTGCTCCGAGTCGACCGGAAGAATCTGAGCGCCGGTTCGCTTGGCAACCGGCATGACCAGTGAGCCAGCAGCAACCAGTGTTTCTTTGTTTGCAAGCGCGACATCAGTGCCGCGTTCGAGGGCTGCGAGTACCGAAGGTAAACCTGCAACCCCAACGATGGCACCGACCACCAAATCGCAGTCTGTGTCCACAATCAGTTGCTCGGCAGCATCCGCGCCGACACGTAGCCGTTTGTCGGTCGGTGTTTCTTGATCGTGTTCTGCTAAAGCGCAATCGGTCACACTGAGTTGATCAGCTTGTTCGATCAGTGACTTTGAATCGCTCCCTGCTGCGAGTCCAACAATCTCAAATCGTTCGTGATAGAGGCCACGATCAGACAGCGCATTGAGATGCTCGATGGCATCAACTGTTTGTCTGCCGATCGATCCGGTCGAACCGAGGATAATGACGCGGCGGACCCGCACGTCGGACGTGTGATCGCTCGCTGGCGATGATACAACGCCGAGGCGTGCATCGGGTAGAGATCCGTCGGGGCTCATGCGTGGACTACTCCGGAACGATGCGGGCAACTTCAGAAGGCGAGAGTTTCCGTCGAGCACTTGAGTACAAGCCGCGGCGCTTTGGCTTGGATTCAGGCTTCGGCGCTGGCTTCGGTTCCGGGGGTGGAGTGCTCGCAGGATTCTGTTCCGAGCGTTCAGAGGACCCGTTGTGATCTCCAGATTCGGACTCGCCGCCACCCCGGCCGCGTCGACGGCGTCGACGGCGCTTTTTCTTTACCACGTCGCCATCGCTGTTTTCATCAGTATCGTCAGATGATTCGCTGGTAGCAGTATCAGTGCTTGACTCTTTGCCCTCATCGGTCGGACTTGAATCGCCGGCATCGCTTTCGGCCTCTCCGGAAGCTTCACCCTTACCGCGACGGCGGCGACGCCGGCGGCGCTTCTTCTTGGTGCCTTCGCCTGATTCACTTTCTTCTTCAGAGCCTGTGATCGGATTCTGATCCGGCCCTGCTGCTTCGGCAAGACGAGCGATTTCTTCGACAAGCTTCTGTGCCGTAGTTTCGTCGGCTTCCTCGCTCGGATCCACAGCCCAATCGTCGGACGAATCGTCTCGCCACTCTTCTACCTTTGGCGCAGGACGTTTCTTGCCCGACATCTTTTCAAGTGAGAGATCGTGCCCCATGTGATCGCTGGCGAAGAACTTGAACTCATCGACCTTGAGCGATTCAGATACACGCACGTCCACGTTCTTGCCTGAATGAAGCTCGATGCGAGTCAGTGCCGTGCGGCGTGTTGAAAGCAAGGCGCCGGCGACTTGAGGATGAACTACGAGCTCGACTTGGTTGACTTTCTCGTGATCGATGATCGCCGCAAGGTCCCTGAGTGCAATGGCTGCGACCGAATCTGGGTTCTGTACCAATCCGCGCCCGTGGCATGTTGGGCAATCACCAAAGTGTTGGCTTTCCATTGAGCCACGCATGCGTTGGCGGGTCATTTCCAGCAGCCCAAACTGAGAGATCATTCCAACGGTGGACTTCGCCCGGTCACGCCGCAATCGATCGCGGAATCGCTGCTCAATTGCTTTGCGGTGTGACGAATGACGCATATCGATAAGGTCGCAAACGACGAGCCCGCCCATGTCGCGCAGACGCAGTTGGCGGCAGATTGAATCGACCGCTTCAAGATTGGTCTTGTACGCGTTCGTCTCTGCATCACGGGCAGCGCGGGACTTGCCCGAGTTCACATCGATCGCAACGAGCGCTTCCGTTTGGTCAATGACCAACCGGCCGCCTGAGGGCAAGTTGACTTCCCGCGCGTGGATAGACTCGATTTGTTCTTCGATGCCGAACGCGTGGAAGATCGGCGCGCCGCCCGTATAACGAGCGAGCTTGGCCTGCGAGCGCGGTGCAGCGATCTTCATAAACTGAGCGGCACGCTTGAGCGCCGGTTCAGAGTCAATCACCACTCGGCGTATGTCGGTGCTCATAAGATCGCGGATCGACCGGAGCAGTAGATCGGACTCAGAATACAGCGGGCGCGGACGGTTTCCACCCTTGCGCCGGCGTTCCATGTCCTTCCACAGCCGGGTCAGGTACGCGAGGTCCCGCTTGAGTTCCGCCTTTGTCCGATCAAAGCCCGCGGTCCGCAAGATGAAGCCAAAGCCATCCGGCAGATCGAGTTGTCCAAGAATCGCTTTCGCGGCCTTGCGGCGGTCGTCGTCCTCTTCCTTTCGTGACACGCCAATCTTGTCCATACCGGGCATCATCACCAGGAAACGCCCGGGGATTGACAGGTAGCTTGTCAACGTTGGGCCCTTGGTACCAACACCTTCTTTGAGAACTGCGACGGTGATCTCTTGGCCTCGCTTGAGCGCATCTTGAATCGGTGGCCGGTCTCGGCGGGGGGTTTTCTTGCCCACGCGCTCAGTGGCATCATCTTCTCCGAAGTACTGCGGATGGAGATCAGAGATGTGTAGAAATCCGTTCTCCTCGCAGCCAAAATCCACGAATGCTGCTTGAATCGCGGGCTCTACGTTGATGACTTTGCCGACATAAATGTTCCCGACGCGCGATACGCGATCCGTCGGTTCGGCGAAGAGCTCTTCGAGTTGCCCGTCTTCGGTGATCGCGACACGGCACTCTTCGCCGGGCACATAGTTGATCACCATCTCCATGTCGACCTTCGGCCCGTCGTCGATCTCGTCGTCGTCAGTTTTGGGCTTGGGCTGAGAGCGAGAAGAGCGTTTGGGTTTTTCGTCACCCGCTTCGGACGCTTGGGAATCATCCGGCGAGTCTTCACTCTTCGATGAGCGGCTGCGGCGACGCCGACGCTTCTTCTTTGGGCGATCTTCATCTGGATCGTCGTTGCTTTCCTCCGACGAATCCGGCTGCGAATCGGAATCGCCGGTCTCTTCGGCCCCCGGCTCAGACTCAGCGACCGCCTTGGTTTCAGGCGTTTCGGTGATCTCAGCTTCAACCAGTTCGCTCGGCGCTTCGACTTCGTCGTTCGCTTTGGCAGCGACTTTCTTGGTGGTCTTCTTCTTGGTCGTCTTCTTTGAAGCAGCCTTTTTGGTGACCTTCTTTGTCGTCTTCTTAGAGGCAGCCTTCTTGGTGGTCTTCTTGGCTGTGGTCTTCGAAGCAGCCTTCTTGGTGGTCTTCTTCTTGGTCTTCTTTTTGGCAGACGGGGAAGACTCGGTGTCGCCAGAGTCTGAGGCTGAAGCTGATGTGCCAGCGAAGTCGTCGCTCGCGAAATCGGTCGTATCTTCGTGCATGGGTTGGCTCGATTGGTGGTGGCTCATAGAGCGCCTTGGGGTGAAGGCGTCGGCGAAACGCACACACGATCACCTGCTTTGCCAGATTGGCAAAGGGGGATGCTCGTTGGGCGATCGTGCTGGGTTGGCACGGGGGGCTCGCTGACGCTGGCGGCCCGGGCGTCGGGATCGATCATCCCGCCCGCCTCGGTCTCCGGCTGCATCCTTCACGAAGAAGGGGCTGCCGGACCGCGGGCGGTGCGTCCTGATTGACCCGCTGCCTCGGCCCGGCAAAGAGGCCGGGGGGCTGCGTGGTGATTCTGGCCCGAGATGGCACTCAAACGCTTGAAGCGAATGGGCTTAGAGCTCTTCGGCGGTCCGTCCGTCGAACACCTCGGGAACTAACTTTCTGACCCGATCGCGGACATAGGTGCCCGCATCGGCTTCCGAATCGAACCGAATCGCCTTCTGGGCGATGCGTTCGCATCTCTTGGTATCGAGCCCTCGGACGGCTCGCTTGAGTCTAGGAATAGACGATGCCGTCACAGAGAGCGTACGCACCCCGAGCCCGATCAGCAATGCAGCGAACTCGGGCTCGCCCGCCGACTCCCCGCAGCACGACACCGGGATGTCCGCCTTCCGAGACACTCGGCTGACATCTCGGATCAGTTTCAGGACCGCTGGATGGATCGGGGTGTACAGCCCGGCCACTTGCTCATTGATCCGATCGACCGCCAGCGTGTATTGCACCAGGTCGTTGGTTCCGATCGAGAAGAAATCGACTTCACGGGCAAAAGAAGCAGCTTGCAACGCAGCAGCCGGCACCTCGACCATCATGCCAATCGGTACGGATTTGTCGTAGGCTTCGCCTGCGTCGTCAAGGTCTTCCATGGCTTCATGCAGGAAGTACTTTGCTTGGCGGAACTCGGCGATGTTGGTGACCAGTGGGAACATGATCCTCATCGGGCCGTGCGCGCTCGCACGAAGAATTGATCGCAGCTGTCGGCGGAACATGTCCGTGTTCTGCAAGCAGTATCGGATCGAACGCAATCCCAAGAACGGGTTGCGTTCCGGGGTTTCGGATCGCCCTTGAGTGTACTTGTCGGCGCCGAGGTCAACGGTGCGGATCGTCAGCGGCTTTCCACCAAGCCGGGTGACACACTCGATGTAGGCGTCCGTGTGCTGCTGTTCGGTCGGCTCTTTGTCGCTAGTGAGATACAAGAACTCGGTTCGATAGAGACCAACACCGGCGCCGCCCTCGGTGACGACAGAATCGACTTCATCTGGAAACTCGATGTTGCCCATCAATGCGATCGGCACACCGTCTTGGGTAACTGCAGGCTTCTCGACGTCCTCGTGGAGCGTAATCTTCGAACGCTGAGCCCGCTCTTGTGCCTGTGCAGCACCCTCAAGGGTGTCAAGGTCCGGGTCAAGCACGACTGTTCCGCGGCGGGCGTCAATGACCACCGGCTGCCCGTCTCGCGCATGCTTGGTAAGACGCTTGAGCCCGACTACCGCCGGCAGCCCAAGTGCGCGGGCCACGATCGCGGTGTGTGAGGTCAATCCGCCAAGGTCGGTCGCAAACCCAACAATCTTGGTGCGGTCGAAGGCGGCGGTCTGCGAGGGGGTTAGGTCGCGGGCGATGATGATCGTGTTGGGTTCGAGGTGCCCCATCGTGCGGGCCCGTCTTCCGGTCAGATGGCGGATGAGCCTGGCACCGAGATCGTTGAGATCCGAAACCTTGGTACTGAAAGTGCTGTCTGGGTGATTGGCAAACTTCTTGGCCATCGCTCCGATGGACTGCGAAGCCGCGTAGTCCGCTGCGAAGTGCTCATCCTCGATCATCCGTTTGATGGGTTCGACGATCGCGCGATCGCTGAGGGCACCGATGTGGAACAGAAAGATCTTGGCGGCTTCATCGCCCATTTCGTCGGCAGCAGTGCCGTGCAAGGCGTTGAGTTCTTCGATCGCAGAACGGCGAGCAAGCTCGAATCGTTCGATCTCAGCCGGTGCGTCGGCGGCATCGAGCAGGCGTCTGGGCGCGCGAAGAGGCTGCCCCTCGTCGATGACGAAGGCGCGACCGACGACGACGCCGGAGCCGACCGGGATGCCCGAAAAAGAGTTCATTTGGCTCATTCCGTGCCCGGACGGATGGCCCGGAACGGGTGATCGTAGGTGGTGCTTGGCCCGGCCGGAGTTTCGGGTGCAGAGAGACGATTTGAACCGTCTTTGCTCCGATCCTTGACCTGGAGGGGGTGGTGTGCCGACTATTAGGACAGATCCGGGGGGATCTCGGCTTTGAGTCGTTCCCCTCAACCCGATCCGGGCGAGTGTCGCTGGGCGTGTGAGCCGAGCGTGGTTTCCCGGGACGAACCGACAACAGAATGTCAAGCAAGACGCTTACCGGCATCCTTGAATGGCCGGAGCGCACGGAAGGCCGTGTCCGCCAGCTGAGCGACGCGAACCGTGTGCTCGAAGCCCCAGACGACCCCTTTGTACCAGCCGAGTTCGGCCAGGAGTTGCCGCTGCGCTCCGGGCTGCGCGTCGAGGTCGAAGTCATTGAGAAGATGCCCCGGCGTCGCAGACGAGGCAAGCCTCGCGTCCCACGCCCCGTTGTCGAACGATTCATCGAGATCGAAGGCGTCTCCCCCGAAGAGTTTGCCAATCGCAAGACCTTCGCGGATCTCACTTCGATCGACCCAGAGCCCAGGCTCACGCTCGAGCACCCAGGCTGTGCACCGAGTTGTCGCCTGATCGATCTGTTCTGCCCCATCGGTCGAGGTCAACGCGGCCTGATCGTGGCCCCGCCCAAAGGCGGCAAAACCACCCTGCTCAAAGATATCGCGACCGGCATCTTGGTGAATCATCCAGATGTCAAGCTCATCGCGCTGCTCGTCGATGAACGCCCCGAAGAAGTGACCGACTTCACCCGCTTCCTCTGCGGCAACCTCGACCAGCGCGAGGGCAAAGCAGCGTGGGACAAGCCCTGGAAGCAAGGGCAGGCCGAGGTCATCGCGTCGTCGAATGATCACGAACTCAAGCGCCACATCGAGATCTCAATCAGCACGATGGAACGCTGCAAGGCGATGGTCGAAGCGGGCGAGCATGTCGTCGTGGTGCTCGACTCACTCACACGGCTCGGGCGAGCTTTTAACCGCTCGAACAAGCACGCCAACTCCGGCCGCACCATGTCTGGTGGCATCGATTCTCGAGCCCTCGAAGTGCCCAAGCAAATCTTCGGCGCAGCCCGCAACACCGAAGAAGCTGGCAGCCTGACCATGATCGCCACCTGCCTTGTCGAAACCGGTAGCCAAGGTGATCAGCTCATCTTCGAAGAGTTCAAGGGCACGGGCAACATGGAGTTGATCCTCGACCGAAAGATCGCCGAAAAGCGACTCTTCCCAGCTATCAACTTGGCAGCTTCGGGTACCCGCAAGGACGAGAAACTCCTCGATGACAAGGCATACCAAACCATCACGGCATTGCGCCGTCGAATGCTGCAAATGCCGCCGCCCGTGCAGGTCGAGCAGCTGCTGACTGCCCTAAAACGGTTCGAGACGAACGACCAACTGGTCGGCTCGGCTGGGTGAGCCAGAAGGCCACCTGTTTTGAGCCTGTTTGTTCTCACAGGCTCTGTGGCTTGGGCGACGCGAGCTACTTCGTGATAAGCAGTTTCTTCAAGGCATGAAAAAAGCCCGGGGAAGTCCCCGGGCTTTTGTGTTGAACAGATCAATCGAGTTTACGGGCAGCCCGAGTTGTACACGCCGATGAACTCGGAGATGTCAAAGAAGTTGAGCGTGCCGAACGGTTCGGCCAAGTCGGCTGAATCGTCACCGGCGTTGTACAGCGTGATGAACGCAGAGATATCGAAGAAGTTGAGCGTGCCGAACGGTTCAACCAGGTCGGCCGGTGAGCAGCCGGGATCGAGGTCGGGCAATCGAGACGTGCCGATGTTGACGTCGTCGACATAAACCTGTCCGCCGCCGGTGGAAGCGGTCACCCGGAACTGGAACTCATTCTGGGCGGCTGCGATGACTGGCAGTTTGAACTCAAAACCGCGCGGCGTGCCGGCAATGTTCGAGATGTCGATCACACCGAAGCTGGTCCAACTCAGAATCTCAGAGCGATACTCGACGTTGATCGCGTCGCCAGTTTCGAGCCCGTCACCGGTCACAACGAACCACGCCCACTGATCCAGGCTTTGAACGTCAAGCGTGGGAACTCTGACGGTTTCGGCAAAACCATCGTTGGTCAGCGAGAGCACAAAGTTACTCGCGATCGGCTCGACAATGCCTGATGAGCTAGCTTCCCACCGTTCAGTGCTGAGTTCACCGGTGTTGAAGCTGTCATTGAACGGAGCGAGCGCAACCGGTTCTCCCTCAGCGATTGAAAAGTCATCAACGATCCAGCGCCCAGCGGTGTTCGCAGCTACCAATCGTACTTTGGTGCTGTGGTAGGAGAAGTCGCTGGGGAGCTCGCCTCGGAACGTGGCGTACTGCCCGCTGCCTCCTGGCGAAGGTGCTTCGAACAGCAAAGCCCAGGTGCCATCATCAGCGAGGTACTCGCCGCGAATGGTTTCGAAAACCGGCACGCCCTCAGAACGAGCCGAGAACGAGAGGAAGTAATCGTTGCCGAGTGTTGCTGCACCTGCCAAAGGCACGGATTCCACAACTTCACCGGCGTCGATTGCCAGCGCTTCGCTGCCCGAGGGTGCATCAGGATCCGCAACGGTTTCGACGGTGCCGGTCGTTGCGACGAACTGGTCTTGCCACGTTGCCGATTCGAAATCTTGCTCAAACGGCAGGATGAGCCTTGGTGTGTATGCCTGTGCGTTCGTAACAGCTTTGAAGGTGTTCACTCGGCCGTTGCCGTAGAAAATGTCGTAGCCGGCGCTGCCAAGATCATCGTTGCTGTTCATCAGCACGTCTTGGGTATCGTCAGGGCTGAGTTCAGGGTTGGCCGAGAAGATCATGGCCGCAACTCCGGCAGCCATCGGGGACGCATAGCTGGTGCCCGATCCTCCGCCGTACCCACCACCGATGCGTGTAGATCGTACCGAGGCGCCGGGCGCCACGATATCGAGCGCATTGCCATAGTTGCTCGATCCGGCCCGCGTATCACTCGATGTGGTCGAGCCCACGATGATCAAGTTGGGATAGTTGCCGTTTGTGATGTTGGATCCGTTGTTCCCAGACGCCCAAAACAGGAGCCCGCCGAGCGCTTTGATGTCGCGTGCAGCGATGTCGTTTGCGGTAGAAGTAGCGCCTGAATACGACGCGTTCACCACTTTGGCCCCGTTCGAAGCCGCCCAGCGGCCGCCTTCGAGGATGTCGAAGGCGTTTGCGCCGCCGCCCGGCAAGTTTGAAACACGGATTGGCATGACTCGCATGTTCCAACCAACGCCGACCACGCCGGTTCCGTTGTTGCCGATCGCTGCAGCGCAGCCGGAGACGAACGTTCCATGCCCATTGAGATCTTCGGTTTCACCGCCGTCGACTGCTGCGCGGTTGTTCACCGCGTTGTAGCCAGGGACGAGGGCGGCTTGTAGGTCGGGGTGGTTTGAATCCACACCCGAGTCGCAAACAGCAACGATGACATCGGACGATCCTTGGGTGATGTCCCACGCCGCAGCCGATTGCATACGCGTATGTTGCCAAGAGTTGCCGTACTGCGGATCGTTGGGCACTGTGGCGACTGGGAACAGCCGCCAGTTCGGTTCGACGAACTCATAGTCACCCGTTGCCATCAGCACGCCGGCCATTTCACCTTCGGAAACACCGGGCGGCACCGAGATGACTACTTCGTCGGCAAACTTACTTTTTTTCTGCATCATTGGCGAGACGCGGTCCATCGCACGCAACGCCGAAGGGCGCTTTGCACGAGCAATCAACTCGCCCGTGAACTCCTGCTCTTGAGCAACCGACTGAAACGACATCGTCTGCGCCGAAGCAATCACGCCGAGATCACCCGGCTGAAGTCGCATCGCGTTTGCGATCCGCGTCTGGGCAGCCGCACTCACGGTGCCCAACTGAGCGCCCGGCTGGGAAGCGGGTGAAACGTTTGGGCTGGTAGTTGCATGAGCGTTCCCGCACGCAACGAGCACGCCGATCACCGCGGACGTGGTTGTGTTGTAAAGCATCTGAGACCTCCGGTCTTTGGCTGGAGCCGTTTAAGGGCAACCCTGGTTGTACGCGCTGATGAAGGCGCTCACGTCGAAAAAGTTGAACGTTCCGAACGGTGACGCAATGTCGGCCGTCGAATCCTGTGCGTTGTAAAAAGCAATAAACGCTGAAACATCAAAGAAGTTGAGCGTGCCGAACGGTGCCGCCAAGTCGGCGGGGCACTGAGGCGGATCGACGACGAACTCTTGTGTCAGTGCGACATCGTCGATGTACCAGACGTCATCTGTCTCGTCGCCCGCTACGGAGAATCGCAGCGCGACATCGGTGCTAAAGGCGCCGAATGGCAAAGCGATCTGAGTAAGTTCGAACGAAGACTGGTCGTTGCCATCGGAGATGACTTGCCCAAGCTCTTGCCATGTTCCGCTTAGCGTACGAAACTCGATGGTAAGCGACTCGCCAGCCTCTACACCGGTGTGGAGCGATCGGACACGGGCATAGATCGTGTTCGAAAGCTGCGTGACATCGATGTCGCGAGTCTGCATGGTGCCGGCGGTTGAAAGCCGGGCGCTGATCGAACCCTGGGGGGTGCTAGGAGCGTCGGCAGAAGCCGCCGCGTCGGCAAACTCCCAGTCAAAGTCCAGATCAATACCGTTCTCAAAACCGGTTGACCAAGGGAGTTCGTTGCCGCCGAACTCAGCGACGAGCACATCATCGATGTACCAATCGTCGAGGCCATCAGAAGCCTGCGACGTGAATCGCAGACGGAGCCCGTCGTGCTTCCCGTCGAGCGGCAATGCAGTACGAACTCGCTCGAACGAGTTGGTGTCTTGGCCATCAGAGATAACAGTGTTCAATGCATTCCAGTTGCCGATGTTGTCGAGGTATTCGATGAGCAGCGATTCTCCTGCTTCAACACCGACATGTTGTACGCCGAACGAAACTTCACCGATCAACGGGCCAAGGAGCAGTGCGCGGAACGCAACAGATGAGATCGACTCATCAGTGTCTAGATTCATCGCGTATTCATCAACACCAAGCCCGGGCGCGTTCTGATTCACTTCAACCACGCCCACGGCGTCGCGCCACAAGTTGCTGAGAATACCGGACGAGAAGTCTTCAAGGAACGGCAAGCCGACACTACTTGGACCAATGAGTGCTGCTTCGACGGCTTCGCCGACGCGGACTCTTCCGTGCCCGGTGAAGTTGTCTTCGCCGGTGGTGCCAACATCGATTGCGGTGTCGTAGAGAATCTGTTCGACCTGATCGTTTGTCAGCGACGGGTTTGCCGCCTTGATGAGTGCCAGTGCGCCAGCAGTCAGCGGGGCTGCGAAGCTGGTCCCGGTTGAGTTGCCGTACCCGCCCGAGCGCTGCGTGGTACGGATGCTCACGCCGGGAGCGATGACGTCGATCCCGACGCCGTAGTTCGAGAAGTTCGCGCGCGTATTCGACGTGGTTGATGCGCCGACCGTGATCACGTGAGGCCGATCGTTAATCTGGTCCTCGATGCCGTCATTGCCAGAAGAGAACGTCAACAGATGGCCTTCGGCTTTGATGTGCGCGCCGGTGCTATTGGTTTGGCTGGAGTTCGCACCGCCGTACGAACAGTTCGACACGAACGCCCCGTTGTCGGATCCCCACCGGGCACCCTGAAGGATGTCTGAGAGCGACGCCACACCATCGGCCCGGTTAGAGACCTTGATGGGTATCAGCGAGAAGTTCCAGCCCATGCCGGCGACTCCGATGCCGTTATTACCGATGGCAGCCATGCAGCCGCCGGTCGCTGTCCCGTGGCCGTTCAGGCTGTCATTGACATCGCCGCCGTCCGCCTGCGCGATGTTGGTCGACGAGTTGAATCCTGGCAACAACGACCCGGCCAAGTCAGCATGTGTCAGCAATACGCCGGTGTCGCATACAGCAACGATGATGTCCGAACCGCCAGTCACATAGTCCCATGCAAGGACCGAGTTCATGTAGTTCGATCGGTGGTGCCACTGATTCGAGTACGAGGGGTCGTTGGGTGTGGTGTCCGTCGGATACACCAGCCAGTCTGGCTCGACAAACTCGTAATCGCCGGTCGCCATCAGCACCGCCGTGATCTCTTCCTCGGTCCACCCAGCGGGCAACCGGAACGAGTGGGTATCGACATCGTCGAACGCCTCAATCAACGATGGTGCGAGTCGATCGCGTGCAGCCTGCATGCGAGCTTCGACTGCAGCGATGGCGCGGGCACCATCGGTTTCTTGAGCCAGTGAAGACCGGGCGCCGTCCACAGGCTCGGCGAGCATGCGGCGTGCCATGTCGGACCGATCGCGAACCTTCGCGACGAGTTTGGCTTGGCGTTCATAACTGCCAGCCACCGCGCGGAAGGTTTCCGTGATCGGGATCCGCCGTGCCAGCATGGCGTCGTCACCTGATTGCCACGCGAACCCGATTGCGAGACTCTGGATCTTGGTCTGACTGAGTTCGACATGCGTCGAGAGACGACCGGCGGTCTCGTCAGCTGTAGGCTGCTTCGGCTCGGAAGCCTGCGCCAAGACCGTGCCCGAAGTAAAAACCAGCGTCAGCGCAAACGAATATCCCAAGCGGCTCGCCATCTCGTGTCTCCATGGGCCATTTGGCCCGTTGTCGCCCGATCTCCGGGCTCGAAAGCTCCGCACAGAACATGCCCCGATTCAGGGCCCAGAACCAGCTGGCTGGTCTGAAACCCTGTTCGCAGCGGGCCGATCCCGCCGATTCAATGCCGCAAGCGTCCGAAACAGACCGCCGGCGTCCGATATTCCTGCGTGTGCACATCCGGGCAGACCGCCCGAACGGGGGGCGCATGAAAACGCCGCGCCCGGCAAACGGTACGCGGCGTGGTATATCTAGGTTCCGGAAACAGGCCTGAATCGGCACCGGTTCAGAACGAGAACCGTGTTTTCATTCCAAGCGGATCATGACCTCTGATTTACGGGTCGTCTTTCTTGCCGCCAAACATGTTCTTGAGATTGTCGGCTGCGTCTTCGACCGCTTTCTTGGCATCGTCAGCCTGATCGGTCACGCTATCGACCTGGTCCTGCAAGTCCTCGCCAACCTTCTTCACGTTGTCGATGACTTCCTCAGCCTGTTCGGTGACGCCGCCGATCTGGTTTTCGATCTGAGCCCCGAGCTCGCCGACCGCGTCAATGCCCAGGTCTTGCAGCGATTCGAGCGATCCAAGCCCGCTGGTCAACTCACCGAGAATGTCGCCGGGGATGATCCCGCCGCCCGCCTGGACAGCCGCCGCGAGCACGGTCTTGACGACCAGGTTAATCACGTCGGCCGGCTTCATGCTTTCCTTCTCGCCGACGTTCTGCAGTTCGATAAGCGGCACGTTCACTGCGACATCACCCACCGCCAGCGACAAGCCGGGCACATTGGCAACGCGAACATTGATATCTTCGATCACCAATGATCGGATGATCACGTTCTTGCCACCTTCACTGGCAGGCTGCGCGGGTTCGTCACCCGACTCGAAGCGCTTGAGATTGTTGAGGATCTGGTTGTAGTTCGACGGGCTGCTGCCCTTGTCGAGGATCAGATCGATACCCGAGAGCTTGATCTCTGGGATGATGATCGTGTCGGTGTTGATCGATTGAAGATCGAAGCGGGCTGAACTCCCACCCAATGCCATGAAGTGGTCGGTGCCGAATCCTTGCGGGTTCGCAACGCTGAGCCCCGTCATGGTCGCAGCTCCCTTGGTCAGTTGGAGATCAACATTGTCGACGGTGGTATCGACCTGCATGGCGTAGGTGCCGCCGCGCTCGATAATCTCTTTGGCAATTTTGTCAATCTGACTAAACGCCAACACGCCGATCCCGATGATGAGGGCTGCGCCAAGTACGACCAAGATCAAAAGGCCGATCAGAATCTTCTTCATGTTTGAATCCTCCTGTTGAGTGTCCCCGGCGTGCGCACACGCCACCCCGGCAGATGGTACGCAGTCGGCTTTGAGATTCACGGTACCCACGAAAAACCACACCCGAATCGGGTGCAGCCGGTGTGTGTTCTTTGCCGAACCAGATCAGGGGCTTTGGAAAGCCGACACAAACGCCGAGACGTCCATCGCGTCGAAATCACCCTCGCCGGTGAGATCGGCCGCGGGGTCGCGTTCACGGAACGCCGAGATGAACGCAGCGATATCAAAGAAGTTGCGAACGCCGTTGCCGTCGAAGTCAGCGAGGGAATCGATCACACGCACGTTCAAATCGGGCATCAATCGGACCGGGCCCGACCCGTCATCAAGCCTGATGATCACGCGATCGGTGGCGGGAGTTCCTGAGGAAACGAGATCAACCTCGACGATGCCCGGAGACACAACTCGGACATCCGTCACGCTACCCCCGCTGCCCTGCATCGAAACTTCTGCCTCGAGCTCAGCCGGCGTGAGTGCATCACCCCGCCAATCTTGCGATGTAATACGAATGGTGTATGCAGACCCGGCAACGACGCGTGAAGGGGCAGTCAACGCTGTCTCAACTGCGTCGATGCGGCCTTCCAAACTGGTGCGCCAATCAACGAACAGTTGTTCAAGCGTGTCTACCGGATCAGGGTTGTTGGCTTGTGCATCAGGGACATTGAGCCCCATGAAGTAAGGCCCGTTCGCAAAACCTCTGAAAGGAGGAAAGGTTCCGTCGCCCAGATTATCTAAGACCGTGATGCCGCGCTGGCTAGATCCAGAGACCAGATCGGGCAGCCCGTCGCTGTTCAGGTCAGTGATAAACACAGATACCTGTCCGCCGCCGGCGCGGTTTTGATGTGTGAACGCGTAGGTGCCATCGCCTTGGTTCGTGAAGATTTGGATGGACTGGGTGGTTGATGCGAACGAAACGATGTCGTCGAGCCCATCGCCATTTACGTCGGCCAAGTCGGCCGACACCGCGTCGCCATTGAGAGCGATCTCGGGCTCAGCGGCGAATCCGCCGCTGCCATCACCGATCAACAAGCTCAGCGATTCGCCGTTGTCGTTGCCAACCAAAAGATCGGCATCTCCGTCATCGTTGAGATCGACGATGCGAACGGACACCGGCTGATCGCCCGTCGATGCAGTCGCCCAGGGTGAGAACCCGCTTCCGGTGTTTCGATAGATCGTGACAGAGTCCGCAAGGCTGTCGGTTACCGCGATGTCGGCGCTGTCGTCGCCGGTCGCATCGGCGATATCGAGTCCGACGGGGCGTGGGTCGCCCGCCGGGTCGATCGAAACACGCTGGGTGATCTGTGTCGGGTCCGCGTCAAGGACTGATACCACGCCGGTTGATTCGGAAATGACGATTTCCTTCGCGGCATCTCCGTCGAGTTGCCCGACTGCCAGGCGGACTGGCGCATTAGCGGTCGCGTAGAAAAGCGGGTTGGCGATATCAAAATCGCCCGAACCATCACCCACAAACACGGTGACGCCCGCGGGGCTTGCGCTCGCGAAAACGAGGTCATCCACACCATCGCCCGTGACATCTTCAGCAAAGAGATCTCGAACGCCTGTCGCATCAATGTCTTCGACACGGTCAATCTCAAGATGCGAGAGCGCGCTACCGGGGATCGTTTTGTTCAACGCGAATGCGATCGTTGGCGTGTTAAAACTGGTCGAGACGATATCTTCGACGCCATCGTTGTCGATGTCAGTCGTTGCGTAGTAGCCCGGGCGTGTTGGCGCAAAGTAGTAGCCGCGAGACTGGTCTTGGTCATCGAGTCGAGCGATCAGCATGTACCCGATGTGTGCACTCTTGAAGGGCACAGGCGGCGGCGAGCCGCACGACTCAGGCAGTACGCTGTTGCACGAGCATCGACCATCACCCCCGCCGTCACGCGCTGCTTGCATCGCAGCAAGGAGTTTGTCGGCCATGTCGCCGGGCGTGTTGATCACGGCGTCGACTGCATCCTGAACGACATTGCCGCCCGAGAGCACGTTGCCTTGGACGGCGTACACCAAGTCGCCGATCTGCCCGGTCATGCCGCCTCGCCAGGCGCCAGCCTGATCGCCGGTGAACGTTACAACGTCTCCGGTGACATCGACCATCCCGTATTGCCTTGATTGATGACTGGCGTCGACCAGCGTGAGTTCGTCGAGAATGGCCGATACTGGAACGCCTTCAAGGAAGCGGCTGCGGATGATGTTGCGTGTTCGCCCCGCGATGTCTCCAGCCGATTGTGCGGTCACGGCACCAACACCCGCGATAAGCACCGGCGTGGTCTCGCGCAGATCAAGCTGTACAAGACAGGTCGCAGAGCCAAGCCCGATCTCGCCGGTCCGGGTGTCAACGATCAGGACAGACCAGGTTGCCGTAGCCGGCGAAGCCGCGGCTGCCACAGCGGCCGATGCCGATGCGATCAAAGTCCTAACAGGCATTCTCATTGGGTATCGTCCTTCCGACGGTCGGTCGGATTCGCAGCTGCTGTTCAGATCCAGAGGGAATTCGGTCTTAATGTACTGCGCCAGGGGCTGCCTGCCAATCGAATTCGCCCATTGAGATCGCAGCAATCCAACTATGAAAGCCCGCTGATTGCACGTGGGGGGCAATTGGGTCAGGAAGTCGTAACACATGCGACTGCAATTGGTTGACCTTCGGGGGCGAGCGGCGAAAGATCCAGTCTCGCTCGGATGCCGATCCGGGCGGTTTTCGTGACGGTACACATCGCCCTAGGGCTTGGGTACCCGATCGGATTAGTTTGGATGGCCAAACACTGGCCGCTGTAGCTCAGTGGTAGAGCGCACCCTTGGTAAGGGTGAGGTCGCGAGTTCAAATCTCGCCAGCGGCTTTCGTCGGGAGAGTTCCCGATGTGAGTTTTCAAACGAAAGCCGACTCGCACAGTCGGCGACTTGCCCCCCCGATGGTCGGGTCAGGGCACGACCGACCGCTGTGTGCAGTCAGATGAAGAGGTAGAAGCGATGGCGAAGGGAACCTTCGAGCGGACAAAGCCCCACGTGAACGTGGGCACCATCGGGCATATCGACCACGGCAAGTCGACCCTGACCGCCGCACTGGTCGCCCGCGCCGATTCCAAGGGACTCGTGCAGGGCGCCAAGTCCTATGCCGAGATCACCAAGGGCGGCACCGTGCGTGACGCGAACAAGACCGTGACGATTCACTCGGCACACGTCGAGTACGAAACCGAAGGCCGGCACTATGCCCACGTGGACTGCCCTGGTCACGCCGACTTCGTGAAGAACATGATCACCGGTGCCGCCCAGATGGACGGCGCCATCCTCGTGGTCGCCGCCGACTCGGGCCCCATGCCCCAGACGCGTGAGCACGTCCTGCTCGCCCGCCAGGTTGGTGTGCCCCACATCGTTGTCTTCATGAACAAGGTCGACCTCGTCGACGACGAAGAGCTGCTTGACCTCGTCGAGATGGAAATCCGCGAGCTGCTCAGCAAGTACGACTTCCCCGGCGATGACACCCCCATCGTGCGTGGCCAGTCCAAGCTTGCTCTGGAGAACCCCACCGACGACGCCGCCTGTGCGCCGATCGATGAGTTGTTCAACGTCATCGATACCTACATCCCAGAGCCCGAGCGTGAAACGGATAAGCCGTTCCTCATCTCGGTCGAAGATGTCTTCTCGATCAAGGGTCGTGGTACCGTCGCGACCGGTCGCGTCGAGCGTGGCCAGGTCAAGGTTGGCGACGCTGCCGAGATCGTCGGCCTCGCCGCCGAGAACCTCAACACCACTGTGACCGGTGTTGAAATGTTTAACAAGACCCTCGAGTCGGCGATCGCCGGCGACAACTGCGGCGTCTTGCTCCGCGGTGTGGAAAAGGACATGATCGAGCGTGGTCAGGTTATCTGTAAGCCCGGCTCCATCACGCCTCACACCGTGTTCAAGGGCCAGGTCTATGTTCTGACCAAGGACGAAGGCGGACGTCACACCCCGTTCTTCCCGAAGTACAAGCCTCAGTTTTACTTCCGCACCACCGACGTGACCGGTCAGGTCACCGAACTGTTCGGTGATGGCGGCGCAACGGCCGAGATGTGCATGCCCGGCGACAACGTCACCATGCAGGTCGACCTGGGTGACAAGCCCGTGGCGATGGAAACCGGTCTCCGCTTCGCGGTCCGCGAAGGCGGCCGCACGATCGGTTCCGGCACCGTGACCGAGATCGTGAAGTAAGACTGTTCTGACGTGTTCAGCGGCCCGGGCGCGAAAGCGTCTGGGCCGATTTTCGAAGGAAGCGATACCAAGCCGGCCAAGCCAACAGGCACACCGGCCCGACGGGAGTGATCCGATGGCGAAGAAAAAAGGCAACGCCCGCGAGTACGTGTGGCTCCAGTGCACCGAAACCGGTGATCTGAACTACCGTACGTCGATCAACGTAAAGGGCGGCATCGACGACAAGATTAAGGAAGGCTTCTCGAAGTATTCCCCGCGTCTTCGCCGTCATACGACCCACAAGATCAAGCGCAAGTGATCCTCTCTCAAAGCCGCTCTGGGAAGCCAGATCGGTTGCAGCAAGGGTGAAATCCCTGCTGGTCCTGATAGAGATTGCCTCGGTAAGGGCGTGCGGTCACCGGAAGCAATCCCGCCCGCACCCGCAAAGGTCACTCAAACGGCAGTAGCTCAGTTGGTAGAGCAGTGGATTCCAAATCCACCGGTCGGGAGTTCGAGTCTCTCCTGCCGTGTTTCAGAATGCCCGGTGACACCCTGTCGGTCTCACTCGGGAAGCAGGTACGTGTTGAACCGTCCGCGCGTGTGAACGCCGGCCTAAACCGGGAGAGCATCCATGTTCATGGGGGTGTATAAGCCGGGTCAAGGCTATTGGGTTCGGGTGCTGACAGCGGTCGGCGTCGGGATCGTGATGCTCTTCGGTGCCGCTTGGGCCTGGTCGCAAGCAGAAGCTGTCCGTTTGCCCGCCAAGCAGTGGACCATGTCCACTTCCGCCGGACGAGGCGAACCCAACGTCGGTGACACCGTGACGCTGTTGCGGTTCGAAGGCGCTTCAGAAGCTCCTGTTGCCTACGGCACCGGCGAGATCCTTGCATATCGCCCAGACTCTGCCGGCCGAGCTGATTTCGATCTCTCCAACTTTGATACCAATCAGACCCGCGACGAAGCGTCGGACACACGGCGAATCATCGTCGGCGATCCAGCCAACCCCTCGTTCCGTGCCGATGTCGTCGGCGCCGCATCCGAACCCGTCTTTCCGCAGTTGTATCTCCAAGCCGGCGCTGCTGGAACGGTGATTCTGCTCGGTGTTCTTTTGATCGGATGGTTTGTAGGTTCGAGCCCCAAGTCGGCCGACTTCTTGATCGCCACCGACTCGGAAATGAAGAAGGTCAACTGGAGCACTTACAAGCAGATCAAGGGGTCGACGATTGTTGTCATCGTTGCGACGTTCTTGATCGCCGGGTTCTTGTTTGTGATCGACCTCGGTTTCTCGACGTTCTTCAAATGGATCGACGTGCTCCAGGGCTGATCGCCCCGACGCCCGCAATCGGGTTGACGTGCAACCGAAAGGCACACCAACGATGGAAGACCAAGCCGCCAACCACACCTCGCCACCGCCCGAGCCGCCGCATGATGCGCCGATCGATCCCACCTATGACACGGGTGAGAACGATCCCAAGACCATCGGCGAGCCCGAACGCGAAGGCATGATCGGCCACGACGAACCAATCCGCCAAGATGGCATGGACTGGTTCGTCCTCCGCGTCGCGTCCAACAAAGAGAGTTCGGTCCAGGCAACCCTGCTCCGCAAGATCCAGATCGAGAATATGACGCATCTCGTCGGGCGCATCTTGGTGCCCACCGAGAAGATCAAAACGATCAAGGGCGGCAAGACCAAGATCAAAGAAGAGAAGCTCTACGCCGGCTACGTGTTCGTCGAGATGAAGCTCGAAGAAGATGGCCGCATTCCCCAGGATGTCTTCTTCCTCATCAAGGAAACGACCGGCGTGGGTGACTTCATCGGCACCGCCGGCCGCCCGACCGCGATGGCCGAGCACGAAACCGAAAAGATGCTCCGCGACTCGGAAGCCCCAGACGACGAGCCAACCGTGCGTCTGTCGTTCCAGCAGGGCGACAACGTGGTCATCAAGGAAGGCCCGTTCGAGAACTACGAGGGCACCGTGGACGAGCTGTTCCCCGAGAAGGGACAGGTGCGTGTGCTGGTGACTATCTTCGGCCGCCAGGCCCCGGTGGACCTCGAAGAGTGGATGATCTCCAAGGTCGACGAAGACTAAACCCGCTTCCCTCCAAGCACCAACAACCCCGGACCTCCGGGGTTTTCTTTTTGATAATTATGTCTAACAAACTAGACACCGAGAATAAAAAACTAGACACTATGTCTGCGATACCTGATAGGAGGCAGCGATGAATAGTTCGGGAACCGGGGCCGTCTTTCGGGAGTGGTCGAATCTCGCGAGTCTGATCACCACCGCGTTGATCTACCCCGCGATCCTTGTGTTGGCGTTTGTGTACCCGACGCCGATCACGCTGGTGGGTCTCTTGGTGGGCGGGGTGGTGTTGCAGGTCATTGTCATGATCTTGCTCCACATTGCCGCGGCGGTCCTGAGTCGTCAAGAGCCCGACGACGAACGGGTGGTTGCCATCCAACGCCGGGCTTCGAGTCCCGCCGGCGTGGTGCTCGGCGTTGGCGTGTTCTGTGTCATTGGGTTGACCATTGTTCAAGGCTTTGTCTCCCCGACCGAGGGTCCGCTGCTGGCGAGTCCGGTGTTGACTGGATACGCCTTGTTTGCGGTCGTCCTGGTATCTGAGTTGATTCGGATGTCGTTGATCGCGGTCGGTTTCCGGAGGGGCTGAGCATGGCTGGCACACCGGTCGCGAATCGCATCCGCGAACTCCGATTTCATAAAAATGAGATGACCCAAGCGGATTTAGCGAAACGCATCGGGGTCAGTCGCCAAACAGTCGTCGCGATTGAGAAAGCGAAGTACTCGCCAACACTTGAGTTGGCATTCAAGATCGCTCGTGTATTCGCGGTGCCGCTCGAAGACGTATTTTCGTTCGACAGTGGGCCCGAGATCTCTGCAAAGGGAACGAGAGAATGAGCAACGAAAACGCACAGCCAACAGCAAACCGACGCCTCCACGGGCTCGATGCGCTGCGGGCAGTCGCCATGATGCTCGGTGTCTGGCTGCATGCGGGCATGCCGTATATCAAGGGCTTGCCGCCGTTCTTCTGGGCGATCGATGACCCGGATAAAAGTGAGACCATCGGGCTTTCTATCTCGTTCGTGCACAGCTGGCGGATGGAGACTTTCTTTCTGCTCAGCGGTTTTTTTACAGCGATGCTGGTCGCTCGGCGCGGCCTGCTTTCGACAGCGCGGCAACGAACGTTGCGCATCGCGTTGCCCTTCGTCGCCGCGGTCATTGTGATTCAGCCGATGTGCGCCGCATTATGGGGTATGGGATATTCAGCCCAGTGGGGTTGGCCGATCGGCAACACGGTTCCGATGATGCTCAAGACATCTTGGAACATCCCGGTCGACGGCTCACCGCACGAGTTGGTCCGGCTGTGGCACCTCTGGTTCTTGTATGAACTAATCTGGTTCGTTGCAGCCGGGCTGTTGGTGTGTTCAGTGGCACCCGGCTGGCTGCGCCGGTTCGCGAATGCATTCGGGGGTGCGCTCGGATACATCGTCGGGTCGTGGTGGGGTGCGGCGGTTCTTGCGATACCGGTCGCAGCGGCTTTGCTGATGCATAGCCCCAGCGGCGCCTCGCCCAACACCACGCTGGTTCCGAACTGGTCGAGCATGGCGTACTACGCCCTCCCGTTCTTCTGCGGCTGGTTGATCTATCCCGCTCGGCATCAACTCGATCGGCTCGCTCGATGGTGGTGGTGCCCGATGGCGATGGGGCTGTTGATCGCGTTCCCGTTGTTCATCGGAGCCTCCCGGGAAGGAGCGCTGGGTTGGGATCCACCGGTCGGGGCGTATCGGGTTGGGATCGCAGCTCACGCATTGATGACCACCGGTTTCGGGTTTGGCATGATCGGGCTGTTTCTTCGCCTGCTCGCGTCTCCAGGACCTCGGGTTGAGCGGATCGTGCGGTATGTGTCCGATATGGCGTATTGGGTGTACCTTGCCCACATGCCGATCGTGGTCGGATTAGGGATTCTCTTGGTCGATTGGCGGGCTCCAGCGTTGCTCAAGATGGGCGTCGTTCTCGCGGGATCAGGCCTGGTACTGCTTCTGAGCTACCAGTTCATGGTTCGGTATACGGTCATCGGTCGGCTGTTGAACGGGCCAAGGGGCCGCCGCGGGGATGATTCCGGCTGATTTCCTTGAACGAGGCCCAAACATGGGGGATCCTTATGGCAATGGAATCCCACCTTGCCGTTCCCGCCGCGTTCATTGCCTGCGTGTTGGTCTCGTGCGCCGGTCACACCGCCGCCGCCCCCGTGTTTACGTTGGTGACCGAACAAGCGGGTATCACCGCGCGGTTCGAACCGAATGGATATCCGGGTGAAAACTCGATCCAGACCGGTGGCGTCGCGGTTGCCGATTTCAACAACGATGGGTGGCCGGACGTTTTCATCCCGCAGGGCGGCACGGGGCCTGATCGTTTGTACATCAATCAGCAGGATGGGACGTTTGCCGATGAAGGTGCAGCGTGGGGTTTGACGCGTCGCCTTCGGGCTGCGGGTATGGCGGTGGGCGACTACGACAACGATGGCTATCAAGATCTGTTCGTTGTGAGTTACGGCGACGTGCCATTCCCGCTCGCAACAGGCAAGAGTGTGCTCTATCGCAACCTCGGGCCCGACGATCAGGGGCAGTTCCGGTTCGAGGATGTTGCCGAGCAGGCGGGTGTGAACGAAGTTGCCGACTTGGTCGCGGGCATGGGCGCGACGTTTGGAGATATGGATCTCGATGGCGATCTGGATCTGTTTGTATCGGCATGGATTTTCAATACCGGCGGCAATCGTCTGTTTGAAAACATGGGTGATGGAACATTTCAGCCCGTCTCGGCGGATCGGCTACCCGATGCTCATGGGCCGCAACGAGGCATGACCCCGAACTTTGCGGATCTAGACGGCGATCGTTATCCCGAGCTGTTGATGGCGAACGATTTCACGACATCACGCCTTTACCGCAACACAGGGAACGGTGCTCAAGGTTTGCTCTATGAGGATGTGACCGAAGACGCCGGCGTGGTTGGTGACTGCAACGGCATGGGTGCGGTGTTGGCAGACTTCGACAATGACGGACTGATGGACTGGTTCATCACAAATATCTACATCGAGGTATCGAACCCGCCGTGCGGCAACACACTCTTTAGAGGGACTGACACAAGGATCCAGTCTGGATTTCCGGTGTTTGAAGAGGTCGCGACCGAACGCGGTATCCGCAACTCGGGCTGGGGTTGGGGGGCTACTGCGTTTGATGTAGACAACGACGGCGATCTCGATCTTGCAACGACCGGCGGTTGGCCCAGCTGGATCAACGAGACGGCGCGCTTGTACATCAACAACGGTGCGGGCGTGTTCTCGAATCAGGAGCAGCAGGCGGGGATCGATTGGCTTGGTCAGGGGCGCGGCCTTGTGCATCTCGACTATGACCTCGACGGGCGCGTCGACTTGCTCTTCATCGAACGGGGCGGGCCGGTCAGGCTTTACCGCAATGAATCTACATTGCCCGGCAACTGGATCCGTGTCGATCTTGATACAGCCGCCAACACATGCCTTGCGCCACGCGGCTTTGGAGCGCTCGTGACGGTGACCGCTGATGGCGAGTCACGCACCCAGCTGCTTGATGGACGCACCAGCTTTCTGTCGCAGTCCGAGCGCACGCTTCATTTCGGCATCGGCGATGCGACGATCGTCGAGTCGGTCGAAGTTTCATGGGTTGATGGCTTCACGACCACATTGAACGACGTGCCCGCGAACTCAAGCGTCACCGTCAATGCGTCTGTCCCGTCTGACTTTGATACCAACGGCGTGCTCAACTTCTTTGACATTGCTGCGTACATCAATGCCTACATCGCTGGCGATATCCGGACCGATTTCGACCAAGATGGCGTGGTGAGTCCGAGCGATGTCAGTGCATTCATCGCGATCTTTGTCGATCCCTGCGGGTGATCTTTCCGAGCAATTCCGTTGGGCTGCTGATCGAAGGCTGGTGCATCTCGTTCTCGGCCGTTCGACGTCCGAAAAAGACTCCGAATCACTTGTGTCGAAGTTGACCTCGATGAAGTCATGCGCCGTTCGGAGCTTGCTGAAAGGCAAAGATCGTTCAACAGCCGTGTCCGAGAATCAGGGGTAGAGAGGTATTGCTGCCTGTTTGTCCGGCGCAATCAGACCTCATGTCGAGACGTGTTCGTTGAGACCTGTCGTCATTGGTTCGTTCGTGCGTCATGTTCTTCGTGCTCCGTTCGGGGCTAACGGGAATGACGATGACGACCAAGAAAACAACATCAGACCGGGTGACCCGGTTGCTGCGTATCGGTGAAGTTTCGGAGCTTGGGCTGCGCCAGCCTCATCTTCGACCGCTGGATGCTGAAAAACTGCGTGGCGAGCTCGTCGCACTGCATCGACAGGGGCACCCGCCTCAGATAGTGCTTTCACTTCGCGGGATAGAGGTCTTCTCGGGTTCATGCGTTGGCACATTGGCCGAGGTCGCCGAGTCGCTTTCGCGTCTTGGTGGCTCTCTGGTGCTCAGAGACGTGCCCCCGGATGTCGCGCGGATGCTTAAAAGGAGCGGCCTGTCCAAGCATCTTCGATTGGCAAGGTCGGAGTCCCACGCAAAGAAACTGGCTCTGGGGAGACGGAAAGGTGTGCCACACGCCGCTTAATCACATTGGTCAGGATGGCAAAGTCTCGCGCAGTGCATGGAACCCGAATCCGGACGTGTCCGTATAGAACGGGTCGCCCATTCGGGCGGGATTGATTTTCAAAATGCCCTTGATTTTGGGTGGCCTGTTCGTAGTTGGGGCCAGGTTCGAAGATCAACGCAAGGCGCGATAGGACTGGTTTTAGACATATGGAGCTGAAGAGATGAACCATGTAACTAACTTCGCCCTCGTTGTGTCGCTGGCTGCGGGCGCGGCCGTCGCGGGTCCGTTGCACTTCAAGACCGGAACGGTCGACGCCTTAACAATTCAGGATGTGCGCAACGGGCGGGCAGGTCAGCGTGTGCCGTTGAGAGTCGTGATGCAGATGAACGGCCCGATGGATCCGGATCGCCGTGCAGCGATCAAGGCGTCCGGCGCTCGCATTCTTGATTACGTTCCAGACAATGCCTTCGTTCTCGACATGCGAGACGCACGGATGAGCGCCATCAATGCGTTACCGTTTGTCGAAGCGGTGGTCCCGTACAACGCGGCATGGAAAGTTGATCCGTCGTTGGGCGCGATGAACTACAAAACAGCCCCGTTGCGTGCCATCACATCGCAAGGCGAAACGCCCGCGGTGGTGACGCTCTTCGCTGGAGTTGACATCGTGGCTACTCAGAAGGATCTCGCTGCAGCCGGTATCAAGGTTCTTTCGACAAACCTGGATGCCGATCGATTTGTGATGGATGTCACCGGTTCAGAAGCAGCGGTTCGCGGGCTGGCGCAGCTCGAGAGTGTGCAATGGATCGAACCCGCGCCCGAAGTCACCTTCCGCAACTCAACCAACCGCTGGGTTGTTCAATCGAACATCAGTGGTTCGTTCCCGGTTTATGATGCGGGTCTTCGTGGCGAAGGTCAGATCATCGCGATCATGGACGGCCGAGTGAGCATCAACCACTGCTCCTTCTCAGATCCTGAAGGTGACCCGGTCGGTGATGACCACCGAAAAATTCAGGCTTATAACACGTCCCTCGGTTCTGACTTCCACGGCACGCACGTCGCGGGCACCGCGCTCGGCGATAACGGCGTCGATAACGACACTCGGGGCGTTGCGTACATGGCTCGCATGGTGTTCAACACATCGGCCAGCTTTGGTTCGTACACGTCCATGTTCAACAAACTCAACACCCACTACGGCCAGGGCGCCGCGATCCACACGAACTCATGGGGCAACGACGGGACCACCGCCTACGACAACTGGGCTCGTGCGATCGATACATTCTCGTGGCAGAACGACGACAATCTGGTCCTGTTCGCGGTGACCAACGGCAGCTCACTCAAGAATCCAGAGAACGCCAAGAACTGCCTCGCTGTCGGTGCAACCCAAGACAGCCCTTCGCAAGGCGGTTTCTGCTCGGGCGGTCAAGGCCCGACCAATGACGGACGTCGTAAGCCAGAGATTTTCGCTCCGGGTTGTTCGACGCGCAGCTCTGCCGGTACGGGGTGTGGCACTTCGACCGCGACGGGCACCTCAATGGCAGCACCGGCCGTTGCCGGTGCTGCGGCACTGGCGCGCCAGTACTACATGGATGGGTTTTACCCAAGCGGAATGGCCAACGCCGAGGATGGGTTCACGCCCTCAGGCCCGTTGCTCAAAGCGACGCTGCTGAACTCCACGGTCGATATGACCGCCGTAAGTGGCTATCCCTCGAACCGCGAGGGTTGGGGCCGGGTGCTGCTCGATAACTCGCTTTACTTTGATGGAGACACCAACTTCAACATCATCCGCGATGTGCGCAACGCATCGCCCGAAGCAATGAGCACGGGCGATCTGATCGAGATTCCGATCACCGTCAACTCGAACGCACACGATCTCCGCGTGACACTTACGTTCCACGATGCGCCGGCAACCAACGGCGCAGCAGTGGTCGCGGTGAACAATCTTGATCTTGAAATCGATACACCGTTCGGCCTGCTTCTTTACGGCAATGTCTTTGCAAGTGGTTCTTCGGTCAACGGAGGCTCACCAGATGCCATCAACAACGTCGAAATGATCCATCTTCCTTCAGCGTTCCCTGGCGACTATGTGGTGCGTATTCGTGGCACGGCAGTCAACGAAGGGACCCAGGGCTACGCGGTGGTGATTTCTGGTGATGTGTCCGAAGACGTGCTTGCGGGTTGCTCGGCTGCCGACATCGCGGAACCATTCGATACGCTGAACTTCTTTGATATCTCATCGTTCATCGCGCTCTATAACGCGGGCGATTCCTCGGCCGACCTTGCCGAACCATTCGGAACGTTGAACTTCTTCGATATCTCGGCGTTCATCGGCTTGTATAACGCCGGCTGCCCGTAAACGGCACATTGGTCACTCACTGATTCCCAACCGGCCCGCAAGCGGGCCGGTTTTTCTTTGCGCCGATGCCCTTCTACGCTCCCGTGTGAACATCACCGAATCAGCCGAGGTACATCCTGCTCCCGCGGTTCTCGTACGGCTTCGTCTTGCGTTACGCGATATCAAGCTGGCCCACTCGGTCTTTGCATTACCGTTCGCGGTGTTGGCGGCGTTTTTGACAGCGCCACGCGAAGGCAATGAAGGCCTGATTCTTTGGGGCCGCTTCGCAGGCATGCTGGCATTGATCGTGGCATGTATGTTCTTCGCGCGAACGTGGGCGATGCTGGTCAATCGGGTGGCCGACGCACGCATCGATGCAGCTAATCCGCGCACCGCCAAGCGTGCTTTCGCGGGTGGCGGACTCTCGCGTCGCGATGGGATTTTGATGCTCGCAGCCTCAGCGATCGCGTTCATCGCTGGCGCTTCCGGCTTTGGATTCGCATTCGACAACTGGTGGCCGGCGTTCCTGAGTGTGCCCGTCCTGATCTGGATCGGGTTCTATTCGTTTACTAAGCGGTTTACATGGTGGTGCCATGTGTTCTTGGGGGGCGCGCTGGCCGCGAGTCCGCTGGCTGCTGCAATCGCGACGCAGGGCTTCGAAGCGTTCGTGCTCAATGACGCATGGACGAACGCGGGCACCACGCTGCTCGCGCTGGCCGGTATGGTGCTGTGCTGGGTTGCTGGGTTCGATGTGATCTACGCATTGCAAGACCTCGAGTACGATCAGGAGGCTGGGCTCAACTCAATCCCTGCCAAGTTTGGTTGGCGCGGAGCGATCACGATCAGCCGGGCGCTGCACGCCCTCTCGCTGGTGTGCCTCGTCATCGCGTGGCGAGCATCGGACCAGCTCGATTCGATCTTCGGCGTGGGCGTCGCCATCGTCGCAGCCACCCTGCTTTACGAGCACACGGTCCTTGCCAAACGCGGCAAAGAGGGCATCCCGATGGCATTCTTCACCCTCAACGGCGTGGTCTCTTGCGTGATCGGGCTGGCCGGGGTGGTGGATGTGCTGGTTTGAGCACCAGCGGCGGGTTTGTTTGAGTTCTTTCAATGATTTCTGAAAACAAGCTCGACTTTCGCCGTTGAACACCAGATACTTGCTCTGATGGCACCGGCACTCGACAACTTGACCACCCAGCAGGCTGCGGAGTTGCTTGCCGAAGCCCAGGACCGGTTCATCGCGTCTTGGGGTCGGATGGGGTCGGCGTGGGGGATCAGCCGAACGATGGCTGAGGTCCATGCCCTCCTCTATGTCACCGGGGAGCCGATGTGCACCGATGAGATCATGGAACGGCTCGCGATCTCACGCGGCAATGTTTCGATGTCCGTCCGAGCATTGCTCGAGTGGGGCGTCATTCAGCGGACCCACAAGCGGGGCGACCGCAAGGACTATTTCCAAGCCGAGCAGGACGTATGGGCGATGCTCCGCGCGATTGCCCGCGAGCGCATCAAGCGCGAGGTCGACCCGCTGCTTCAATCGCTCGACGAAATCCGCGAGCTGACGCCTGACACCACCAAAGCAAAGGGCCGTGCCACACCCGAAGACTTGGCATCGCTTAATGACCGGCTTGACGCGGTACAAGAGTGCTTTGAACTGATGAGCGTGTTGAGTCATAAGTTTGCCGGCCCGACCGGCACTGGACTGAAGACGGCTGCCAAACTGCTCGCGAAAATTCCAACCCGAAACGGCTCGGTCTCGGAAGGTGGTGACGAATGAGCACCGCGCCGCGTTGGCCGATCTCGATCGCGCCCGATGCTCGCTTGCCGGCGATGGCATCGAGCGAAGATCGTCATCCCACTGTGATTCGTTCAGTCTTGGTGACTTGGCGTGTGACGCGGTCCGCGATTGGAGAATCGGCGCCGTCGGGATCAACTCGGATGCTTTGCCTCCAAGTTTCGGTTGATTCCTTGGATGATTCGCCGACGGTGTCGGTCGCTGTTGTTGATCCCTCATCGGACAGCCGCAACGAGATCTCTTCGGGAGACGCGGTGCACGCGGAAGTCATTCCAGACATTCGCGGCGAGTTCCACATCGAAGTGCCCGGGTGGCTGCATATCACGATGGCCTACAACGAGGGCGCTGGCGACTGGCGTCTGTTGTATGCACGCACGCCGATGCTAGAAAAACTGTCGATTCCGGGCGGTCGTGCGGAGCCGACCCGCGTCGATGTCGGCTAAACGTAGCGTTGTTTGAATCGCATTTGCCATGAAAAAAGCCGACCCCAAAGGGTCGGCTTTGTCGCTGCGTGTGCGGTGCTTTAGCTCTTGCGGAGGGCAGCCCATCCGATGCCGCCGAAGATGAGCATCGCGAGGAAGCCGCCCCCGAGCACGCCCCAGATGACCGTCTGGCTGACCGATCCGAGGACGCCGGCCGAGCCTCCGGACATGCCGAGAATCATGACGCCGAGTGCAGCCAGAACCATCGCAAACATGGCCAAGGCAACGCCGCCAAAGAGTCCAGAAGCAGCACCGTCGTACGCTTCGCCCATTGGCATGCCGCCCATCATCGGGGCTGCTGCGGCCGCTGCGGAACCGAAGTCTGGTTCGCCGGAGGTGGTTTCGAAGAGTGCGCCGGCTGCGGTCCCGCCTGCTGCGGTTCCGCCGGCCATGCTTCCGCCCGCCATGCTGTCATCACCAAGGCTGTCGAGTAAGTTGCTGCCCAGCGAGGTGTCGTCTGGCTCGAAAGCCATTTGAGCAAGCCCAGATCCTGATCCGCCCGCATCCATCGAGAAGCCCGATCCGCCGAGACCTGACGTGACGAGTGTTTCATCGTTTGCATCGGCTGCGCCGTCTTCAGCGTCGAAGATCGAGATCCCCGTGCCTTCGTTGGTGCCGGACATGTCGAGTCCAGGGCTGGTGCCGGTGCCGGACGAGCTGAGGCTGATTGGTTCCAGCCCGGGAGCAGAGTCGGCGAGATTGATATCCTCGTCGACTTCTCCGTCATCGCCAGAGAGCAGGTCGACTTGGTCAACCTTGAACATCAGGCGATCGCGGTCGCGGAACTCTTGGAGCTGTCCCGACTCGGCGAGGTTCTGGACCTCTTCTTCGGTCATTCCGAGCTTGGTGGAGGCTTCTTCGAGGGTGTAGAACATCTTGGCCATGGGTGTCGGCTCCGAGAGTCTTCGTCGCCAACCCGGTTCCGCCGGGGGGGCGATGGTCGTTCGTGCGAAGGCCCGTTCCGTCGGGCCGTTGCCAACCGAGATCGGTTGGCGGGTGTCCTCGGGCCGACTGGCCCGGGAGAGAAGGATAGCGCCAGATCGGTCTGCGGATCGACAACCCCGGCGAACCCGATTCGGGTTTTACCGTGGATCGGTTCCGTGGGCGGTTATCGCCGCTTCGGGTGGATCGCGGTGGATTCGCCCCGGATCGCATCGATGTCGCGGATCGGGCCGGCCGAGATGCGTTCGCAGGCGGTCTTGGCGTTCGATTTGGCGAACTCGGTGCCGATGAATCGGCGGCCCATAGCGTGGGCCACGACGCCGGTGGTGCCGCTGCCCAAAAACGGATCCAGCACCAAGTCGCCGGGGTTTGAGGTACTGGCGATCACGCGGTGGAGGTACACCTCGGGGAGCTGGTTGTCGTGCTTGCTGCGTCGTTCCTTGTTGTTGCCCTGGATGCGTCCCCAATACGGCCCGTACCAGACGTCCATGGGCACGCGGAGCCCGGCGGGCATGCCGTCTCGTTTGGACTCGGTCCGCGGATCGCCATAAATCGCTCGGCGGTCAGAAGTTTCTAAAACCGGATCGGCATTCCAGACCCGGTTGTCGGGGTCCTTGCAGAAGTAGAGCGCGTGCACCTTCGAGTTGATGAACCGCCCTTTGGTGTTCTGCCCGAACCGATAGTGCCAGACGCACCAGTTGACCATGTGCAAGCCGCGTGCCTTCATGTGGACCACAATCTCAGCAGCCCAGTCATCAGGGATATTGACCCACATCGATCCCGAGTCTTTCAGGCCCTTGATGCACAGGTCGATCCACTCGAAGGTAAACGACTTGGACTTGCCAAGCGGCAGGTCGGCGTCGCGGCGATCGCAGTATTCATCGGGTGACATCGTGCTGTCGTCCCAAGCATCGCCGGCGCGGTGGCGGTCGTAGTCGCGAGCCCAGTTGAACGGGGGGTCGGCAAAGACGAGATCGAGCTGGGCTTTCTTCACCTCGGGGAGCTTGGCGAGGATGTCTCGGCAGTCACCAACATAGACCTTCGCATCGATGCCAGATTCCTTGTGCGTGATCGTGCGCGGAAAACCAGCTTTGCCTGGCGCACGTTTGGCGCTCGACTTTTTCGCCGTGCTCTTGGTCGTTTTTTTAGTGGTCTTCGTTGGCATGCGCAGCGATCAGGATAGGTCGGCACGCAGGATAGCGCAAGAGGCCTGTTCGCGCCACATTCAGTTTCTTGGTTGAGCGAGCAGCACGCGCACCGGCTTGCCGTGAATCTCCGCAGAGAGAACAGCAAGAGATCGCTTGGCGCCGGGTATCGCACGTCGAAGCGCCGAGCGAGAACCAAACATCCGGTCCGAACGGGTGCGCTTGAGGGCGGCTGCGATTTTTTTGCCCAGCGACCCGATCGGCTCGATTCGCACCCAAACGTCCACCGCCCGGGTCTTAGTGATCTGCACACCCAAGCGGATTGGGGTGCCATTGAGTGCTGCGGGGTCGAGGATTTCTTGTGCGATCGCGTTTGCCCACTCGCGAGGGGCATATCCGCCGTCGGGCGCGTAGCGAACCACACGGACCTTGCGGAGTTTCACGCGTATTGACTGTGCCGGCTCGCTCATGGCACTAATCTACGTGAGATGAGCGGAGTCCGTTCCAATCCGGCTGATTCGAAGCATCCGGCGGATTTGTCCGTCGCCATCGTGTGCCGAGACAACGCGGACACGATCGGGCGGGTGCTGGATTCATGCCGGGGGTTGGTATCGCAGCTTGTGGTGGTGGATTCCGGTTCGACCGACGGCACACTCGATCTTGTCAACGCCTGCCGAGCTTGGTGTGAGGTGGTGCTGCTCGAAACACAATGGCGCGGGCATGTCGCGACCAAGCAGCTGGCATTGGAAGCCAGCACCCGTCGGCACACGCTGGCGCTCGATTCGGATGAGCCGATGACGCCCGAGCTTGTTCAAGGGGTGCGAGATGCTTGCGAGCAAAATGTCGCTGCAGCCCGTGTCAACCGCATCGTGGAGTACCGCGGGCGTCTGCTGGAGCATTGCTGGCAGCCCGAGTGGAGGCTTCGCCTGGTCCGTACGGATCTTGTTGCTAATGGAGGGGCAAAGTGGGGCGGGCTGGATCCGCACGACAAGCTGGAGGTTCGCGACGAGCCGGTCGAAGACTTGGTTGGCACGCTGATCCACGAGTCCTTTCCGACGTTTGAGCGACACCTCTCAAACCAGCTCAAACTCCAGGCTGTGGCTGCCCGATCGAACTATCGGGTTGGTAAGCGTGGGAGCGGGTTCCGCTTGATAACGTCTCCTCCGGGGGCATTCTTAAAGCAGCTGGTCGTGAAGGGTTCTTGGCGGGATGGCCGGGCGGGATGGCTGGCGGCTGGGACGGCAGCCGCGGGTGCACTGATGAAACACATGATCCTGCTCGAACTCGAAGAGGCCGAATCTGAGTCGCGATAGGGATTCGATTGTCTAAATCGGGTGTTTGGCGGGGTTTGGGGCGGTTTTTTCATTCAACACCCCTAAGATAATGGCGTCGGCACACGGGCCCCTCGGGGGCTTGGGCTGACGTGGACGGCGCCGAGGACGCGATGATCGCGGCCGGTTCGGCAAGGAAAATGAACAGCATGACTGAAGAGCAGGCGACGGACGCCCACGAGTCGAACGACTCGGGCGAAGCACAGACCAACAACACAACCGAAAACGCATCGGAAACGACGGGCGACGGTGGCGAGAAAAAGAAACGCCGCCGCCGGCGTCGCCGCAAACCTGCCGCCGAAGGAACTGCGGCAGAGAGTCCCGCGACGGAAGAATCCGCAGGTGCACATTCATCAGACGAGCCCCGCGAAGAATCAGACCGCCCGCGTAAAAAACGTCGACGCAAAAGCGCTCCAGAAATCAGTGCCGAAGAAGCAGCCGACCGCGAAGCCGCGAATCGCGAGCCCACGCCGCGGCGCATCGCGACCAAGCCCGAAGAAGGCTGGTCCGAAGAGAGCTTCCAGCTCGATAAGACCTTCAAAGACCTGGGTCTCAAGCAGAGTATCCTCGACACGGTCGGCGAGCTCGGCTTTGAGCATCCAACCAAGATCCAAGCCGAGATGGTGCCGCTGGCATTGACCGGCAAGGACATCCTCGGGCAGGCCAAAACCGGCACAGGCAAGACGGCGTCGTTCGCGTTGCCGCTGCTGCACATGGTCACGCCCGGCGAAGAGTGCAGTGCCATCATCGTTGCGCCGACCCGAGAGCTCGCGGTCCAGATCAAGCAAGACTTCGATCAGCTGGGCGGCAAAACAGGATTGTCTGCTTTGACGATCTACGGCGGGCAGTCGATCAAGACCCAGGCTGACCGTTTGGCCAAGGGGCCCGAGATCATCGTGGGCACGCCCGGCCGGATCATCGATATGGCCGAGCGCGGGTATCTTCGCCTGCACAACGTGAAGTTCGCGGTGCTCGACGAGGTCGACCGGATGTTCGACATCGGCTTCCGCGACGACATCAAGCGCATTCTGAAGATGTGCCCCGAGGACCGGCAGACGATATTTGTCTCCGCGACCATGACGCCAGAGATCGAATCGCTGGCGCGGCGCTACATGCACAAGCCCGAAAAGCTGGTCGTGTCGTCGGGTTCGCTGACGGTCGAGCTGGTCAAGCAGGGGTACGTCACGGTCGATCCGTGGGACAAGAAGCGGATGCTGGCGCACTTGCTCACCAACGAAGAACCGGCGTTGACCATCGTGTTCTGCCGCATGAAGCGGACGGTTGATGATGTGGTTCGGTATCTGAGCCGCAAGAACATCACGGCCCACGCGATCCACGGCGACATGTCGCAGGGTAAACGCAACACGGTCATGACCGACTTCCGCGGCGGCAAGCTCGCGGTGTTGGTCGCGTCAGACTTGGCAAGTCGTGGCATCGATGTCGAGGGCATCACCCACGTCGTCAACTACGACCTGCCCGAAGACCCGGACAACTACGTCCACCGCATCGGGCGCACGGCCCGTGCGGGTCGCGGCGGACACGCGTGGTCATTGGTCACGCCGGCTCAGGGGCCCTTGCTGACCGACATCGAGATGCTGGTCAACACCGAGATCCCACGGATGGACTACCCGGACTTCGAAGCCCGCGAGCGTCCCGACGATTGGCGCGACGAGCCGACAGGCGGGCGTCCGGTGTACGAGGTCAAGGGCGTGACGAAAGAGACCAAGAACCGCTTCGAGGTCGAGGCACCGCCAAAGGCCGAGGAGCTGAGCGACGCCCAGAAAGCCGCCAAGTTCCCGGGCGGCGTGGTGCCGAGCAAGATGCCGCCCAAACTGATGCGTGGCAAAGCGAAGACCCGCGGGCGGTAATCTGTGTCCCGTCGTTCGATAGCGTGGGTCGTCTCGGGATGGTCGATCCCGGTTTGGCTGATCGCCGTGATGATCGCGTGGAACGCGAGTGTTGCTGCTTCAAACCCGCGCGAGGGTTGGTCGTTGGTCAGGATCTGGATAGGGATCACCGGTCCAAGTCCCAGCGGCGATCGCGCGTACCTGATCCGAGACAAACGCTTTGGCCTCTACCGGACGGCTGATGGCGGCGTATCGGTCGTACCGACAATAGAAGATCAGGCGTGGTTTGCGATCGGTGAACCCATCATCCGGCGCACCCGATTGGGTTTGTTCGTTCCGTGGAACGAGCGGGTCGATTTGCGCGTGCTGGACTACACCCAGCAGTTCACCAACTGGAAGACAGGTTCGACGGATCCGGATTGGGTGCCGGTTCTGCGTGCGTTGGAGTCGCGCCCGGACGCGAGAAAGGACGAGCGCGAGTCGCATCTGACCGACGCCATTGCTACCGAGTTGGCCGGCGATCACCCGGAGCGCCGGGTGATCGTGCGTGGGTTGATACTCGACATCGGTATCGTGCTCGCTCATGTGCTGCTAAGCATCGCATCGGTCCGGTGCCTGACCCGTGTACTCGTCGCAAAGCAACAGCTTGATCGGCGCCGCGCGGGTCGGTGTGTCGGATGCGGCTACGAGCGTGCCGGTCTCGACGGGTCATGCCCTGAGTGTGGCCGGTCTGAGCCTTGATCGGCGTCCACCCTACGATCCGCCATGACCGAAACGCAAGCGATCCAAGCCCTTTCTCCCGAAACCCGCGAGCGCCATCTTGGGTGGCTCAAGGAGGTCACGGTGATCCCATCGGCCGCCGGTCACGAGGGGCGGGTGATCGCGTGGATCGAACGCTGGATCAGCGAGCGCGAAGGCGTGGCCACCCGGCGTGACCCGCACGGCAACATTGAGTTGCGTCTCGCCGACGTGCCCGAGTCCGACGCGCCGCTCTACTTCACGGCTCACCTCGATCACCCGACGTTCGTGGTCGATGAAGTGCTTTCAGAGACATCGCTCGTGCTCGCGTTCCGCGGCGGGGTGATGTCGGACTACTTCCCCGATGCGAAGGTCCGTGTGCACGTGGGCGATTCGTTCGTGATCGGAACGATCCGAGGTGAGCACAACCCTGACAACAAAGAGTGGTCCGAGACCGACGACCGCCCGTTCAAGCAGTACCTTTGCGAGTGTGATTCGCCCCACGGCGCGTCGGTCGGTGATATCGCGAACTGGAACTTGCCCGATCAGCAGATCATCGACGATGAGTTTGGCGGGATTATCCATACGGACGCGTGTGATGACTTGGCGGCTGTCGCAGCCGCGTTGTCCGCGTTCGACGAGCTGCTGCTCGCCAAGCAAGCCGGCGAGGACATCGGCGACGTGCGCATCCTGTTCACGCTGGCCGAGGAGATCGGGTTTGTCGGCGCGATCGGCGCGTGCAAAGCCGGGTTCATGCCCAAAGGGTCGCGGATCATCGCGCTGGAGAACAGCCGGGCGTTTGCGGATGCGCCGATCCACGGCGGTCCGATCGTCCGCGTGGGTGATCGCGTGTCTGTATTCTCACCCGAGCTGACCGCGGCGGTCGCGAAGGTGGCCGAGACAATCTCGGGTGGGCCCGCGACGCCCAAGGCTTCGCAGAAGCAGAGCGAGATGCCGACCTGGAAGTGGCAGCGCAAACTCATGGCCGGCGGCGCGTGCGAAGCATCCGTCTTCTGCGCATTCGGGTACACCGCGACCTGTGTGTGTTTGCCGCTGGGCAACTACCACAACATGGCCAATCTCTCCGAGGTGCAATCAGGAACCTATCAAGACACGCCTCGAGTCGGACGCGAATACATCGGGCTCGACGACTACCACGGCATGGTCGATCTGCTTATCGCGTGCGGCAAAGACCTACCGCCCACGTCGGGATTCCTTGACCGACTCGACAAACTCTGGGACGGACGCAAGTTTGTGCTCGCGTGATTGCGATATGCTGGTGGTATGGATTTAGCCACCAAGTATCGTGTCGAGCCCGGTTCGAAAGTTGATCTGAAAGACTGGAAGACCGACGACGCGGATGGTGTCGACCGGGCGTGGGCATCACAGCGATTGGCTGAGAACACCGAAGCGATGCGGTTTCTCCAGAATCGACTCTATGCCGAGAAGAAGCAATCGCTGCTGGTCGTTCTTCAAGCGATGGACACCGCGGGCAAAGACTCAACGATCCGTCACGTGTTCGGGCCGTTGAATCCCGCGGGCGTACGGGTCACCCCGTTCGGGCGCCCGACAGACGAGGAGCTGGGCCATGATTTCCTCTGGCGGATCCATCAGCACACGCCGCAAAGGGGCTTCATTCAGATCTTCAATCGATCGCACTATGAAGATGTTTTGGTGGTTCGCGTAAACGATCTCGTACCCAAGAAAGTCTGGCAAGAGCGGTATGACATCATCAATGCATTCGAACACTCGCTCAACGAGTCGAACACCCGCGTTGTCAAAATCTATCTCAATCTCTCTCGCGATCGTCAGCGAGAGAAGCTCGCCGAGAGGCTTACCACGCCTCATAAACAATGGAAGTTTGAGATTGCCGATCTCGCCACCCGGCGACGGTGGCATGACTATATGAAAGCGTACGAACACGCGATCACAAAGTGCAATACAAGTGATGCGCCGTGGTACATCGTGCCCACAGATCGAAAATGGTTCCGTCTCGCAGCCGTTTCAGAAATCATTCGGGCCGAACTCGAACGCATGGATCCGCAGTTCCCCGATGCGGATGTTGATCCCAAAACCGCGATGAGAGAACTCGACTCGATCGGGTAACAATCGCCCTCATGTTGCCGACGGATCACCGAGCGCACGAATCGATCGGATCACCGAAACACCTGCATACAAACCCGCGATGCCTTCGCGTGGGACAGTCTTTGACGGGTAACGATTGTTCATCGGCTGTACACGGATCAGTTCTTCGCCCGCTTGGCCGGTCTCGAAGTAGATCCGTTTGAATGTCGTTTCATGATCTGGCTCGAAGCGCACAAAGCAATCCATGCCCGAACGTACTTCAACGTTTGGCGAAAAGACCACGATGTCTCCTTCGCGGTAGTCCGGTGTCATGGAGTCGCCAACGACGCGGGCAGCGAACGCATCCGGGTCATTCACATCCGGCGCTCGGACGTACTCATCCGCAACGCGAGCGGGGTACCCAAGATCTGTGAACTCCGCGGGATATCCCGCGGTGACTTTGTTGATCAGCGGAATCTCTGTGGGAAGCGCAGAGATGATCGACTGGGTCTGGGTTGCCGACGGGCAAAGTCGGTCGATCATGGCCCGGTGTTCGCCCGAGCGGAACATGTCATCGAGTGAGCCGCCGCCAGCTGCCTGATCCGAAAGCGCGCGTGCGAGCGTGCGAGCTGTTCGATCGCGCGACTGCAGTGTTTGCAGATCGCGTCGGATCGCGCCCGGCATGCGATCGAGCTGCGCGAGCCGGAGCAGCTCGTCTGTATCAAACGAAAGAGAAGTCTCGAGGCGTGCGATCAACTCTTCGGAAGGGGGAGCTTTGTGTCCGTTTTCTAACGCGGAGAGATAGGACTTCGCGCAGCCGGCGCGTTGGGCAACTTCTTCAAGCGTCAATCGAAGCGCTTGCCTGCGCCGACGCAAGGTGCTGGGGAACGCTGGAAGTGCTTCGTCGCAGTTCATCGAGTGGAGTTCTCCACACCCGATGTGGCTCGGTTTGATCAGGTGCGGCCTTTGGTCGGGGGGGACATGCGTAAGTTGTGCGCTACTTTGATGATATACCATACAACCCCCTTGCAAAGAGTTCTCTTACAAGATACAAATATCCCTGTGTTCACCATATTGTGAACATAAATATGGGTAATGTCAAGTGTATATGCACAAAAAGGAGTCAGATATGCAGAAGGGGACGCAGACGGCAGCCTGGCTTGGAGATCGAAGTGGATCGTTCGATCTCAGGCGCACCCGCGACGATCGCACGTCCGATCGGATCGTTGCCCGGGCGTGTTGGTTGGAAGACCCTGATCGGTCATTGATTCTTGCCGTGTTCCGGGATGGTCAGCCGGTCACGGCCCTCGCCAGAATCCAGAGTGAAGACCCGCGTGCATTGCGCCGACGAGTCGCACGGGCTGCAGCTCGACTGCTCGATGCCCGCGCTGAGTTTGTCGCAGAGCACGCCAAGGGTTGGGCTCCGGCCCGCCAACGTGTCGCGCGGGAGATATTCCACCGTGGATCTTCGTTGCGTCAAACCATGCGACGGACCGGCTTGTCGCTTTACACCGTGCGGGTCCATCGCGATGCGATCGAAGGTATGTTTGAGACCGAACAGTCTCGAGACACGCCGCGGCTTAGCGTTGATCGGTCATGGCGATGACAAGGCGCGAAACCACACGTCGCATCCGAACAGTACCGGGAGGGTGTCCGGTCACCCGGGCAGCGCAAGCCGCGTGTGCTTCATTTGGTCTGTTTGCCGAACAAAGTACTTTGTCTGAATCAAGACAGGTTAAAGCCAGTCGAAGTCTGCAAGATGAAGACTTGCTTCGCGGTGTGCTTGCGCATCGAGTGGTGTTGCTGACCGGGCCGAGTGGTTCAGGCAAATCGCAAGCAGTTGCGGCATTGTGTCATGCGATGAGCAGAGATCATACCTTTATCCATGCCGATCCATTGAACCTTCCCCAGGACCGTTGCGCGTTTGATGCGGTCGGTGCGACGCCGGGCAAGACGATTGATGTTCTCTCGGCCGCCGGGCTTGCCGAGCCTGCTCTTTGGGTTCGCCCGGTTTCATTGCTAAGTGTCGGCGAGCGAGCCCGGCTTGCGCTCGCAACTGCGATGGCGGCTTCGAGTTCCGGTGATATTGTTGTTTGCGACGAGTTTGCATCCAATCTTGATCGTGTGTCCGCGGCCGCGCTTTCGCATACGGCAGCGAGGTGGGCGAGGCGGACCAACATCACGCTGATCGCGGCTGCAGCTCACGAGGATCTTCCAAAGCTACTCGATGCTGATGTGATTCTCAGGGTCAACCGAGGCTCTATTGGTGTCGTTGACCAAAGCGATCGACCAACTTGGTCGGCTGATGAGATTCGCATCGAGCCCGGCACCATGACAGACTATCACGAGCTTTCTTCGTTCCACTATCTCGGTGGCCGGCCCGCGACCATTGCGTGCATTCTTCGCGCAATGCGAATCACGTCGTTTGGAGAGATCTTGGCCGGCGTGCTGGTGGTTTCTTCTCCGACACTCAATGGTGGCTGGCGCAAACTGGCCTGGCCAGGTCGCTATGAATCGGTGTCGAAACGAGAGAATGCTGAACGGATCAATCACGAGCTTCGATGTATCAGCCGAGTCATCGTTGAGCCCAGATCGCGCGGGATTGGGGTTGCGTCGTCGCTTGTTCGTTCGTACCTCGCCGATCCACTCACCCCGTCAACTGAAGCTGTTGCTGCGATGGGTGGCGTCTCGCCGTTCTTTCGTGCAGCGGGCATGATCGAGTACCGTTTGCCCCGCGCGGTTCATGACTCAAGGCTTCTCGACGCGCTTATCCATGCTGGCGTGGGTGTTCATTCATTGATCGAATCACACGTGCATGAGTCTGCTTTCATCGCACGCGAGCTTTCTCGGTGGGCAAAGCATGCACGAATCCGCATAGAAGATCCGAACCCGATCCCCCATTTAGCTCGGCACGCTGTGTGTCGACTCTTGAGTCGCCCCCGCGCGTATGCACATACCCGGGGAGGGAATGATGGGAGATATAAGCCGCGATAAGCGGGAAGCCGTCGCACGGCACGAGTGTGAAGCACCGAAGCCGCCGACACCGGTTTCGGAGTTGCCTGACGCCATCACGGTCTTTGTGACAAGGTCCGAGCGAACGGCAGTTCTGCGCGCACTCCGCGCCATTCATCCCGACCGGGCGAACGCGCTTCTGCTCGCACTCGGTATCGATGCGTCAAGCCCTTCGCTCAGAGGGGGTGATGATGACCGCGAATGAGCCGTGCGCTGAAGATCGCACAGACGTTTATCAATCATTTCCGGGTCCGATCCCGTCCACCGATGACCAGCTCCACGCATGGGTTGTCGAATGGGTCGGAGTTACCACGCCGAGGGAGGGTTTGCTGGAGGTTCATTCGGGCCCGTTCCAGTATCTTTCGCATGCGTTCTTCGAGCATCGGATGCCGCGTGACAGTGTTGTGTGGGCTTGCCGCGGCGGGGGGAAAACATACTTGGCAGCGGTCGCGACCGCGCTCGACTTGATCTTTAAGCCGGGGATCGAGATCAGAGTGCTCGGCGGATCGCTTGAGCAATCCAAACGGATGCACGCGCATCTTCGGTCGATCTTTGATCGTGAGCCGTTCGAATCTCTGATCGAAGGACGCATCACTGAGCGCAAGATATCGCTAAAGAATGGCTCAAAGGTCGAGCTTCTTGCGCAGTCTCAGACTTCAGTCCGGGGTACGCGCGTGCAGAAACTTCGGTGCGACGAGGTTGAGTTGTTCGATCCTGATGTGTGGCAGGCCGCACAGCTCACGACACGTTCGAAAGACTGCGGCGGGATTCGGGTGCCGGGTTCGATTGAATGTCTATCGACCATGCACGTGCCCTATGGGCTTATGCACGAGCTTGTGGGTGCGTGCGGCCCGGATGGAATCAGGCAACTCTTCCGCTGGGGCGTCGTGGACGTGATTGATCAATGCGGAGATGAACACACGTGCCTTGGGTGCCCGATTGCGCCTGAATGCGCCGGGCTTGCAAAGGGGCGCGATGCACGCGGATCACCCGGCGGGCACATCTCGGTTGATGATGCGATCACGCTAAAAAGCCGGGTTTCGTTGGATACTTGGAACGCGGAGATGCTCTGTTTGCGTCCCAAGCGTTCAGATTGTGTGCTCCCCGAGTTCGATGTTGGAACGCATGTGGTGGATCGAACGCCGGATGGGAGTGATGGGTGGCCGATCATCGGCGGCATGGACTTTGGTATCCGGTCACCGACCGTGGTGCTTTGGGCGAGGCTTTCACCCGAGGGTTCGGTTTGCGTCTTCCGAGAGCACTTGCGCAGCGGGCTCACACTCGGTGAGCACATCGAAGCGATCCGATCGGCCAAGTTCAGCTTCGCGTGGATCGGAGTCGACCCGGCCGGCCGAGCGCGAAACGCACAGACAGGGATGTCTGACGTACAAGCAATGCGGGCAGAAGGGTTGCAGGTCCGTGCGGTTCGGTCGCAGATTCACGAGGGTATCGAGCTGTTGCGCGCCCGGTTGAAGCCGGCGCATGGTGACGTGCGGCTGACCTTCACTCGGGATTGCCCTGAGCTCATCCGCTGCCTCGAGCAATATCACTACCCCGGCAGAAAACCCGGAGTCATCCACTCCAGAGAAAGATGGATCGGACCATGCGGTCGATGCATTGAGATACATGATCCTGAATCTCGATCGCGGATACACCACCGAGAAAGGGTCATATGTGTTCGGGAAGTAACGCGAGCGCGATCGGACTAGCTTGGCATCGGAGCGAGCATCGGGACGATGAAGTTGACCCCGATCATGAACGCGATCGCGAGCAAGGCCATGCCGCCGAGCACTTGGATGATGAAGATCAGCACTTGACGCCAGTAGTTGTCCATGTTGTGCGTGCGGACTGCTTTGTAGCCGATCGCGATGAAGATCACCATCGGAACAACCAGCAGGTACCAGCTGTCGTGCGAAGAGATTGCATCGATGAACACGGTGCCGAGTGTGAGTGGGGGGGTGATCAAGGGCGGTCCCCCTCTCCGGGTGTCGCGGCGGCTGCAAGCGTGCTGGGTTTGGGCTTGATCGTTGCCGGTTTATTGGTCCGGTGGATGTCTGGCAAGAGGGCATCGATGAAGACGATGAAGTTGAGCATGCCTGCCAACGCGATCGACAGCATGGCGATTTCGTTGAGTCGCCCGAGTCCTGGCTGATTGGGTGGGCGCATGCCGAGTTCGATTTCTTCGAGTGTGGCCATCCGCCAGGTGGGGCTTTCTACACCTTGGGTTTCACGGATTTCTCCGGGTCGGCCGGTGCGGAGGATGGGGGCATTGGGGTCGAGAGCCTTGAACCGATTCTGGTGGATCCAGTCAACGCCGAACGCGGTCGGTCCGACCAGGGCGGCTCCGACGAACCAGATTTTGTCGTCTCGGCTGTCCACAGCGTCGATGCCGCCGATGAACAAGCCGTAGAGGAAAAGCCCCATGACGCCGATCATGCTCAGCACGCCCCGCTTGGTCCTGCCGCGGATGATGTGTCCGAGCCCCGGGAAGGCGGCAGCGGCGATCCCGGCGAGGGGGTCTGGAGATTGGGGGGCGGCGTCTGGCATGGGGCCAGTCTAGGAGTTGACCGTGGGCCGGGCCGGGGTCCGACCGGGGGTGGGGGGGCGAGCTTTTTGGGTTCGGTGCGGCGAGCGTATTGACACTCGGTTCGCGGGCCGTACGCTACGGCGCGCCCGGGCGATTGGGCTTGCCCAGGTTTTGGACGGCGGGACGGCATCGATTGCTGTGACCCGCGTAGATGATGGAGGTTGATTGCCATGAGTTTTGAACGATTGAACGAATGGGATTCTGCGGGCTTTGGCGGTACAGCGTTGATGGATCCGCCAGCTCAGGACAGTGATTTGGAGACCGGGTCCGAGAAGCCAGAGTGGCTGACCACGGTGGTCGCAGGCGTCGACGACGATCTCGATGAAGATGAAAGCTACTTCCTCGAAGCAGATGATGATGACGATGATGACGGCTACGACGATGATGACGGCGACGACTTGGACGATGACGACGACGAGGAAGAAGTCGAAGTCGAGACCGATGACGACGATGACGATGATCTCTAAGCGATCGACTGGGATTTAGCACGCACTCAGCGAGCATTCCCGGTCTTGAGCCGGAGAATGTCTATGAGCCCTCAGAAACCCAGCAAGAAGTCCGCATCGGTCGAAAGCACACCCGCTCCGACCGAAGACCGTCGTTCCGAAAGCCCCAAGGCCGATCGGCGACAACGTGCCAACGGTGCTCCGCCGCCCGGCACGGTGATCGATCGACGGCTGGGGCTTGAGCGGCGTGATCGCCCGGACTCGTTGACCGGTTTGGAGCGAGCGCGCGGTCCTGGGCGGCGTCTTAGCGAGTTCACGAAGTCGGCCGAAGAAGGTGAGATGACGACCGAGCAGTTTCTGTTCCTGATGGCCATCGATGCGTTCAAGAAAGCCAACGACCGGATGTTCCCGACTTGGACGGATGTTCTCGAGGTTGTTCGCTTGTTGGGATATCGCAAAACCATGGGCAGCGAGCTGAACTTGCCAAACGCTGACGACTGGCGTGAAGCGGCCAATGCCCCGGCCAATGTCCGTCCAGATCGCTGGCACGAGCGATTCGGAAAGTCTGAGAAAGACCTTGAAAAAGAGCTTGAGGAACAGGCGATCGCCGAGTTTGAGGCGTCTCTGGGTGGTGAAGACTTTGATGACGACGTCGAAGAGGCAGCCTGAGGTTCGTCTTGGCGAGATCGTCCGCATTCGGTGTTGAGCGCGGTACGATCGGGCTATGACAACATCCCCCGAAGAGTCGGCCGGCGCGGTTTCGCTGCCAGCATACGAGAAACTTGGCGCGTTCTATCTCGGGCGAGCGTACGAACCCGACGCCAACGATGGTGACGGCGCGGTGCGCGATGATCTCGTCATGTATGACTCGAAAGATCTGACCACGCACGCGGTTTGTGTTGGGATGACTGGGTCTGGTAAAACGGGTTTGGGCGTGTCGCTGATCGAGGAGGCAGCCATTGATGGCGTGCCGGTGATCGCGATCGATCCGAAGGGCGATCTTGGGAACCTCAAGCTGACGTTCCCGAAACTGCGCGGCGGTGACTTCGAGCCTTGGATCGATCCGGGCGCTGCCGACCGTCGAGGTGTCACGCCGGGTGAGTACGCGGAATCCCAGGCGGATTTGTGGAAACACGGTCTCGGCAAGTGGGGCCAGGATGGGTCGCGGATTCAGCGATTGCGCGACGCCGCCGAGGTCTCGGTCTATACGCCTGGTAGTTCTGCCGGTCGTGGTCTGACTCCGATCAAGAGCCTCGATCCGCCCAAGCCTGGAACACCAGTTGAGCAAGTGCGCGAACGCGTGATCACGACGGCATCTGGGTTGTGTTCGCTGCTGGGTTTGGATGCAGACCCGATCCAAAGTCGAGAGCATATCTTACTTTCAAGCGTGCTCGAAGCAGCCTGGTCGCGAGGCCGAGGTCTTGATCTTGCATCGTTGATCGGTCAGATCCAGAACCCGCCGTTCGCGAAAGTTGGCGTGCTTGATCTTGATGCGTTTATGCCTGCGAAAGATCGTGGTGCGTTGGCGATGCGGATCAACAACCTGCTCGCGTCGCCTGGCTTTGCGGGTTGGCTCGAGGGCGAGCCGATGGATGTTGGCAAGCTGTTGTATACGGCTGAGGGCAGGCCACGGGTGTCGGTGTTGTCGATTGCGCACCTTGGTGATGCCGAGCGGATGTTCTTCGTCACGATGGTGCTGGGTGAGTTGATCGCGTGGATGCGTCGTCAGCCCGGCACGGGCGCGCTCCGTGCGGTGCTGTATATGGATGAGGTGTTTGGCTATTTCCCGCCTACTGCGAACCCGCCGAGCAAGAACGCCTTGTTGACGCTGATGAAGCAAGCGCGTGCGTATGGCGTTGGTTGTGTGCTCGCGACGCAGAACCCGGTGGACCTTGATTACAAGGGGCTCTCGAACGCGGGCACATGGCTGATTGGCCGGCTGCAGACTGAGCGTGACAAAGCTCGGCTGATGGACGGGCTTGAGAGCGCGAGCAGCGTTGGTTTTGACCGCGGCGAGATCGATCGTTTGATTTCTGGACTCGGAAAACGGGTGTTTTTGTTGCACAACGTGCACGAGCGTGGCGGTCCGGTGCTGTTCCACACGCGATGGGCGATGAGCTACTTGCGTGGGCCGATGACGTTGGCGGAGATCCGAAAGCTGCGTGGTAACGGGCCAAACGAGGGAGAGCAGCGGGTCTTTGAATCAGAAACGATCGAACAAGACAGCACGGCCGCGTCGCCGCCTGCGGTACCTGCAGGCGTTGAGGTTGGCTACGTGCCCGTATCTGGCTCGGTCCGAACGGGCGACCGGTTGGTTTACACGCCAGCGCTCATGAGCACCGGTGCCTTGCACCACGTGCGAACCTCGATGGGGCTTGATACTTGGACAGACGTCGTCGCGGTGGCGCCCGCGGGCGAACACGCTGATGCTCGCTCGATTTGGGACAACGCGGCGGTCGTCGAATCCAAATCGATTGACCTTGACAAAGCGGCGGATACCCGCGGTACGTTCGTACCGATGATGCCAGAGATCACCAACAAGCGCAAGTACACCTCGTGGCGTCGCTCTCTTGAGGACCATCTCTATCGCAACCGCCCGGTCGAGATGCACGCGTGCAAGAAACTGAAACTGGTCGGCGAGCCCGGGGAGGAAATCGGCATGTTCACCGCCCGCGTTCGCGATGCCGCCCACGAGAAGCGCGACGAGGAAGTCGAAGAACTCCGCGGGAAGTACGCCAAGAAAGTGCAGACGCTCGAGACACGGCTTATGAAGGCTGAGCAGGCGATCGAACGCGAGCAAGATCAGGCCCGCCAGGCCCGGTTTTCAAGCGTACTGACGATCGGGCAGTCGGTGCTCGGCGTGCTGCTTGGGCGCAAGAAACTCAGCGCGACGAACGTGAACAAGGCGGGCACAGCCGCCCGGTCAGCGGGGCGGGCGTCGCAACAGAAGGGCGACGTCGCGCGTGCCGAAGAGCGGGCCGAAGCGGTCCGCGCCGACCTCGAACGCCTGAACGAAGAGGCCGAGCGCGAGATCGACGAACTCCGCGAACGCCTCGATCCGGACTCGTTCGAGATCACGACAACCATCGTCGCGCCCCGCAAGGGCGAGATCGATGCGAGCGATGTGTCGGTGGTGTGGCTACCGCACCGCGTGGACACCGATGGCGTGCGCGAGCCGGTGTATCGGCTGGGCTGATTGGTCTTGGCAGAGCCGGAGTCCAGCCGGTCAGATGCACCTGGCCAATCGAAAAAGGCCGGCTATGAGCCAGCCCCACTCGGAATGAAAAAATGACAAAGCGGCTTACTTGTCGGCGAAGTAGTCGATGTTGATCTGGACGTACTTGGACCATTCTTGGGGCAGGTCTTCGTCCTGGTAGATTGCGTGGACGGGGCATTCGTCGACGCAGAGCCCGCAGTCGATGCAGGTATCTGGGTCGATGTAGAGCATCTCCGCGGTCTCGTAGTCGGGGTCTTCCTTGGTCGGGTGGATGCAATCGACCGGGCAGGCGTCGGTGCAGCTGGTGTCTTTGGTCCCGATGCAGGGCTCGGCGATGATGTGCGGCATGGGGCCTCCTACCTCTTTGGTTCACGCCCAACACGGGCGACGCGAACACAGTCTTCCATCGAATATGCTAGGTGGCAAGCGAGAATGATTCTCATGTGCGTGTCCGCGGGTCCGGGCGTCGTTATCTCGGGTCGGGCAAGACGGGTCCTACACCTGGATATCGAGAAACGACTTTTCGATGATTGCTCGCTTGTCGTATGGCTCGGCGCATTCGGGGCATTGCCCGATCAACGAGAGTCCCGAAAGTCGATAGCCGCAGCGTTGGCAAGGCAGTCGCAGCCCATCGAGCGTGGCGGCATCGATCCAGTCTGGGTCTGTTGCTTCTGGGTAGCAACCCAGCAGTGCTTCCGGGCCGTGCTTGGCGACGACTCGGTCGACCGGATCGTTGTCTTTGTTGCACGATCGGCAGCGGATGACGGTTCCACTCTTTGAGCCCGAGTTGATGTCGGTTCTGAAGTCTGCCTTGCACCACTCGCACGGCACGACGAGGTCGGAGGGGAGTTTGGACAAATCGGGCTCGGTCTGGTCGTGCCAATCGCTCTCTGACGGAAGGGGTGATTGATCGAACTCGTCGAGGATCTCATTGGCTGCCGGCAGGTCGGGTTCGAACGCGACCGCAACCCACGCTTCGTACTGCGTTGGTCCGCCCATCATGCCAAGTCTGATGCGGCCTGCTTCGCGTTGATATCCGCGAGCGAGGACGCCTTCAGAGCGGAGAAACGCCGCGGCGCTCCAGGCGCTTGGCAGGCTTGGATATTGACGCAGTTCGTGCATGGTGTTTAGCTGACCGGTGCAGCCTGCGGCGCGTCCGCTTTCGGGTCGGCCCGCATGAACAGCACGTCGCCCTTGGCGATCGACTGGCCTTTCTTGATCGCGTGCGGGCCTCGCCATTCGGCCAGCTCGGCGAGCGGAGCGACAAAGGGCGAGTTGGCGTTGTTTGGGTCGTTCAAGTGATCGCAGTTCCAGGTGCGCCAAAGCTCGGCCATCTTTTCTGGCATGGCGGGATAAAGCAGTAACGACGCGATACGCAGTGCCTCGGCGCACGTGTAGAGGATTGACGACAGCGCGTGCCGCCCGTCTTCGAGCGTATCGAGTTGTTTGGCCAGGGTGAACGGAGCGGAGTATGAGATGAAGTCGTCGACATAGCGGACGATCGACAGGGCTTGTTCCATCGCGCCTTCGAGGTCGATCGAGCCGACGGCATCTGTCGCAACTCTCACGGCGTCGGCACAGAACGGCTGAAACTTGAAGGTGCGGGAAGGATCAGCGACTGTTTTACCGGCGTGTTCAAGCGCTTGGAGCGCGGTCTGGAGCGATGAGCCATCGGGGAAACCGAACTCGCCGTTGCAGGTGCCCGGAACAACGCCCTCGAAGTACTTGGCGACCATGTTCCCGACGCGGCTGGTCGAGTTGCCGATGCTGTTGGCAAGGTCGGCGTTGAAGACTTCGATGAACCGTGAATGTGCAAAGTCCGCGTCGTTGGCGCCCAGCGGACCTTGTGTGGTCAGGAACCACCGCACCGCGTCGAGGCTGTATGTGTTGGCGTAGGCCCGGAGCTGGTCGATCTCGATGAAGTTGCCCAGGCTCTTGGACATCTTCTGGCCCTCGGCGATCCAATAGGCGTGGGCGTAAACGATCGCGGGCGGTGCTTCGCCCAAAGCCCGGAGCATCGCAGGCCAGATAACCGCATGGAACCAGACGATGTCCTTGGCCATCAGGTGCACTGGGGCGTCCCAGTACTTGCGGCGATCGGCCGAGTCGGTGATGGTCAGGTAGTTGCAAAGCGCTTCGATCCATACATACACGCGGTGGGCGTCGTCGTTGGGCATGACCACACCCCAGTCGGCGTCGCCTTGTTTGATCTTGCGCGAGACGGGCACCCGGTTGAGGCCCTGCTTGATGCGTCCCAGGATCTCGTTTTTGCGTGCATCGGGCAACACGCGGATCGCATCGGACTCGATTTGTTTTTTCAGCCACGCTTCGTGCTTGTCGAGTCGGAAGAAGTAGTTTTGCTCGACGCGCTTTTCGAGTGGTTTCCCGGTGACCGGGCTTTTGAAGTCGTGCTCTTTGGCGACGGTTTCGGTGACGTATTCCTCTTGCGATCCATCCCACCAGCCTTCGTAGTCGCCGAGTTCGATATCGCCCGAGTCGACGAGGCGTTGGATGTATTCGGCTGCCTTAGTCTTGTGCCGGTCTTCGGTAGTGCGGACGAAGTCATCGTGGGTGAAGTTCATGAACGCGAAGGCTTCTTTGAAGCGTTCGGCGTTGATGGTCGCCCACTCCATGGTGGAGTGCCCCTTCTCGGCGGCCGTCGTAACGACCTTTTCGGCGTGCTCATCCGTGCCGGTCAGGAAGAAGACGTCCCGCCCGATCAGCCTTTGGGCGCGGGCGGCAACGTCGGCGATGAGCGTTGTATAGCAGTGGCCGATGTGCGGCCGGTCGTTGACGTAGTAGATCGGAGTGGTGATGTAGTACGGGCTTTGGTTGGTCTGGTCGGATGTCATCGGCGGATGATAGATGGTGGTACGGCTCGAACCCTGGTGGAGGTCGGGCACTAGACTTGTTCTCACAGGTTCCCGCCTGTCGGTGTTGCGATTCGGATCGCCGAGGGTTGGTTGTTGGAAGGGTGTCCGCATTGGAGCGAACAAAGTTCGAAGCACTGGCGCTTGAGCACCTGGACGCGGTGTATCGGATGGCGATGCATTTGGCTCGCAAGCCCGAACTGGCCGAGGATGTGGTCCAGGAGGTCTATGCCCGCGCGTTTCGGCCTCAGACGATCGAGCGGTTTGTGGATATGTCACCCGATGATGACGCCAGCAGCGGGTCGGGCGGCATGCGGTCGTGGTTGTTTGCGATCACCCATAACGTCTTCTATTCCAAGGTCAAGAAGGAGAACCGCCAGCCGACTGCGGTGGGCGAGTTCTTTGCTGAGGAAGGCTCGGAGGTCGCTCCGGATGAAGCGCCCCCAGCGTGGTCTCGGGCGGAACTGGACTGGGAGCACGTGGACGGCAGGCTCAAGGCAGCCGTGGGGGACCTGAAAGACGAGTACCGCGAGGTCCTGCTGATGTGGGGAGTTGACGGGCTCAAATACCGAGAAATCGGCGAGATATTGGACGTCCCGATCGGGACGGTGATGAGCAGGCTGCACCGGGCCCGAAAACTCTTGGCTGACAAGCTCATGGAGGATCCGGAGGCGGCGGCAGAATTAGGGCTGAGAATGTCGGAAGATCGGGAATGACAACGCGTTGAACGTTGTTGGTTCTCTCGGGCAGGCGTACAGGCATTGGCCCCTTGGGTCTCGGTGAACGAATACCGACGAAAGTGGCGGAACACCATCGATGAGCGATGAAGCAAACAAATCGGGTCCTCACCACAGTGAGCCGGACCCAGAGTGCCAAGGTGGCAAGCTCGACGGAGCGATGTCGGTCGGTGCGTTGATCCGTGCCGCAGCTGACGGGGAACTGACCGACGCACAAGTCGAGTCGTTCGAACAGCTCTGCGCTGAACGCGACTGTACGAATGATCGAGTCCGGTTCGAGCAGACGTTGCGTGAAGCGTGCGGCAAGGCGATGGCCGATCAGCCCAAATGCCCAGACATCTTGCGAGCCAAGATCCAGGCGATGGCTGCGACGGGTGGCGACGCGGGGCAGCCCTTTGGTGCGGCAATCAGATCGGAAACGGGTTCAGAGTCTGCGGTCGAAGCGATGGCAGAACAAACCCGTTCAGTGTCGTTCTGGCGGCGTTCACCGGGCATGCTGGCGGCAGCGGCTGTGCTGTTTATTGCGGCCGGCGTGCTCATCTTGCAGAGCGCCTCATTGCCTTCCGGGCCTGTGCCTGCTGGCTGGACAGCTCAGCAAGTCAGCGACAAGGATCGGATCGCCAACTTCGTCGCAAAGGAGCACAACCGTTGCTGCCACAGCGACCGGGCGTCTGAAGCAAAGCTCGTGATCCGTGACATCGAAGAAGCTCGTACGTACTTCGCCTCTGCGCTCGGTGTGGCGAACATCGGCGTGTCTGCCGAGCAGGCGGAATCCGGCGAGGTGAACTTCTGGGGTGGTGGCGATTGCCACGTGCCCGCGTCCGATTCGTCCGGCCACCTTCGATTCGATGCGGTCTCGCCCGATGGTGGCGATTTGCGGTTGAGCTTGTTCGTTGTCAATGACCAAGGGCAGATGCCCATGGAAGAGGGCGTGACGTATCGAGTGTCGTCTGAGTCATGCGACAAAGCGGGCGTGCGGCTGTTCACTTGGAAGCAGGCGGGCGTGGTTTACCTTCTTGTAAGCGAGGCCGAGGGGGCATTCTGCGGCACGGTCCGCCAGACGCTTCACGCCCCTGATGACGTCCGTTCTCTCTGAGACCGGGTTTCGTCCGAAAACATTTGGCTAAATCCCAAACCCCGCCGAGGAATCAGGCGGGGTTGTTCGATGATTATGCGAACCGTGAGCGGTTCGAGCCGAGTAGGATGATTGGGTTGAGCGAAGGAGCATTGGCATGCCTGATAGCCGAAGATTTCAGCGTCTTTCTGGGTCCGTTCTGTACGCCCTTGTTGGGGCTGCGGCATTGGTCGCGAGTTCGGGGACGGCGGCCGCACAGAATGCGCTCGGAAACGGCACCGCGCTCGATAACAGTCTGGGTTCTGGCGGACGGACGAACTACCAGCGACCAAGCTTTGCGCAGGAGCTTCAGTTCCGCAATGCGGTGGTGACCGGCAACGCACCGGGTGGTCTGAGTTTTCGCGGTGATCTCGGGTATCGGGCAGCGGGCGAGTTCGCTGGGTCGCTTGGTTCGGACGGTTTGTTTTCGTTCCGGCGTGATTCGTTGTATTCGGGTTTGGCTGGGATGGGCATCCGCGGCACCGACGCTTTGCAATACCAGTTCAGCTTAACGACCGGATCGCGCCCTCCAAGCAACTTGGTTGGCGACTTGAGCGTGGCGCGCGATCGGGTCTATCAGCCTTCGGCGCCGCAGGGCGGACTGAATCAGCCTGGCACGATCGGTTTTGACCCTGGGTCAACCGATACGCGCGGGTTGAATCTGTATCGCCCTTCGGTTCAAGAATCGGAGTTGTCCGACGCGATGACCGGGACGCTTCGGAGCGCTGCGACGTATTCGACGACCACCAATCTTTCGCCGGTGGTGATGTCGGTCTTTGAAGAAGGGATCGAACGCAACCAGTATGGATTGACTGCTTCGCCTTTGACGGGCGTGACCGCTTCTCCGATGAAGTCGGCAGCGACTGGAACGCTCGATCGTGACCGGGGCGCTGAAAATGAACCGGTTGTTCCGGCGAAGTCAGCGTATCAAGAAGTTGTCGAACGGCTGCGTGCGCGGGCGGAGGCTCAGGCGACGGCTGCGGGCGAGACGATGGAAAACGACAACTCGATCGTCGAACAGATCGCCAAGCTCCGGATGGGCATGATGGGCGCAGACCCGGCGGCGTTGAACGGTGAGCAGCCCGAGACGGATGCATCGGGCAACCCGAACCCGGGCCAAAGCACAGATCCGAACACGGGCGTGGACCCGAACATGAACACGGGCATTGACCCGGCGAACGGGCCGAGTGCGGTCAACCAGCCGACGCCGAATGTCGTTACGGGTGAAACGGACATCGAAGGTCAGCCGTCTTTGTTCCAGCTGGATGAATCGACGCTCGATCTCATCCGCGATAGCGGGGCTCCAATTTCTGCGTTGATCGACCCCAACGCGGAAACGCGCGACCTTTACAGCGAGCACATGCGGACAGGCGAGCGGCTGATCCAAACCGAGCGGTACTTTGACGCTGAGGAACGCTTCGCACGGGCATTGGCGATTAAGCCGGGTGATCAATCGGCACAGATCGGGCGCGTGCATGCGCAGATCGGTGCCGGGCTGGTGCTTTCAGGCGCGGTCAACCTTCGTTCGATATTGTTGACCTACCCCGAGTTGCTTGGCACGCGGTACACAGGTGCGTTGTTGCCCGCACCGGAGCGAGTCGATGTATTAATCGAAGTGCTCAGCGAACGGGCTGGAGTCATTCGGCGAGAAGGGGAGGGGCTCGAGAGCATCGGTGTGCGTCGATCTGCCGCGTTGCTGCTTGCCTATCTCGGGTTCCAGAACGAACGCGACGACGTCACCCGTGCGGCGCTTGCTGTCTATCGCGAGATCGGTGCGGATGACGATCGCAGTTTCGGGAATGTGCTCGAACAGGTTTGGCTTGTGCCGGCTACCGACGCGGCGGGTAAGCCCTGACATGACCACAGATGCAGAGCAAGCGCAGGCGCGGGGCGTCTCGATCCAAGATTTTTGGACCGACGGCTCGATCAGTTCGCTGTGCGCGGTTTTGTCTGAGTTAAGCGGGGTCAAGATCGAGTTGCGGGACGAGACCGGCATGCTTTTGCCGCCGGGATCTTTGCCCGACGGTGTCGAAGCGCCCGCGCCTCAAGGTTCGATCCGGTTTCCTATCCGGATCGAAGAGCAATCCATCGGCGAGATCTCGGTTCATCCCGGTTCGGGCGAAGCGCATGATCGTGCGATTCGTGCGGGTCGTTTGGTTGCTTCAGCGGCGCGTGAGATGTGTTCGGATGTGACGGAACTTCGCCATCGGGTGGCTGAGATTGACACCCTGTACAAACTCAGTGCGTTGCTCGTTCGCGGCGGGCGAGCCAAGGAGACGCTCGAAGCTGCGCTGGTGTCAGCCCTGGAAGTGCTCGGTCTTGACGCAGGTTCGATCATGCTTTTGCCCGAAGATGCGGATGGGCTGGCGAAGGGTGAGAGTGAAGCGGATCTTGAGCGTTCGGTGGCGTTGCATCTCAGCGAGGCTTGGCTTGGGAATCCGCTGCCGTTGAGCAAGGATCGTGAGTTTGATCGGCGTGCATTGGCGGGCGAAGTGGTTGTGGTTGATGATCTCGCGACCGATCCGCGTGTGCTGCTTCCAGAGCAGAGCGTTGAAGAGAATGTGACCTCATTCATGTGCGCGGGCTTGGTGTTTGACGGGAGTCCGATCGGCGTCATCCGGGTGTATTCGCGTCGGCGTCGTGAGTTTTCACGGGCGGAGCGCCGGCTGTTGCGTTCGATCGGTCAGTCCGCGGCCGCCTCGATCGAACAGGCCCGGTTGCTCAAGCTTCGGGCGCGCGAGCGTCGGACGCAGCGGGCGCTGCGGATCGCGGGGGCGGTGCAGCAGCGCATGCTGCCAAGCATTGTGCCAACGGTCCCGGGCATCGATTTGGCGGCAAAGTACCGCCCAAGCTATGAAGTGGGCGGCGATTTCTATGACCTGTTCCTCGCGCACGACCGACTCGTCATCGTTGCGGGTGACGTCGTCGGGAAAGGAATCGCAGCCGGTCTCTTGATGAGCGCTGTGCGCGCCACGATGCGAGCCTATGCCGAGCTTTCGGATGATCTTGGTCGAGTGATGGCGCGATCGAATGATGCGATGTGTCGAGACACGACCGTGAGCGAGTTTGCCACCGCTTGGATGGGATCGATCGATCCAAAGACGCGTGAGCTTCGATATGTTTCAGCCGGTCATGATCGCCCGGCGCTCTTCCGACAGAACGCGTCCGGCCAATGGGAGCACCAGTTGCTCGACGCAGGCGGATTGGTCGCGGGCGTGATCGTTGGCGAGGCGTATCCCGGTGAGTTGTTGCAACTCGAGCAGGGCGACATGCTCATCGTGTACACCGATGGTGTGACCGATGCGCAGTCATTCACTGGCGAGCGGTTCGGGCGCGTTCGGCTGATGGAGACGGTGCGGGAACTACTGGCAGCAGAGCCCGAGGCTTCGGCGTCGCACGTGGTCGATCGGGTCTTCTGGGCGATCCGCCAGTTTTCCGGGCTGCGTCGTCAGGCCGACGATGAGACGCTGGTTGCGATCCGAGTCCAGTAACCTTGGTCTTTGAACCGGTGATCAAAAAAAAGAACGCCCGACGAAGTAACAAACGTCGGGCGCTGGGGTGGGGTTCGGTTGTCGCTGAGAGCGGCCCAGGCGGGCTCTGCCGTGCTTGCGAGGCTTCAGGCGGCCCAGGGGCCATCGTCGTCATCGTTGAAGCCCCGGCCGGGGAAAGGGATCGGACCCTTTGATTCTTCATCAACCAGCGAAGTCAGCGTGTCCAGCGAAGCTTGGCTTCGCTCGAGAGCTTGTTCGACCTGCGCGATCGCATCGATCGTGTCCTCGGAGTGGCTTCGGCGCCAATCCTGAATTGACAGCGGAGCGGGGGGGTCTGTTTCTGGTTCGTCGGTGACGAGTTTCAAGAATGGCATGGCGGTCCTCCGAGGGGGGTATGGAAGCCTGCCATTCGGAATCGACCCGCGGTTGCCGCGGCTTGACCCTGGTTGTCGGTTACGGGTCCGTTTGCGCTGTTTGGGGGGTTTGTTCCACCTCATGATGGTGCGATATCGGCGCGTCGGGGCTTGACGGATCAGGATTGGTGGGGTGATTCGTCATTGTCGGCACCCGATGCGCCCGGTTGGTTGTCGGACGGTGCGGCATCATCACTGGGGGCGTTTTGCCCACTCGATGCGGAGATCTGCGCGTCGGCGTCCTTCGGCGATCCGATCTTCGGCTCGGTCCCCGCAGCCAGCCGGGCAAGATTTCCGCGATGCTTGTAGATCACCAATCCCCCAAGCAGGGTGGCAACGGCGACGAACGGCCAGCCGTTAAACGGGATCAGCGCGTCGATCTCGTCCGCCCGCATCTCTTGGTTGAGAGGCTCGGACGCAAACTGGCGTTCGCGGAGGGTCTTCTGCTGCTGGTGGGCGTACCAGGTCCAGATCGGCAGGCTGGCGGCACCGGCGACCGACGCTGCAGAAACATACCGCCAAAGCCCCAGGACAATCATGAACACCACGAACGAGCCCACGCCCGGCACCGTGAACGCGGGGAACAGCCCGAGCATGGCACCAAGCCCGGTCGCGACGCCTTTGCCGCCCTTGAATCCGAGCCAAGGCGTGAACATGTGGCCAAAGACCGCCGCCGCCATCACGCCCATCCACCACCATGCGTCCGATGCGGGCGGGCTGAACTCGCCGAGCACGCCCATCTGCCACCCGGCGACCGCGGTGGGGATCATGCCCTTGAGCATGTCGAGGAGGAAGCAGAGGAAGAAGAAGCGTTTGCCCAGCGTTCGGCCAAGATTGGTGGCGCCGATGTTTTTCGATCCGACGGTGCGGAGGTCGACGCCGTGGAGCTTGCCGATGAGAAAGCCGAACGGGATTGACCCGGCGAGGAAGGCGATCGCGATGAAGAGGGGCCAAGGGGGCATGGGGGAGTTTAGGACGTTACCGCGGTTTAGCGTTGTTCAATTTTCAGTAGCTAAGGTCGCACGATGTGGATACGCCATGCAGCTATGCCTGAAGAACAGGTCGCACTTGCGATACTGATTTGTGCGATTTGTTTAGGCTATCAGGTTTGGAATCAAGAGCGTGTTGGCACGAGGCGTCAGTTGCTCATTTTCGCATTGAGCTGTGTTGGTATCGGAGCATCATTTCTGGTGCGACTTGGATCAGTGTCGTTGCACTTTCAGTCGTCGCACAGATCAACGAAGACATGGGATCGTGATCGAACCTTTAGCTAGCTCTTCGGGACGAATCGCTTGTCCAACACCCCGATGATGTTCCCAAACACTTCGTCCGGCGTGCCGCGGGCGTCGACTTTGACGTATTCGTCGCCGAGTTCGAGGAGGTGTTTGTATCCGGCTCGGACGCGGGTGTGGAAGTCTTCGCCTTTGGATTCCATGCGGTCGAGCAGGGGGTTGAGGCGGGTGGCCGCGGTTTGTTGGTCGATGTCGAAGATCAGCGTGGCGTCGGGGTTGACGCCCTGTGTGGCGATCGCGCCGGCGGCGGTGATTTCTGATTCGGGGATGCCGCCCGCGTGACCCTGGTAGACGAGTGTTGAGCTGATGAATCGGTCGGCGAGGACGAGTTTACCTGCTCTGAGCGCGGGGGCGATGACTTGTTCGCAGAGTTGCGCTCGGCTGGCCATGTAGAGCAGCATCTCGCAGCGGAGCGACATTTCTTCGCGGTCGAGGTGCTCGAGCAGGGCGCGGCGGATGCGTTCGCCGACCTCGGTGCCCCCGGGCTCGCGGACTTCTACGGTCTCGACGCCGGCGATTCGGGCGGCGTTCATGAAGCGTTTGTGCTGGGTGGATTTGCCCGAGCCGTCGGGCCCGTCGAACACGAGAAACTTGCCGCGCAAGGCGCTGGCGAGTGCGTCCGGGACCCGGTCGTGGGTCGGCTCGGAATGGGTTCGTTTCGGAGTATTCACAGCTGGCACGGGTCGAGTGTAGCGGCGAGGACGCGCGCTCGCCAAGCGGTATCTCGCGAGTGCATCAAGGCGTGCGAAGCTGGTCACTTAAGTCAATGAGCCGTGTGCGCCATGGCTCGCCACCGAGGTCGGTGTCCAAAAGTTTGAGGCGTGCGAGGTGGGCGCTGGCCGTCGCGGGATCATCCGGCCCGGCGGTCTCGAGCAGCAGTGTCCAAGCCTGCCAGAAAAGCGAGGAACGGTTGGTGGCGGCGTCGAGGCTCGTCGCGACTGAAACAAGCAGGTCGGTTGCGTCGGCCGGCTGGTTGTTGGCGATGTGGGCTTGTGCGAGTATCAGTTGGGTTTGGGTGATGCCTCGTGCGTGGCGATCGGCAAGCTTGTTGGCATGGAGGGCGAGGTCGAGGGCGCGTGAAGGGTCTGAGTTGAGTACGTCTCGCGCGGCTTGCGCAAGCCACTCCGACGCATTGGGGTCATCGTGTTCTGCAAGGAACGCTGCGGTTCGTTCGGTGATCCGCTGATGCTCGGCGGGTTCAGTTGGCTCGTTCAGAAGTGATTCAGCAGTTGAGATGTATTGCTCGCGGGCCAGCGTGGATTCGCGTGTGCCGGGTGTAACTTGCTTGAGCATGTCCAGCTTTGCTTTGCCTTTTAAATGCCCGGCAAGACGCAGCCGCCAGATGTCGATCTCAGGGCGATTCGGAAAGGATCGGATCGCTTGTTCGAGCAGTTTTCGTTGATCGGTTTGGCTATCGGTGAGCGCGATGGCGCCGGCAAGGGCGTCGGGTGCTCGGGCGTGATCGGGGTAATCCAACGCAAGTGTGCTGAGCAAGCCCGCCGCTGACGCACGCGACGTCGGTGTGTCGACCGAGCGGTCGAGCACCGCAAGTAACCACAACGCCTCAGCGCGTTGTGGCGATGGTTGCGCGAGGAGTGAGCGAAGAATGACACGGGCTTGTGCGCGATTGGCAGGGGTGCGAGACCAGAGTATCGCGACTTCAAGCCGGACTCGCGCTGGCGCGGTTTCAAGCGAAGTTGGAGACATCGATGCGACCCGTGCGATGCGGTCGAGCAGGATGGGCGCCCAGCCGTCCGCGCCCTCTCGTTCGGCGCGTTCGAGCAGTGCCAGGAGCGGGGTGTATACGTCGGATTGGTTGCTTTGCAGGCGTGCCTTGGTAGATGCTTCGGTCATTGCGAGCAGCCAGTAGGGATCGACGACGCCGGCGTCATCGACAAATGGTGGCTGTTGGATCGCCGATTCGATGTCTGCAGTTCCGTCGCCGATGGCGATCGCGGTGGCGGATAGCCGCATGTAGATTGGCCGAGAGATCGTCATCTGTGTTGCGTCCTGGCGAAGGGAGGCGAGTTCGGCGCTTGCCTGATCGAGTTTGTCGGATGCAGCGAGTGCATCGACGAGTGCAAGCCGTCGCCAGGCATCGGCATCAGGATCGTGCAACATTTCTTGTTCAAGCACTTCGATCGCGGCACGAAGCATCGCGGGTTCGAGCGTAATCGATCGAGCGCGAGCCAGCAGCACCCGAGCGCGAGGATCGTTTGGCGTGCGAGAAGCGAGTTCGGCGGCCCGTATCGCCTGATCACGCGCGTTCGCGATATCGGTGCCATCGGCAAGCCCATGGAAAATGCGGAGTGCGGTGCCTGAATCTTCAAGATCGGCGAGGATTGAACTCGCGGCGTCGATCGTGTCCGTGTTCTTCGCGCCGGTTGCCCTTGGGCGCGGGTCTCGGGGTGAAGCCAGTGTTTCGGCGGTGACCACGCGGTAGTCGGTCAACCCCGAACCGTGGATGGCAGCGATCGCGGGCATGATCCCTGTCGGGTCTTCATCGAGAAGTTGGACCGCGGCGATGGCTGTGCGGCGCTGGGTCGTGCGAGAATCAACGGGATTCAGCGTATTGAGCTCTTCGAGGATCTCTTTCAGCCCACTTCCCCATGCGGCGTCTGGTCCGGTTCGCTCGATTGATCTTGTAATCAAAAGCGCGACATCGGGCCGGAGTAAAAGTGCTTGGCGAAGTCCGGCGAGTGGTGCCGATCGTCCGCGGGGACGGAACGTACTCATCCACTCGGCGACCGTCCGTTTCGCTTGTGGCGAAGCGTGGGCGAGTCGGCCATCGTTGATCGGTGCGAGACGGGGCGCCGAGTTTTCAGGCCCCGGGAAAACGACCACCTGGAATCGTTGCGTCGGGGAGAGTTGGTCGATTGATCGGAGTAACTCTTCTCGCACAAATGTGAACGCGGTGGCTACAGCGCCGGATGCATCGACAACGAAGACGACGGTGCGTGCGGGTGCCGCATCAATTTCCGCGAAACGAACGCGGGGTGTGCCCGCGTTGTCTGGATTGAGAATGGATTCAGAAAGCGGCGTTGGTGCGAGCTGGGTCGGAGCTGAGACCGCGGGCGGGGGGTTCGATGCGGAAGTGACAGCATTGGTGAGTGCGGCGGGTTCTGTGGGCGCGCTCGGGGTGGTTGATATCCCTGGTACTTGATCCGTTGTGGTCGTGACAGAGGTGTCGGTGTTTGGTGGTGGTACTGGTGCTGCCGAGAGCGTGACCTGTTTCGAGCGGGGTGGTTCGCGTTCTCGTGTCACTTCAATCGTGACAGCGGTTAGACCGATCAAGAGTCCGGCATGCAAAGCGATCGATGCCGCGGGGGGCAGCAGCCACCTTGTGGCAACCTTTGACTTCGATTCTTTCGATGTTGGCTCGTCTTTCGAGCGGCGCGGGGTCATGGCGTGTCGTTGGGACCTCTGTCGAACGTGGTCCGTTTACGGTTGCCTTCGTCGTTGCGTTCAAGCCGTTCGGAAGGCCGGAAGAGGGCACGATCAAACCCGATCGGTCCTGAGCCGAGCAGGAAGATCGCGGTTGCCATTGCAAAGCATGCGAGCTGCCAGAGCAGCTTTGTATAGGACTCGGGTGCCCATGGATCGGCGAACTTTGGAATGAAGCCGATGTAGGCGTCGGTGGTGCCGACGGCTGCGGGCCCGATCTGCGTAAGCCAGATAGCGGTGATCATGACGCCCATCAACAAGAAGGCGCCGATACGAGTGAGCACACCGAAGAAGAGCAGGACGGCTGCGAGAAGTTCGGTTACCGCGGCCGTCCACGCGAGTAACTTGGGCCAGCGTTCTGAAGCGATTTTGGCGGGCAGTGTCGAGGGCAGCCGGTTTGATTCGGCGTCGTAACCGGGGTCACCAGCGCGAGAAATCAGGAGCGCCACGCCATACACGCGCTGCACGCTGTACTGCCCGGGGAAGTCGGACGCTGTGAATTTTTGTTGGGTTACTTGGGTGGTGAGCCACTGGAACTCGGCCGCGGCATTGGCTTGTGGTGCGGGGGTATCAGTGGGTTGCTCGGTCGGCGGCGTCAAGGTATCGATGGTGTCATCGACAACACCCTCGATGGTGTCTTGGATCGTTTCGCTGGTTTCATCAGCGTCGGGGATGATCAGCTCGGTAGGTGGCGTCGCGTCGGCGGGCGGTGTTGCCTCGGGGTCTTGGGTGTCGCTTGGTTCTGGGAGATCGCGGGGCGGTGCGTCTTGAGGTGTGTCCTCGACGAGCATGACGCCCATGTTGGCGAGCCGAGCGGCACTGTCGCCGGTCACTGTAAACTCACCCATGATTTTGCCCATTCCCGCCCAAAGGAAGGTGATGCAGAGCACCATCCGGAGGATCAGTGCGGGCAATGTGAGGGCAACATGGTCGCGGAATCGCATGGAGATCTCCCGATCTGGGGCGTTTTGAGACAAGTCCCAATAGATGATATCGGAAGAAGAACGGCATTCCGTCCCAAGATTCGGGTGCGGCAATGGTGGGAAGGGGCAACAATCATGCAAGTCGGTACGAATGTACCGTCTGTGAGGGCCCGAAAGGGCACGTTGCGGGTGTGGCGGAACTGGCAGACGCGCGGGATTTAGGTTCCCGTGGGGCAACCCGTGCAGGTTCGATTCCTGTCACCCGCATTGCGATTGGCGCAGCAAGAAGGGGCCCGAGGGGCCCCTTTCTTGCGTCTGCACGTGATCGATCGGCGTTTACGGGCAGCCGAGGTTGTACTGGTTCACATAGGCCGCGATATCGAAGAAGTTGAACGCTCCGAACGGTGCGGAGAGATCCGCTTCAGGATCCTGGGCGTTGTAGAGGTCGATGAACGCGGTGATGTCGAAGAAGTTGAGCATCCCGTCGAAGTTGATATCGCCCTTGCAAACGGCGCCCACACGGATTTCATCGGCCAGGTACCGGGCACGAACCGCGAGACGAGGCTCGTTGGGCTCGGGTGCGACGATGGTGTCGAAGCGGCCGGTGACGCCGCCGTCTGCTTGAACGATGGAAGTATTCCAGTAGTCCGCGGGATCGAATCCGTCGATGAGCTCGATGTTCAGCGTGCCGTCGGCGTGATAGGCAGCGGAAGAATCGATCAGGTCTGAGTTGTTGTCGCCCTGGACTTCGATGTTGTAGTTGGCCGAGCTGGTATTGGCAATGTCGGCCGTTGCTTCCATCTCACGGATCGGAAGAGTCATGGGGAAGCCGGGGGCAATGGTGCCGTCGTTGATCAATGCAACTGAGATTTGACCTTCACCCTCTATGGTGTGGTCCGGACCTTGTGTTGCAGTGATGGTGTTGTCGAGCCCGAGCAGGCGAGCACGGACGTTGAAACCATTCAGAACGATCGTCCCACTGCCGTTCAGCGTTGAGTCATCGTCGAAACGTAAGGTCGTTACGGCGCCGCCGGCATTGTTGTTGACGGTGAGATCGCCGTTGTTGGTCAGTCCATTGGTGATGGCAAGTGTGTCACCGATTTCAATAGTAAGCGGTCCTTCGACAATGACGCCGTCAAGGGCCGAAGTGGAATCGACGATGGTGAGCCCTCCGCCGGCGGTCTCGACGGTGCCTCCGATGATGGTAGAGCCGCCAATCTGAACGGTGCTGCCATCGTTGAGGATGTTGCCGGCGCCGGTGTTGGTGATGGTGGTGGTGTCGATGTCGAGACGGCCGCCGTTGGTGGCGGTGATGGTGGCGGTGTTGTCGATGTCGGAGCCAACGATGTTGATTTCATCGGTGGCAAAGTCGGCGATGATGTCGCCGTTGTTGATGATCGATGCGTCGATGCGTCCAAATCCTCGGATGGTGTGTGTGGCCTCGTGTGTGATGGTCTGGTCAACAGCTGTGATGATGCGTGCGCGAAACCCGCTGCCATTGAGTATGACGGTGCCACTGCCACCGAGTGATGATGAGTCAATGAACTCGAGGGCTGCGACAGCGCCGCCGGCATTGTTATTGACGGTGAGATTGCCGTTGTTTGTCAGGTTGTTGGTGATGTTGAGTGTGTCGCCGAGTTCGATTGAGAGATCGCCGTCAACGGTGACGCCATCGAAGCTGGAAGATAGATCAATTAGAGAGCTTCCCGAGTTGATGGTGTCGATCGTTCCGCCGATGATCGTGCAGCCGCTGAGCAATAGAGAACCGCCATCAGCAAGAATCTCACCTGAGGCAGCCTGTGCAACGGTCACAGCGTTCATATCGAGGGTGCCACCGCTTGAGGCGCGGATGGTTCCAGCGTTTGCTGTGGGTTTATTCAGAACGACCAGTGTTTGTCCGGCGACATTCGCATCTATCAAACCATTGTTCGTCATTTCGGCATTGATCTGGCCGAAGCCTTCGATCGTGTGGCTCGCGCCGTGCAAGATGGTGGCGTTGGTTGTGGTAGATAGTTGGGCGCGGGTTGAGAATCCGTTGAGACGCAGGGTGCCTGTGCCGTCAAGCGGCGTGACCGCAGCTCGCATAAACACATTTGTTCCAGCGCCGCCAGCGGTGCTGTTGACCAAAATCAAACCGTTGTTGGTCACGCCCGAATCGACCGTGAGTGAGTCGCCGAGTTCGATGCTGACCGATGCGTTCGGGTTGGTCAGCGAGAGTGTGCCCACGATTCGGTTCGCGGTGATAAAGACGTCGTAGGTTCCGGGCAACGCGATCGATGCGGTGAACGATCCCGCATTGGGTGAGACCATCGGATTCCAGTTTGTTGCGTCGGTCCAGAGCCCGCCGGCGTTGTTGTCCCATTCGGCCAGCTGTGCGTGTGCGGTCCCGGCGAGTGTGAAGAGCGTCGCGGCGGCGATCGTGCGTGTGCGCATCGTGTGTCCCTCTCTGTGCAATGTTCTAAAGCCTTGATCCCCATCCCACCCCGGGTGGGGGGTTCATCTTAACGGGCGAGGGGCAAAACACCCACGCCGGTTCACTCGATTCACCGAATCTCAGCGCCAGAGGTATAAAAAAACCCGCCTATCGGCGGGCGAAAGAATTTTGATGATTGTTATCGGAGTGACTTCAGCAAGGCGGTATCAGGGGCAGCCCGCGTTGTAAGCGGCGATATAGGCGGAGATATCGAAGAAGTTGAGGGTGCCGAAGGGGGCTGCAAAGTCGGCCACGGCGTCGCCGGCGTTGTACGCGCTGATGTACGCTGAAATGTCGAAGAAGTTAAGGGTGCCGAAGGGCTCTGCAAAGTCGGCGACACAGTCAGGGACGTCTTCGCAGGTCAGCAGCGTGACATCAAACGCATCGACGCCTGCTTCGATGACCGAGCCATCGCCAGCGTCTTCAGCGATGAAACGGACGCGGGTGTTGGCGCTGGGAGTGATGTAGTCAGCAACTCGGAAAGTGCTGGAGATCCAGCCGCCAGCGGTGCCGGCACCGGTGGGCCCGATCACTTCGACCGTGGTCCACGATCCACCGTTGTTTGCTGACACTTGAACGGTGAATATGTCTGCGTTGGGCGAGCCACCGGCGATGTTGTTGTACCAGCGGTCGTAGGAGATGAAGGCATCGCCTGTGCCGGTGGTGTCAACCGCAGGTGAGGTGAGGATGGTGTTGCCACCATCGACATCGGTGTTCGAGCCAGCGGATCCGTTGCCGGTGACGTAGCAGAGACCCGAGCCGTCGGAGTCACTCGCGGGATCGCCGCGTGAACCGTCGCCGCCCGGAGTCGCGCGTTCCCATCGACCTTCACCAGCGTTGCCGGCGTTCCCGGAAACTGACCAGCCTTGGTTCGATTGGAAGTTGTCCGCGAACGCGACGGTTTGACCCGAAGCGACGGTGAAGTTCAGCGTGTCCGCGGGTGCGTTGCTTGGGAAGAACGCTTCGCCGCCCGACACGGTGGTCGCTCGGAAGTAGGCGCTGACATTGGTATCGCAGGGCACGCTGGGCAGCGCGGCGCTGAATACGCCGTCGCCAGCGTCAGTCGCTGGGACAGGCTGGAAGCCCGAGCCGGAGTCAACGAACAGCTGGACGGTATCAACAGGATCGCTGTCCGAGCGGAGCGTGATTTTGGCCGAGACGATCTCGCCGCCCGCGGGGTCGATGATGGTTGGTGCGGTGCCGTCGAGCGTGACGGCGAGTGCTGGCAGCTCTGCATCAAGGCGGAGCATAAACAGCCCGCGTTCAATGTCGGAGACGATGATCGTGCCCGAGGGGAAGTACGGATAGTTTGACCACGCGCCGTTGAACGAGGCGGCGTCTGAACCCGGATAAGTATCAAAGAACGCGACCTCGGTCGGGTTCTCGGGGTCAAGGGCGTCGAAGACGCGCAGGCCCGAGCGGTAGTTTGACTGGAAGATCAGCCCGTCTTTGACATAGAGATTGTGATCGATCGACGCGAGCCCGGTCGTAAACGTTCCAACGAAGAACGGGTTGGCGGGGTCTTCGACGTTGATGATGCGCGTCGTGGTGACCGCAACGGTCGAGCCTTCGTCGAGTTCGTCATTGAGGTAGAGATACTTCTGGTCTTCGGTTAGCCACACTTGGTGGGAGTAGCCCGACTGCGGGTAGAACAGGGTCGAAAGAACCTGTGGGTTGTTGGGGTTGGTGACATCAACGATGCGGAGCCCGGTTTGTGAGAACCCGCCATTGAGACCCGATGCGCAGTACGCGAGTTCGCGTCCGGCGAAGGAGCCGTCGATCTTGGTGGCGACTTGTGCGTCGTGGACGTACATATCTGTCCAGCCGCCGTTGAGTGATGGAAGCTGTGGGTTGGAGATATCGAGGTTGATCAATCCGCCGTTGCCGATGTTGGCACCGACGAGCCAGAGCGAGCCTTCTTCTTCGTTGGAAACAATGTTGTGGGTGGTGGAGTAGCCGCCGCTGGTCCAGTTGCGGATCAATGGGACGGTGCCCGAGTCGATGTTGCGAAGGTCCATGACTTGGACACCCGAGCCGCCTTCGGAGACGCCGTATGCGTATTGGCCGATGACTTTGACATCGTGCCAGTCGGAGACGGGCCCGGTGACGGTGTCGATGATGACTGGGTTGGTGGGGTCGGTGATTTCGACAAAGCCGAAGCCGCCATAAAGGCCCATGATCGCATACTCGCGACCAGAGGGAGCGGTGTAGCCCCAACAGTCGTTGCCAAACTGTGAGTTCACGCCTGTGAAGTTGTTCAAGGGGATGCGGGAGAGGCAAGTCATCCCAGAGGCATCAAAGCCGCCGTCACGCGGAACGGGGTCACCCAGACGCCAGATGTCGCCATTGACGGGGGTGAGCTTGTCTTCAAGCTTGCGGAGGTCTGGGTCTGCTGCGGAGGCCAGTCCGGCAGCCAAGGCGAGTCCGAAAACGAGAGCCTCGCGCGGGGCGTTGTACGAAAAATCCATCCTGTCATCCTCTCTGAGCGGGCAAAACGCAGAACGCGGGCCCGGATTGGGGTTTGAGGCACTGGTGTATCCGCAAGGGGGCAAGGTTCGGTTTCAGGATTCGCAACCACAGAGCCCAGGGAGCGAAGAATGGGGCATGTTCCGCCCAACCTCCACCATTTTTCCGGTCTTGATCACGCTGAGTGGAACTCTTTCGACTGCGGCTGGGCATGAGCACCCCGAACCAGCGTTACCAGACGCAGCGATCCAGGTTGCCCGGCCGATGCTGCTGGTGGACGCGGAGACCAATCCAGAGATGACGGTTGGCTGGTCTGCCAGAGGCGAGCCGGTCGAGCTTGTTGATGTTCGTCCATTTAGTTCGCCGGACGATGTGGTGCTGTTTGAAGGGACCAACCTGGCGGGTTCTGTTTCGCTCGGCGGGACGCGGTTGCGATCTGGAGCGGGGCATCCCAACGGCGCGATCTTGCGGGTGGAGATCCGAAAGGTGGAAGAACGCCGGGCGTTGTTTGCCGGCGTGGAACCCGGGTCGAGTTTCACGCTCGAAGTCCGCGGAGTTCGGTTTAATCAACCAGTTCGGGTCGAAGAACAAACCGCGCTGATGCATTTGCGGTATTCGAGCGCGGATGTTCAAGCGTGCGCGCTCCCGCCGAGCGCATCGAGCCAGTTCCTGCTCGCCGATCCGCGTGATACGCTCGGCGGCATGGTTGCTGCGGGTATCAACGCAACACCCGGCGGCTTGTCGGGTGCGGACGGACTCGGAAGAGTGAATGCGTTTATCGACGGTGACGGATTGGTGACGCTCTCGGTCGAGGTGCCTTACGGGCTGCTCCGGCATCTGCAAGACCCTTGGGAAAGCGATCTGCCTGGGACTTTTTTCGAGCCAATACGGCTGCACGCAGAAGTCGAAGTGCTCCCTGCTTGGGCCGAATCAATCGAGCGTGATCACCCGCCATTGGATGAGCCAGTCGTGCTTCCGACCCTCGACGATGCGCCGGTGGATGACTGAACCCGGTTATTCGTCCGGAGGCACGCCGATGTCTTCATTCCATAGTTCGGGATGCTTGGCGATAAACGCACGCATCAGATCAACACATCGTGGGTCATTGGCCAGTACGATTTGAACGCCTTCATTTTTAAGCCAATCCTCGCGTCCCATGAAGGTCTCGTGCTCGCCGATGATCACACGCGGGATACGGTGCAGCACCGCGGTGCCCGTACACATCGCGCATGGCGAAAGCGTCGATGCCAGCGTGAGCGTGTGCCAGTCTCTTCGCCGCCCTGCGCTGCGGATGCAGACCGTCTCAGCATGGGCGGTGGAATCGCCGGTCTGCACGCGGAGGTTGTGCCCACGAGCCACGATGGTGCCATCTGGAGCAACCAGCGCCGAACCGATCGGGATGCCGCCTTCTTCGCGTCCGGCGATTGCTTCTGCATAGGCGGCGTCGAGTGCGAGCTGGTCTTGTGCGGTCAATGCAGGCTGCGTCATGCCCAAAGCCTACACGGTGGGCTCGGCGAGCGGTAGACTGCGAGCATGACCGATACGAACCAAGGCGGGCTGGTGGTTTTCGAACATCCGTTGATTCGCCACAAGATGACCCGTTTGCGCGATGTGACGACGGAGCACCGGTTATTCCGGGCGACGCTTGCGCAGATCGCTGGTTTGATGGTGTACGAAGTCACGCGGTCTTTTGAGACCGAGACGTTTACAGTTCGAACACCGGTGACCGACACCGTTGGCTATCGCCTCCGGGGTTCGATCACGGTCGTGCCGGTACTTCGGGCTGGGTTGGGCATGATTGATGGGATTCTCGAGGTCATGCCTGAGGCCCGGGTTGGTCATGTCGGACTGGCTCGCGATGAGACGACGCTCGAACCAAAGACCTATCTCAACAAGCTGCCGAAAGACCTCGATGCAGGCCCGGTTATCTTGGTTGATCCGATGCTTGCGACGGGTGGGAGTGCGTCGGCGGCGGTGCGGCTACTGCGAGAAGCGGGCGCGACGGATCTACGAATGATCTGTTTGGTCGCAGCGCCCGAGGGTGTGGCGCGGTTGCGTCACGATCACCCAGACGTTCGCGTGTATGCCGCCATTTTAGATGAACGTTTGGACGATCGCGGCTACATCACGCCCGGGCTTGGTGATGCCGGAGATAGGATGTACGGCACTACCTGAGGCCCGGCGCATACGACCTGGGTGCCCGGTGGTTCGGCGGGTATGTGTCAGCGCATGAAAAAACGCCCCGCGAGTTCGCGGGGCGTTTGAGGTTGCGTTGCGGTCAGCCGTAGATTACGGGCAGCCGGCGTTGTAGGAAGCGATGAATGCGGATACATCGAAGAAGTTGAGTGCTCCGAATGGCTCGGCGAAGTCGGCGGAGGGGTCGCCGGCGTTGTAGGCTCCGATGTATGCCGACACGTCGAAGAAGTTGAGCGCACCGAAGGGCTCAGCAAAGTCAGGGAGGCAGGGTGCGTCAGCCGAAGGCACGGTGGCCGAAGCGGTCAGGCTCGAGGGTGAGCCCGGACGGAACAGTCCGATCTCGACGTCGCCCGTGGTGGGGGCTGCATCGGTGGTGAACCAGAAGTTGTACATGGTGCCCCAGCGGATGGCGTTGGCGTTCTGGTTGACTGAGAAGTCTTCGGTCGACCAAGTGAGCTTGTTGCCATCGTCCACCTGTGACCAATCGGTGCCGCTGTAGGGCTCGCCGGAGTGGTACGAGATGTCGTTAAAGCCGTAGTCGCTTGAGCCGGTGTTGACCGGGATCGAGATCGAACCCGCGGAGCGGTGCGAGTTCAGGTTGTACAGGCCGTACTCATAGCGGTACGAACCGTTGCCGAGGTCAACTGCCTTCGAGGCGAGGTAGAAGCGGCCTTCGCCGGGAACATCGATCTGCGAGATGCCGACCGAGGCGTCGTGGTTTTCCCATGCGAAGATCGCGGGGATTTCAGCGACGGTCGAGAAGCCGCTGGCGAGTGAGCCAGACAGGTTCGACTGATTGATGTTGATACGACGGTGCGAGGCGTTGTTGAACTGGTTGCCGACCTGGGCATCGTCAAGGGTGACGTACTGACCTTCAACGTAGAAGATGGCGTTGGGTGCCTGGAGTTCTGCGGTCGGCACCTGCAAACGTTTATAGATCGAGTTACCGGTCTGGTTGGCGAAGGCGGGCGGGGTCACGTAGCCGCCGGTGTAGGCGTTGACTTCGAAACGTGGGCCGAGGTCGGTTTGTGAACCGTTGAGGCTGGGGCCGTAAGGATCGGAGCAACCCGAACCGAGCGACTGCCACGAGCCGTCGTTTGCACAGCCGAAGCCGCATTCGTTGCCCTGAAGCGAAGCGAAGGAGTGCTTCACGAACGAGACACCGATCTGGGTCATGCGGCCATTGTCAAACTTGAACATGGTGGCCGAGATGACTGGGTGATTCAGGGTGTCGTCGATCCAGTCGGCGGGGCTGTCGCCCTTGTTGCAGGCAGTGGTACCGACGGAGTAGGCACGCATGTTGCCAATCTGTCCGTAGTTACCCACACCGTTCAAAACGCCACAGATGACGTCGGGGGTGGCGGAAGCAAAGCCAGCGGCGAGTGCCACGGCAGCGGTTGCGGTCAAAGCGTTCATCTATATCCTCCGGGGAATTCGTGGTTGAGGTGTCCGTTGCCAGCATACATGCCGCGGGGTGCAAATCGGACTGGGAAACTGAGAAAAGAACGAAGAAAATACCAAACAGAAGCCAAGCAGATTACTGGGTTAGGGGCATCCAGCCAAGAACTCAGTGAGAAAGACGTTGAAGTCGATGAAGTCGACGGTGTCCATGGGTGGCGCGATATCGGCCTGAGCTGATTGGGATCTCCAGAGATCGATATACGCGACCAGGTCGAAAAAGTTGAGAGATCCGAAGGGGGCCGCCAAGTCTGTCGGGCATGCCCCGGGTGCTGAGCGGCTCAGCATCGTGGCTGGGATTGGCTGGCGAGGGACCGTGGCGCCCGCTGCCCGAACGATGAGCCCCGCGCCGCCGCCCGCTTCAAAGAACTCGGCTCGGAGCGCGTGTCGGCCGGCTTGAAGCGGGATGTAGTTCCACCGATCAATCATGCCGTGCAGCCCGTCGTTGTTGACAAGCAACTCGTTGTCGATCCAGAGCAATGAGCCGTCATCGGATTCGATCGCCAGGTGGTACCACCCGTCTTCGGGCACATCAATGAAGCCCTCAAACACCGCGCCAACGTTGTCGATCAGTCCCGAACCGGCAAACGCATCCGAGGTCGACTCAAAATTGATTTGATCAACGACCTCGGTCAGCATGGGTGTGAGCAAGTTGTAGTCAGGCATGGATGTCGGTGAAGACAGTTCGTAATACGACGCATCGATACCGGGTGCTGTTTCGCCGATCCATGCGGCACGGATCGGCTCGACGAACATGGTCACCGAACCTGATCCGGCGTCGGTCTCATAGTTGAATCCGTCCGTGCCGCTAAATCCGGGAGCGGGCGTGTAGACCAGTGTGTTGCCGTTGGCAGATGTTTCCAGCGAGACGATGCCGCCTTGAATGGTTGTCTGGTCGTGCGAGAGCAGGCTGATGGGCATCGAAGAACAACTGGAGGCGGCGTCGTTGCTGAGCACGTCGAGCGGCGCGATCTGTCCTTCGTACAAGCTAAAGGTGTCGTTGACGGGGTTTGCTTGATCGGTCGTGGTCAGATCACACCCGATGTTGTCCAAGAAGGTCAAGATGCGTTCCTGAACGCGGGGATGGAGTCGCATGTCCATGTTGGACAGGCCGCCGGGGCAGAGGTGGCAGTAAGACATGATGGTGGTATCGAGTGCTTGCGAGCAGTCGCCATTGCCGCATCCATCGATGACCGGGTCGTATGAGTTTTGGTCGTGGGTGTGTCCGGTACCAAAGTTGTGGCCTAGTTCGTGGGAAACGACCATCAAGTCCCAGTTTGAGTGCGAGTTATCGACGACAGGCATCGGGAAGGTGCCATTGAGGTTGGCCGAGACGCCGTGGGCGTATTCAGAGAAGCAGAGTGCGTTGACGTACGCGACACCTCCGCCGAGGGATCGCCCGGACAGGCCGTGCACGGTCTCGCGGGGTACATGTCGGTTGGCGCTGTTCCAGTGGTGCCTCATTTCAAGCAGGAACGGGACCGTGCCATTGTCTTCAACGTAGGGATCATTGTTTGTTTCGAACACACGGAGGTAGGGGATCACGAAGCGAACATTGACATCGCGTTCATAGACGCTGCTCGATGCAGCGATCAGTGTGACGGCGTAAGCAGCGGCAGCATCGGTATCGCCGCCAAACAGTTGGCTGAACTCATAATCGGTGTCGACCGCGATCCGGGCGGCTCGGCAAGGGCCATCGATGCCGCGGGAATCGGAGGAGATCCCGGTGGGTTCGGTCTCGGGGATCTGGTGATCGGGGTAGAAGCTTGGGTCGAGGGCGTCGACCGAGCAAATCGATGTGCCGTCAACGATGTTGAGGTCGCGTGCAAACTCGGCGGAGATCGGAGCGTCCGGCCCGAGATTGCCGGAGCTGATCACACGGAGTCCGCCTTGCGAACGGACAAATCCATTGACGTGGTCGGGCGTGATGGAAATGAACACCAGCGAGTCTGGATCGCCGCTGATGGTGCCGCGGAAAAGAGCCAAGCCTGAGAGATCGACTGGACGCTCTGTTCCTTGGGCGTCGACCGAGATGATGCGGGCGCCGGGCGCAACTGGGTTAAAGCGTTCGAGCTCGAGGGTCTCGACGCCGAGATTGGCCGGCATGGCGAGCTGAACGCGCTCGCCGACGGCGACGTCAGAGATGGGGGCCAACGAGCGGGCGCTGGTGAGCGTCGGAACGTCCGCCATCGCAGGCGTCGAGGCAAGCGTCGACAAGCAGAGCATCACGGTGGGTGATCGCATGGGCAACTCTCCGATTATGGCGATCGGTCTTGCGGCAACTCTCCGCATGGCGTTCGATCGCGTGGTATACACCCCAGAACGGAGCGATTAAGAGGGCGAGACCCGCCCGGGACGAGCATATCCGCAGCGGCTGAAATCCGGATGCAAATTTTGGGACGTTCGGTTCCAACCAGACAATCGCTCGCGCAAGTTTGTGACTCAAGGAGGTCAACGTGCTACGAAAGGATGAATGGGTCCGGTTTCGTAAGGACTAGGCCGCGGCCTGTTGATCACGCCCGTGGCGTGGGGGTGCCCATCTCGCACAGATCGCAATGAGCCTTTGGCGATCGACTGGCTTGGAGAGGTAGTCGTCGCAACCCGCGTCCATGCATCGGCTGCGATCGCCATCGAGCGCGTTCGCGGTGAGGGCGATGATTGGGGTTGTGAGATGGTGGTGGCGAAGTTCCTGACTGGCTTTGTAGCCGTCCATTCGTGGCATCTGCATGTCCATGAGGATGAGATCGAACGTTTGGCGGTCCCGGCCGGTGCATCGCTCGAACGCTTCGAGTCCATCATTTGCGAGCGTCACCGTGGCACCAGCGCGGCTGAGCATGAACATCAGCAATCGCTGGTTGTCTACCCCATCTTCAGCAAGCAGGATGTCGAGCCCACGCAGCGGTTGGGCATTTGATTCGGATGCGGGGTGTCCAGGCAAGGAACGCTCGCCGGGCGGCTGAACTCTTTCGGCAAGCGGAGCGTGAACAGTCGCTCGCATCAGTGTGCCTTGCTCGACTTCAGTTCTGGCGACGACGAGATCGCCTCCGAGCAGCCGGGCGAGTTGTCGAGAAATAGTGAGACCAAGTCCAGTACCGCCTTGTCGGCGCGTGCTTGATGTGTCCGCTTGTGCGAAGGGAGCAAAGATCTTTTCTGATTGTTCGCGTGACATCCCAATACCGGTGTCTTCCACCTCGACGCAGAGTTGTTCGAGTTCAGAGTATGAAACTCGGAGCGAGATATTGCCTTCTGATGTGAACTTGATCGCGTTGCTGAGCAGATTCACGATGATCTGTCTGACCCGCACGGGATCGGTGAGAATCGTCGGCGGAACATTTGATCCAATGGATTGAACAAGTTCAACGCCTCGGTGCTCAGCGATGGGTGAAACGATGTTGAACGAGTCTGAGATGATGCTCGCGGTCTCGCAAGGTGTTTTCTCGACCTTCACTCCGTGGGCATCGAGTTTGGAGAGGTCGAGCACGTCATTGATGAGTTCGAGCAAGTGATCGGCATTGCGACGGATAGTGCGGACAGCATCTTGACGGAGCTGAGGTTCTTCGTCCGGAGTCTCGATCATTTCGAGATAGCCGAGGATGGCGGTCATCGGCGTGCGGATTTCATGAGACATGTTTGCGAGGAAGCGCGACTTCGCTGCGTTGGCGTCTTCTGCTTCTTTTCGAGCAACACGAGCGGCTTTGTTGAGCTCGATGAGTTCAGCCGCTTGGGTTTCGAGTTTCGATTTCGCGTGCTCGAGATCGCGGGTGTGCTCTTCTGATTTCAGGCGCATCATCTGCTGCTGGTGGTAGTCCATGTTGAGACCGACAAGGCGCGTTGCTCGGCCGTCTTTGTCTCGTTCAGCAGCGTAGCCATGCCCCGCAATCCATTTATAGTTCCCGTCAGCGGTTTGCAGGCGGTAGATATGAGAGTAGGAGTTTGTTTCACCATCGATCATGCGCCGGAAGATCTCTTCGAGCTCGGAACGGTCTTCGGGGTGCACCAGATCCCAACCAATCAATACGTCAAAGCAGAGTTCAAATGACTCGAAACCGAGCATGGTCCACCATGCCTCGGTGACATTGACGGTACCGGTGGCCATGTCCCAGTCCCACAATCCAGACTTCGCCGAGCGGAGTGCAAGGTCGAGTCTGTTGGCTGTTTCTTTGAGTACTTCGTTTCGGTGGACCTGATCTGTGAGCACTTCGTTGAACATCATCACGCCGCCGACGGTGCCGTCTGTGTGACGCCATGGAATGAGCTCCCAATGGATGTGGTCGGTGGTTCCGTCTGGGCGCTCAAAGCTGGCATTACTCGACGAGAGCGTCTCGCCCGCGAGGCAGCGTTGGTGGTATGACTTCCAAGGCTCGGCGATCTCGGGGAACACGTCGTAGTGAGATCGCCCGATGATGGGTGTATCGCCGAGCCGGTAGTCCTGGCGGAATCGACGTGACACCGCGATGTATTGCATGTTTTCATCAAACACGGCTACCGCAGCGGGGGTGTGCTCTACCAGCTCTACGAGCCGGCGCTCGATGTGTCTATGTTCACGCTCGGCCGTGATACTGAGTGTGGCTGCTCGGAGTTGTTCCGTGACCATGTTGGCAAAGGACTCGAGCAGTTTGAGTTCTTGACTCTGCGGTTCTCGTTTGCCTCGGCCGTGCACACAGAGTGCGCCGGCGAGATGGCCTTCAGGCGTGAAAATCGGATAGCCGTAGTAGAAACCAATAAATCCAGTGGAGACGAACGCGTTCTCTGCGAACCTCGGATCGGCAACTGCATCTGGCACGATGACCGGCGCTTGGTTATGAACGACGTAGCCGCAGAATGCATCGGACCTTGGCGATGAATCGCATCCTTCGGGCTCGTGCAGAAACGGATGTTGTGTGGTCTCGTCGACGATGCTCACGAGCGCTCGCTCGACACCGAGTTGTTCACGAACGATGTCGAGCATCATCTCGACCGGGCGTCGGGCGAGCTGGAGAGATGCCAACTTACGGACGGCCGTAAGTCGTTCGGTTTCATTCGTAGGGATCGGCGCCGGAGGCATATAGTTGCTGTATCGGCCGGTATGACAACGGGATACAGTGATCCCTTTCGGATTGGTGTGCCGTTCAGCGGGAGATCGAAAATTGGGTGAAGGTCCTCATAAATCCAGCGGAGATGCGCTCCGCATCCGAGATCTCGCGTTTTCATATTCCGGATCAGCGGATGCGTTGTTGCGGGTTCGTGACTTCAGGCTTGCATCAGGCGAACAGGCCGTGGTGACAGGTTCCTCAGGAGGAGGCAAGAGCACGCTGCTCCACCTTGTTGCGGGGCTGATGCAGCCCGATAACGGTGATGTCATCATCGCCGGACAAGGGCTGCGTTTACTCAAGGGGTCGGCGCTGGATCGTTTTCGGGGTAGGCATATCGGGATGGTGTTTCAGACCTTCCAGCTGCTGCACGGGTTCTCGGCACTTGAGAACGTATTGGCGGCGTTGATGTTTTCCGATCTGCCAAAGAGCGAGCACCGTTCGCATGGTTTGGCGTTGTTGGAGCGGCTGGGTCTTGATCGGCCGCACGCTTTGGTCGAGCAACTCAGCGTCGGTCAACAACAGCGTGTCGCGGTTGCGCGAGCGGTTGCCTGCCGCCCGACGTTGGTTTTGGCAGATGAACCGACGGCGAGTCTTGATGAAGAGAACGCGGGTGAAGCGGTCCGTTTGTTGAAGGAAGCCTGTCAAGAAAGCGGTGCTGCGTTGATGTGCGTGACGCATGATCGTTCGTTGATCCCACAGTTCGACCGGCACGAAGCGCTCGACTCGATCGGTTCTGCGTCTGAAAAGGCGGGTGTGTGATATGGCATTGACCGATTGGAACATCGTCAGCCGTTCGATGTCTGGGCGTCGGTTTTCGACCGGCGTGACCATCGCATCTGTGGCAGTGGCGGTGGCGTTGATGACACTGTTGCTATCGATGAAAGCGTCAGGGCGGGCTGCATTTGAGCGCGGCACAGGCAACGCGCAGATGTTGATCACGAAAGAGCCGAGCGCCCTTTCGAGTGTGCTCAACAGCATGTTCTACGCGGATGCGCCCGGCGCGCCGATTTCCTGGGCTGACTATGAGGCGCTCAAAAGTTCGTATCCGTTTGCCTGGGCGATTCCGACTCAGCTGGGCGACTCATACCGCGGCCTGCCTGTGATGGCGACGACGAACGAGTTCTTCATCGCGTTTCAGCCGGCACCCAATGAGGCGTTCGAAATCGAAGAGGGCAGGTCGTTTGAGACGTCGTTTGAAGTGATCTTGGGCGCTGAAGCCGCGGAGCGAACGAACCTTGAAATTGGCGATGTGATCAACTTGTTCCACGGCACACCGCGCCAGCCTGGCACACACGTGCATGACGAGTTTGACTACGTCGTCGTGGGGGTTCTGGGGTTCACCGGATCGCCGCACGACCGTGCGTTGTTTACCGACCTTGAGAGTTCGTGGGTGTTACATGCTCATGATCGCCGGTTGGCTGCATTGGGTGATGATGTGGTGACAACGGTTGATGACCTCATCGATGTAGATCGCCAGATCACGGGGGTTTACGCCAGTCTTGGTGCGCGCACGGCGGCACTTACCCAGATTCTGAGTTCGTTGCGGCGTGACCCAGACTGGACTGTTGCGCAACCGGCCGACACGGTGCGTGGATTGTTTGCGATTGTCTCCAGCGTTGATCAGATATTGGTCGCGTTGGCATTCGCGGTCTTTGTGTCTTCGGGTGTGTCGATCATGCTGGCGCTTTACAACTCGATGGAGCAACGCCGGCGTCAAGTGGCGGTGCTTCGGGTGCTCGGGGCGAGCCGGTGGCGTGTGTTCAACTTGGTGTTGACTGAATCTGCGGCGATCGGGCTGCTGGGCGGCGTCGTCGGGGTGGTGCTTGGCATCGTGTTTGGCACGGTGGTTTCTGGCGTACTCGAAGCCCGTTTGGGGCTTGTGGTGCGTCCGAGTTTGCCGTTGGATGGTTATCTTGGCATGGTGTTGGCGACGATCGCTCTTGCGATGGTGGCCGGGGTCGCGCCCGCGATCTTGGCCTATCGCACAGCGGTGGTGAAGCATCTTCGTCCGATCGGATAGGTTGAATCTTTGTTCGATCGGGCTGGTAGAAGTTGGTTGGAGGCAAGCGATGCGTTACTTTTGGTCTTTGATTGTGGCGTTGATGATGGTGACGGTGGGCCTAAACACGGCACGCCGTGCGAGTGAACGCAACCCATCGGTAACGTCGAAGGATTCGGCGGCATTAATAAGTGCGCCGTCATTCGGTCGCCCTGATCGGGCCACGCCAACCGAACCTGAAACCCGAGTCGCGGCCGACCTGACTCCAGATGCTTCCACAACCGAACTGGTGGTGGAAGGGTCCGTTGGCGCAGAGCTGACGAGCGAGATCGCTGACGTTGGTGATATGGTCAAGCTGCCGGTTGATGAGTTCGAGACAATGGACTCTGAATCGGTCGTTGTTGAAGCACCGGTTGTTGAAGTCCCCGTTGTTGATCCGACGATCGTTGAAGCTGTCGTTGATGAAGTGATCGCCAAGGAGTCTTCTGGCTCTGGGCTTTCGCTTGACTCGCTGCTTGGTGTGATTGAAGAGGCCCAGGAGTCGCTGCCCGACGACGCGGTCGTCGTGGCAGCGGTCGACAGTCAGCGCGCGAGTCAAGAAGCAGTGGTCGATCCGATGTTAGAAGCCGCGCTCGCGAGCGTGAATGATGAGGCTGCCGGCGGTCCTGTTGGGCCCGCGTTTACCGTGCGTGGCGACGGCGCGGTTGAAGTCGAAGGCGCGGGCGTGATCGTCGGGGATGGTTCTCCGCAACGGCCGTTCGTGATTGATTGGCAGGTTCTTCGTTCGGTTGCCCGTGATTACAACCCAAAGCAGGGGCAGGAGCAGTTGCCTGATTGGGTTGTCCAGTTAGACGGCAAGACGGTTCGGGTCGAGGGCAACACGCTGCTGCCGGTGGTGGCAGCGGCGGTCGACGAGCTTCTGGTGATGCAAAATCCGTGGGATGGCTGTTGCATCGGCATCCCGCCGACGCCGTATGACGCGATCGAAGTAAAGCTCAGCGAACTGACACGCATGGGCAATGTTGCGACCGGATTCGGTATGGTCGAGGGCACTTTCAAAGTGGACCCATACATTGTGCAGGGTTGGTTGCTTGGTTTGTACGTGATCGAGGATGCGAGCTTTGAGTCGGCGGCCGGCATGGAGCTGCCCGGCCTCTAGGCGATCCTGTCATGCGTAGATCGAAAGAGAAAGGGCACCCGTTTGGGTGCCCTTTCTGCATGGTGATTGATCAAAAAGGCTTAGCTGTTTTCGTCGTATCCACCGACGACCGGGCCGAGTGTTTCGGGCTCGGGCTCAGCCTGTGACTTGCAGGTCGAGAGGATGAAGGCGCCGCCGACGGCAGAGATTGCCGACGCGATCAGGATTGCAAGCTTCGCGTGCTCGAGGTTGTATGCATTGGATTCGTATGCAAGGTTGGCGATGAAAATTGCCATCGTGAATCCGATTCCACCAAGCATTCCGGCGCCGGCGATGTGCCTCCAGGTCACGCCTCTGGGGAGTGCCGCGATACCGACTTTGCAGGCCATGAAGGCGAACAAGGTGATGCCGAGCGGCTTACCAATGACCAGGCCGGCGATGATCCCGAGTGAGACGTTGCCCTTGACGGCATCGCCGATACCGCCGTGAATCTCGATGCCGGCGTTCGCCAGCGCGAATACAGGAATGATGAAGAACGCAGCCCATGGGTGCAGCACGGTCTCGATGCGGTGCAGCGGCGGCAGGACTTGGCGGGCATTGGTAATCATCGCAAAGACCGCAGCCCGGCGAATGGTGCTCTGCTTGACGTCCGTGTCTTTGTCGTCGTGAGCGTCGTCAAAGATCTCGAGCGCTTTGCGAGTGGAGTACGAGAAGTTGACCGCGTTGACACGGGCGTGCGCGGGGATCGTGAACGCCAGCAAGACGCCAGCGATCGTTGCATGGACTCCGGATTGATACACGCAGTACCAGAGTGGTAGGCCGAGCAAGAGATAAGCTGTAATCCACCGGACACGAAGGATGTTCATCGCGAGCAAGACCGCGATGATCGATCCGGCATACCCGAGATACTGAGCTTGCAGATTCTCGGTGTAGAACACCGCGATCACAACGAGTGCGCCGAGGTCATCGACGATCGCCAGGCTGAGTAGGAAGACTTTGAGTGAGTTGGGGATCTTGTTGCCGAGCATGGCCATGACGCCGACGGCGAAGGCAATATCGGTGGCCATGGGCACACCCCAACCTGGGATGTTGTCGGCGTTGCCCCAGTTGATGGCCGCGAAGATGGCAGCGGGCGCCACCATGCCCCCGATGGCGCCGAAGATCGGCAACGCGGCACGCTTGGGTGATGCGAGTTCGCCTACAAGGATTTCGCGTTTGATCTCGAGACCCACGACGAGGAAAAACACGGCCATCAGGAGGTCGTTGATCCAGTGGGTGAGGCCATGGCCCATAAAGAAGTATGGGGGTTTGTCCTTGCTTTCATGTCCGGCGGCGTGCCCGTCGCCATGGTCATTGGCGGATTCATCACCGTGATCTTCAGAGATTTCGGGAGTGCCCTCGGGGATGCCGACGGTGCCGTCCATCGCGGAGACGATGGCCGTGCCGCTTTGGGGGTGGGCCGTTTCGTCGTTTCCGACGACCGGGTGGTCTTCTTCGCTGTGCACGTTGTCTTCGTGATTGCCTTCGTCCTCGCCATGTCCTGAAGCGTGGTGCGGATGGTGTTCGACGCTGATCGCGACCTGGGTGTCGTGGAAGACTTCGTCATAGACGTGGGCGTACTTCGAGTTCGCCCAGATCATCGCGACGACGGTCATGGCGAGAAGAACGATGCCGCCCGCGCTCGACATGCTTGCGAAGCGGTGGAAGGGTCGGAACAGCCGTTCGCCTGGTTCGAGGCGGAGCTTTTCAGAAGCGGTGGGGATGTGGTGATCGTGCGACATGGCCGAGTTGCCTCCACGGGCGGAATGAGTGGGCCGGCGCGGGTACATGCCAAGAGAAGATGGCCTGAACCCGGATCGGCGGATATCGCACGGTATCGGTCCGCGACGCGGTCTCGGTTTACCGTGATCGCTGATCTTGAGGGTATCAATCCCCGTTCGAGCGATATCCCCCGTTATTGTGGGCGATTTTCGCGCGGTTCGATCAGTTTTGGAACGGATACAGACCGGGCAGATCAAGGATTTGCGTGAGCTCATCGAGGGTGTCGAGGCATCGCCGGGCTAACTTCGGGTCGATCAGATCATCGGCTGATAGGTGATCTGGATAGTGTTTTTCGACCCATGCAACCAGACGCTCGTACAACGCGTTCGTCAACATCACACCGGTATGGGTGGATGCTTGTTCTGCTTCATTGAGCGGCACGCGAAGGCGGAGGCATGCCGGTCCGCCGCCATTGCGCATCGACTCGCGGACATCAAGGAACTCGGCCTGATTGATCGGGTTTGACGGATCGGAGACCATCCGTTTGATGAATGCGGATACAGGCTTGTTCTCGTTGGCTTCGATCGGAGCGACGAGGCACATCGAACCGCTGGGCAGTGTCACGATCTGCGAGTTGAAGAGATAGCTCTTGACGGCGTCGCCAATCGAGAAATCAGTGTTCTGCGCTTCGATGCATACGAGCCCGCCTCCGATCGGACCAGCGAGATCCGTCATCAATGAGCTCGACATCGCGAACGCTTGCTCGTGGTATAAAAAGACCCGTTCATTGCCGGTCGCGATGACATCGTTGTGGAACACGCCTGCGTCGATTGCATCGGGGTGCTGCCGGGCAAACACGGTGCGTGTGGGGTCGAGCTGGTGCAGCCGGGCGATGGCTTCGCAAGACGCCCTGCTTTGGCGCGTGGGAAACTTTCGGGTGGTCATCGAGGGGTCGTGGGCGGTGACGCCATAGACAAAGAGTTCCACGCCGGGCTCGCCGTGGGCATGGGCGAATCGGACATGATTGGCGGCACCCTCATCTGCAAAGCGCATCTGCGCGGGCAATGGGTCGTGAACTTTGAAGTGCTGCTCGTCTTTGAAGATCATCCGCAGAGCGCGGGTGGTTGAATCTGCTTCGAAGGATCGATGGAGATTGCTCACCAAGTTGGCGGGCGTCATGTGGACGCGTCCGTCTGCGGTATCGGGCGATGGCGAGACGGTCGCTGCGTTGGCAGCCCACATACTCGATGCGCTCCACACCGCTGCGAGAAGCGTCGGGTCGGCATCGCGTGCGTCCTTAAGGATCTGTTCGTCGTTGCCGGTGAAACCGATTCGACGGAGGGCGTCGGTGTCTGGCCGTTGCTGGGGTGGCAGGACGCCCTGGGGCAGCCCGAGTTCCATAAGGAACTTCATCTTTGAGAGCCCTTGAAGGGCGGCTGCTTTGGGGCTTGATTGGCCGCCCGCATTGGAAGCGCTGGCCACGTTCCCGGGGCTTAATCCCGCGTAGTTGTGGGTTGGCCCGATGATGCCGTCGAAGTTGACCTCGCGTGTTCCGCCGTTCGCCATGGCGTGAGGGTAGGCGAGTGCATGAAAAAGGACGCTCCCAGATCGGAAGCGTCCTCAGAGTCGACTGATTGAAAGAGGGATTTATGGGCAGCCGGCGTTGTACAAGCTGATGTACGTTGAAATATCGAAGAAGTTGAGTGTGCCAATCGGGGCGGCCAAGTCGGCGGCAGGATCACCGGCGTTGTACAGACCGATGTAGGTCGAGATATCGAAGAAGTTGAGTGTGCCGAACGGGGATGCGGTGTCGGCCACGCTGCAGGGGACCGGCCCGACCAATGCGAGCAGCGCGGCCCGGTCGTCGTTGGTCACGGTCTCGCTGTTTGCGCCGGCGATGCCGTCGTCAAGGTCGAGGTTGCGTGCCGCGAGGAAGCCGTTCGCCAAGCGACCCTGGAACACGTACGACTGCAGCTTGCTGCCCGGGTTCATCGGGTCAGCGACCGGGAGCCCGGTGTCATTGTCGATGAAGTCCTCGGTTGCATCGAAGTCAGCACCGAGCAGGTCAGCATCGAGTAAAGCGAGGTCAGCGGCATCGGCAGCGCCGTCGAAGTTCAGGTCGCCGGTCACAAAGCGGAACTGCGTGATGCCGGTCGGCGCGTGGTCATTGAACGTGCCAGGAGTCATTGAGTAGAGGTCAGCGCCGTTGCTGATCGCGATATCTTGGAACCCGTCACCGCTCTGATCGGTGGGGGCGCCCGATCGGCTGGGGTCATAAGTGAAGTCGATTGAAGCACCGATCATGTCGCCATAGATGAACTCTTCGTCAGCGGTGCGGGTGGGAACGGTATCGCCATCGGAGTTCACACGGAGACCGAGCATTGGGTTTTCGCCGTAGTAAGCAACACGGCTGGCGGCGTCGGGGTTAAAGTCAGGCGTTTCGGAGAGTTCTTGCTCTGATGAGCGAACGTACTCCTTGCCGCCCGCGTTCGACCAAGCGAGTTCGTCGATGATCTGAAGGGGGTCGACTACGCCGACGCTATCGGGAGTGCTGGGCCCCGGAATCTCAAAGCCAAAGTCGAGCTTGCCGTCGTAATCGACATCAGGATCGACATCTTTCCAGATGGAATAACCGGGCGCGTAGACACTGGCACCATTGGCAACAGAATGGAATGGGCGACGGCGGATCAAGAGGTAAGTCGACGAGCCGTCGTTGTTCAAGTTTCCGTTGGAATCGAAGGGCGACGGAGCATGGGTGTCGAAGAAGCTTGCGCTGTTCTCGCCTTTTCCGGGGAGAAAGAGTGGCAAGAGTGATTGTGCAGGTGTGCCGTTGTAGAGCACGAGGTATCCGTTTGAACCGAGGCTAAGCCCATCGAGGCTGAATGCCTCGTCAATCTCAGCGGGCTCGTTGGGGATGTTGTCACCGTCTGAATCCTCGCCACCTTTAAACTGGCCGATGAGGTATCCGGTGAGGTCCATACCGGGCTGCCCGTACAGCTCAATGTATTCGATGAGCGCGTCGTTGGTGCTGCCGCTTCCGGGAGGATTTTCGTAGACCTCATTGATAACGACTTGGGCGTTGGCTGCGCCGGCAGCGGCAAAAAGGAAGGCTATCGCGGTGTGCGGCCGATTGATGTGTGGCATGATCTCTCCAGTTGTAAACTTGTACAAAGAGCATGCCTTTCTCACAGGCATGCGTCGATTCAGTTGCTGAAACGACCAGAGAGAAGCTCTCCGGTGAAGAAGTTTCGATCAGGAAAATCGGGGTAGACCGGAACGCCGTTGGGGCGGAGCTCGTCTGCAGGCTCGGTATAGCTGAAGTGTTGATCCCGATTCGTGTCGCGGAACGACGAGGCATGACCATCGGCGAACACGAAGTTCCCTGTTTGGCGATCATGCCCGTCGACCCCGAACGTGCCGCTGCCGCCGTGCGCGGGCCCGAAGTCGGTGTAGTCATGGCCAACAAAGTTGAGCCCGACGCGCCATCTCGGCCCATCAGACACAGACTTGATCGCCGGTTCGACGCCCGTGCTCAGATCGACCGTGTCTTGAGGGTCACCCGAGTTGAACTGCACGCGTGAATCGCCAAACAACGGAACCGATGATGTAGCGACAACTCCCATCGCCGACTCGCGCAGTGGGCCGACGACACCTGTACTTCGGTCTGCGGGTTGTGTCTGACGCCCGATGCGGCTGTTTTTCCACTGCGTGTACGCCATGTACCACGACTGGGTGTAGTTGGAGTTAAACCCGCGCTCGATCAGGATGTCACGTTCTTCAACTGTAAACTCGCGGAGTGGTTCGTCGTTTAGGCGTGACATTCGCAGGTTTTGGTTGAACTGCGCAAGCGCGGTTGGGCAGAGCAGTTCGCCGGGAAGTCCGTAGCCACCATTCACGTGATCAGCGATCCAGCCAACTTGTTCGATGCCGCCCTCGCCAAAGTTGGATTCAAAGCCGTCTTTATGCTTACGGGCTCGGTTGTCAAAGGGGCCGGACGTGAGGTAGCCACGGTTGTCAACGCTGTAAGTCACAGACGCGATGCCCATTTGTCGGAGGTTGGATAGGCATTCAACCGTTTTGGCGGTATCGCGTGCTTTTCCGATTGCGGGTAAGAGGATACCAATCAGCAACGCGATGATTGCGATGACGACCAGCAGCTCGATCAAAGTGAATGCTCGATGGTCGCGAGTGATTGACGTCGAATCATGTGCCATGCCGTGGTTGCTCCTTCGACTGAACCGAAGTGGTTGTCAGAGAGCAAGCAAATGCCGGATATCGACTCGTAGTGTTCAGATCGATGTCAAGATTTGATTCGCGATTTGTAATCGTTTCGTTTAGAGTCGGCTCTTCATCTAGTTCTTACCGAATCTAAACAGAGTGTTGTCGTTCTCTTTATCCGAGCGAAACTTCGCGTGAGTAAGTTCCTTCAGATACCCGTGATCCAAGCAGTTTGCGTTCATGGGAGGAGAGAGAACACTTGATCCGAAAGAGAGATTCGAGATGAACAAGCTTGCATTGCTCGCACTCGTCGGCGTCGCCGGCACCGCTTCCGCAGATCTGTTGATTACCGAGGCCTACGCCGGCATCACCGGTGAGGATGGCACCGCCGACTGGTTTGAGGTCACCTGGACCGGCGCTGGTACGTTCGACACCGGCATTCTCTTCTACGACGACGAGTCGGCCGACCCCACCGTCAACGCCGGTCTCACCTCGTTCATCCTGAACACCGGCGAGTCGGCGATCTTCCTGCAGGACAGCGATGCAGCCGGCATCGCCGACTTCGTCGCCGTATGGGGTCCTGTGGCCAACGTCGGTATTGCCGCCGGCGGCGGCGGGCTCAGCCAGAATGGCGACGGCATCTTCTTGTTCGACGGCAACACCGCTGGTGCGAACGAAGTTGCATCGGTCTTGTTCGATGGCTCGGACCTGACCGACCTGATCGCCACCATCGTCTTTGACGCAGCTGGCAACGCTTCCTCGGCCGAGCTCGGTGTCGACGGGGCGTTCGCGTCTGCAGCATTCTTTAATGACAACATCGGCGGACCAGAAGAGATGGTTTCTCTCGTCGGTTCGCCAGGTGTCGTGCCCTCGCCGGGCACGATTGCGTTGCTTGGTTTGGGTGGCCTCGTCGTCGGCCGTCGCCGCCGCTAAGTGAGCGGGAGAACCCTGGTATCAAAAGAAGGCCCGCGTCTGAGGACGCGGGCCTTCTGCTTTTTCGTGAGAACCAGCCTTTGTTATCCCGTCGATTGCATGGCGGCAGCGATCGCATTGATGCTGGATTGCAATACCGGGCGAAGCAATGCACGCTCAGTCTCATTTGCTTTCTGCCATCGGCCGAGCAGTTCGATCTGTGCGAGATTCAGCACATCCGTCCATGGGTTGCGATCTGCAATCGACGCGCCAACCACCGGCGAATGATCCATCAGCGTGTTCCTACCAGTTGCTGAAACGACTGCGTTGCTGGCATGGTCAAACTCGGATTGCACGCGCTCGAACATCGCTTCACCGTGCGGAGCCATCGTGGCGTAGCGTTTGAGGATCGGCATCCGAGCGCGGGCCATTTCTTGGGCAGCGTTTTCCATGATGGACATCACAAACGGCCGAGTCTTGGCAGCGTCGGCAAATGCTTGGCGGTCCGTCTCGGAAGCGTTTGCAAGTGCTGACCCAACGCCGTACCAACCGGGGACAAGCGCGCGCATCTGAATCCATGAAAACACCCATGGAATGGCTCGCAAGCGATCAAAGGTCAGTGCGGCACCAGTCGCGCGCGATACTGGGCGAGAGGCGATCGGCATGCCACCGATGTGCTCGATCGGGCTGACTGCGGTGAACCATTCCCAGAACGATTCGTCGTCGATCAGCGAGCGATACACGTTCTTCGCATCGTCTGCGAGTCTCATGAGCAAGTTTTCGAAGCCGGCATCTGGGTCAGAAGAATCTAGATTTGCCTCGGCAAGCAGGGCCGCGTTGACGATCTGCTCGAGGTGCCTGCGGGCCATATCAGGCATCGAGTACCGGAACGTGATCACTTCGCCCTGTTCGGTAAACCGGAGGCGTCCAGTACGCGATGAGGGTGGTGCAGCCAAGATCGCTCGGCCGGCGCGACCTCCGCCGCGACCGATCGTTCCGCCGCGGCCATGGAAGAAACGCAGGCCAACTTCATGTTGAGCAAACACGGCGCTGATGCCCCGTTGTGCTTTGTGCAACGCTGCGTTGGCCATAAGAAAGCCGCCGTCTTTGTTCGAGTCCGAGTAGCCAAGCATGATCTCTTGCTCGGGTTCGTTTTCCGAAGCAGCTTTCAGGTGCTGCCGATAGACCGGATCCTGCAGCATTTCGTCCATGAGAGATGGTGCGCGTTCCAGGTCGTCTACTGTCTCAAACAACGGCACAGCATGCAAGAAGCTCTTGGTAGGTTCGTCTGCAATCGCCGGACGGTGCAGGCCGGTTTCTTTCATAAGCAGAAGTAGCCCGAGCATATCGCTGACACGATGGGTCATCGAGATGATCCAGCAACGCACGCTGTCGGGTTCGCGTCCGATCGCTTTACGCACGACCTCCATCGTGGCAAGAAGCTCTGTTGATGAATCCCCGAGCCCGCAACCCATCGGGCGCAGCGGCCTTGGATTGCCCAGTTCACTTCGGAGCAATCTGACACGAGCGTTTTCATCCAGTGAAGAAAACGAGGGTTCGACCCCGCCCAGCTTGAGGAGTTCTCCGACGGCTTCCTCGTGAACGTCGGAGTGCTGGCGGATATCTAGTGTCGCGAGATGCAGACCAAAGACGCGGGCTCGTACGATCGCATCAAAGAGTTTTCCGTGCTCGGCCGAAGCAGTGAGCCCCGCATTCTGGAGTGCTCGCCGGATAACGCTGAGGTGTTCGATGAGGTCTTGCGTGCGATAGTGAGAATCATTGCGGACTCGATCACGCATCAAAGATAAAAGTACGCGGCAGGGTTCGTGCAGCCGCTGGGCGAAACGTGGGTCATCCTCTTGGTAGTTGGGCTGTGATTCGATCGCGTCGTGGATTTCGTTTCCGAGATCTGCACGGCGATCCGACGCAGAAAGTGCACGACGGAGGCGTTCGAGTTCGGTGTCCCAAAGTCGACGGGCGGCGGCTTGCATCTCGCCCATAGTCCACGCCGTGGTTTCGGCGGTCACATTCGGATTGCCATCACGGTCACCGCCGATCCATGTTCGATAGCGCAGCAGCGGTGCCAGATCTTGCCCCACGATCTTTGCGTGTTCGGCACCGAACGCGCGATCAGCAGCATGCACGATATCGCGAAACAGGCGTGGGACTGTTTCCCAGATTGTGTTTGAGATAAAGTAGATCCCGTTTCGGACTTCGTCAGGTACGCCCAGCCGTTGGACCCGGACTTCGTCGGTTGCGAGCAGCATCGCGATCACGCGTTCGAGTCGTGCAGAGGTCTCAGCCCGTTCTCTGGCGGTTAGGTTTTCATCGCGTAGCCGAACGACGCATTCTGCGATGTCGGTTTGCTTTTCGAGCACCGTGCGTCGCCGCGCTTCGGTCGGGTGGGCGGTAAGTGTTGGTTGGATATCGATCCGCCCGAGCATTTCAGCAACACGTTCCGGGGTGACTCCCAGTTGGCTGAGCCGTTCCATCGCTTCATCGATCGACTCTGCTCGGGCTGGGCCATTTTCCGATGCGCGTTCGCGTTCGTGGTTCACGCGGATGATGTTGAGTTGTTCCGCTTGGTTGAGCAGGTGGAAGCGTGCCGCACCCAATCGCACCAGATCGAAGATCGACCCCAGGTCCATCCTCGCGATCTCAGCCGCAGCCTGATCCCACGCTGGATGATTGATCGAATCACCTGCCGATCGGCATAGATCGGCGATGGTGTGGCTCTGTTTGAGGGCTGTATCGAGCCCGCGCTGGTGGCAGGCGGCGGTCAGGGCATGGTCGAGGGCGGTGCGGTCGGCTTGGTGCATGCACCATTGGTATGCACGCGAGGGCGTCGCCCGATGCCGTGACGCAACGATCGGGCCCCGGTTTCATCGATTGTCGCCGATGACGCGGTGTTTCTCTTGCGGCCTTGGCGGGCGATGAACCAAGTTCCGACCACGCCAGATGCCGCGATCATCGCCGGGACGAACCAAGGAGCGCCTCGGTAAGTCACCCAGATGCACGATCCACCGATGGCTGCCCACATCATCGCCATCGAGATGACTTTGGCTTTGAGGGGCATCACCACGTCGGGTTCAAGGTACTTCACGAACGGCCCGAACACCCGAGTGTGGATCAGTTTCTCGGTCAGCCACGGGCAAGAACGGGCAAAGCACCACGACGCGATGATCAGGAAGACGGTCGTCGGCAAGCCGGGCACGATCACGCCCAACCCGCCGAGCCCGACGCATCCGATGCCGGCAGCCGCGAACAGCGCTCGGCGGGCCCGCTCGGGCATGCTGCGACGCTGCTCGATCCGCGGACGCGACTCCGCGACCGCACGCGGGGTCGGCATCGCGATCGGGGTCTCCCGGATAGAGGTGGGGATCGTGCTCAAACCCGACGCCACGCCTTTCGGCAAGCCGTCAACCTATTTTCGGCTCGATGTGGCCCGAAGTCACGCTGTGTTGAGAATGAATCTCAATAGAGCGATGTGTGTGTTTCGGACCCACCTGAACGGGTGGATCGGAGTGTTTTCGTGTCATCCGCGTCGTGGCTGCATCGGTCAGCGGGCCGGGTGGGCCGGGCGGGGCGGTTCAGCGGTGCCTGCCAACATCCCGCCGTCGATGTTGAACTCGGCTCCGGTGGTGAAGCCCGATTCATCCGAAGCGAGATAGACGGCCAGCGCAGCAACTTCTTCAACCGTGCCGAATCGATTTAACGGGGCACCGGCCGCGAACTTGGCGATGTTGGCCTCGCGCTCCGGCCCTGTTCCAAGCATCGCGTCCCACATCGGAGTCAGAATCGCGGCGGGCTGGATCGAGTTGCACCGGATCGCCAGGCCCTCTTCGGCGCAGTACAACGCGACTGATTTGGAGTGATGACGCACGGCCGCTTTGCTCGTTGCGTACGCGGCGGCGCGTGGGATCCCCACAACGCCCGACCGAGAAGACACGTTGATGATCGACCCGGGGTTGGAGCGAAGGTCCTGACCACGCATCTTTCGGATCGCGTGCTTGCATCCCAGGAACACGCCGTCGAGATTCGTCGCGAGCACCGCGTGCCACGAGTCGAGTGACGCGTGTTCGGGGTCATGGGCATCAGGCGGCTGATCGGCCGTCACCTCGAATCCGGTGATGCCCGCGTTGTTGACAAGCACATCGAGGGACGGCATCGCACCGAGCGCGCGTTCCCAGTCTGATTCCTCCCGGACATCGAGGCGCAAGTACGACGCGCCGATTCTTTGGGCCCGAGCGCGCCCGTCTTCATCGTTGATGTCGCATAGCAGGACCGATGCGCCTTCATCAACGAATGCCCGCGCGATGCCCAGCCCGATGCCACGGGCCGCGCCGGTGATGAGTGCCGATTTGTTCTCGAGCCTGCCCATGCCGATTCCTTCTGTCGAGATCCGCAATGAAATCGTAGGGGCCGGTTGTTGTTTCCTAGTGTTGAACACGCCTAGCGTGTCCCGATATGAATCTCTTCCAGCACCATCAGCATCATCACGTTGCCCATTCCGTGGCCGGATGACGCTGTCGCGCTGACCTGAGACCCCCATCAGACCCAGACAGACAGAGCGCCGGCCCCCGGGTCGGCGTTGTTCGTTTTGGGCTCGGTTCATGCCCCAAATAACCCGCCGATGCATCCCCGGGACCGGTTTCCAGCGAACCCGAACTTTCCCAACACAGAAACGGACACATCAACATGGTCACACCTTCCGAGAACACCGTCAAACTCGCCCTGCCTAAGGGCCGCATGCAGGATCGGGTGTTCAAACTGTTCAAGGACGCGGGCATCGAGCTGGGCTTGTCGAGCCGGGGCTATCGCCCGAGGCTCTCGCTGCCAGGGTTTGACGCCAAGATTCTCAAGCCGCAGAACGCGCTGGAGATGATGCACAGCGGGACGCGGGATCTCGGGTTCGGCGGCGTCGACTGGGTCACCGAGCTCGGCGTCGAACTCGTCGAACTGCTGGATCTGGGGTTCGACCCGGTGCGGCTCGTGGCCGCCGCTCCGACCGAACTGCTGGTCAACGGCAAACTCCCCACCGATCGCAAGCTCGTCATCGCGTCGGAGTACGAAGCGATCACCCGGAAGTGGATCAAGGACACTGGGCTGGACGCTGCGTTCGTCAAGAGCCGCGGCGCGACCGAGGTCTTCCCGCCCGATGATGCGGACTGCATCGTGGATGTCACGCAGACGGGCGACACGCTGCGTGCGAACGGGCTGGAGATCGTCGAGGACATCCTGCGCTCGACGACTCGTCTTTGGGCGAACCCGGCGGCTCTTGAGAACCCAACGAAGAAAGCCGCGATCGATCGGTTCGTGCTGTTGCTGCGGTCGGTGCTCGATGCTCGCGGTCGGATGATGCTCGAGGTGAACGTAAGCAAGGGCAACTTCGACGCGGTGGTGGGGATGCTGCCGAGCATGCGTCGCCCGACGGTGTCGGTGCTGGGCGAGGACGCGGGCTTTGCGGTGAAGATCGCGGCGCCGCGTGAATCGCTGGCCGAACTGATCCCGGAGATCAAAGCCCGGGGCGGGACGGACATCATCGTGACCGAGATTGCGAGGTTGGTGCCGTGAGCGCCGCGTTCGTCAAGCCAACACTCCGAGGCGTGAAGCCCTACGCGATACCTGCCCGAAACACCCCTGGCGAGCTGCTTCTCGATTTGAACGAGGGTGCATCACTCACGTCAGACGATTGGATAGAAAGTGTGGCGCGTTCGGTCGGCATGGACCGTTTGCGTCGGTATCCAGATGCAGCAGGTTTAGAATCGAAACTGGCGAATCGTTTTGATGTTTCGACCGATCGTGTGGTCGTCACCAACGGCGGTGACGATGCGATCGATCGTATTTGTAGAGTGTGTCTATCGCCGGGCGACTCGATCGTGATGCCGTCTCCAAGCTTTGAGATGATTGCCCGGTCTGGTGAGTTGGCGGGCGGCCGAGTCAAGCGGGTGCATTGGATGGAAGAAGCTTTTCCGACCGGCGAAGTCATCGAATCGTGCGATCAATCGACACGCTTAGTCGCGGTGGTTTCGCCCAACAACCCGACCGGGAACATCATTTCCGCTGAGGAGCTCATTCGTTTGAGCGAATCGCTGCCAGAAGTCTTGCTGATGGTGGATCTTGCTTATACCGAGTTTGCAGATGTGGATCTGACGCCGATCGCGATCTCGCTGCCCAATGTCGTGATCGTTCGGACGTTCTCGAAGGCATACGGGCTGGCAGGGTTGCGGATCGGTTACGCAGTGGGTCCAAGCCAGGTCATCGATGCGATGCGTGCTGCAGGCGGGCCGTTCCCTTGTTCTGCACTGTCGATCGCTGCGAGTGAAGCAGCGATGGATTTACCGCAAGAGTACATAGAGGACCGCCTTAAGCGTGTTCAACTCGAGCGTGACGAGCTTGCTTCGTTGCTTTGCGAGAAAGGAGCGGCTGTATTGCAAAGCCAAGCAAACTTCGTCTTTGCACGAATCGATCGCGCTGGGTCTTTCCAAGCGCAGCTTCGGGGCCACGGCGTCAGTATAAAGCGATTTTTAGACCCGTCGTTAGCGGAATATGTCCGGATTGGATGTCCAGGCGAAGAGTCTGATTTTGAGAGACTCAAACTGGCAATCAGAGCAGTCGCAATCACCCAGGGAGAACGCTGATGAGTTCACGAAGAGCAGCTATCCAACGGACGACAAGTGAAACTGACATCTCCATCGAGATCGACCTGGATGGAACTGGATCGAGCAAGGTCGATACCGGAATCGGTTTCCTTGATCACATGCTCACAGCGTTGAGCAAACATGGGCGCTTTGACCTCCAGCTTTCGTGCAAAGGAGATTTGGAAGTCGACGATCACCACACCGTAGAGGACTGTGCGCTCGTAATTGGTTCTGCGATCGACCAGGCGCTCGGCGAACGGCGGGGAATCGCACGGTTCGGATCGTCATTCGCACCGATGGATGAATCACTCGCACGCGTTGTGATCGACCTTTCGGGTCGGCCTTGCCCGGTGGTAAGCCTGCAACTAGTGCGCGACTCGATTGGTCCGATCGCGTGTGAGAACATCACGCACTTCTTCGTATCTCTCGCAATCAATATCAGGGCATCCGTGCATGTCGATGTGCTGCGTGGTACGAACGATCACCACAAGTCAGAAGCGGCATTCAAAGCAATGGGCATGGCGCTTCGCGCGGCGATTTCTCTGACCGGCGAGGATGACATCCCAAGCACCAAAGGACTTCTCTGATGACCAGCGGGCGAACAGTCACCGTCGTGCGCACGGGTACCGCAAACGTCGCTTCGGTGGTAGCTGCCTTCGAACGAATCGGCGTGAGAACCGTTCTGACCGATGATCCAAGCTTTGTGGAAAGCTCGAATATGGTCGTATTGCCGGGTGTTGGTTCATTTGAAGCAGGCATGCAGCAACTATCTAAAACGGGTTTGGATCTTGTCATCAAAGAACGAGTGGCGATGGCTCGTCCAACACTCGGTATCTGCCTGGGCATGCAGCTCTTTGCTGTGGCGAGCGCCGAGTCGCCTGGCGTCGCGGGTCTTGGCGTGCTTCCTGTGCGGGTTTCTTCTCTGCCAGAGTCGGTCGCGGTACCACAGTTGGGTTGGAATCGTATCGAAGCGGGCGATCGCTGCCGTGTGCTGCAGTCAGGTGCGGTGTATTACGCGAACTCATACAAAATCGATGCTGCACCGATCGGTTGGAGAGCAGCCATGACGACGCATGGGGGCCCGTTTGTCGGGGCGATCGAGCGTGGTCCGGTGGTGCTGTGCCAGTTCCATCCTGAACTCTCGGGCTCATTCGGTGCCCGTTTGCTCAAGCGTTGGTGCGAGGTTGCGGAGGTGGTCTCATGCTGACCGTACGGGTCATTCCGTGTCTTGACGTGCGTGGTGGCCGAGTGGTCAAAGGTGTTCAGTTCCAAGGGCTGCGTGATGCGGGAAATCCTGCGGAGTTGGCCGCCCGGTATGAGCGCGAAGGCGCGGATGAAATCGTTGTGCTCGATGTTTCAGCGACGACCGAAGATCGGGCTGCGGCATATGACACGGTCGATGCAGTTCGGAGAGCAGTTGGGATCCCGGTTACGGTCGGAGGCGGCGTACGCACCGCAGATGATGCAGGCCGGCTGTTAGATGCTGGGGCCGACCGTGTCAGTGTGAACTCCGCAGCGGTGGTTCGTCCAGAGCTTATTCATGAGATTGCAAGTCGATTCGGCGTGCAGTGTTGTGTTGTCGCAATCGACGCTGCCCGCGTCAGCGTTGGTGGATGGGAAGTGGTCACCAACTCGGGGACGAACCGAACCGGGCTCGACGTCGTGGCGTGGAGTAAGCAATGCGCGCTGCTTGGGGCGGGCGAGATCTTGCTCACGAGTTGGGATCGAGATGGAACCCAGTCTGGCTATGACCTCGAGTTGTTACGTGCGGTCTCGGATGCGATTCAGATTCCGGTGGTCGCGTCGGGCGGCGCTGCGGGGGCAGATCACATGGCCGAGGCCTGCAGCGCCGGAGCGCATGCGGTGCTGGCGGCATCGATTTTTCACGATGGTGTGATGACGGTTCGAAGTGTCAAGCTCGAACTTGATGCAGCCGGAGTTTCGATGCGATTGGAGACAGAATCATGATCATTCCATCCATAGATCTGATGAACGAGCACGCGGTGCAGCTCGTGGGCGGCGAAACGTTGGAGATTGATGCGGGTGATCCTCGGCCGATCATGAAACGATTCAGCTTGGTTGGCGAGGTCGCAGTGATCGATCTTGATGCGGCGCTCGGCCAGGGCTCGAACGCGTCGGTCATCGAGGATTTGTGCTCGATGGGTCGCTGCCGAGTGGGCGGTGGGATCCGAGACCTCAGTTCTGCGATTCGTTGGCTCGACGCGGGCGCTTCAAAGATCATTCTCGGAACTGCCGCAACCCCTGAGTTGCTCTCACAACTACCGCGTGACCGGGTGATAGCGGCCTTGGATGCGCGCGATGGTGAAGTTGTAGACCAAGGTTGGAAACGCCGAACCGGTACCACGATCTTTGATCGAATGAACGCGTTGCGAGATTTCGTCGGTGGTTTCCTCGTGACGACTGTTGAAAGAGAGGGAAGGCTTGGTGGGCCAGATATTGAGCTTGCCAAGAAGCTCGTTGCGTCCGCTGGAGACACACGCGTGACGCTCGCGGGTGGAGTGACTACAGCCGCGCAAATAGCCGAACTCGATCGGCTTGGTTGCGACGCGCAAGTTGGAATGGCGCTCTATACAAATCGGATGAATCTCGGCGATGCTGTTTCTACGCTTGGTATCTCAGACCGAGAAGATGGTCTGATTGCGACGGTGATAGTTGATGAACGAGGTGTGGCGCTCGGATTTGTATACTCGAATGCGACAAGTATCCGGGAAGCAATCGATCAGCGTCGAGGAATTTACCACTCGCGAAATCGTGGGCTTTGGGTAAAGGGTGAAACGTCTGGAGATACCCAAGAGCTTCTCGCTGTTGATTGGGATTGCGATCGTGATTGCTTGCGATTCACCGTGCGTCAAACCGGGAGTGGTAACTGCCATCGTGGGACGCGATCATGCTGGGGAAAAGACAGCGGCATCGGGGGGCTCGAGCGCCGTTTGATCGCACAGGCAAGCGGAAGCGACGAAAAATCATACACGAAACGACTAATGACAGAAGATGGCTTGCTTGACGCCAAGATTCTCGAGGAAGCCAAAGAGCTGGTCTTAGCTCGTTCAGACCAAGATACTATTCATGAAGCAGCAGACCTTTTGTTTTTCACCATGGCAGCGCTGCGGCGGGCCGGCCTCCCGTTCGATTCGGTTGAGCGCGAGCTTGATCGGAGGTCGCACAAAGTGACACGTCGTCCGGGCAATGCCAAGCCAGGTGTGCTCAGAGAGGATTCGTGATGCTGCGAGTCATCGAATCGTCGGAAATTCAGCCGTCTCTTGCATGCCCTTTCACATCCGAGGTGCTCACCCAGTCACGGGCTGTGACTGAAGCGGTCCGAATCAAAGGCGAAGGAGCCGTGCGCGAGCAAGCGGAACGCTTCGGCGAGCTAGATCCGAACGAACCGCTGGTGATAGATCGCGATGCGCTTCTCCAATCACTCGATGAAACATCTGATGCCGTGCGCGGTGTGCTTGAACGGGTCGCGGATCGCATCCGTCGTTTCGCCGATGCTCAACGGGCAACGCTGACAGATCTAGATCAGCTGGTGCCCGGAGGGCGGGCCGGGCACGCAGTCTTACCGATGGAAGTTGCGGGTTGCTATGCCCCGGGCGGCCGATACCCATTACCGTCATCTGTACTGATGACTGCGGTACCAGCCCGTTCGGCAGGTGTAGAAAAAGTTATCGTCGCTACGCCGAGCCGAGACCCGGTTATGAAAGCAGCCGCCGCGATCGCGGGTGCTGACATGATGCTGTGTGTCGGGGGGGCGCACTCGATCGCCGCGATGGCCTTTGGTGTCGGCGTTCCTGCATGCGACATCATCGTGGGCCCTGGAAACAAATGGGTGACGGCTGCAAAGCACTGCGTGTCGTCGGTCTGTGCGATCGATATGCTCGCGGGTCCATCCGAGCTGCTCATTATTGCAGATGGGACTGCGGATCCTTCAGTGATCGCAGCAGATTTGCTTGCCCAAGCCGAGCACGATCCTGATGCACTTGCCTGCTTGGTCACCACCGAAGCAAAGGTCGTTGAAAGGGTGAATGCGGAGCTGGTTGAGCAACTCAAGACGCTTCCAACCGCAGATACAGCAAAGCTTGCATTGAGCAATAGTTGGGCGTGCGTCGCGTGCTCGACTCATGAAGCGATCCGGATATCAGACATCGTGGCGCCAGAGCATCTTGAGTTACTGGTCGAAGAAGCAACCGATGTCGCATCACAAATCAGGCATGCGGGTGGCGTTTTCATTGGCGATCGATCAGCGGAAGTTTTGGGTGACTACGGCGTCGGGCCGAACCATACGTTGCCCACTGGCCGAACTGCTCGGGTACGCGGCGGACTGAGTGTGCTCGATTTCCTACGCGTGAGAACGTGGTTGGATCTCGACGAACCAAACGAATCAGGAGTTCTTACCGACTGCATCGAACTTGCGCGTATCGAAGGTCTCGAAGCCCACGCCCGGAGCGCTGAGTGCCGAAAGAGCTTGTGATCTGAATGGAGGGGGCGTTTCCACCTTCGCCAGAGATCGAGATGGCCGAGGACGCGACCCGGCCCAGTCATGACTCGCAACAGTCGATATCCTTAGAAGCCAAACCGACAACGCCTTCTATCGTTTCGATTGTCAACGCTTTCGATTTTGATGCTCTCATAGAAACGAGTTCACGTGAACACACTCGGAATCGATATCGGTGGAACGGCGGTTAAAGTCGCTCTGCGCGATCAGACAGAGTTTGTGACAGGGATCAGTTCCGAGTACGCTCGTCCGACGCGCGAGCTGCTTGATCGGATGATCCGTGAAGCGATCGAGCTGTTGCCAAACGACCGTATGAAAACTGTGCAACGTGTCGGGCTTTGTGTTCCAGGACGGCGAGCTCCAGACAATCAATCGATCGAGCTCGCAGTGAATGTGCCCGGGCTGGTTGGGTATCCATTTCAAGAAATAGTTGCGAACGCGATTGGCCATTCGGCACAGATCGAACTACTCGGAGACGCAGAAGCAGCCACTCAAGATGCGACTGCGTGCTGTCCCGGCGCTCGGCGCGTCCTTGGAATCGCGATCGGGACCGGTGTTGGTATTGCTCTCATTGAGGACGGGCAATCGATCGGGATTGGGTCCGACGGCATTGGCCACTTTGGCCAGATCGACGTCGGTCCCATCGGAGATGGTTCGACACTCGGTAGCAAGGTCGGGCCAGATGGCGGGCGCAACTCGCTGGAAGCGTATCTCGGTTTGCCAGCGTTGCAAGCTCGGTTTGGTGCGGCATTGCCCGAACGGATTGCTGCTTTGCCCAACGATGACCCGGCGATTATTGCGATGAGCCGAGCAATCCGGATAGGGCTCGCAGTTTATGCCCCAGATGCTGTATTTATCCTCGGTGGGCTCGGCTTAGCGATCGCTCCATTGAGTTCGCAAATTGACGCGATGGTGCGTGATGATTTAACAAGCGCCGCACCGCGGTCTTGGCGTCTCGGATTTGGAGTTTCTCGTTTTCATGCGGCCCGTGGCGCAGCGAGTGCCGCCGGTGTGAGCATGCGAAGTGAATGAGTTTCACTCACTTCGTTGAGGGAGTTCATGAAGTAGCTTTTCCACAGCGGTCTTGATGTTCTCGTATCTATTGGCATCGAGATCATCATTCTGTTCGGCGCTTCCGGCGGTCCGCCACACCACCTGGTTCCTGCGGCGATCAACGAGAACAATTACGAATCCACCTCGCGGGTGATCAGGGTCCGCGCCCATTCCAGCAGTTATGCCAAAGATCTTGAGCAAGTCACGATCGCTCAGTTGGTTTGAAGTTCCAATCGCATAAGCGATGAGTAAATCGCTTTTTCCCGGGTTTAGAGTGCGATAGCCACGGTCGCGGAACACGCGGAGTATCGCAGCATCAGTCTCGTTCCGCAGCTCGATATCCGATTCAGATGCGTTCGGTCGAGCGAGTCTCGCAACAGGGTGCATTGAAACGGACTCGGTGCCTTGCATGGCCCGTTCTAGATCGTTCATCGTTGCAATCGCCGCGGAACGAGGCTCAGGTTGAACGGGGCTGGGCGCTTGACACCCAAGCAGCGTGAAACTTGTCACCACACTTGCAATTGCAACCGGAACGCAAGCCGTAAACGGGATTCGGTTCACGTTCTGCTCCCAGCAAAGTTGGTCGCGCTCGAAAGAGCAAGCCAATAAACGGTGCGGGTGGGATTCGAACCCACGGAGACATTGCTGCCTCGCACGATTTCAAGTCGTGTGCAGATCGGTCCTGCAACACCAATAACGCCGATTCTGAGGATCAGTGTAGCAACCGCGTTAGCAACCCCGCGCATGACGCAGCCCTATCGAGCCTGATCGAACGATGGCCAGACTTGCCCCCGGCGATCCGAGCGGCGATCGCGGCAATGGTTGCGGCTGTCCCCGAGGGGGACCAATGACACACAACACACAACCCCCGCTGGGAACACTCCACGGCTGGTTGTGTGTCACACGGGCGATCGGTCGGCCCACGACGGACCGGGATCGGATTCATGGATGATGACTGCTGACACAAACGGACGGGCGACGAACGGGCGGTTCGCCAAGGGCAACGCGGGCGGACCCGGCAACCCCCTCGGCGGCAAAGTTGCCCGGCTGCGGGCCGCGATCCTGGCGGCCGTCACACCCGAAGACATCGACGCGATCGTGCGGGCGATGGTCCAGCGAGCCAAGGGCGGCGACATGGCGGCTACCAAAGAACTCCTATACCGGGCGATCGGCAAGCCCACGGACGGCGACCTGTCCGAGCGGCTGGAAGCGCTGGAACAACTGGCCGAGCGGCTGAACGCGGAGGCTGCCCAATGAGTCTCGCCAAACGCCTAGACGCGATCGAAGCGGCCCTGACACCAACGGATGCCGGGGAGCCCTGCGACACCTGCGGCGCACCGACGCGAGCCGATCGCCGAGAAGTGGTTCATCTTTTCATCGGCGACGAACTCGGCACCTGCGGAGCGTGTGGGCGACACTTGGACATGAAGAACGGCGGCCGTCCTGTCCTTGCCGGACAAGTGATTCATCTCATCCGAGGAACACCACCCGAGCGACCGAGCCCGCCCGGTCGAGCAAACCCCGGTATGGTGACGGTTGGCGGCTGTCCCGGCTAGGAATCTCGGCGACATCATGAAAAACCTGTCGTTTGCGCCTTTGTCGGGCTGCATCCATACTTACGTTCGGCGGCCGTCGGTACGCTTTGGATGCGGGTCGTGGTCCGGGGTTCGAAACCCGGCCACCCACGGCGCGGGTGCGATCGGGTACGCCTTACCCTGATCGCGCCCGCACCGGCCCGTAGAAAGGCGATCTATTGGGCGATAAATCTCAAACTGATGCGAGATCGATTTCGATCGAGGGTGGCTCCAAGCATTTTCTTCTCGAAATCGAGAAGGATTTTCGTGAAGCAGTTGCAGAAGTCGGTCCATTGCGTGCATGGTTGCGCGTGGCTCATCCACGGTACATCATGGATCTTCATTACGAAGGCCAAAGCCTCGGCGAACACCTTGATCGCTGTGCCGTACAGGGGCTGGTGAAAGTCAAATTGCCGATACTGCGGGGTGAAGCGGAGCGATCAGTCAAGCCTAGTGATTGTCACCGGATCATCCATATTCTGAATGAAATCGAGTCATTGGCATGGGAGCTGATGCACTCCATAGACGGTGTAGCGAGAGAAGACATGGTCGCTGATCGAAAAATCCGGCAGGGGCCGTGGATCGACCCCATGCTGCGGATGTACCGACTTTGCGAACAAGCGTCATTTACGGCTTTGGGAATCGAAGCAGTTCCCACGGGTTCACCTAAAGCACTGACGAACAGTGAGAAGTGCTGCCTGGAGGCACTTTGCAGTGTCCGTAGTGCATTGACATTTGGTGATGTTGGAAGACGGGCAGGTGTTCCAGATCCAAGACGAGCGTTGAAGTCTCTCCGCAAACTTGGCTTCGTAGACAAGCCATCCGAGCGAGGCGGATACATCGCAACAGAGGAAGGGAAGTCTGTGATAGAGCGAATGCGCTCTTAGGCCCACTTAAACGCGCTCTTAGTGCCGCCAAACCTTTCGGGATTGTGCTGACACTGTGGGCATGACTGATAAATCAAATCTAATCGTTCCAATCGGGCGCATGGCGGATTCGCTAGGCGTGCGTACGGATTGGCTCAAAGCACAAGCGGACGAAGGGCGCATTCCCCATCTGAAAGCGGGTCGGGTGTTGCTATTCAATCCCGAGGCTGTTCTTATCGCCCTAGCACGGCAAGCCGCCCAAGGGGTCGAGGGGGTGGCCGATGCAAACTAACCCCAATCAAAGCCCCCGGCCGCTGGCAGGCAATCCGGGTGCGAAGCGTTCCACGAATTCTACCCCATTACCCGCCCCCGAGTTGATCGCCGAGTCGTCGGCTGCCGTCATCGTCGGGATGGGGCGACGCACACTCTGGGCGCTGACACGCTGCCGTGCGATCCCGCACCGGAAGATCGGCCGGTCGGTGCGCTACGTCCCCCGAGAACTCAACGCATGGATCGACGCGGGTTGCCCGACCGAGCCCGACGCGATGGACCGCGTGCTGCGCGACCTGCGCCGAGGGGGTGGGCGATGAGTTGGATCAACCACACCGTACCCCCCGAGTTTCGAGACGTTCACCGCGAATGGTCCGGGCTGACCTTCAGCGAGCGGGACAACTTCCGACGCCGACTCGCCCAAGCCCGCGACTTCGCCATGCTCGCGTTGTTCCGACGCTGGGAGTCGTGGTATCGGTCGGTGACTTCACCCTGGCGGGGCACGCGAGGGGGTGCGACATGAACCACCAACCCTTCCCCGCCCACCTGCTGCCCGAGCCCGCACAACGCCTTGTGGTCGATGGCTCGGTGGCGATCGGGTGCGATCCCGGCATGATCGGCCCGGTGACGCTGGGGGCGATGGCGGCCGCGATCGGCAACGCACGCATGATCGAACTCCACCCCGGCTGGCGTGAGCCCTGCGTGCTGTGGGTCGGCGTGGTCGCGCCGTCCGGCTCGGCCAAGTCGCCCGCGTTGGCCAAGGCGATCCGCCCTTTGGAGCGACGGGACGCAGCGAACTTCTTGGCGTACCAATCGGCGATGGCCGAGCATGAGGCCCGTAAGGGGGCCAAGCCCATCCCCAACGATCGCCCGGACTTCCCGCCCGATGCAACGCCCCTCACCCCCGTCTGCGAGCGTCTGTTGACATCCGACGCGACATTGGAAGCGCTCGCGGCCATGCTGCAAACAAGCCCGCGTGGGATGGTGTACGCTGCCGACGAACTCGCGGCCATGCTGGGCGGGCTGTCCCGGTACGGCAATGGCGGGCGGCAATCGACCGAGGAAGCCCGCTGGCTGCCGTTCTACGGCGCTACGGCGCTGAAGATGGACCGAAAGACCAGCGCACCGATCCGCGTGGAACGGGCGGCCATGTCCATCGCAGGGATGATCCAGCCCGGCATTCTCGCCCGCGTGCTGACCGCTGCGGACTTCGATTCTGGGCTGGTGGGGCGTTTGTTGTTGTCGGTCCCGCCGATCCCGATTCGGACCTGGCGAAAGGGTGGCGGGCTGCCCGAAGCGGTCGAGGCCGAG
>JBGCEB010000023.1:0-31783 GCA_045106075.1 Phycisphaerales bacterium
GAGGTGTGGTACGACACGATCTTGGCGATCGGCGCGACGCCGAGTTCGGCGGCCTTGGCTTCGCTCATCACGATGGTGGCCGCGCCGCCGTCGGAGATCTGCGAAGCATTCCCCGCGGTGACGGTGCCGTCCTTGGTGAACGCGGGGCGGAGCTTGCCGAGCGTATCGGCCGACGATCCGGCGCGGACGCCCTCGTCCTTGGAAACGCCGCCGTCCATCTCGGGGTTCTTGCGGTTGCCGACCTGCTTGCCGGAGAGCGCGACGATCTCGGAATCGAACCAGCCCTCGGCCTGGGCCTTCTCGGCGCGGTTGTGGCTCTGTGCCGCGAAACGGTCTTGGTCTTCGCGCGACACGCCGTACTTGTCGGCGATGTGCTCGGCGGCGTTGCCCATGGGCCAGCTCTCGAACGCACACCGCAACCCGTCGAACGCCATGTGGTCTTCCATCGTGCCCGGGCCGTACTTGATGCCGTTGCGGACGTTGGCGAAGTGGGGGGCCGCGGTCATATTTTCCATGCCGCCCGCGATGACGCAGTGGTTGTCGCCCGCTTTGATCGATTGGGCGGCCATCATGACGGCCTCGAGCCCGGAGCCGCAGACCTTGTTGATCGTTTTGGCCGAAAGGGTCGAGGGGAGCCCGGCCTTGAGCCCGGCCTGACGCGCGGGGTTCTGACCCAGCCCGGCTTGGAGCACGCAGCCCATGACGCATTCATCGACGGCGTCTTTCGCAGCAGGAGCATCGGCCAAACATGCTTCGATCGCGAACGCGCCGAGCTGTGGCGATGCAACAGACGAAAGCCCACCGAAAAAGCGGCCGATGGGCGTGCGACGGGCGGCGACGATGACTGGCTGATTCGACATGACGGATCCCTCTCAGGTCATGGATTGCTGCGAGAAAAACCGCTTCTCGACTCGGCAAGAGCGGGAAAGGATTGTAGGCCAAGAGGGATTAATATGAGGTCGAGCAGGCCGCCTTGGGTCAGGCCTTTTCAAGCTGTCCAAGAAGCTCCATTTCTGTTTCGAGCAGCTTCAGACGGAGCAATCCAAGTGCCGTCGTGGCAGACCAAAGCCGGATCGCATCGCGCCCGCCTCGGAACAGGAATCGGCGTGCGTCGGTCGTGCCGTCGCTCGATGCTCGGGCGATCCAAACCGTGCCGACTGGCTTTTCATTCGACCCACCGCCCGGGCCCGCGACGCCGGTGATGGACAATGCGTGATCGGTGCCAAGGCGATTCAGCCCGCCGCGCGCCATCTCGATCGCCACTTGCTTCGAGACCACCCCATGTGTCCCGATGAGTTGCGCATCCACACCGGCCAGCCGGGCTTTGAGTTCATTGGTGTACGTCAGCAGCCCGCCGACAAAAATATCAGACGATCCGCCGATGCGAGTGATCATTTCACCGAGCAGTCCACCGGTGCACGACTCGATCGTGCCGACAGTTTCGTTCTGATTGCGCAGAAGATCTGACACGGTGCGAACCAGCACGTGTCCGTCGTCTTCGGCATCGTGGTCGGTGAGAATCGCATCGCCCAAGCATTCCCTGATTTCAGCTGCCGTCGAATCCAGCAAGCGGCCGGCATTCGCTTCTGGGCCTTCATACCGCACGCGGCATGTCACGATGCAGCCCGAAGCGGTCGTGCCTACCAACGGATTGCGAGTCCGGTCCATCAGACCGCCGAGCTTCTCCGCGACCGCCGACTCTCCGAGACCAAATGTTGGCATCGTGCGGATGCGAACCTCGCTTTCATCGTCTTGCTTGAACGAACTCAATACGAACCGCTCGAGTATCGGCACCATCTCGCGAGGCGGGCCCGGCAAGCAGTACACACGCGTCTCGCCGATCTCGGCAGCCAAGCCGGGAGCGGTGCCGTTTGGGTTGTCGAGTAAGCACGCCGTCGAAGGGCGCATCGCTTGGACTTTGTTCGTCTCGGGCATTGTTCGCCCGCGTCCCTCGTACCATTTTTTGAGTGTGATCAGTGCTTCATCGTCAATGACAAGTTCGTCGCCGATCACTTCGGCCAATGCCTGGCGAGTCAGATCATCAGCCGTCGGTCCAAGACCACCCGTAACAACCAACACAGAGGCGACCTTGCTGAGTTCACGGATCGCGTTGACCATCTGCGCATAATCATCAGCCGCCGTCCGGTGCTCGAAGGTTCGCACACCGAGCGATTCGGCTTTGGAAGCGATGAGTGCAGAGTTTGTATCGACGCGCTGCCCGGAGGTCAGCTCGTCGCCGATGGCGAGGATGGCGAGGGTGTCGGGCATAGATACCTACATTCGAGGCGCGCTTCAGCCGAGATGCGAACAAGATTCAAAACGAAAAACGCGACCGAAGTCGCGTGAATGATCGAGTTGGCGAGCCAGATCAAGTCCAAGTGTTGACAGGACCTTCGCCGCTTGGGCGATCCTCGCCCGGCGCATGGTGGTCTGCACGCCAAGAATCGGGATACTCCAAGTCATCAATCTCGAGCGCCGCCTTGGTCGGGAACATCGGGCGGAAGGTGTCGCACATCACCGCAAGTTCGTCGGTGTAGGTCTTTCCGAGGGACTTCTCGACGGTGCCCGGGTGCGGGCCGTGGGGGATGCCTTGGGGGTGGACGGAGATCGATCCGGATTCGATGCCACGCCGGGCCTTGTAGTTGCCCGAGACGTAATAGAGGATCTCGTCCGAGTCGATATTGCTGTGGTTGTACGGCACCGGGATGGCTTCGGGATGAAAATCCAGCATCCGCGGGCAGAACGAGCAGATCACGAAGTTGTGCCCTTCGAACGTCTGATGAATGGGCGGCGGCATGTGCACCTTGCCCACGATCGGGGCGAAGTCATCGATATTGAAGCAATACGGGTAGTAGCAGCCGTCCCAACCGATCACATCCAAGGGGTGGTAAGTATACATGTACGAATGCACGCAATCGCGGGCTTTGATGCGGACTTCGTACTCGCCGTGGTCGTCGAACGTCAGCGGCATCTCGGGGATCCGGAGATCACGCTCGCAGTACGGCGCGTGTTCGAGGAACTGTGCCGTTTTCTTTGAGAGATAGCCGGGCGGTGGCAGGATATGACTGGCGTTACAGGTCTCGAACAGCACGAACTTGGCAAACGGGATCTGCTCTTTGGGGTATCCACCAAAGTTGTCGTCATCTGAGCCGTCACCGGATCGCTCATCAAACTCGATGCGATAGATCGTCCCCTTGGGGATGACGATGTAATCTCTTGGACCGAACTTGAGTGTCCCAAACATCGTGTGACACACGCCGGAACCGAAATGAACGAAGAGGCACTCATCGCCCTGGCCGTTCTTGAAGTGATAGGACATCTGCTCGCTCGGCGTGCAGAGCGCCATCTCAACGTCCGCGTTGCCGTAAAGAACGACCCGCCCGCTGACGGCGTCGCCTTCTGGCTTCATGTGCTGCGTCTTGGCATGACGCATACGCATCACCGTCTTTTCAACGTACTCCGGCTTGGTTTCGTACAGCGTCTTCCAGCCTGAAACTTGGGTCGGCGGATGGATGTGATACATCGTCGAAGACGGCCCGACGAACCCCTCGGTTCCGAACAGCTCTTCAGAATACAAAGCCCCGTCCGGACGGCGGAACTGGGTGTGGCGGGTCTTTGGAATCTGTCCGAGCTTTGTGTAATACGGCATCCGTCTGTCTCGATCTTCCCCGATACGAAAACCGTCTGGGGAGGGCGTTGTAGGGCGGGCGGCACTGGCCACATCAGATTCTTGAATCGAATCCGAACGGCCTTGATTCCTCCATTCTAGGAGGAGATCCCTCTGGGTGATACCCCCTTGAACCCGCCCGCATGGGACTAATCTGGAGAAAATGCGGCCGCAGCGACGATGAAACACACGTTCCAACTGCGTCTTCGCATGATGGATACAATCCCCTCACTCCTCCCCGGTTCGGCGTTCCGGGAGCTCCGACCCGGGTCGGCTCACAACGCCCCAAAAGAGTTCCTCCACAAGTGCACCGATTCGGTCCTTACAAACTTGTTCGTCAGCTTGCTCCGCTCGGCCCTTGGCAGCGTTGGATCGCATTGCATGAAGGCAATGACACGGATCACATCGTGTACCGCAACCCCGCAGCCGCCAACTCGGCAGACCGTCGGCGATTGCTTCCACTTGTCGAAAAAATCTCGCGACCACGCCACGCCCACTTGTTACCGATCGAGGCGTACAGCTTTGATGATTCAGGCAGTCTTTGTCTTGTCAGTCCATATACAGGAAATCAAGAAGGCCTCGTGAGCATCGGTCACCTGCTTTCATGCAGATCCGGCAGGCTCGAAGTCGGCGAAGTGGCCCGTTGCGTTGAACACCTGCTCGAAGCCATCGCAGAAGCACGTCGATGCGGCGTCTGGGTGAGCCAACTCGATCCGGCCCGCGTATTGATCGATCGGCGCGGATCGGTGATCTACGAGCTTTACGGCTTGGTGAATCCCAAGATCGCCGAACACCCACCCGGACCAGTTGCAGACGAGATCAGATCAGTTGCCGAGATTGCCGCGTGGCTCCTCACAGGAATCGAACCCGGTTTGGCAACCGTGAGTGTTGCCCGTGTTGCCGGACGCACCGCGCGAGGCTGGGATGCCTGGGTTTCGACCGCAGTCGATCCGCTAGGTGGGTTTGATTCGATAGAAGATGCATACGCCTCGATGCCTACGCGCCTCGGTGGTTCAATGCATCCCCAGGCAACCACGCCTGACAGGGCATCCTCTCCAATCTCTGTGATGATCAAACGTTTCCGCAGAGATCCGGCAGCGATTGATGTGCATCGCGAATAAACGCTTTAATCTTTCCAAGCGGACCGCGGTCGGCAAGGCCTCAATCTAAGACGGCTGATCTTCCGGTTCAGTAGATGAACCTTGGCTCACGTCTGACTGGTTTTCGGAAAGACCGTCATCCGGCTGCGAATCGGTTGGACTCGCTGCATTGGGCGCCGCGTTCACGCATTGCTCCAGCATGGCGGCGGTCTCAGGCGTGAGATCTTCCGCATACCTCTCAAGCATAAATGCCGCGGCCCGGGATCGCACGGGATCACTATCCCGCAGTCGCCCAAAGACAATGAGCCAATCTGAAAGAGAAGCGTCCATCAGGTTTGACGCGGGTTCGAGTTCATTCGATGCCAAGTGGATCCAAAGACGTGCCTGCCTCTTCCGTTCGGAGAGTGTTTCGTCCAAGGGGATGCCGTCGAGGATCGCGACTGTCTCCAAAGCGCTATCGATTCGATCGAGTTGCAATCGTAACTCGGCCAACAGAATTATCCCATCCGCGACGTCACTATCTACTTCCGAGTCTTCTTCCGTGAGCCTCACCAAAATCCGGATGGCTTCTTCATTGCCAAGTTCTGCGCCTCGAATCGAAGCCGCCAGGTCGGCCGGATTAAGGAGCTTGGCGAATGCTTGGATTGCATTGCTTCTGCCCGCCGTATCAATGGTCGGCAAACCGGCGATGAGCCGCATCCCTTCAGGTGTCCGCATGTGCTTCGTGACACCTTCAACCGCATAGGCAAACATCCTCGGATCTTCAGAAGCCAGCCTTATCAATCGGTCATTCGCGGTTGATGTTTCGGTGAGAGCCTTGGCTGCCGCCTCCCGAGCGAGAGAACTCGAGCTCTCAATCAATGCTTCAATTCGATCCAGGTCCGCGTCCTCGCCAATTGAGACCAGCGTCCTCATTCCTGATTCGCCGATTTGTTCGAGAGAGAGCTGACGAAGCACGGCGAGTGCACGCTCGCGTGTCGGAACATCGGAAACATAACCCGCATCTACGTGTGACCACAAAGCAGTAGCAGCTGCGTCGACAGGCGCTTCAGTGCGAGCCAGCCAATCGATGATCGGCGAGACCGCTTCCGGATTTGGCCAACGTGCGATGCCAAGAAGAATCGGCTCGACCGCTCCCGGATCCTGCTCAGCAATGAGTGCGCGGGTCAACAGAATCATCGCATCCGGCGGCACAAGTCTGCTCACAAGATTGGCCGCCCGCGCTCTTGTTGCAGCATTCGGGTGGCTGAGTCTTCCCGCAGCGGCTCGTGCGACTTCTTGACCGAGAGGCGTTCGAGCAGACAAGTCTCTCCCCGCAAGGTCAAACCCGAGCACGCGAAGCCAACCACGTTCGTCCTGGATGAGTTCGGCAAGTAACTCCGATCTTCCGGCTGCATCAAGATCCACGTGCAGCCGGCGGTAGGTAGCGATCAGCTCGTCTCGGAGTTGCATCTGAATCAGAGACAAATCACGGTGACGCCCCGCGTGCGACGCAATGAGGGACCGATTCCATTCTCGATCGGTCCATTGATCCGCTTGTGAACCCCAAGCCTGCCAGTCGGTGGCATCCCAAGCTTGTCCGATACCTGTCAGCTCAGGTAAACGATCGAGCGCCGAGTCTCGCACACCCTGATCCGGGTCTGTTGTCAAAGAAACAAGGAGCCGGATCGATTCCCTCGAACCGAACTTTGCGACGGCTTCCGTTGCAAGCGACCTCATACTGGCCGGGTGCTGCTCCGTGGTTAGTATCGATACATCTCTCCAGAGCGATAGTGGGAGGATTTTGACGTCGGCGATGGCTGCGAGAGCAAGTTCTGCCTGTTCGGGGTTGCGGAGGCGCCGGGCGAAATCTGAAACGACTTGGGGGGCATCTGCGGCGAGTTGAGCACCCAGATTTGGCTCTGAGGACACCTGAACGGGCATGTCAAGGGTGGATTGAGCAAGAGCAACCTTACCAACACATCCGAAAATAACCGCACAGACGATCACCGGAACCGGGCGAATCGGCCGAAAGTAAAAACGGAGGCAGTCGAAATGGTCTGTGTTTGCGGTCATGTGGTTGAGTGCGATAGGATACGGCACGGGATGGATCCCCGGCTGGGGCATGTTTAATGAACGATTGGATGGATGCAGAACATCATGTCGAGCGGGCGCATGAACTCTATGACGCCGGACGCTGGGATGAAGCGGAGACCGAACTCCGTCGCGCGCTCACCCTAAATCCTTATCAAGCTGAGTGGCACTTCAATCTCGGGCTCACCCTCGAAGCAGCCGGACGACACGTCGATGCCGCTACCGCATTCGAGCGTTGCTTCCAGCTCAAGTCGGGCGAAGACTCTCCGGATGCAAACTGTGCCATCCTTATCGCAATGAATCTGATTCGGGCCGATCAGCCCGAGTCGGCATTGGCGTGGCTCGACAAGGCAGAAACCCTGGACCCATCGAATCTCGCTGTCTACGTGCAGCGGGTCGAGGCATATGGTGACCTGAACCGTCCGGTTGAAGCCGAAGAGGCGTTCTACATCGGGCAGCAGATTGAACCCGCGCACGCCGAGCTCTACGCATCGATCGCCCGTGTGCTCTCGACGCGCGGCGATCATGAACGCTCTGTTTGGTGCTTGCGCGAGGCCGCGCGACTAGACCCCGATCTCCCACGCGTCCGGGCAAGGCTTGCGAGGGCTTTTGCCGACTCTGGCCGACTCGAACGGGCTCGCCAGCTCTATGTTCGTGAACTCCGCGAAGACCCGGGTGACCCCGATACCCTGCTAGATCTGGGCGAGCTGTTGATGGACATGAACCGCCTGCAAGAGGCGGGCGAAAAGTTTCGTCGTGTGCTTGAGCTCGAACCAGATCACCCGGATGCGCACCATCTCCTCGGCGAGTTGGCAGAGCGAGAAAACAAGCTCGCCGATGCACTCGTGCATTACGACGTAGTGCTCCGGTTGGATGGAACGTATCCCGGCGCTCGGACGCGGCTCGCACGAGTCATGCTTCAGCGTGGCAGAGAAGAAGACCTACCCCGCGTCCGTGAACTTCTTCGTCGAGGCCTCCGCGAAGCAACTTCCGACACTCAAACGGCGATCGAAGAGTTTGAGAACCTTGGCCGACTCATGATTGGGGCAAGCGTCCCCGCTGATGCGATCCGGGCCTATCGGGTGTTGCTCGAACGCAAGCCCGGAAATCACCGCGCCCACCACGGGCTCAGCGTCGCGATGCTTGAAACTGGCAACTTGGCTGAGGGTATCGACGAAGCACGGCGTGCCCTTGCGCTGCAACCACGCTTCGTGCCGGCGATGCACAACCTCGCATTGGCGCATCTACGAGATCGGCGTTGGGTCCGCGCTCGCTTTTGGGTACATCAGGCTTTGCGGATCGAGCCAGAAGACCCGGCCGTCCGCCGGCTCCGTCTCAAGCTCCGGATTCATGCCGCGACGTGTGCTGCAACCTGGCTATGCCGTACGATTGCTAAATGCCTCCGACCGTTGAACTCGGTGTTCGGTCGTCCGGCGCGGGTCTCGTGAGCTTCTCGAAGCTCGGAAGCTCATTCGTTTCCCACGCAATCTCATCGTGATGAACACAGCTTAACTTGGCTCGCGTATTTCCAGCAGCCGAGCAGCTTCTTCAACATCCTTATCACCACGCCCAGATAGATTGATGATCAAGTTGGCATCCTTAGGCATGCCCGCGGCCCTTCGCACACCCTCAGCCAATGCGTGTGAGGTTTCAAGTGCGGGGATAATGCCTTCATCCCGTGCTGCCCACAGGAAAGCATCGAGCGCTTCTTGGTCAGTAACCGCGGTGTATTCAACTCGGCCGGCGTCTTTCCAATAGCTGTGCTCAGGGCCTACGCCTGGATAATCCAAACCGGCAGAGCATGAGTGCACGTTCGCGGTTTGACCGTCCACGTCTTGAAGTACATACGACAACGAACCGTGGAGCACACCGGGCTTTCCGTGCGACAGTGGGGCGGCGTGGTTGCCCTGCTCAGCAGAACGCCCGCCCGCCTCGACGCCCACCAACTCAACATCGACTTCATCGACAAAGGGATAGAAGATCCCAGCAGCGTTCGAACCCCCGCCAACACACGCCACGATCGAATCGGGCATCCTTCCGAGGTGCCGCAACGATTGGGCCTTGGTTTCACGACCGATGATCGACTGAAAGTCACGCACGATGACCGGAAACGGGTGGGGCCCGACCACCGATCCGATGATGTAGTGGGTGTGCTCGACCGAGCCCATCCAATCACGCATCGCTTCGTTGGTCGCGTCTTTGAGTGTCCGTGATCCGCTGTCAACCGCAACGACCCGGGCACCGAGCATCTTCATTCGAACCACATTGAGTTGCTGGCGGCGGATGTCTTCAGAACCCATGTAGACATCGCATTGCAATCCAAGGTGGGCCGCGGCGGTGGCGGATGCGACACCGTGCTGACCGGCACCCGTTTCGGCGATGATCCGCTTCTTGCCCATTTTCTTGGCAAGCAACGCTTGCCCGAGCGTGTTGTTGATCTTGTGAGCTCCGGTATGGGCGAGATCTTCTCGTTTGAACCAGATCGAAGCGCCCGTCTCCCGATCTTCGTTCATTCGGCGGGCTCTGCGGGTCAGCCCCTTCGCCGAGTACAGCGGCGTTGGACGCCCCACAAACGAACGGTTCAACTCGCCGAGCCGATCCCAGAAAGCCTTATCCTGCTGGACCTTGAGGTACAGCTCTTCGAGCTGGTACAGCGCCGCGATGAGGGTCTCGGGCACATACATCCCACCAAACGCACCAAATCTGCCACCACGGTTGGGTACGGCGGAGATACGTTGCGGCGGCTGGGCGTCGGTGGCAGTCTGGCTCATAGACAAGCTTATTCGTGTGAATCGCCCGCTGCGATGCCGGCTTCCTCAACACCAACAACTTCATCAACCCGCAACAGCAGCATCAGCCCCACGGCGAACATCCCCGCGACGACCAATAACGCGATCGGTTGGCCTAGTAAAGCAGACATCCAGCCGAAGATCACCACGCCGCCCACACCAGCAAGCTTGTAGATCATCCCCCAAAGTCCGAAAAACTCACCCGCGCGCGACTCGGGCGTGAACGCGCCCACGATCGCTCGCGATGCGGTTCCGATGCCACCCAATGCAACGCCGATGAGCCCCGAAACCGTCCAATAGACGATCTCAGGCACTTTGATCCATTCCGCAGCAGCCATCGCCAACGTCGCCACAATCCAGATTCCGAGATAGGCACAAATCGTGCGAGTATGTCCTACTCGGTCTTGGTACCGGCCGGCAATCGCCGCAGACAGCCCCGCGGTCACCGCAATGATCGCTGCCATCAAGATCAACTTGTTCAGTTCAAAACCGAGGCGATCACCGATCAGCCCCAGCCCAAAGATCATCGTCATCGTCCCCGCGCTATAAACCGCGAACGCTAAGAAAAACCGAGTCAGTTGCGTGAAGTGCTTAGTCTCCTTCGCGCTGCGGACCAGCCGACCGCACACACTCGCGAACAGCGAGGTGCTCGGTGTTGACTGCGGCTGAGCCCGCTCGCGGAGCCAGACAACCGCGGGAATCATGCCCACAGCGAACCAAAGCCCAGCGAAAAGCAACATCGGCCGCATCTGCGTGGGATCATCGCGGCCAAAACCTAGTGTGTATGCAGCTGTAATCCCTAGCAACAACAACGCGCCGATGTAACTTGTTGTCCATCCAATGGCAGAGACTCGCCCGACGGTCTTTGGTGTAGAGATTTCAGGCAGAAAAGAGCCGAGCCCGTTCTCGCCCAGCCCACACGCGACAGCCGCGATCAGATACACCCCTGCAGCGAGCGCGACCTGGCCCGGTTGAAGCAGACCAAGCACGACCGTAAGAGATGCACAAATCGCGCCTGATGCGAGCAGAAGCTCCCGTTTCCATGCCCGTTGATCCGCGAGTGCTCCAATGAAAGGCGAGAGCAAAACGACGAGCAACAAACCAAGCGGGGCCGTCATCTGGAACCACAGAGCACGACCGCGTTCCTCGTCCCCGACAATCACACTGGTGAAGCAAAGTGGAAATAGAAGTGTGTTGATTAGGAGTTGGAACGACTGATTTGCGAGGTCATACATCGACCACGCGAAAACCGGCGCCGGATTCGAAAGGGACCTAAATGGTGGTGGCCATCGCACGTCTCAAGCCTATCGCGAGTCGGTTCACTTTGCTTGGATCACAACTCTTCAAGTCCGAAAGTAGATCGAAGAAACGCAAGCTGGATGTTCTTGGCATCGTTTGCATATCGCCCGAATCCTGCGTGCTCTTGTGGAGCACCCGTTTCGGAAAACGTGTGGAGTTTGATGAGTCCCACATCGGCGCTCTCAGTCTTGTAATGCTCTGACAACTGGGCGAGGAACGATCGCTGAACTTCGATAGGAACGAGTTCGTCGCCTTCATTATGGAGTGCAAGTAACGGGAGCGGACGAAACCCATCGAGATACCGAAGCGTATCAATCGGTGCGATCGTCCGGTCATCGTGATCAACGGGCCATTCTTTCCCGTTCGAGCCGTCACTTGGGGTGTAGAGCGCGGTGAGATCGCCCGTTGTCCCCTCGATCGCGGCCGCGACAAACGGATGCGGATCACAAAGCCGGCGCAGCGTGGCCATGCCGCCCGCAGACATCCCACCGATCGCGGCCCGTGACATATCGAGCGCGGGATAACGTTCGCGCAGTGATCGGAGCACGCCGTCGACTTCTTCGACCATCTGCTCGACCACCGCCGGTGTGCGTTTTGGGTCATGCGATCCTGGAACGAACCGTTCGCCATGACAGGGAAGATCGACCGCGACCGCTGCGATCCCACCTCGGACCCATCGTAGGTACCGGCCCGGATCGAGCTCTTTGTACACCGTCCGCCCATGCATCCAAAGCACGAACGGGAACGGGCCATCCCCTTCTGGTGTTGCGATGAGAGATGGAACATCGTCTCCGAGGCGATCGAAAACAGATCGTTCCTGGAGTGAACGGGGCAGCTTCGTGAATCGAGTATTCATTTAGAGAATGACCTGATCGCCCGGCGCGATGGAGAGCGATTCGTCAGACTTGTCGAGCGATTCACCGAGTTCTGTTGCGTCTTCCGCGAACAGTGGCGAAATCTCAATCGTGGCGTCCACCACGCCATCTCCATTCCGCGGAACGGTGAGACCATTGGCTTCAAGCCAGCGAGCAGCTCGCTCGGTTTGCAAAGCTTTGCTCGACTCAATTGAATCATTGCCGGTGGCGTTTTTCACAGGAGCAAACTCTTCGATTCGTGCTGTTTCAACCACGATCGAGTGTTCTGCCAAGAGGATGCCGTCGAAAACAAACTTCTCGAGTTTGATACCGTTTGGCTCTACAGGATCGACCTGTTCCCCGCTTACTGGATCGATGTGGGGAACCTTTTTGATCGCCCGGTGAAACGGAAGCGAAGACGAAGCGTCGCCTGTGACGCGATCAATAAAATCGACTCCGATCGCATGGATCGCGATCGAACCCGCGTTGTATCTGATCTTTCCATCCTCGTCAGTTTGCTTCGCAAGGTCTGTCGGAAGATCAGAATACTCGATCACCTGTGTTTGTCCATTGACGGAACAGAACACGCCGACTTTCTCGTCCCAAGAAGCCTTTGCAACCATTTTCGAACTGAACTCGCCCGACGAAGAAGGCGATGAAGCATGGAGCCCCAAGAACACAGGGTCCACAGGGCGAGTATGCGGATTATCAACTTGAAAATAAGAGAGATGCTCAACCCCTCGTTGACGCATGTCCTCGAGAGCGCCGGAGATGCGCAAGGCTTTAAATGCTCCGCCGTGTCCATCGGGGTTTGTCGCAAGCACGCCCGGCTCAGACAGCAGAAGCTTGCCCGAGTTCATCTCAAAGCTCGGCATCACGCCTTGCGGGAAAAACCGAACCGCGTTCGCGTCAAGCCCGAAGTAATCGTGACTCTCAAAGAACGACACAGTCGCAGCATGATTCAACGGTGAAGTCATGACGTACCAAGGGATGACCACATCGTGGCGCTTCTGTGCACCCCCGATCCCCTCGGCAAAAATCTGAAACAGCGACTTGTTCGTCACACAAGACGTCGGATAGCAGCCTTTGGGCCCGTCAAACCCAAGTCGCGATCCCTGCCCACCCGCAACAGTAAAGCATGCGACCTTTCCCGCCCGGATCAGAGCTTCGCCAGTGTGCCGCGCGGGTTCTCTCGATGGATCATCAAGTCCTATGACCGGGGCAGGAAGCAGCCCAGACGGGACCGCCGGCGATTGGTAATCAACAACATAGGTCTCAATCAATGACTTGAGCTCATGGGTATCAAGCGCTGCAAGAGACTCCAGATACCGAGTCCGGTCCGACCCGTTTAGGGTCTCGGCGTGCTCGATCAGGTGCGCTTGCCCCATAGCGGCAAGTTGTTGGACGTCGGTGTTGCTCATCTGTAACTCCTCGCGATCATCGAGTGCAATGGTACGACCCGACGGCCGGAATGACTGCCAGCGTGACTTCCCGGTACGCTTGGTTAGGATCTTTCATGGGTGACCCGATGAACAAACACGCGTTGATGGCTTCTCCCGAGCATTTACCTTTGGTGGCGCCGTCGATTTTGGCTGCCGACTTTGCCAATCTCGGGCCCGATTGTACTGATGTCCTGGCATCTGGCGCTGACCTGCTTCATATCGACATCATGGATGGGCACTTTGTTCCGAACCTTTCGATGGGACCGGCAGTCTGCGACGCCGTCCGCCGCGCTTGCCCCGGCGCGTTTCTCGACGTCCATCTGATGGTCACAGACCCAGACGCGTTTGTGGATCCCTTCATAAACGCTGGTGCCGATTTGATCTCTTTCCATGTCGAGGTTCGGGAGGGCCGGGCATGCAGGGATTTGATCGCCCGAATCAGAGATCGAGGCGTCATGACCGGGATTGTGCTCAATCCACAAACTCCCGCCGAGAAGGCCATGCCTTACGTAGACCTGGTTGATTTGGTACTGCTTATGAGTGTGAACCCCGGATTTGGTGGGCAAGCATTTATCCCTGAAGTACTGACAAAATCCGCGATGATTCGTCCCGCACTCCGTGCAGATCAACGACTCGAAATTGACGGCGGGATCTCTACCAAAACCGCAAAGCAAGCGCGTGACGCCGGTTGTGACGTGCTCGTTGCTGGTTCTGCAGTCTTTGGCCAGCCACTTGGAACCCGTGGCGAGACCATTTCAATGATCCGCCACGGCTGATCTCGGACCACAAATACTAACACAGTGCGAACAAGCTGGTTTTCGATCCCGCATTGTTGCAGATACACCGGTACACTTGTGGCCCGACATCACCTCGTTGGGTCGATGAAGACATGAAGAGCTCGACCGGTTTCGAGTTCGGGAGTGATGCATGAGCAAACCAAGCGACATTTCGCTCATTCTCGTTTCAGCGGCGGGCACCGGATGGGACGAGACGGGGCGGCTGCTGGGTCAGGCGTCTATCAACGCAACAGATTTATCGCTCACCGCACTCCATGAGACCGCACGTGACTTGGCCGGTTCCATCGGGCAATCCGTTGATCTCGTCATGTGCGGTACCGAGGATTCAAGCAAGGCTTCAGGGTCACTGCTCTCAGAAGCGGTCGGCTGCAAACTAAAGAGCCTCGATACGCTTGCGAACCTCGACCTTGGTCTCTGGGAGGGTGCCTTGCGAGATGAACTCGAAGGCCGATGCCCATCGAGCTACAAAGCTTGGCGCGATCACCCTGAGAGCATCCGCCCTCCTGAAGGCGAGTCGCTTGCAGAGGCTCTGGATCGTGCGTTCGCGGGCATCCGCAAAGCAACTGAGAAGCTAAAATCCAAGGAACCATGCGTGATCGTCGTTTGTCGATCGATGCTTTGGGCCGGTCTGCTGACCCGCCTCGGAATGGAACCATGGGGTTCCTATTGGAGCTTGGCCGGGGAAACTGGCCAAACCCGCACGCTGCGATGCTCTTTCGAAGACCTCATGCCGAAGACCGCTTCGGCCTCGGCATGACCGAGTCACTGATTACCCCCTCAATCCGCGATGACTCGCGGAAGAGTGCAAGGATTGTCCATGACACGAGCCGCCACACGAACCTGGTCGGACGTTAAGCAAGACGGAGAATCGGTCCGTCGATCGATTCCAGAAGGACTTTGGTTGCGCTGCCCGAGCTGCGCCCAGATGATCTATCGCCGTCAGATGGAGTCGAATCAGCACGTCTGCCCCGACTGCGAGCATCACTTCCGAATCGGTGCTTCCGAACGAGTTCGGCAGTTGGCTGACCCCGACACATTTGTGCCGATGTTCACCGGTCTTCGCCCGCGCGACCCGTTGTCCTTCACCGATCTCAAGGCCTATCCCGATCGCGTCCGTGCCGAGCAGGTCCGGACCGGCGAAAACGAAGGTTGCCAGGCAGGCGAGATGTTCATTAAGGGCCGGTCAGCCATGGTTGCTTGCCTCGATCTGACCTTCATGATGGGATCAATGGGCAGCGTTGTGGGGGAGATTCTGACTCGATCGATCGAGCATGCCACCGAGAACAAACTGCCGCTGATCATCTCGTCTTGTTCGGGCGGAGCCCGAATGCAAGAAGCCGGGCTGAGCTTGATGCAGATGGCCAAGAGTTCTGCGGCCCTCGCTCGCTTTGACGATGCCGGAGGACTGTTCATCTCGCTGCTTACGGACCCAACCACGGGCGGTGTGACCGCATCGTTTGCGATGTTGGGCGACATCATCATCGCCGAGCCTAAAGCACTCATTGGGTTTGCAGGCCCAAGAGTCATCCGCCAAACGATCAGGCAAGACCTGCCCGACGGATTCCAGCGATCCGAGTTCTTGGTTGAGAAAGGCATTGTGGATCGTGTGGTGCACCGGCATCAGCTTCGCAGCGAGATCGCACGCCTAATCGATTACTCCGGTGCCTGATTCGGCCGGCGCCGAGACGGCTCTAGGAGATTCACGACGATCTCTCGCACCGAGATGGCGTGCATTGATTCTCGGATTCTCTCACGCAATCTTGATGGCGTTGGCGTTCGAGCCTGCGCTTTGGTTCATCGCGTTCATTGCGCCTCTGCCACTTTTTATGCTGGCGCTCTATCCCAACGGGTCCCCGAAACGTGTTGGGATGTGGGCTGCGATCGGCGTGATTCCGCTTTGGGTGTACACGCATGCCTGGATCGGGTCGGTCTCTGCTGCGGGTTTGTATCCGCTGGTGCTGTACATGTCCGTATATACCTGGTTGATGGTTGTGGTTGGGCATCAGGCGAGTCGGAGCCGTTTACCGGCTGCTGCATCACTCGTTCTGGTGTGGTGCGGGCTCGAGTTTTTTAGGGCGCAGATCGCATGGGCGGGCTATCCGTGGTACATGCTCGGGCATCCGATGATCGAGTCGCCCGCGTCAATCCTTGCTTGGCCGGCAGCCATTGGAGGCGTGCCGCTTGTCTCTGCATTGGTTGCTTGCCCTGCTGCTTGGTGGGTGACTCGGCGAGTATCCAGCCGTCGCATTCAGCTGGCTGTTTCAGCTGCGATGTTGATCTGGGTGCTCAGCGGCATGCTCCGGCAGAACATTGCCCAACCCTCACCTTCTGACCCATTTCGGGTGGGTGTCGTCCAAACGAACATCCCTCAAGACAACCGCATGGACTGGACCACTGCGCAGCGGCTCGTGGATTGGCAAGAGATGCGTGACCTCACGGTCGATATCGCACGCAGCTCGGACGGGGTGGACCTGATTGTTTGGCCCGAAGGCTTGGTGCCGGGATGGACATTCGATCCAGTTGCGCTCAAGCACGAGCGCGATCGTGGGATCGTCTGGAGGGTGAATCCGAGCTCAGAGGAGCAGGCCAAACTTCTAGCCGGGTATGGCCCACGCGTACCGGCGACGCGAGTGGTCGACGAGATCCTGGCAATGCAGCGTGTACTGGATATCCCGATGCTCGTGGGCGCTGCGGCGTACGACAACCTTCGGATTGTCTCCAGCGAACGCGGCGGGATCGAGTACGAAAACGATGCAATGTACAACAGTGCTTTTCTTGTTCAGAATGGTCAGGTTGGAGACGTTTGGTACGACAAGCTGCATCTCACTCCGTTTGGCGAGGTGATGCCTTACATCTCTGCGATTCCATGGCTTGAAGACCGGTTGCTCTCGATCGGCGCAGAGGGAATGGCGTTCGCGCTTTCACCAGGACGTTCGGCCAAGACCATCACAGTCCCGAGTGGGCAACGATCGGTCGAGTTGGCCACGCCCATCTGCTTTGAAGCGACCATGCCCTCGGTTTGTCGACGATTAGCCAACATCGCCCACGCGACGGGACACCCGGTCGTGCTAGTGAATATCTCAAACGACGGCTGGTTCGGATCCTCGGATCGGGGCCGCTCGATGCACAAACTCGGGGCTCGGTGGCGATGTGTGGAGCTCGGGCTCCCGATGGTTCGAAGCGCAAATACAGGGATCTCGAGCAGCATTTCGGCCCAAGGCCAAGTCCTCGACACCATCCCGCCTAGAGAAGCTGGCTCATCCGCATTTGAAGTGCAGCCCGGGATAAGTCGGACGATCTATTCGCGTGTCGGAGAGTGGTTTGGCTGGGCTGCCATGCTGGGGCTGGTTCCGATGATTTGGTTTGGAAAAGGTCGAAATTCTCACCAACCTGCCATGCCGGCCGACAGTAACACTAGATCATAATCAACCGGCGGCGGCCCATCGCCCGGCGGTTCAGAGAAGATGAGGGAGTGACCATGCCGTTCCATCCGATTCATATCGCAGCTTTATCCTGCTTGGCAGGCGTGTTTCTGACATCAGGAATGGGAGGTTGCGGTTTCAAGATTGAGCCCGACCCGGAACTCATGGGAACAGGTAACTCTTCGGTCTCGCCTGAGACGAAGACAGAGCAGCCCGAACCGGTCGAACAAACATTCGAGTCTCGATCGATCACGCGATCCAACATGATCGACCGCCTGATGATCATGGCCACCAGCCCAAGTCCGCAGGTCCGCGCCAACGCGATCGAAGGCTTGAGCAGGGCGGGCGGTCGCGCCGAGCCGGTCGTCGCCCTCGCGCTCCGTGATGAAAACGCGGGCGTGCGATCTGTCGCTGTAACCGTCGCCGGCCGAGCGGGATTCCGTTCGTTGTCACCGACACTGCGAAGTCTCCTGACCGATTCATCACCGTTCGTACGTGCGTCAGCCGTGGGAGCTTTGAATGCTTTGGGTGCCCCGACCAATCCGTCCGAGCTTTCAGATATGTTGTTGAGCAGTCAAAACCCACGGCTGCGTTCCCACGCAGCGTTTGTGCTCGGTGAGCTTGGAGATGCAACCGCGGTCCCGATGCTGCAACAGGCGTGGTCAACGCCGATCCGCAACGCTTCGGAAGTTGAGCGTCGTTTGGTTCGATTGCAAATAGCCGAAGCGCTCGTCAAACTCGGAGAGCAGGACAGCATTGACGCGATTCGGGCTGCGTTGTACCCCGCCCGCCCGGAAGAACTCGAAGCAACCGCCCTGGCGGTTCAGATCATCGGGCAGGTCAAAGATCGCGGCTCGATCGATCAGCTGATCATCCTGTCGGAGACCCCCGAGCGGGTGATGCCTGCTGAGGTCCGTTTGACCGTTGCCGGTTCGCTGGCCCGGATGGGCATGACCGAGGGCGGGTTTATTGCCGATGAGTATCGCGAGAACCCGTTGGACGCGGTCCGAGCCCAAGTCGCGACGGTGTACGGGAGAACGGGCCGAAATGAGCATGTCGCCAAGCTGGGCCGGATGCTTGAAGATCCCTCGGAGCTTGTTCGGGTGGCCGCAGCCGCCGGAGCACTGGATTTGCTCTACGGCGGGGCCAAAGCCGATGCCGATGGATGACCAATTACGACTTGGTCCGGGGGGGCCTGGATCTCCATCGGGATGCCCCGCGTATAAAGATCCCACGGGGATGTGATGTGCAAAACGGGCAGGCCGTGCACATCTCTCGAAGAGCGGCTACACTCTCCGCCCCTGCCGACACCCGGGCTGTCCGGGCCGGTTCGGTTGATGTTACCGGTACGAGTCCAGGAGCGATCCGTGCATATTCTCACGAAGGTTTTCGTTCTGTTCGCCGCGGTGCTCAGCATCATAATGGCGGCTTTGTCGATTGCATATACCGTCAACTCTGATCGCATTGTGGATGACTATCGCAATGCGATGGCTGCAAAGGCACAGGCCGAGAGCAGCCTGGGTACGTTCAAGGCAACCGGGGGGCAGTTGAATGCCGCCCGAGAGGAAGAGATCCGGGTCGCCCGCGATGAGCTGGCAACCCGCGAAGCCGACATCCGCCGGCTCGAAGCCGCGAACAGCGAGCTTCGGATCAACTTGCGTCAGGCAGAAGCAGCCCGCGAGTCGATCACCTCCAAGATTGCTGAACTCGGCATCGCTGTCGAAACCCAAGCAAAGATCATCGATGAATATAAAGGTGAGTTGACCCGCCTCCGCGAGTCCGAGCTCAGCTGGCTTGGCGACAAGATCGATATCGAGAAACAACTCTCCGATCTCGAGAGTCAGGTCATCGTCTACGAGCAGATCAAACGCTCCCTGGACGAGCAACTCGAAGACATGCGTCGCTCGCTCGCATCTGCCCAAGGTGGGGGAGATGTCTTTGATAACGATGCGAATCGTGCGGCGTCCGTCATTGCCGGCCCCCCCGTGCGTGGCACCGTCGACCAGGTCATGAACGACAGAGCATCGGGAAAACTGCTCGTCAAGATTAACCTTGGTACCAACGACCGCGTCCGTCCAAACTCGAAGCTTTATGTGCACCGCGGCAGCATGTATCTCGGAGAGCTGGTTGTGTTCGAGGTCGATCTCAACCATGCCATCGGCGAGATGTCCTTCACCGTTGCCGGCCAGTCCGTCCGCGAAGACGATCAGGTCCTCAGCCGCATCGGCAGCTGATCAACCGAACGAGCAAAGGAGAAACACCATGAGCCAGTTCGGAATGCAAATGCCCGGCGGTGGTCGCTCAAGCGGCCCAACCCCGGATGTATACACAGCCTTGATGTGCGTCGGAACGGTCTGCATGATCGCGGCCGTCGCGCTGCTCTGGTTTGCCGGTTCGAAGATCGCTCCCGACGGCATGCCGCTGAAGGTGCAAGACACGGACCCGGCGACCCGCATCGAACTTCCCTCCTAATCGGCAGAAGTCGCGTCTGTTCCGTCTGAGAACACGAGTTCAAAGGCGATTCAGCAGACGAAAGAGTTGACAGAGCCGAGAAGTGAGATACGATTCTTTTCCCAACCGGCACCCGCCGGGAGGGGCAACAACTTGGGGCGGTAGCTCAATTGGTTAGAGTCCTGGACTGTCGATCCAGTGGTTGCGGGTTCGATTCCCGTCCGCCTCGTTTCCCCAGCCTCGCGAAAGCGGGGCTGTGTTGTTTTTGGGCTCTTTCAATCTCGATCCATGTTTCATCGCCCTTTGAGACGGTCGAACATCACTTCGCATGAAGCGAGAATCCAACGTCATCGCGAGTGGGTGTCTTTCAAGAACTATCGAGCGCTGCCCTTGAAATCATGTTCGCGGCTCATGCCATGAATCTGCAGCTTTTTATTTGACAAAACACACTGCGGCCTTACCCTATTCGTGAATCCTGAGGCCTTATGTGTGGGGCTTCAGCGATGCCAGATCCGTGGGGGGCCATCTTTCATCGTGTCTCATTCAAAGAGATACCAGCCCGCTCATGGAATGAAAGAGATCGAGAATTTAGGGAGAACAAGAAATGCAGAATCGCTTTTACATGAGCATTGTCGCAGCGTCCTTTGCCACGTGCGGGCTCGCCTCGGCAGCCGATTATGACGAATCCATCGATGGCGACCTCGGTAATCAAACAAGCGGCCCAACGTTCTTTGACGTTGGCATCGGCACCAACTCGGTCAGCGGCACCGTGGGGGGTGCGGATTTCGAAGACTTCATCGCATTCACAATCGATGCCGGCGAGCAACTGACCGCGGTCACGCTCACAAGCTTTACGCCGGCCAATGGCAACACATCCACCGGATTCCGTCTTTACACCGATCAAGGTGCAGGGTTCTTCCAAGCCTCCGCCGGCTTGTTTGGTACCGGTGACGTTGGTACGAACTACCTTGACACTTGGGACCTCTCAGACGTCGGCGGTTCGGCTCCGCTTGGTCCAGGAACGTACGGCGTTCTGCTCGCAGAGTTCACAGACGGACAGGCATACTCGTTTGACCTCACCGTGGTTCCCGCACCGGCATCGATCGCGATGTTCGGCCTAGGCGGACTCGCATTTGCCCGCCGTCGTCGTTGAGAAAAACCAATTGCGGTGACACGGACGGCTGTGTCACGCAGTTCAATATTCCGCGGGGTGATCGGTCAAGAACAGGTCACCCCGTTTTCATTTGGATGAATCTTAGTTCCAGCATTCACTGGCATCTTTCATACCGCTTCATCGGTACGCTTCGTGTCGCATGATTTGCAAGCAAATCGGAACTGCTTGAGAACCGTTCATTGATCCAGCGAAACGAAGAGAACTGCAGGCCAGTTGCGATCGAAAGAGATCGGTTTCGTGGCTGTATCTTGGCGCTCGCGCTCGGGGATGCGATCGGAGCACCGAATGAAGGCGGTATCGCAGAGCGTCTACTTTGGCGAATGCTCGGGCGGACACGCACCGGCCAGTGTCGATGGACTGACGACACACAAATGACGCTCGATGTCATCGATACATTGATTGAGGATGGCCAAATCGATCAGGATCAACTAGCCACCCGATTCGCCGACGGGTATCGGTGGAGTCGTGGGTACGGCCCAGCAGCTGCAAAGGTACTGAAACAAATCCGACGCGGCGAAGATTGGCGGTCGGTAAACCGATCGGTGTATCGCGACGGATCCTTTGGCAACGGCGGTGCAATGCGAATCCCCGCTTTAGGCTTGTTCTATGCAACACGGCTGAATCAACTAGAAGATGCTGTTCAAGCCGCAACCGAAATCACTCATTGCCACCCGCTCGCAATCAAAGGAGCGATGCTGATCGGTGTTTCGACGTCGCTGATGGCTATTGACGCTCCCCTCGAAGACGTACTCGAGCATTCGCGAGCAATCGGAGCATCTACCACGTTTGAGAAGAAGATTGCTATGGCCTCGAGTTGGTTGCGGGCGGATGAACTCGTGGACGCTCGACGAGTCAGGGTCGAACTTGGCAATGGGATCACAGCGAGCAAATCCTGTGTGACCGCATGGTATCTATCGCTGCGTTTTAGGGATCTCCAGTTTGAACAACTGCTCGATTTCGTGTCTCGAGTACGAGGAGACACCGACACCATCGGAGCGATGGCGGGCGCGCTTTGGGGGGCACGAAATGGCGTTGGGCAGATCCCCAAATCACGAGTCGAGCAAGTGGAACGAACCGACTTACTCATTCAGCGAGCAGACGAACTGCACCAATGTTCAATCGGCCGAATCACTCCGACTTGAACCAGATCGCTTCGACAAACTCGTACTTGTTAGCGCCACGCTTGGTCACGCGGGGAACGATGTAGTCAACCTGCGGCTCAAAGCCGATGGCGACGTTTGGAAGAGAAGAGATCTCTCCATCTGTCACGGTAAATGAGAACTTTCGGATCAAAGCATCATCGTGATTCCGGGTGACTTCGATTGTGTAGGAACCATCTTCTGAAGTCCAATCACTCAGCATGAAGGCCTTCGCATTCGGGACTTCGCGATCGGTGTGCGGATGATACAAGGAAGTCTTGCTTCGTTCGTAGTGCCCCTCATTGAAGAATCCCTGTGTCTTCTTTGAATGGGCGACAACTTCACCGTCACGCTTCAGGAACACCTTGAACATGTCTTTCTTCTCGCCCTCAGCGAGATCTCGTTCGCCAAGCCAGAGGTTCAGCTGGGGGAAGGGTTCGTCTCTCAGCGTGTCCATATCGATGTAGGCGTACACCTGCCATAGGCCGTAGAAGCGGAATGTCTTAACGGGGTTAAACGGATCGTCGCCCGCGGAGGTTTGCTCGAGTGCGACCGGAAGCCGAGAGACCGGCTTTCCGTCGACAAGGAAGACAATGTTGTAAACGCCAGGCTCTTTCACCTGAAAGTCAGCCGGTCCAACTTCGGTCAATCTTGCGAACACACCCTCGCGCCATCGCGGATCTGGGTAGAACTTGTGGCTGGCAACGACGGTGTTGGTAGAATCGACCAGCGCCACCGACGCGTTGATCTCGCCTTCGGGTGCGAACGCCAGGTCGATATCACGAACGCTGATCAGGCCAGACTCGTCATCGAAATAGATGTTGGTCAGCATCGACTGATATGTCACCGCTGGTTCAGGTGCAGCAACGGTCCGTTGACCCAAGCACCCGAGTACCAAAGTCAGTCCGCAGAAAACGTGATTCATCAATCTTGGCATGGTTTACCCCTTCTTAGACCATTTTATCATTCATGCATCATGCGCTGCAAGCATGAGGAGGTGATTTGGACAACCAGTCTCACTGGGTCGGATGTACTCGAGTGGTTCGAGACGACCGCGCATTGAAAAAGCGGAAACCAAACAGGCTTCCGCTTCCAAATCGGGGCGAGAGGATTCGAACCTCCGACCTTCTGACCCCCAGTCAGACGCGCTAACCAAGCTGCGCTACGCCCCGTCTCTTCCAAGGCCATTTCAGGCCAAGGAAGGAAGGATATGCCCACGATCTCGGCCAATCCATTCCCCTCTCTTGACCCGTTCATCCAACAGGCAGGGTTCTCGGGCATTCCCTATCCTGTGTGCATGAGCGACCGAATCAACGGAAAAGCCATCTTGATCTCGGGTGGACGATTTATTGACCCCGGATCCAACACGGATGAGCCTGCAGACATCTTGATCCGAGACGGACGGATTGAGCAGATAGGTAATGAGTTACAAGCTCCGGATGCCTCCGTAGTTGAAGCTGCGGGCTGTTTGGTGACTCCCGGGCTCATCGACCCCCATGTGCACTTGCGAGAGCCCGGCCAAGTTCACAAAGAAGATATCGCCAGTGGCACCCGTGCGGCCGCGGCCGGAGGTTTTACCACCGTTTGCTGCATGCCAAATACAAGCCCGGCGATCGACACGCCGGATGTTGTCCGTCAGATTCAAGAGCGTGCTGAGCTTGTTGGGAGTAGCCGCGTGTTTTGCGTCTCATGCGGCACCGTCGGACGACAGGGTCTTCGACTCGCTGACATCGCCGGGTGCGTGGATGCCGGTGCTGTTGGAATCAGTGACGACGGAGACGCGGTTGCCGACGCAGACATGATGCGCCGAGTGCTCGAACTGTGCGCAAAACACAATCGGATCTTCATGCAGCACGCGCAAGATCCCGCAGCCACGGTTGGCAGTGTGATGCACGAGGGCGAGGTTTCGCTGCGCATGGGCCTGGTTGGCTGGCCGAGAGAAGCCGAAGAATCGATCGTCGCACGGGACATCGAACTCGCGCGTCAAACCGGTGCGCGGTATCACGTTCAGCACATCAGCTCGGCTGGCACGGTCGATCTCATCCGGGCCGCCCGGGCTCAAGGCTTGCCGGTTAGCGGCGAAGCCAGCCCGCACCACCTGTTGATGACCGATGACGCGATCGAACGAATGGGAGCCGCCGCCAAAATGAACCCGCCGCTTCGAACTTGGGATGATGCTGTCGCGCTGCGTCGAGGCATCGCTGACGGCACCATCACCGTCCTCGCGACCGACCACGCGCCGCACACGGCAGATGAGAAGCAGCGACCAATGGCAAGCGCAGCCTTTGGTATCATCGGTCTCGAAATCGCACTCGCGCTCTATGCAGAGGCACTGGTCCATCCCGGACTCATCGGTTGGGAAAGACTCATCGCCCTCATGACGATCGAGCCGGCACGCCTGTGCGGGCTCGACGCGATGGGGCTTGGCTCACTCACCGCGGGCGGCCCGGCAGATATCACCATTATCGACCCCGAGCAAGAGTGGGTGATCGGTCTGGACGATCTCAAGGGAAAGAGCGTCAACACGCCATTCCTAGGGACCGCGGTCCGCGGGCGCGCGGTCGCAACAATCATGGGAGGTCAGATCATGCACCGTCACACCCTGCAGGCGATCAAAGTTGGATGAATCCGCCCCACAGCGTCGCCTCGCCGACTGGTGGGAAGCAAAGGTCTGGCCAATCGCGGGACTGGCGGTTGCCTCGATCGCGGCCTACCTCATCCTCCGATTTGGCGTCGGCCAAGACGCTTCGGAAGCGCGTTGGGTGCTTGATATCGCGTTGATACTCGGCGGGTTCCCGCTTGTGCTTGATTTGCTCTGGAATCTCGTTCGTGGCAAGTTCGGATCTGATTTGCTCGCGGGTATCTCCATCGTTACTTCGCTGCTCCTTCATGAGCATCTCGCGGGTGTGCTTGTGGTGCTCATGCTTTCCGGCGGCGAAGCGCTTGAAGCATGGGCGGTCGGGAACGCGTCTTCAGCACTCAAAGCACTCGCATCGCGTCTTCCTGCGATGGCATATGTCATGCGCAATGGAACCATGGTTGAAATCCCATTGGTTGAGATCGCAGTGGGGGACAAGATTGTCATCCACCCACACGGCGTCGCGCCTGTAGACGGTATGGTCATCGAGGGACGCGGCTCGATGGACGAGTCCTTTCTCACCGGCGAACCCTACAACATGTCCAAAGCGCCAGGCGCGGAGGTCATCTCGGGGGCTATCAACGGCGAGTACGCACTCACGATCGAAGCAACCCGGATCGCTGAAGATTCTCGATACGCCCGCATTATGCGGGTCATGCGAGAAACCGAGCAACGCAGGCCCGCAATGCGACGCTTAGGGGACTCGCTCGGCGCCTGGTACACACCTCTTGCGTTAGTCATTGCGATCGGTTCTTGGGTTGTCAGCGGAGATCCGGTCCGCTTTCTCGCGGTACTGGTTGTCGCGACGCCATGCCCGTTGTTGATCGCGATTCCAACAGCGATCATCGGTGCGATCTCGATCGCCGCCAAGCGCGGAATCATCATCAAAGAGCCGGCGGCACTCGAAACAATCGATACCTGTCGAACGATTATCTTCGATAAAACAGGCACGCTCACATACGGTCGGCCGACGGTGACCGCCATTGAGATTCTGGCAGATTTTCCCGAGCAAGATCTACTTTCGATGGTCGGCGCGATCGAACCATATTCAAAGCACCCGCTCGCCGAAGCGCTTGTTCAGGAAGCAAAGAGGCAATGCGTTCCGAAACTCGAACCCAGCGAGGTGTCGGAAAAACCCGGAGCCGGGTTGCGCGGATTGGTGGACGGCCGCGAGGTGCTCATCACGGGTCGCAGCAATCTTGATGAACTTCAACGAGCCAATCTCCCAGCCATCGAAGGCGGGCTCGAGTGCGTAATCTTGGTCGACGAACGTGTCGCCGGGCTCATTCGCTTTCGTGATGAACCCCGGAAGGATTCCGCATCATTTATTCGACATCTCACGAGCCATCACCAGTTTGAAAAGGTCATGCTGGTTTCCGGGGATCGTGAACATGAAGTCCGCGCGCTCGCTGCCAAAGTTGGTATTGCTGATTTTCATGCCGATAAACAACCCGAAGAAAAAGTTCAAATAGTGCGCGAAGAGTCCGCACGATCGCGGACCTGTTTTGTCGGTGACGGCATCAACGACGCCCCGGCGCTCGCACTGGCGACTGTTGGGATTGCCTTCGGCCGAGGCAGCGACATCACCACCGAAGCTGCCGGCGTCGTGGTGATGGATAACGCCCTTGAAAGAGTCGACGAGTTCTTCCATATCTCCAGCCGTCTTCGGCGGATTGCTCTTCAAAGCGCGGTTGGCGGTATGGCGCTATCAATCGGAGGCATGGGGTTTGCCGCCGCTGGGATGCTGACTCCCGTCGCCGGCGCATTGCTCCAAGAGCTGATCGACGTCGCAGCGGTCATGAACGCTTTGCGTATGTCCTTCCGCCCCAAGACTTTGACGGATATAGACGAAGCTTGAACAGGTCTCAGTCCGGAATAATCCGCTACGAAAGTGTGTTCCTTGGAAGAAAAGCGGGGTCTGACCTAGAGTTGTGACCCCGTCAACGTTTGAAGCAGGCGGCGGCAAGAAGGAGCTTCGTGATGACTATTCGGATCGGAATCAATGGATTTGGACGCATCGGTCGCCTCGTCTATCGGGCGGCGATGAACACCCCTGGCATCGAAGTCGTAGCAGTAAACGACCTGGTGCCGGCAGACAACCTTGCGTACTTGCTTAAGTACGACACCATGCACGGGCGATTCCTCGTCGGCGGCAAACCCGCTGACGTCTCCGCCACCGAAACCAGCTTCACCGTCAATGGATACACCACGCAAACCAAGGCAGAACGTGATCCCGCGGCCCTCCCTTGGGGCGACTGGGGCGTTGACTATGTCCTCGAATCAACAGGGATCTTTGTCGACAAAGATGGTGCGCACAAGCATATCGAGAACAACGGCTGCAAACGTGTTCTCATCTCCGCGCCCACCAAGTCGCCCGATACCGTCAAGACTCTGTGCTACAAGGTCAACCACGACGAGTATGACGCTGCGACGGATCTCATTGTTTCGAACGCGAGCTGCACAACTAACTGCCTCGCACCGATCACCAAGGTGATCCTTGATAACTTCGGGCTCGAAGAAGGTCTGATGACAACCGTTCACGCTGCGACAGCAACGCAGCCCACGCAGGACGGACCGTCGAAGAAGGACTGGCGTGGCGGACGTAACGCGTATCAAAACATCATTCCAGCAAGCACCGGCGCCGCCAAGGCTGTCGGCCTCTGCTTGCCAGCGACCAAGGGCAAGCTCACCGGCATGGCGTTCCGTGTGCCAACCGCTGACGTTTCAGCAGTTGACCTCACCTTCCGCACCAGCAAATCAACGAGCATCGCTGAGATCAACGCGGCGATGAAGGCTGCTGCTGATGGACCGATGAAGGGCGTGCTGGCTTACACCGATGAGCAGGTCGCATCCAGCGACTTCATCGGCGACCCGCACAGCTCGATCTACGACTCCGAAGCTGGCATCGGTCTCAATGATCAGTTCTTCAAGATCATCAGCTGGTACGACAACGAAGCAGGCTACGCCAACCGTTGCGTCGACATGCTCAAGATGATGGGCGAAAAAGACGGGCTGTAATCACAACTGAAACCAGACGAAAAACGAACCATTCACTCAGCTTCGGCTGAGTTTTTTTAAGGCTGTTCTGAAGGGGTCAACTCCGCCGGTGCAGTCGCTCCAAACATGCGTTCCTGAGCCGCGACCTGCTCGGCAGCTGCCAGCTGAATCTCTGAAAACGCAGCATTAAAGCGTTCGATATAGGTGTCATCGATACTGTCGTAAAACTCGAACCCATCAGGCGTGTTGACCCAGAGCCCGAATGTATCCAAGAGCACCATGAGCTGCTCGCGACTGGCAGCCAAGATCCGCTGCTCGCTTTCACGGACCGTCACAACTTCTTCGTAGTGCATCCCACCGAGGAATGAAGCGACGGCATCCGCACGTGACTTCGGGTTCAAAGAAGTCTTGTTGGCGAACTCTATCTTTAGAATAGCCGGAACCCGATCTACAAAACCGATAAACTCGCCATTCTTCTCCATCGACCGTTCGACCATCTCGATGCGTTCAAGGAGTTCATCTTCGGTGATGTCATTCTCAACGTCTGTTGCGCCCGTTTCAAGAAAAGGGTCAACAGCCAAGCTGTAGGCTGCGAGATATTCATTCATGCGGTCGCCCAAATCAGCGCCGATACGAAGGACTGCTTGCTCGTCAGGGTCCACGGAGGCTTCCGCGGCATTTCGGAGACCTTCAACGGCGCGTTGACTATCTTCGAGATCGAGCATTGCGTCGCCATCAGTCTCGATACCGCGGCGGGCAGACTCGATGTTTTCCCGGTTGATCGTGTGCATCTGTTCTAGTGCTTCATTCGCAGCGATCTGACGTCCGGTACGCTGCTGAATACCCCAGCCGACACCTGCCGTTAGCAGTAGAAGCACGAGTAAGAAAACCAATGTCGGCGGTGTGAACCAACGTCGGGTTGTGACGAGGTAACTCACGAACCCGCAGAAGATCGCGGGGATCAAGATCACGAGCAAGAACAAAACGGTGCCAACCAACATGTATCCAACGACGTGTGCCCGGGGCTTTGTGTCGGCAAACTCCGCGACATGGCTCTCTTGCATGAGCAATGGCACCAGTACAAGTGGGACCAATATGGCAACCATGGCGAACCAGGAAATCCCAAACACACCCCATCGCCCAAACCATGGAACTTTGAGGCGGGTGCCAGGCGAGGGTGAATGAGTCGTCATCACGTACCCTTCATTGTTAGATCGATGCAGGATCCTGCAGTAACTGCACGATTTCTGCAAGGGCCAACGCAGCCGTCGCGCCATCAACGACACGGTGATCGCATGCCAATGACAATGGCAATAGCTTTCCGACGGCCGGTTGCCCGTCGCGGACGATGACCGCGTCGTAGGCTTTGCCGACCGCGAGGATCGCGACTTCGGGGTAGTTGATCACGGGCGTTGCAAACTTGCCCGCGTGCGAACCAACATTGGAAATCGTAAAAGTCGAACCCATCAAGCGATCACGCGCGATAGAGCGATCACGAGCGCTCGCCGCAGTCGTTGCAATCTCTTGGGCCAACCGGACCGGATCCATCTGATCCGCGTTCGGGATCACCGGCACCATGAGGCCAGACTCCGTATCGGTCGCGATACCTAAGTGAACCGCCGCGTGTTGGACGATCTCTTCATTCTGATCATCCACCACCGCGTTCATTGCTCCAAAGCGCCCCGCGAGCGCCCGGCAAACTGCCGCCCCAACGAAAGGCAAAAAGCTGAGCTTGACGCCCGTTTGCTGGGTGACCTGACGGCGATAGTCATCGAGTGCCGTGACGTCGGCCTCGTCGACCACCGTAAAGTGGACTGCTGTGTTGACTGAGTCCCGCAATCGATTCGCGATTGTTCTTCGCACGCCGCGGAAGGGCGTCTTGGCAAGATCCTGACCCGGCTGGATCTGGGATGCTTGAGCGGGATCAGGAATCGGACGCGAGCCCATCGCGGGGTGGTACCCGGGAGCGCTGGGGATCCCTGCGCCGGGTTGAGGCATCCCGGGCATCCCATGCATGTGTTGCGGCGGGTATGGGTACGGCGCGTAGTAGGGCGGTGGTGGGGCGTAGCCGTACGGCGACGGATACGGCGCGTATGGCTGCGGATACGCAGGCTGTTGATACTGGGGTGGCTGCTGTTGGTAATGCGGCGGGTATGGCGGCTGTGCCGCCGGAGCCGGGTTGTAGTTGGGTGAAATCTGCGTCGTCGGCATCGGACGACGCGTTGTCGCTTGGGCATTCGGCGCTGCTGGAGCTTGCTGAGCCACTTGGCGACCGGTTGTGCTGGCAGCAGGACTTGTCGCAGCGGGGGACGACAAACCCGTGCCGTTCTCAGCGGCTGACCGGACGTCTTTGGACGTCACGCGTCCACCAATACCCGAGCCGCGGACTGCATCAATGTCGACACCCAAATCTCGGGCCAAACGACGCACCGCCGGAGCAGCCAAAGCTTTGCCATCGTTCGAACCCATGCCGGGCGTGGAGTCACTCATTTTTCCAACCACCGTGCCGGCGTCTTCATCTTCCGTTTTGGCGGTAGACGTTGACGCGGGCGCCGGTGCCTCTGCGGCGGAGGCGTTCGCTCCGCCCTCGTAGGTCACAAAGTGGGCGCCGACCTTGATCACATCGCCGTCAGCTCCGTGGAGCGTTTTGATCGTGCCATCACGTGGGCTGGGGACTTCAACGAGCGCCTTGTCGGTTTCCATCTCAGCGATGATCTGGTGTTCTTCGACGGTGTCGCCCTCCTTCACCTTCCACGCGATGAGTTCGGCCTCTTCGAGGCCCTCGCCGAGGTCGGGGAGGATGAAGACGTTGGGGTCGGATGAGACTTTGCCGGCCATCGAAGCTCCGTTGCTGATCGTTGATGCGAGATCGTGTGCAGTAAGTTCGTGATTCTAATCAATACGGTGCCGAGACGAGTCTGACGTCAATACGCCAAGCACTCCTCGATGCCCTTCTGGATCCGCGGGGCCTCGGGCAGGTATTCGAGTTCGAGTTTGTAGTACGGCATGATCGTGTCGAAGCCCGCCACACGCTGCACCGGGGCGTGGAGATGCAGGAAGCATTCTTCCTGGATGCGGCTGGACACTTCAGCACCAAACCCGCCGGTCAGCGGGGCCTCGTGGACGATCACGCAGCGCCCGGTCTTGCGGACCGACTCGCACACCGTGTCGATGTCCCACGGGAAGATCGAACGCAGGTCGATCAACTCGACCGACACGTCCTCGGGCAGTTGATCGATCGCTTCGAGGCATTGGAAGACCGGGGCGCCCCAGGTGACAACGGTCAGGTCTTCGCCCTCGCTGACGACCTTGGCTTTGCCGATCTCGATCTGGTACATCTCTTCGGGCACTTCTTCTTTGAACGTGCGGTACACACGCTTGGGCTCGAAGAACATGACCGGGTCTGGGTCGTTGATCGCGGCGAGCAGCAGCCCCTTGGCGTCGTACGGCGTCGAGGGCATCAGCACCTTGCAGCCCGGCGAGTGGGCATATATCACCTCGGGCGAGTCCGAGTGGAGTTCCGGAGCGTGGATGCCGCCGCCGACTGGGACGCGGACGGTCATGGGCACCGTGACCGAGCCGCGGGTGTGGGTGCGCATCCGGGCGGCGTGGTGGACGAACTGGTCGTACGCCGGGCCGAGGACCCCGTCGAACTGGATCTCCGGGACGGCTTGCATGCCCGCGATCGCAAGCCCGATCGCCGAGCCCATGATGCCTCACTCATCGAGCGGCGTGTCGATCACGCGGTCCTTGCCGTGCGTAGCTTGGAGTCCGTCGGTGACGCGGAACACGCCGCCGTTGAGCCCGACGTCCTCGCCGAGCCAAACGACATCGGGGTCGTTGGCCAGCGCGAGGTCGAGCGTGTGGGTGATCGAGGCGACAAGGGTCATCTCGGGCATGGGTGCGTCTCCGTTATCCGATCACCGCGATGAGGACCGCGG